>NZ_JBHXRF010000007.1:0-375310 GCF_042717545.1 Rhodococcus sp. NPDC058639
CGGGTGAGTTGTTGCCCGCTGAGCGGGCATTTTCCAACCCGGCTTTCACCGGTGCGGCGTCAGAACCTGCCGCCGCTCGACCCGCCGAAGCCGCCTCCGCCGCCCCCGAAGCCGCCGCCCCCGAAGCCGCCTCCGAAGCCACCGCCGTGGCCGCCGCCGCCGAGAACGCTGTTGATGAGGATGCCACCCAGCACAGCACCCGCGATGTTGCCGCCCGACGAACCGCCACCGCGCGGCGGGTTGCGACGTTCCCACGACTCGACGTCCCGGCGTGCAGCGCTCAGGGCGCGGGCCGCGAGGGCCGAGGCTGTCTGGGCGTGCTGCAGGGCCTGGGCTGCATCTGTCGACGCGAGGTGCCGCGCCGCGTCCAGATGGCGCTGCGCCTCCGACAGTCTCGTGCGTGCCTCCGCGCCGACGACGCCGCGTCGCGTGCCGATGAAATCGGATGCGGCGGTGACCTGCGCCTGGGCGGCGGTCAGATCCTGTTCGAGCCGCCGACGGGCGCGCGCTTCCTCCTCTTGCGCCTCACGGGTCTGCGCCCGCAGCGCATCGAGCCGCGCGTCGGTTTCCACGACCCGCGTGAAACTTCCCAGCGGGTCGGTGTGCTGCGCGGCCCGTGCATGCTCGAGTGCCTCCTGGGCGGCCCTACGGGCTTCCGCCAGTTCCGGGCCACCCGCCGCCACGAGCCGTTCGGCGTCGGCAATGCCCTGTGCCGCATCTTCCATGGCAGCCGGAAGAGTCGCGATGGCGTGGCGGATGTCCTCCGCGGCGTGCTCGACACCGTCGAGGAGCGTTGCCGCGTGTCCGAGGGCGCGTTCGGAATCCCGGATCGCACGAACCGCGTCACCTTGCTCGCCCGCCGGGCGCGACACCGCGACGCGGCCCTGATCGATGGCCTTCTCGGCGTACTCGATCTCCTCGAGCGCGAGCGACACGTTGTCCTTGACGGGCGCGAGCGCCTCAGAAGGGAACTCCCCGGTCAGCTGCGCGAGCGCGGCCTCGCCCTGCGGGATACGCGTCCGCAGGCCGATGGCGCGCTGTGTCAGTGCATCGAGCCGGTCGGGAGCGTCGAGCAGCAGGTCCCGCATGCGGTCGAACGCCTCCACCTGTGCGTCGAGCTCGCGGTCGGCCTGCCCGCACGACGAGACGAGCTGCACCAGCATTTCGCGCTGCTGCTGCGGGGTCTCGGGGATGTCGTCGTCGAGACGCTGCCGGATCTCGAACGCACTCGCCAGGGCGGCCTGCGCCTGCCGGTACGCCCGGTCGAACGGCTGTACTGCCGTGTCACCGAATTCACCGCGTGCGAGCTCGAGTGCTTCCGAACTCGAGCGCACCGCGTTGTCCGTCTCCACCAGTACCTTCTGGGCATGCAGCTCGAGACCCTCGAGCGGGAGCGCGGCCAGTGCGCCGGTATCGGCGGGGTCGATCGCCGCTGCGCGCGCGGCGGCCGTCTCGGCACGCTTGCGCTTGGACCGCCGCGAATATGCGTAGACGCCGCCGGCACCCGCGGCTATCACGCCGCCACCGACGAGCAGTGTCGTGGTGGGCGCGCTCGAGGGCGTCAACGCGGCGTCGAGACCGTCTGCCGCGGCGACGGCCGCGCCCGCCCAGTCACCGGTGCGCAGCGCGGGGGTGACGTCGTTCGAGCTGATGCGGTCGCGCTCCGACGCGCTGATGTCCGATCCCGACGGGGTCCACAGCGCGAACTCGCGGTCTTCGGTCGCGATCGCCAGCAGGGCCGTGTCCGGGCCGAAGTTGCTGGCCCGCGCGGTCGCCTGCGCCCAGGCGTCGTAGTTCTGGCCGTCGAAACTCGACACATACGTGACCCAGAGTTGCAGGCGGTGCTCGTCGTACAACGCGTCCGCCGCCTGCTGGATACGCGCGACGTCTTCGGCGTCGAGGACGCCCGCGGAGTCGCTGATCGGTGACTGGAGGCGCGAGGGCGGTTCTGCCGCCGCCGCTGCCGGCATCAACAGCCAGGCCGCTGCCGCCAGCAGGAGGGGCAACAGTGCGGGCACGATCTTTGCGGGATGTCGGCGTGGGGACGAGGCGTGGGGCATGCCTCCGAATCTAATCGTTCGAGGGAAGAAAGCGTGGTCGGCGCGTCATCGTGCTGTGTTCCGCGGCTGCACTGGCAGACTTGGGGGGTGAGTACCGCATCCCGCCCCCGGGTCCCCGCGCCACGCCGTGCCGAGGACGATCTCGGCCTGGGCGCCCGCGTCGCACGGTGGCTGAGGCGACTGGTGGTCGGTGTCCTGCTCGCCGCGATTCTCGTCGTCGGTGGAACCGCGATACGGGTGTGGCAGGTCGCCCGTATCGACGACAGGACGCCTGCCGACGCGATCGTCGTGCTCGGCGCCGCCCAGTACTCGGGAACACCGTCGTCGGTGTTCGAGGCTCGGCTCGAGCAGGCACTCAAGCTGTACGAGGCGGGAGTGTCGCCGAGGATCGTCACCGTCGGGGGTAAGCAGGAAGGCGACCTGTTCACCGAAGCGGCCGCGGGCAAGAACTATCTCGTGTCGAGGGGCGTGCCCGCGGAGTCGATCATCGCGGTGGAAGAAGGATCCGACACCCTGCTCAGCGTGGAAGCCGTGAGCAGGGACATGGACGAGCTGGGGCTGTCCTCAGCGGTCCTGGTGAGCGACCCGTGGCATTCGCTCCGCACCCGCACCATGGCTCGCGATTCGGGACTCGACGCATGGACCGCGCCCACCCGCCAGGGACCGGCGGTGTTCACCCGCAACTCCCAATTCCACGCGATCGCCCGGGAGACCGGCGCGCTGATCTGGTACCAGATCACCCACTTCTCCGCAGACTTCCCGTACACAGCCGAGCAGTGACATGCGGGTGGGTGACCGAGATGGTCAACGGCGAAGATATGGGTAGGCGAACATGTGAGTAGGGGTCGGGGGACGTACGGCCGGTGCGACGAAGGAAGGATCTCATGCAGGGCTACAGCGAGCACGATCTCGAGCGGCGTGTCGCCGAATCGCCGAAGCGCTCGGCGCTGATCGGCGCCGAACGTGCCGCCGCGGACCGCACCGCATTCGCGCGCGACCGCGCGCGGGTCCAGCACTCCGCTGCCTTGCGCAGGCTGGCCGACAAGACCCAGGTCGTCGGCCCTCGCGACGGTGACACTCCGCGCACCCGGCTCACGCACTCGATGGAAGTCGCGCAGATCGGCCGCAGCATCGCGGAGGGAATCGGCGCCGACGCCGACGTCGTGGACCTCGCGGGTCTCGCCCACGACATCGGGCACCCGCCGTACGGGCACAACGGAGAGCGCGCCCTGGACGCGGTGGCGGCGCCGTGCGGAGGATTCGAAGGCAACGCGCAGAACCTGCGCATCCTGACGTGCCTGGAGCCCAAGGTCCTCTATCCGGACGGCACGAGCGCCGGACTGAACCTCACCCGCGCCGCCCTCGACGCAACGCTCAAATACCCGTGGACGCGGCCGTCGCCGGGCGCGAAGTTCGGCGCCTACGACGATGACCTCGACGTGCTGACGTGGGTGCGGGAGGGCGCGCCGGACCGCCGCAAATGCCTCGAGGCGCAGATCATGGACTGGTCCGACGACGTTGCGTACTCGGTGCACGACGTCGAGGACGGCGTCATCGACGGCCGGATCGACCTGCGGGTACTCGGCGACGCGGATGCGGTTTCGGCCCTCATCGAACTCGGCATGCGCGAATTCTCCGATCTCGTCCCCGACGAACTCACCGAAGCGGCGAAACGACTGTCGGAGATGCCGGTGGTGATCGACGTCGGAACCTTCGACGGCACTCTGGCCAGTTCCGTCGCCCTCAAACGACTCACCAGCGAACTCGTCGGCCGGTACGCCACCGCGGCGATCCTCGGAACCCGGGAGGTCACCGGCGACCAACCCGTCACGAGATACGACGCCGACCTGGTGATTCCGCCCGTGGTCGCCGCCGAGGTGGCCCTGCTCAAGACGATGGCGCTGCAGTTCGTCATGTCCGATCGTGTGCACCGCACCCGGCAGGAGGCGCAGCGCGAGCGAATCCACCGCGTTGCGGAATGGCTGCTGAGGACCGCGCCGGTGGGCCTCGATCCGTTCTTCGCCGCGGCGTGGAAAGACGCACCCGACGACGCGGCCCGGGTGCGCGTGGTCGTCGATCAGATTGCGTCGTGCACCGAATCCCGGCTCGAGCGCATCGACCGGGACAGCCTCGCCGCGCAGGCCAGTTGGGGGTAGCGCCGCGACGCGTGACCACCGCTGCGGGCAGCGGCGGCGGAGCGGCTTAGAATCGACGTCGTGGCCGGCCGAATTTCAGACAGAGACATCGCGGCCATTCGCGACCGCGCCCGCATCGAAGACATCGTCGGTGAATACGTCGCGCTCAAGCGAGGCGGCGCCGACTCCCTGAAGGGTCTGTGTCCGTTCCACGACGAGAAGTCGCCGTCGTTCCACGTGCGGCCCAACCACGGGCACTTCCACTGCTTCGGGTGCGGCGAGGGCGGCGACGTCTACTCGTTCCTGCAGAAGATCGAACACGTCAGTTTCGTCGAAGCCGTCGAACAACTCGCCGAGCGCGTGGGCTACACCCTCAACTACGAAGGGGGCGGACCGTCGGTCCAGCGCGACCGCGGCACTCGCGCCCGTCTCGTCGCCGCGAACGCCGCCGCCCAGGAGTTCTACGCCGAGCAACTGCGCACCCCGGGTGCCCAGGCTGCGCGCGACTACCTCACCGAACGCAACTTCGACAGTGCCGCCGCCGAGACGTTCGGCTGCGGCTTCGCGCCCGCCGGATGGGACCTGCTCACCAAGCATCTCCTCGGTCGCGGGTTCGAGTTCGCCGAGCTCGAGGCGGCCGGACTGTCGCGGGAGGGGCGCCGCGGACCCATCGACCGGTTCCACCGGCGACTGTTGTGGCCGATCCGCAATCTCTCCGGTGACGTCATCGGGTTCGGGGCGCGACGGCTGTACGACGACGACCAGATCACCGCGAAGTACATGAACACGCCGGAGACGCAGCTGTACAAGAAGTCTCAGGTGCTGTTCGGGTTGGACCTCGCGAAGCGCGAGATCGCCAAATCACACCAGGCGGTGATCGTCGAGGGCTACACCGACGTCATGGCCATGCATCTGGCCGGCGTGAAGACCGCCGTGGCCGCGTGCGGAACCGCGTTCGGCGACGAGCACCTGGCCATGCTGCGCCGCCTGCTCATGGACGACAGCTATTTCCGCGGCGAGGTGATCTACACCTTCGACGGTGACGACGCCGGGCGCGCCGCCGCGATGAAGGCATTCGAGGGCGACCAGAAGACGGCGGCGAAGACCTACGTCGCGATCGCCCCCAAGGGGATGGATCCCTGTGAACTCCGGCAGGAGTCCGGTGACGGCGCTGTGCGCGATCTCGTCGCCCGCAGGACTCCGATGTTCGAGTTCGTGGTGAAATCTATTCTTTCCGAACACAATCTGGACAACGCGGAAGGAAGGGTCGAGGCGCTGCGCCGCTGTGTTCCGGTGGTCGCGCAGATCAAGGACCGCACCCTGCGCGACAACTACTCGGTGCAACTCGCGCACTGGGTGGGCTGGGACGACATTCCCGCGGTGCGACGCCGGGTGCAAGACGAAGCGCGGCGTGGTGCCCGCGCACCGGAAACGAAGCCCCGGGCCGGAGCCACCGTGGCACCTCAGGCGCCCGCGTCGGCGTTGCGTCGGCCCCGCCCGAACGACCCGTCCCTGTGGCCGCAACGCGACGCGCTCAAGGCCGCCCTCCAATACCCGGGTATCGCCGGAACCGTATTCGACTCACTGCCCAAGGAGACCTTCACCGATCCGGCGTACGCAGCGGTACGCACGGCGGTCGCTGCCGCCGGCGGTACCGGGTCGGGCATGGGTGGCGGCGAGTGGGTCGACGCGGTCGGCCGGGCAGCGAAGGACCCCGTCGCGCATTCGCTGGTGATGGAACTCGCAGTCGAGCCGATACCGGCCGAGGAAGACCGCATCCCGCGCTACATCGGCGGCGTGCTGGCACGCCTGCAAGAAGTGTGGGTAGGGGAGCAGGTCGCGGAACTGAAGTCGAAGTTGCAGCGGATCTCGCCCGCCACCGAATCGGACGAGTTCCACGCGCTGCTCGGCGACCTCATGGCGCTCGAGCAGTACCGGCGGAGCCTGCTCGACCAGGCCATCGGCGATACGAGTGGCGACGGCCTGGCCGGCTGAGCAGCTACTTCTTGAGCTGATCCCGCGGGATCATGATCGTCGTGTGCTCGTCGATCGGCTTCATCGGTTCGAGCTTCGGTTGTGGACTCAGCGAGTCGGCGAGCTTCTGTCGTCCCACCTCGATCGCCTTCTTCGTGACCGGGCTCCCCGCCACCGCCCTCGCGGTCTTGCTGATCTGCTCGTACCGGGCGCGACCCGCTTTGGTGCCGAGCACATAGCCCGCTGCGACTCCGACCAACAAACCCATCAATGTGCTGTCCTTCCACCCGTGGCTGCGCGTCTGTTCCATCCTGCCTGATCTTGGCCCGGACGCGCACTGTGCAGGCGATTTGGCACCGCGGCGGGTTGAGCGCTATGGTTTTCCACGCACCGGGGGAAACCGCGGAGCACCGCAGGACAATCCCCTGTAGCTCAATTGGCAGAGCATTCGACTGTTAATCGAACGGTTGCTGGTTCGAGTCCAGCCGGGGGAGCGCTTGAAATCCTCCCACCCATCGCGGGTGGGAGGATTTTTCGTTTGTGGCCTGGGGGGGCCTGGTCGGTGTGACGGTCGTGACATGGCTGGGTCACCCCGTCTCGATACGACGGCGCCACCCCAGGTACCATTCCGGAGCGCTGTCCGATGCGGGCAGTGTTCTGCGGCGACCCGTCGCCGCGGAGGGGCGGTAGCTCAGTCGGTTAGAGCCGTGGACTCATAATCCATTGGTCGCGGGTTCGAGCCCCGCCCGCCCCACATCAGACCGCGTCGAGGGCCGGTTGCTCGACGGCCTCGAAACCGTTCCCGTCCTGATCGCGGAACGTGAACATCGGTGGTACGCCGTCCCAGAGGAGCAGTTCACCGACGACGACGTCGCGCTCCTGTAGTTGCGTGTGCAGCGCCGCGGCATCGGACGTGGTGAGCCTGATTCCGGTTTCGATGCCCGCAGGAATACCGTCGCCGGCGGGGACCAGCGCGATCGTTGTGCGGGCATCCGGTGGCGCGACGATGATCCAGCGACCCCCGAGTTGTTCGAGCGGTACGTCCATTCGTGTCTCGAAGCCGAGTGTGTCGACGTAGAACGCGAGTGCGCGGTCTTGGTCGGTGACGGGTACTCCGATCGTCATCACGTCGATGAATGCGCTCCCGGTCTCTTCCATGATCAGGTCCTTCATCTCGGAAACGGTGTCGAGTGGGTCGACTCGTCGCCCCGGTGGAACTCATCGCCCGGCGAGCCGGGCACCGGAAGCAACTACCGGCGCTGTTCCCACTGGGCTCGGGTGAGGGCGTACTCGACGTCACCGTGTTCGGATCCTTCGATCGACTCCGCCCAGTCCCCGGTGAAGCTCCGTACGAACAGCAGACCTGCCTTTTCCAGCACGCGCCGGGAGCGCGTGTTGACCGCCATCGTGTTCGCGGTGACCCGCTCCACTCCGAGGTCGGTGAACCCCTTGCCGATCAGAGCCCGCGATACCTCCGTGGCAAGGCCCTTGCCCCAGGCGGCCTTGTTCAGTCGGTAGCCGAGTTCGACTACGGCTGGGTGGTGGTCATCCAGGGGACGGAACTCGAACCAGCCCAGGAAAATTCCGGTGGCCTTCTCTTCAGCTGCCCAGTACCCGCGGGTGCCGAAGCACGGATATTCGTGCAGGAGCCGTGGCAGTGTCTGCGTTCGGACAACTTCGAGGCTCACGGCGCGGCCCCCGTTGATGAAGCGCATGACGTCGGGGTCGTTATCGAGTGCCACGAGGTCTTCGACATCGGTGCCGGCGAAGGGGCGCAGCACGAGCCGTCCGGTTTCCAGGAAGACATCCATGTCCGCGATCCTCACACGGACGGCTGTGCCTGTTACCGGTTACGCGGACCTGCCCCGGATTGCAGGAGCTTGTTCTCCGCAGCACGTTCCGCGGATCAACAGTCCGTGGGTTCGTGACTCGTGCGCGACCGTCAATCGAGGCAGAACTCGTTACCTTCGGGATCGGTCATCACGATGTGCCCGGCGTCGAGCGGGGGAGCGGGCTCGTGGCGTCGAACCCGCTCGGCTCCGCGGGCCACGAGACGCTCGGCTTCTTTCTCCAAGAGCGCCATTCGGGCGTCGCCGTCCGTGTCGGGCGCGGCTCGAACGTCGAGATGCACGCGGTTCTTGGCCTGTTTTCCTTCCGGAACTCGTTGGAAGAACAGTCGTGGTCCGGCCACCTCGGGATCGACGACAGCGGACGCGTCGTTGCGGTGTTCCGGTGGCACTCCCATTGCCTCGAGTGCTTCCTCCCAGGACGTGAAACCCGGGGGCGGGGCCTGCACCTCGTAGCTGAGGACGTCGGCCCAGAACTGGGCGAGCTTTGCGGGATCACCGCAGTCGAACGTGATCTGGATGTCGCGGGCCATGTCAGCCCACCTCCTGTCGAGTCGAACGGCGGGTGTGCAGATAGAGGTCGCGGAGCAGGCACATTTCCGAGAGGTGATGGATCAGCTCGCGGTTGATGTGCAGAACCAGGGTCGCCATCGGGTAGTCGGCGTACGGACCCTCCGCCTCCCCGCAGGGGCGGAACAATCCCTCTTCACCGAGCGATTCGACACCGGCGACCCAGGTCGCGTATTCCGCGTCGAGTTGGGCGAGCGCTTCGTCTGCGGTCGCGGCGTACTCGAACGAGGCGTAGTCGGTGGGTGCCCGTCCGAAATGCGACGCGTTGCGCATCGCGAGTACTCCCACAACGACGTGGCCGAGGCGCCACGCAATCGTCGTGAACGGTGGCGGGTCCGGTTCCGGGAATGCGAAATCGATCGTCATGGCACCGCTGCCGGCCTGCACGGGTGCGGTACCGGTGCCTCGCGGGCGCACGTTCCAGCAGTCGGGAGTGGGTTCCCAGAAGTACTCAGCGTCGGTGAGTCCGTCGAGGCGAGTGCGTGCCGGGGTGGCGAACTGGTCTCGTAAGAGCGAATTCCAGTGTCGGTCCGTCATGGGTACAAGCGTCCCCCACATTCCGGACAGGATCGTTCCGTGATCGTGCGACGATGGAAGTCGTGACCGTCGAGGCGACGACCGAACGGGTGTTGCGGTTGCTGGCACTGCTGCAGAGCCGGCCGTCCTGGACTGCCGCGGACCTCGCGGTGGAACTGAGGGTGACCGATCGTTCGGTGCGCCGCGACGTGGAGCGATTACGGACACTGGGATATCCCGTGCGTGCGACCGCGGGCGTCGGCGGCGGTTATCAACTCGGCGCCGGAACCCGTTTGCCTCCGTTGCTCTTTCACGACGAAGAGGCGATCGCGACAGCGGTCTCGTTGCGGCTGGCGTCGGGAAGCACGATCACCGGATCGGCCGAGGCATCGCTGCGGGCGCTTGCGAAACTGGACCAGGTCATGCCGCCGCGACTGCGGGCGGAGGTGCGGGCGGTGTACGGGGCGATGGAGACCCTGGTGGGGCCCGACATCGAGATCGACGCCGACACCCTGATGGTGCTCGCCCGGGCCTGCCGCGACGCGGTGCGGGTCCGCTTCCGCTACCCGGGCCGTGACGGCGACGACCGGGAACGCACGACCGAACCGGTGCGCTTGGTCGTGGCGGGGCACCGCTGGTATCTGATGGCCTGGGACGTCGACCGCGACGACTGGCGTACCTTCCGGCTCGACCGGATGGGCGACGTGACGGCGACGACCTGGCGGTTCCGCCCGAGGGACTACCCGGATCCGATTTCATATGTGCAACGCGCCGTCACGGAGGCGCCCTACCGATACCTCGCGAGGGTGCGGGTGCATGCCTCCGCCCACCGGGTCCGGGAACTGGTGCCGCCCCAGGTCGGCCGCGTCGACGACGAGCACGACGGTTGGTGTGTGCTCGTCGTCGGCGGGCAGGACCTGGATTGGCTTGCCATGCACGTCGCGCGATTGGGTTTCGAGGCAGTGGTCCTGGAGCCTCCCGAATTACGGGAGGCGGCGCGGATTCTCGCGCAGCGACTCTCGGCGATGGCGACTGCTCCGGAGTGAACCCGACCGGCAGAGTCGGTGGGCTCGGTGTGGTTCGCCCCTCAGTCGACACCACCGCGGATCCAGTTCTGGATCCGCCAGATCACGTTGTACAGATTCCACGGGGCGATGTCGTAGGTGTCCCACGCCTGGCCCACATAGGCGGTCCACTCGGGGATCCGGCCACAGCAAATCCGATGACCGAACACGGCGAACAGGGTGTTGCAGAGTGCAGCGCGCATCAGGCTTCTCCTGACTCGGGGCGGCCCCGGGCCGGGGCTAGCCTTGGTGCTGCGCGTTGTGCATGGACGTGACAGTACGCGGTGCCACCGACACGACAGGCGTCTGCCGGGCATCCCCGTACGATGCCCGGCAGACGCTGTCTGTGGATGTGCCGGCAGCCGTGACTCTTCCGGCTGCCGTTGTTCGCTATTCCGCTCGGTACTCCACGACGGGATCGCCGAGAGCGTCGGTGGTGGTGTACGCGGGGCCGAAGTACTCCTGAACACCGTTGGTGACCTGGTTGACCCGTGCGCCACCGGCACCGGAGTGGTCGTCCTCGGCGAACCGGAACGGCACGAGGTTCGGGCCCGTGAAGTCGCTCGACCGGATGGCCTCGACGATCGATTCGCGAGTGGGATTCTCACCCGCCGCTTCGAGCGCCTGAACGAACGTGTGCGCCATGGACATCCCGTAGACGACGTTGCCGTCGAATTCGGCCCCGTTGTTGTACTTGGTGTTGATCTCCCGGAACTTGGTGGTCCACTCGTCGTCTTCGCTGAAGTGCGACGGCAGGTAGTTGGTGCTGAGCAGTCCCTCCGCGAGCGGGGCTGCGTCACCGAGGGTCTTGGACAGGGTCAGGTAGTCGCCGCCCACCGAGGCGGTGGTCCACTGCGGCCGGAATCCGAGTCGGCCCGCGGTTCCGATCGCGAGGGCGGTGAAGCCGGGAATCGTTGCGAGCATGACGACCTCGCAGCCCGCGGCCTGGAGGGCGCCGATCTGCGGAGCGACGTTGGTGTTGCTGGTGGCGTAGAACTGTTTCTCGACCACCGCGTCGGCACCGACGATCTGCTCGACTCCCGCAAGGTAATCGCCACCGAGATCGTCGTCCTGCCCGAGGGTGCACACCTTCTTGCCGGGGAGGTTGTCCTTCACGTACTGCGCCATGATCTTGGCTTCGACGGTGTAGTCAGCATTGAACCCGAAGGTGTTGGGATACTTGTCGGGCTGATTCCAGATTCGGGAACCGGACGCGACGAACAAGTCCGGAACATTGTTGGTGTCCAGGAAGTCGAGCACGCCGGAATGGGTGGGCGTCCCCAGACCACCGAGTATCGCGAACACCCGGTCCTGCAGCACCAGCTCGCGCACGACCTGCTGGGTGTTGGACGGGTTGTAGCCGTCGTCGAGTGCCTTGTACTCGATGGTGCGACCGTTGACGCCGCCTTGTTCGTTGATGTAGTCGAAGTACGCCTGGGTGGCGGGAGGGATCTTCGAGTAACCGGCGGCGGCCGGTCCGGTCAGTGGCATGTGGGTGCCGACCAGCACCGAGGTGTCGGTGACACCGGTGGTGTCTCCTTCACCGGAGGCCCCTGTCGACGCGGTGGTGCCGCTGCCGCACGCGGCAAGCGTCACGGCCGTCGTCGCAACGAGAGCGACGAGGGAAAGTTGTTGTCGCCGACCTGTTTTCATATGTTGGCCTCTGCTTTCGGTGGGGTGGAGACGGAAGTGGAATCGGGACGGCCGTGTCGTGGCCCGCGGGTACCGGGCCGGAGACGACGAATCGCTGTACCGAACAGGCCTTGGAGACCTGCGGGGGCGAGCATCACGATGAGGATGACGGCGACGCCGAATACCGCGATCGCGAGGTTGCCGTCCAGACGTTCGGCGAGGGACGGGGACAGTTCGAGCGTGTCGGTGAGTGCGGCGACGAGCGCGGGGAGTACGACCAGGAGCACCGCACCCCACACAGCCCCGAGAAGAGAGCCGAGCCCGCCGATCACCACGCCCATCAGCAGGAACAATGAGAAGGTGACACCGAATGCGCCCGGGGACGCGCTCTGGGAGACCATGGCGAGCACACCGCCGCCGAGGCCGGCGGCACCGGCACTGACCACGAATGTGGTGATCTTGGTGCGGGCGACGTCGATACCCGCGAGGCGCGCGGCGATCTCGTCGTCGCGCACGGCCTGCATGCGGCGGCCGAAGTCTCCGGCAATGAGATTCGACAGGGCGAGCACGGTGAGGGCCGCGGCGACCACGGCGATCGTGGCCTGCCACTGTTCGACGGTGAACGCCGCTGCGATGCTGCTCGGCGGTCCCTCCACATACGCCCACAGGCCTTGGTCGCCGCCGAGCACACTGGAGAAGGTGGTGGTGATCGACGGGATCACGACAACCAGCGCGAGCGTCAAGCCGGCCAGGTAGGGGCCGTGAAGCCGTGCGGCGGCCGCCCCGACGACGACCCCGACCACGGAGGTTACGAGCACGGCAGCGACGAGCGGCACGAGCAGCACCGAAATCCCGGTGACCCCGGCGTCGCCCATTGCGTTGGAGGTCAGCGCGAACGAGTATGCCCCGCAGGCCATCAGCGCTCCGTGCCCCAGCGAGAGCTGACCGTTGCGACCGATGAGCACTGTCAGTCCGGCTGTCGCGCACAGATATGCCGCGATGGTGGCCAACTGGTAGTTCCGGAAGGGGGGTAGTACGAAGATGATCACGATGACGGCGGCGGTGATACCGGCCACCACCGCGGCGCGCACGGCGAACGAATCGAAGCGGGAAGTGTGCATGGTCAGACCTGCCTGGCGGCGACGCCGGAGAAAATGCCTTGGGGCCGCAGCAGAAGCACCGCCAGCAGCATCAGAAGTACCGCGATCGGCGCGATGCTTCCACTGAGGTAGCCGCTGACGAAGCTCAGCAGCAACCCTGTCGCGAGCCCGCCGAGCACCGCGCCCACCGGGCTGTCCAATCCGCCGATCACCGCTGCGGTGAAGGCGAAGATGAATACGAGATCGACTGCGTGCGGGTTGAGCCCGAGTTCGGTAGGTACGACGAGCAGAGCCGCGAGCCCGCCGACAGCGCCGGCCAGAGCCCACCCGAGGGTGAGCATCGCCGAGACCTTCACCCCCAGCAGTCGCGACACGTCCGGAGCGAACGCCGACGCCCGCATCTTCAGTCCGAGATCGGTACGGGTGAACAGCAGGGCGAGGCCGATGACCACCACCCCCACCGCAGCGAAGACGAACACGTCGTACGGAGACAGCAGCGGAACCGTCCCGACCCGCAGGGGGTCGCGGCTGAACGGCAACTGCATGGGACGGAAGTCGTTGCCGTAGATCATGCCGAGCACGGCGTGGATCACCATCACGAGGCCCAGCGCGACGATCACCGCGGCCAGTGGGCGGCTGTGATCGAGACGGCGGATCAGCACTCGCTCGACGAGGGCACCCAAGAGGAAGCCGCTCACGACCGCGGCGAGCAGTCCGTACCAGTACGAACCGGTCGCCGACGTCACCGAATAGGCGATGTAGGTGGTGGCCGCAGCCATCGCGCCCTGCGCGAAGTTGATCACGCGGGTACCGCGCCAGATCAGCACGAGCGCGAGTGCGAACGCTGCGAAGACGGCACCGCGCGCGAGACCGTCCACGGTGAGAAACAGGAATCTGTCCATCGGTTGCTCCTCAGAAGCCCAGGTACGCGGTGCGGAAGTCGCTGTCCATGACGAGTTCCGCAGCCGAGGTGGCGACGACGACGCGGCCCAGTGCCAGCACGATCGCCTGATCGGCGATCGGAAGTGCACTGTGAACGTTCTGCTCGACGAGGACCACCGTCAGGCCGGTGCGGTCCCGCAGGTCGCGCAGGACCGACATGATCAGGTCGACGATGCGCGGTGCGAGACCGAGTGAGGGTTCGTCGAGCAGAAGCAGCGAGGGCCGCGCGACCAGGGCCCGGCCGATCGCGAGCATCTGCCGTTCGCCGCCGGAGAGTTGATGGCCGCTGCTGGTCCGCCGCCGGGCGAGGGGCTCGAACATCTCGTACATCTCGGCAATGGCGCGTTTGGTGTCGGCGCGATCCTTGCGCCACAGCCCGCCGAGACGAAGGTTCTCCTCGACGGTCAGTTCACCGATCACGCCGCGCCCCTCGGGCACGTGGGCCACCCCGTGGTGCACGAGTTTCTCCGTCGGGACACCGAGCACGGGCGTCCCCGACACGCTGATCGAACCCTGAACCGCCGGCAGCATTCCCGACAGTGCCCGCAGCAAGGTGGTTTTCCCGGCGCCGTTGGCGCCGACGACAGCGGCGATGGTGCCGGACGGGACGTCGAAGCTCACCTCGTGCAGAACCGGTACGGGACCGTATCCGCCCGTGAGGTTTTCGATCCGGAGCAAAGGAGCGGTCACGCTGCCTCTTTTCCGCCGAGGTAGGCCGCCGCGACCAGTGGATCGGCACGGATCTCGTCGGGGGTTCCCGCGGCGATCACCTTGCCGAAGTCGAGCACCACGATGTGGTCGCACACCGACATGATCAGGTCGACGTTGTGTTCGACGAGCATCACCGAACGCGATCCGTCGCCGCGCGAAGGCAGTCGGCGGATCAGGGCCCCCAACTCCTCGATGTCACTGCTGTCGAGACCGCCTGCCGGTTCGTCGAGAAGAAGCAATGTCGGATCCGAGATCAGAGCGCGAGCGAGCGCGACCTTCTTGGCGACCGCGTACGGGAGCGCCGGTGGGAGTGCCTGTGCGTACTCTCCGATCCCGAACTCGTCGAGGAGTGTCGCGGCGGAACTCCGGGCGGTGCGCTGGGTGCGGGCGCCGTACGGCAACCCCAGCAGGCTCGTGACGAACGGTGCGCGGTGTGACACCGACGCTCCTGCGGCGACGTTTTCGAGAACGGTGAGCCCGCCGAAGAGCCCGAGTCCCTGCAGGGTGCGCGCCACCCCGTGCCGGACGAGGCGATGTGGGGCGGGGCGTACCGGCCGGCCGTCGAGGGTCAAGGTCCCGGCGCGTGGGCGCAGGAACCCGCAGACGACGTTGAACAACGTCGTCTTGCCTGCGCCGTTCGGTCCCATGACGCCGACGACCGAGCCGGCCGGGACCTGGAGCGACACGTTCTCGAGTGCGACGAGGCCACCGAAACGGACCTCGATGCCGTCGAGGCGGAGCCGGTCCGGAGGTTCACTCGGGGTAACGATTGATTGCACAGCGGGTGCACTTTCTCTCGGGCCTTCTCCGGGCTTTCGGGCGTTCTGCCGGGTCTCGATGAGATCGACGTCACTTTTCAGCGACAGGTTACAACACTGCGAGTGTATGTTCCTACTGTCCTGATGGATCGTTTTCGAAAGAGGAGTCGTGACGGTGGTCGTACCCATCGCCGGGACCCCGGGCCGGCTCGAGGGCCGGGTCGCGGTAGTGACCGGAAGCAGTCGGGGAATCGGATTCGGAATTGCCGAACGTCTCGTGGCGGAGGGCGCACGGGTGGTGCTCACGGCGCGCTCGCAGGAGCCGCTCGCAGAGGCGGTTGCGGCACTCGGAACCGATGTCGCGTGCGGCGTGGCCGGCAAGGTGCACGATCCCGCGCATCGGGACGAAACGATCGCCGCGGCTGTCGACCGCTTCGGCAGAGTCGACATCCTCGTCAATAACGCCGGTACCAACCCCGTCTACGGGCCCTTGTCCGATCTCGACCTCGACGCCGCCCGCAAGATCCTCGAGGTGAACGTGCTCGGTGCCCTGTCGTGGACGCAGCGCTTCGCCGGGGAGGCCACCGAAGGTGGTGCGGTCGTGAACATCTCGTCGGTGTCCGCGTTTTCCCATGCGCCGGGGATCGCGTTCTACGGCGTCAGCAAGGCGGCGCTCAACCAGCTCACCCGGTCTCTCGCGGCCGAACTCGGACCGGCCATCCGCGTCAACGCCGTCGCACCCGCGGTCGTGAAGACGCGGTTCGCGGCCGCGCTCTACGAGGGACGGGAAGAGCAGGTCGCGGCGCGGTATCCGATGCAACGGCTCGGCGTGCCGTCGGATGTGGCGTCGGCGGTCGCGTACCTCGTGTCGGACGACGCATCCTGGGTCACCGGCCAGGTGTTGTCGGTCGACGGTGGCGGGCTCACGGTCCCGTCCGCATGAGAGTCGGTGCGCAACGCTCCGTGCGGACGGGAAGCACCCTCGTAGGCACTGGCAGAATGCAGCACAGCAGTACACGAACGACGCAAGTGAGGAATCGGTGGTGACCAGCACCTCGGACGGGCGGACCGCACGCGGGGAGCGCACCCGGCGCGCCGTGATCGACGCGCATATCGCTCTGATCGAGGCGGGAGAACTCAAGCCCACCGGCGCGCAGATCGCCGAGCACGCGGGTATTTCCCTGCGCTCGCTGTGGGCCAACTTCAGCGATCTGGAAACGCTGTTCGGAACCACCGGTGCCGAACTCCTCAGTCGCCAGGACGCGCTGTTCGTACCGGTGCCGCCCGACCTCGACGTTCCCCAACGGGTGGACAAGTTCTGCGCGCAGCGCGCGAGACTGCTCGAGTTCATTGCTCCGTACGCGCGCGCGGCGGGGTTGCGGGAGCCGTTCTCGCGGGAACTCCGGACCAATCGCCTGCGGCACATCGGACGCGTCACGGACGAAATCGAGGTGCTGTTCGCCCGAGAACTGTCGCCCCTTCTGCCGGCGCGCCGTACGCAGGCGGTCCAGGCGCTCGGAATCGCCAGTACATGGGCATCGTGGTCGGTACTGCGAGACGAATACGACCTTGCTGTTCCCGACGCCACGGCCGTGATGCGCCAGACGGTCGCCGCGCTCCTGGCCGCCGCCGTGCACGCGTCTCTCGGATAGCGAGGAACGCGGACGGCGCGTCGGTGTCACTCGAGCAGCGACGCGACAACCTGATCCGCCGCGTTGCGATGCCCGGCGGCGTTGGGATGCAGCGGGATCGCTTCGGCGACGGGCGACAAGCCTTCCATCCACCGCTCGTCGGGATCGGCGCACACATCGTGCCCGACCGTCGATCCGGTCAGATCGACGAACTCGGCGCCCGATTCCTGCACCTGCTGACGCATGGCACCGTTCAACCGGTCCAGCTTGTTCTGGAGATAGGTCGCGTCCTCGGGCCACAACCGCTGCTCCGGGAAGCACCCGCCGTCCCGGACAGCCGTGGGATAGCCGACGAAGACGATCTTCGCGTCCGGGGAGCGTTGCCGGATCTCCGCGGTGATCGTTTCGTAGCGGGGGACGAAGGCGTCGATCGCAGCGTCGACGCGGTCGGCGCCGCCGGCGGTGTTCGTCACCGCACAGGACTGCCCGTTGGGGGGTGGTAGCAGGTTGATGCAGCCCGCGGCGAGTTGGACGAGTCCGATGTCGTTGCCACCGATGCCCACGGTCACCAGGTCGGTGTCCGGCGTCAGAGCCTCGTACTGGGGCGGGACGCCCACGCCGCGGAACGTCGCCTGGGATTCCGTCAGATCGCCGCTGACCGCACCCCCGCACGAGACGTCGACGAAACGAGAGACATTCAGTACCTCTGCGACCAGGGTCGGATAGTTGCTGCCCGAGCGTCCGCATTCCTCCGACACCGTGGGCGGAATACCGGGACCGGAGGTGAACGAATCCCCGAGCGCAACATACGAATCGTAGAGCGGAGTGGCCGACGCGGGTTGGGATGCGGGAATCCACGTGACCAAAACCGCTGTGGTGGCGATGGATCCGAGAATTCCAGCGAGAGCGATGCCTGTGCGCACGGGACGACTCCGGTGTTGTCGGCGGCCGCTGGTATCGGCGACGTGTCTCGATGATGATCCGGCGGGGTCGCGCCGCTGTCAAGGGATTCCCGTGTGCCGGCCCGGCATCACGGCACGAACATGGCCGTGTTTGTCTGTCGCATTCGATGATGCCGCCGAGCAGGTGGGTGCCGGGCACCTGCGCACCTACCCCACGGGCAAACGGATCCCGCCAGTGGTCGGTATCGACCACATTCTCGTCGCAGGTGGATCGGCGACCGAGGTGGAGACGGTGAGTGTGCCGGGATCCGACCATCGTGCGGTGGTCGCGCAACTGCGCCTCGACCGCCTACCCGAATAAGCCGCACGGGCTCCGAGCAACGAAAAAGGAGGCGGCGCCGCGGTGGCGGCGCCGCCTCCCTTCCCCTTCCGGCTGCGAACAGCGGGCGGTTACGTAGCGCGATCGATCAGAGGGACAGGATCGACGCGGCGGCCGTTCCGGGTGCTCCGTAGACCTGGGCCAGTCCGACCTTCGGCTCTCCGGGCACCTGGCGATCGCCCGCCTGGCCGCGGAGCTGCAAAACGAGCTCGTGCACCTGGCGAATCCCGGACGCACCGATCGGCTCGCCGTTCGCGATGAGACCACCGTCGGTGTTCACGGGCAGCGAGCCGCCGATTTCGGTGGCGCCCTCTGCGATCAGCTTTTCCTGGTCACCGTCGGCGCACAGGCCGGTTTCGGCCATGTGGATGACCTCCGCACCGGCGTCGGTGTCCTGCAACTGTGCGACGTCGACGTCCTCGGGTCCGATGCCGGCCGCCTCGTAGGCTGCCTTCGCGGCGTACACGGTCGGAGAGACGTCCTCGTCGACCGCTGCCCACGTCGCGTGCACCTCGTAGGCACCGTACGTGCGGGTACGAATCGCGGTGGAACGCAGGTACACCGGCTTGTTCGCCGTGTACTTCGATGCCAGATCGCCGCGGCACATGATGACGGCCGCAGCGCCTTCGTCGGGAGCGCAGAACATCTTGGCGGTGAGCGGGTAGTTCAGCATGGGCGACTCGAGGATCTCCTCGATGCTGAATTCGGTGCGCCGGAACGCCTTCGGGTTCAGGCCGCCGTTACGGTAGTTCTTGGCGGCGACCCGGGCGAGCGTCTCATGGGAGATGTTGTGCTCGAGGGTGTACCGGTTGGCCTTCATGCCGAAGAACTTGGTGGTAACGAACTGACCGTTCTCGGCGTACCACGCCGGCAGGCCGAGCATGGCGGGGTCGGCGGTGAATGCACCGCGCGGGTGCTTGTCGGTGCCGACGGCGATGCCGATGTCGTACTTCCCGGAGCGGATGCCGTCCGCGGTCTGTTCGATCGCACTGGCGGAGGTGGCGCACGCGTTGAACACGTTGGTGAAGGGGATGCCGGTCAGGCCCACCAGCCGGGTTACGGCGTCGGTGTTGTCCACCTCGTAGCTGCCGCCGATACCGAACTGGATGTCTCGCCACGCCACACCCGAATCTTCGAGTGCGAGCTGGATTGCGTCGGCCGCCATCTCGATGGCCGACTTGGTGCCGAATCTGCCGAACGGGTGAAGGCCCACACCGATGATGGCAACGTCGTTCATAGTTTCAAGGACTCCTCGATCGGGTGTGTGCTGGTCAGATCGGCTCGAACGCCCACGTGACGATTTCGGTCCCGTCCTCGTCGACGTAGAACGGCACGAAGGTGAGTTCGAGCTCCATACCGGGCCGCAGCTGGGCGGGATCCGACTCGGTCAGCCGTGCCTCGACCCGCACGACATCACCGAGCTGGACGAGGCCGAACGTGAACGGAGTGAAGGTCGCGGCGGTTTCGTTGCCGGCGTACGGCTGCTTCGGGACGAATCCCTGTGTCGTCCATGCGACCAGGGTTCCGCGCCGGGGGAGCAGCAGTTCCGACACGTTCGCTCCGCTGCACCGCGGGCACCGCGGTTGCTGCGGCCAGGTGGTGGCGGCGCAGTCGGCGCAGTGGCTGCCGACGAGTTGGGGGTTCTCCGCCGGCCAGGTCGAAACGTCGGGCGCGAGCGCCTTCGTCGTCATAGGTCATCCTCCGTTGTTCGGTGCCGCCGCCCCGTGTCCCGAGGACCGCAGCCATGGCAATTACGCTAGACGGAAATTGAATTCTCCACAATGAGAGCACCATATCCGATGCCGCGGTCCGGGTGGGAGCGCGCCACGCGCGCGGAAAGCTTTATAGAACCTGTTCCAATTACGGTGGAATGTGGTTATCGTCACGTGCACAACTTGCAATGTGATGGAGGCGTCAGATGAAGACCAAGGGTGCAGTGCTGTGGGGGCTCGACGAAGCGTGGTCGGTCGAGGAAATCGAGCTCGGCGATCCCGTGGCGGGTGAAGTCCAGATCCGCATGGAAGCCGCCGGCATGTGCCACTCCGACCACCACATCGTCACCGGCGCAACGCCCATGCCGTCCTTCCCGGTCATGGGCGGGCACGAGGGATCCGGCGTCATCACGAAGGTCGGCGACGGAGTCGTCGGTTTCGAGGTCGGCGACCACGTCGTGCTGTCCTTCATTCCGGCGTGTGGACGGTGCCCGTCGTGTGCGAGCGGACATTCGAACCTGTGCGATCTGGGCGCCGGACTCCTGAGCGGTCAGGCGATCTCCGACGGGAGCTACCGGATCCAGGCGCGCGGCCAGAACGTCATTCCGATGTGCCTGCTCGGGACGTTCTCCCCGTACATGACCGTGAATCAGAGCCAGATCGTCAAGATCGACAAGGACGTGCCGTTCGAGCTCGCCGCTCTCGTGGGTTGCGGCGTCCCGACCGGCTGGGGTTCGGCCACGCACATCGCCGACGTCAAGCCGGGCGATTCGGTCGCGATCATCGGTGTCGGCGGCGTAGGTATGAGCGCGCTGCAGGGCGCGGTGGCGTCCGGTGCCCGCTACGTCTTCGCGATCGATCCGGTGCCGTGGAAGCGCGAGCAGGCCATGAAGTTCGGTGCCACGCATACCTACGCGTCGATCGAGGAAGCGATCGTGCCGATCATGGAGGTCACCTGGGGGCGTATGTGCCAGGAAACGATCATCACCGTCGGCGAGATGACGGGTGACCTGGTCGACCCGGCGCTGACGCTCACCGCGAAGGGCGGCAAGTGTGTCATCACGGCCATGGGCTTCATGTCGGACATGGACGTCAAGCTGAACTCGTTCCTGTTCTCCATGCTGCAGAAGGACCTCAAGGGCAACATCTTCGGTGGCTGCAACGCCCGGGTCGACATCCCCCAGTTGCTCGACCTCTACAAGTCCGGTCAGCTCAACCTCGCGGACATGGTGACCCGCACGTACACGCTCGAACAGATCAACGACGGATACCGGGACATGCTCGACGGCAAAAACATCCGCGGCGTGATCCGCTACACAGAAGCCGACTGGTGACCTTGCTGCGCCCACCATCTCGTACCCTGGGTCGGTGCGCAGTCTCGAAGTGATATCCGAATGGCCCGTCGACCACGCCGCCGCCGCTGTCGTCACTCGCGACGGCGGCGTGGTTGCGTCCACCGGAGATCAGCGGGCGGTGTATTCGCTGGCCTCGGTGACCAAGCCCCTCGTCGCATACGCGGCGCTCGTGGCGATCGAGGAAGGGGCCATCGAACTCGACCAGCCAGCGGGCCCGCCCGGATCGACGGTGCGGCACCTGCTCGCCCATGCGTCGGGGCTGGCATTCGGGGAGCGCACCGTTGCAGCCGAACCCGGGCGCAAGCGCATCTATTCGAGCGCGGGCTTCGAGGTTCTCGGCGAGTTGATCGCTACCGAGAGCGATATCGCGTTCCCGGACTACGTGACCCAGGCCGTCTTCGAGCCTCTCGGGATGAGCGACTCGAGCCTGCCCGGGCCGGCGGGCCACGGTGGCCGTTCGTCGGCGGCTGACCTTACCGTGTTCGCGGGGGAGTTGCTGGCCCCGACCCTCGTCTCCGACGCTCTGTTCGGTGAGGCGACGGAGGTGCAGTTTCCGGGATTGAACGGATTGGTGCCGGGTTACGGAATGTTCAAGCCCAACGATTGGGGATTGGGTTTCGAAATCCGGGGTGAGAAGAATCCGCACTGGACCGGAACAAAGAATTCTCCCCGGACATTCGGGCATTTCGGCCAATCGGGGACATTTCTCTGGGTAGATCCCGAATTCGGTGCGGCATCTGTGGTACTGACCGACAGGGACTTCGGAGACTGGGCAAAACCGCTCTGGCCTGCGCTGAGTGACTCGGTAATCACCGAACTCACATAAACCTCTTTCGTTTTCTGGCGAAACACTGGCAACAGGAGCACACTTGTTCCCAGTCGCATGGAGAACCTTCGGGCAGAGGTCGTTGGGGAAGACGTCCTCGTCGAACCGGAGGTGTATGTATGCGCGTATCCAATCAGTTCGCGGATGTGACGACCGGGGTGATCTATATCCACTCTTCGCCCGCCGCGGTCTGTCCACATATCGAATGGGCGTTGGCTGCCACACTGAACAGTCGCCCGGAACTGACCTGGATCGGTCAGCCCGCCGACGTGGGCGTACTGCGGACCTCCATCGACTGGGCCGGACCGGTCGGGACCGCCGGCCGCCTCGCGGAGGCTCTGAGTGTGTGGCCGATGCTGCGCTTCGAGATCACCGAGAACCCCAGCGAGGGTGTCGACGGGGAGCGCTACAGCTACGTTCCCCGGCTGGGACTGTGGCGGGGGTGCGCCAGCGCGAACGGCGACGTCGTCGTCGGCGAGATGCGACTGCGCACCATTCTGGCCTCTTCCGACGCCACCGCCGAGATCCACCGGGCACTGGGGACGGCATGGGACGAAGAACTCGAGCCGTATCGCAGCGGCGCCGAGGGCGCCGAGGTGACGTGGCTCCGGCGCGACGTCGGCTGAGCCGTCCCGTGCCGACGACCTGACACCGCCTGCACACCTCCGCTACGACGCCGGCGCCGCCACCTCGGTTCGAAGGTGGCAGCGCCGGCGTCGGCGTTCGGTGCTTACAGTCGGTTCGGTGCTTACAGCGGAATGTTCTTGTGGCGCCCACGGGTTGCGGGGGCTGCCGCCAGCGCCGCAGCCAGGGTGCTCCGCGTCTTTGCCGGGTCGATCATCTCGTCGACCACGCCGATCGAGATGGCGCGACCGACGCCTCCCGCGATGGCTTCGTGCTCGGATGCGAGACGGTCGTGCAGGGCCTCCCGTTCCTCTTCGGGAGCGGCAGCGAGGGCCCGCTTGTGCAGGATCCCCACCGCGGCCTTCGCGCCCATCACGGCGACCTCGGACTCCGGCCACGCGAACACTGCTGTCGCACCGAGGGCGCGCGAGTTCATCGCGATGTATGCGCCGCCGTAGATCTTGCGGGTCACGAGGGTCACGCGGGGCACACGGGCTTCGGCGAACGCGTGCAGCAACTTCGCTCCACGGCGCACGACGCCCTCCCATTCCTGGCTGACGCCGGGAAGGTAGCCCGGCACGTCGACCAGCACCACCAGGGGGACACCGAAGGCGTTGCACATGCGTACGAAACGCGCCGATTTCTCGGCGCTCTCGGAGTTCAGGCACCCACCGAGGCGGAGCGGATTGTTGGCGATGACGCCCACGGTCCGGCCACCGAGCCGACCGAAGCCGGTGACGAT
The DNA here is from genome assembly GCF_042717545.1 of Rhodococcus sp. NPDC058639. Lineage (NCBI taxonomy): Bacteria > Bacillati > Actinomycetota > Actinomycetes > Mycobacteriales > Nocardiaceae > Rhodococcus > Rhodococcus sp. NPDC058639. The sequence continues at coordinate 23,481 of NZ_JBHXRF010000007.1, forward strand.
ACTGCGGGCCCACCCACCCTGCAGTTCTTCGAAACTCGACTCGCCTTCGACGTTGTCGAGGAGTTCGTGGACGATCGGGCGCACGTCGTAGGCGCGGCGCGGCGACTCGGGCATGAGCGCGCGCAGATCGGTGTCGCCCAGGGCTGCGGCAGCGAGGTCGAATTCACCCTGTTCGGCGAGCATCGACACGAGACGCCGTGCCCGGTGCAGTGCGTCGGACTCGTCGTGGGCCGCGATATGGGCGACACCCGACTTCTTGGTGTGGGTGTCGGGTCCGCCGAGGGACTCCATGTCCACCTGCTCGCCGGTGACACTGCGCACGACGTCGGGTCCGGTGACGAACACACGTCCTTCGGGCGCCATGATCACGATGTCGGTGAGCGCCGGGCCGTATGCCGCGCCACCTGCGGCGAACCCGAGGACGACGGAAATCTGGGGGATGGAACCGGATGCGCGCACCATCGCTTCGAAGACGAGGCCGACGGCGTGCAGCGCTTCGACGCCCTCCGCGAGGCGCGCCCCGCCGGAGTGGAAGAGCCCGATGACAGGCGCTTCGAGTTCGAGGGCGATATCGATCGCCGCGACGATGTGCTTACACCCCTCGACGCCCATCGCTCCGCCCATGACGGTCGCGTCGGAGCAGTACGCCACTGTCCGGACGCCGTCGATGCATCCGATCGCGGCGAGGACGCCGGACTTGTCCCGAGCGTGGAGCAATTCCGTGCTGCCCGAGTCGAAGAGTGCCTCGAGCCGGCGCAGAGGATCGCGTGGATCCGTCGAATGGGCGCGTTGTTTAGCCGGATCCAGGATGGTCATCGAGTGCTCCTCGGTCGAGCGCGGTGGTGGTGGGCCGCGGTGGAGGCTCCGGGGAGCCTCCACCGCACCGGTGGGGGCGAGCGTGTCGGGTCAGGCCCGACCGAACGCGAGTGCCACGTTGTGCCCACCGAAACCGAACGAGTTGTTCAGCGCGAAGTCGATCTGTCCGTAGCGGGCTTCACCCTTGACCACGTCCAGGTCGATTTCTGGATCCTGGTTTTCGAGATTCAGCGTGGGCGGAATGACTCCGTCACGCAGACTCAGGACCGTAAGTACTGCTTCGAGCGCGCCGACCGCGCCGATCGAATGTCCGAGCGCGGACTTCGGGGCGTAGATCGCTGCATGATTGCCCACTGCGGCGTTGATGGCCTTCGCCTCGGCGATGTCGCCGATCGGAGTGGCCGTCGCGTGTGCGTTGACGTGCCCGATGTCGGCCTTGGTGAGGCCGGCGCTTTCGATCGCCCGTGTCATCGCACGGGCCGCTCCGGTGCCCTCGGGATGCGGGGCCACGATGTGGTACCCGTCCGAGGTGATACCCGCACCGAGGATGCGGGCATGGATCGTCGCCCCACGCGCTTTCGCGTGTTCTTCGGATTCGAGGACCATCAAGGCGCCCGCCTCACCGAAGACGAAGCCGTCCCGGTCCTTGTCGAAGGGCCGCGAGGCGCCCTGCGGGTTGTCGTTGCGAGTGCTCAACGCCCGCATCATGGCGAAACTGGCGAGACCCACCGCGTCGAGCTGACTTTCGACACCACCGGCGACGGCGATGTCGGCATCACCGTTGGAGATCATGCGGAACGCGTTCGCGATCGCTTCGGAACCCGAGGAGCACGCCGAGACCGGTGTGATGACACCGGCGCGGGCACCGAGTTCGAGACCGACCGTGGCGGCCGGTCCGTTGGGCATGATCATCTGCACCGCGAACGGCGACACCTTGCGGTAGCCGCCCGCCCGCAGCTTGTCGACAGCGTCGATCAGCGACTCGCCGCCACCGAGACCGGTCCCGATGACGACGGCGAGCCGGTCCTTGTCGACCTCCGGGCTCCCGGCGTTCTCCCAGACCGTCCGGCCGAGAGTGAGGGCCAGCCGCTCGACGAAACTCATCCGCCGGACCTCGACCCGGCTCAGCGACTCGTCGGGGCTCACCTTCAGCCGGCCGCCGATGCGGACCGGGAGGCTGTACTCGTCGACGAACCCGTCGAGTACACCGATCCCGCTCTCACCGGCCAGGAGTGCCTTCCAGCTGGCATCCACATCGCCGGCGATCGACGTCGAAGCCGCGAGGCTCGTGACGACGACGTTGCGCAATGTCCGAGGAGAAGGGGAAGTCACGGTTGGGCTCACTCGTTGTCGTTCGTGGCCTGAACGCCCTCGGCCTCGAGCTTCTGGATGTAGTTCACGGCGTCACCGACGGTGCGGAGGCTGGCGAGGTCCTCGTCGGGGATCTTGACGCCGTACTTGTCTTCGGTCTGCACGGCGATCTCGACCATGGACAGCGAGTCGATGTCGAGGTCGTCGACGAAGGACTTGTCGACGCTCACCTCGGAGGGCTCGATGCCGGTAACTTCTTCGATGATCTCCGCGAGGCCGGCGATGATTTCTTCCTGAGTGGCCACGTCGTGGCTCCCTTCGTGATGTACCGACTATGTCGTGTGAAACCGGCCGGATGTTTCCGGCCGGACCCGGAAATTTCCGGGATGTGCCCGTGCTGCGCGACGGTTCGCGCAGCAACCTAACCGAGTTCGAATGTTTCGGCCAGAGCGGAGATGTCCGCGGGTGTTTTGAGGGCAGCAGTGGGGGTGCCGCGCATTTCGCGCTTGGCGATACCCACGAGCGTGCCGGCGGGGGGAAGCTCCACCACCGTGGAAACCTGGGCGGAACGCAGGTGTGCTGTGCACAGGTCCCAGCGCACGGGGCGGGTGACCTGCGCCGCGAGCCGTTCGAGCGCTTCAGCGCCGGAGGTGACCGGTGCACCGTCGAAGTTGGACAACAGGGTGCGGGTCGGATCGCTCGGGGCGATCTTCCCCGCGGCTGCGGCAACCGCATCCTGCGCGGGTGCCATGAAACGGGTGTGGAAGGCGCCCGCGACCGGCAGGGCACGAACGCGTGCTTTTGCGGGCGCATCCGCGGCGAGTGCCGCAAGTGCCTCGAGGCGTCCGGCCGCGACGATCTGACCGGCGGCGTTCATGTTGGCGGGCGTGAGGTCGAGTTCTTCCAGGCGCGCGAGCACCTCGTCCTCTGCGCCGCCGAGTACGGCGGACATACCGGTGGGCTCGAGCGCGCACGCCTTCGCCATCTCGCGTCCGCGAATCGCGGCGAGTCCGACGGCCTCGTCGGTGCTGATGACACCGGCCATCGCCGCAGCGGCCAACTCGCCCACGGAGTGGCCGGCAACGATCACGTCACCGGGTACGAGACCCAGGCGTTCGAGTTCCTCGAAGGCGAGCAGGGCGGTCGCCACGACGAGTGGCTGAGTCACGGAAGTGTCGGTGATCTCGTCTGCTGTCGCAACGGTGCCGAGACGCTCGAGGTCGAGACCGGATGCCTTCGACCACAGCGCAATGCGGTCACGGGCACCGGCCTGCTCCAGCCATGGAGCAAGCATGCCGGGTGTTTGGGACCCCTGGCCGGGGGCAAGCAGCGCAATCACGAGCACCAGCGAACACCCTCAACACACTGTTGCGAGATGTCGGTGGGAATGAAAGCTTGTGCCTGGATTTGTAGGAATCTTACAAATTCCCACGTCGGCATCGGTTATCGGACGACCCTCCCGCCGTGTTACATGTCCGATTCACGGATTGTGAACCGCGTGACTGGTGGTGCTGGAGATTTCAGTTCGTTATGACTTCGAGCCAGACGACCCACCGTTGCCGCGATCCGCAACACGTACGCATCGCGTGGATTTGTGGGATCCCGCCCAGTGACTTCTGTGATCCGCTTGAGTCGATACCGGACGGTATTTGGATGAACAAACAGCTTTCTGGCGCACGACTCGACAGCGCCGCCGCTGTCGAGGTAGGCGTCGAGCGTGTCGGAGAGCGACGACCCCGCGGCGGCCAGGGGGGCCACGATGTGGTCGTCCAGCGCGACGATCGCCGCCGGATCGCCCAGCAGCGCCCGCTCGGGCAGGAGTTCGGTCGCGTGGACCGGTCGGGGCGCACCGGGCCAGCCCCCGACCGCCTCCATCCCCGCGAGCGCCTCGAGAGCGGAGACGTGCGCTGCGCCCAGGGTGGCGGTCGTCGGCCCGATCACCACCGGATCGTCGGAGAATGCCTGCATCAGTTCGCCGAGGAAGCCCGCTGCCTCGGTCGTTCCGTGCAGATCGCCGCTGACGACCATCACCAGTCGCTCACCCTGGACCACTGCGAGAGCAGCGCGTCCGTGCCGCTGGGCGATCGCGTGCACCGTCGTCACCACCGACACGCCCTCTTCGGGCGGAGGTGTGCCGACCACGACCGTCGCGGGCGCCGTCGCGTCCCAGTTGAGGGTGGCCGCACGCGACTGCATGTCGGCACCGGTGTCACCGCGGACCACGGCATCGACCACCAGGGCCTCGAGCCGGGTGTCCCACGCGCCGCGCGACTCGGCGGCGGTCGCGTACACCGCCGCGGCCGCGAAGCCCAGTTCGCGGCCGTACCGCAGGATCGCTTCGGTCAACGCGACGAGCTGCTCCTCGTTGCGGGCGAGCGCCGGCAGCCATTGCTCGAAGAACTCCATGGCGGCCCGCACCATGTCCACCGTCTGCAGAAGCGTCAGGCGGTTCGCCAGATCCTGAGGGATCATCTGGAACGCGTCGAGGCTGAACCGTAGATCGTTCTCCGGGTTGCGCACCCATTCCAGGAAGTCCACCACCGACGTCTGGATCACCAACTGCACCGTTGCGCGCTGCGAGGCATCCAGATCGGAGAAGAACGGCAGTTGCTCCTGCAGGACGTGCACGGCCTCGGTGGACATGCGCCCCGAGAACTGCTTGACCCGACGCAGGAGCGCGTCGGGCAGGGGAGCGCGGTCGGGTCGCGCAGGCGGTACCGGACGCCCGGATGGGACGCCCGGTACCCGCGCTCTGCGACCTGATGCGGGCTCGTCGACCATGCAACGAACCTACCCGGCTGTCACCCGGTCACCGTGGCCGAACCCGCACGTGACGGCGTGATTCAGGCGACGCCCGGGTCCGAGGTCTGCTCGGGGGCTGCCGTCACGTCGTCGATCCGGTACTTCTTCGCCGCCTCGACGGCCCGCGCACGATCGATCGTGCCCTCACGCCCGAGCGCCTCGAGCACCGCGACCACCGTGGATTCGGCGTCGATGTTGAACACGCGGCGTGCGGCCGGGCGGGTGTCGGAGAAACCGAACCCGTCGGCACCGAGCACCGTGTAGTCACCCGGAACCCACTTGCGGATCTGATCGGGCACCGCACGCATCCAGTCGGACACGGCGACGAACGGTCCGGCGGCGTCGTTGAGCACGGACGCCACGTACGGAACCTTCGGTTCCCGGCCCGGATCGAGCAGGGCCTGCCGGTCGCACTCGACACCGTCGCGGCGAAGCTCGCCCCACGAGGTCACCGACCAGACGTCGGCGGACACACCCCACTCCTCTTCGAGCATCTGCTGAGCGCGCAACGCCTCGGGCATGATCACGCCGGAGACGAGAATCTGCGCCTTCGGGCCCGACTCGGCGCCCCGCTTGTACAGATACACACCCTTGAGAACGCCCTCGACATCGAGGTTTTCGGGTTCGGCAGGCTGTGCGTACGGCTCGTTGTACACGGTGATGTAGTAGAAGATGTTCTCACCGCCGAACCCGTCGACACCGTCGGTCCCGCCGTACATCCGGCGCAGACCGTCGCGGAAGATGTGCGCGATCTCGTACGAGAACGCCGGGTCGTACGTCACCGCGGCCGGGTTGCTCGAGGCGAGCAACAGCGAGTGCCCGTCGGCGTGCTGCAGGCCCTCACCGGTGAGGGTGGTGCGGCCGGCGGTCGCGCCGAGCAGGAATCCGCGTGCCATCTGGTCGGCCGCGGCCCACAGGCCGTCGCCGGTGCGCTGGAACCCGAACATCGAATAGAAGATGTAGACGGGGATCATCGGCTCGCCCTGCGTGGCATAGGACGTGCCGACAGCCGTGAACGACGCGACCGACCCGGCCTCGTTGATGCCCTCGTGCAGGATCTGGCCGGCGGCGCTCTCCTTGTAGGCGAGCATCAGTTCCGCGTCGACGGAGGTGTAGAGCTGGCCGTTGCGGTTGTAGATCTTCAGCGACGGGAACCACGAGTCCATGCCGAACGTACGGGCCTCGTCCGGGATGATCGGCACGATGCGCTTGCCGATCTCCTTGTCGCGCAACAGTTCCTTGAGGACGCGGACCGTGGCCATGGTGGTCGCGACTTCCTGCTTGCCCGAGCCCTTACGCACGACGTCGTACGTCTTCTCCGGGGGCAGCGCGAGAGGCTTGGCGGTGGCGCGGCGTTCCGGAAGGAAACCGCCCAGAGCGCGCCGGCGCTCGAGCATGTACTCGATTTCGGGGGCGTCGAAGCCGGGGTGGTAGTACGGCGGCATCTTCGGGTTCTTCTCGAGCTCGGCGTCCGAGATCGGGATGCGCTGGATGTCGCGGAAGTACTTGAGGTCCTCGAGCGTGAGCTTCTTCATCTGGTGGGTCGCGTTGCGGCCCTCGAAGTGCTTACCCAGGGTGTAGCCCTTGATGGTGTGGGCGAGGATCACGGTGGGCTGGCCCTTGTGGTCCAACGCGGCGCGGTAGGCGGCGTGGATCTTGCGGTAGTCGTGGCCGCCACGCTTGAGGTTCCAGATCTCCTGGTCGGTGAGGTTCTTGACCAGTTCCTTGGTGCGGGGGTCACGGCCGAAGAAATGCTCGCGGACGAACGCGCCGTCGTTCGCCTTGTATGTCTGGTAGTCACCGTCCGGCGTGACATTCATGAGGTTGACGAGGGCGCCGTCCTTGTCGGCGTGCAGCAGGGCATCCCACTCGCGGCCCCACACGACCTTGATGACGTTCCAGCCGGCTCCGCGGAAGAACGATTCGAGTTCCTGGATGATCTTGCCGTTGCCGCGGACAGGTCCGTCGAGACGCTGCAGGTTGCAGTTGATGACGAACGTCAGGTTGTCGAGGCCTTCGGTGGCCGCCACGTGTGCGAGACCCCGCGACTCCGGTTCGTCCATCTCGCCGTCACCGAGGAAGGCCCACACGTGCTGGTCGGAGGTGTCCTTGATTCCGCGGTCGTCCAGGTAGTGGTTGAACCGGGCCTGGTAGATGGCGTTCATGGGTCCGAGACCCATCGATACCGTCGGGAATTCCCAGAAGTTCGGGAGCAGACGCGGATGCGGGTACGACGGCAGGCCGCCGCCCTGCGCGGCGTGGCTGTGTTCCTGGCGGAACCCGTCGAGTTGTTCCGCGGGAATCCGGCCTTCGAGATACGCGCGGGCGTAGATGCCGGGGGACGCGTGACCCTGGATGAAGACCTGGTCGCCGCCGCCGGGGTGATCCTTGCCGCGGAAGAAGTGGTTGAAACCCACCTCGTAGAGGGCTGCGGAGGACGCATACGTCGAGATGTGCCCGCCGACGCCGACGCCGGGTCGCTGCGCGCGCGTGACCATGATCGCCGCGTTCCAGCGGATGTAAGCGCGGAAGCGACGCTCGACCTCTTCGTCACCGGGGAACCACGGCTCGTTTTCCGTGGGAATGGTGTTGACGTAGTCGGTGGAGGTCAACGCCGGCAGCGACACCTTGCGCTCGTTCGCGCGCTCGAGCATGCGGAGCAGCAGGTAACGGGCGCGGGTCGGACCCGCAGCCTCGAGCATGCCGTCGAACGATTCGAGCCATTCGTCGGTTTCTGCCGGGTCGATGTCGGGCAGGTAGGAAGCCACGCCCTCGCGGATGACCCGGACACGGTTGTCCTTGGTCGAAGCCGTCTCGTTCGAGGGGCCCGTTCCCGCGGAGCCTGGTGCGGCGTCCTTCTGCGGGTCGGGTCCGTGGATCAGGTCTGTCAACGTCTGCTCCTCATCGTGGTAGGACGCGCAGGTGGGGCGCCCATTCAGAAGGCCGGCTCTTGTGGGGGCCGACCCAATCGACATCTGAACATGATGCTCATCTCATTCTCCCCCATCCCGCGGCGGAAGAGGCGAGATGCCCTCTGATCGGGACGAGAGAATGCTCGGGGTGGTCCCGCAGCCGAGGCGTTCGACGGTGACGGCGTAGCGTCCGGGGAAAGATTCGGCGTAGCGTCCGGGGAAAGATTCTTGGTCTTTCCCAGCGATTCGAGTTGCGTTGAGCCTCCCGACCATGTTCGCTTTGACCATTGATCGCCACACACCGGTACGCCGAAGTGATTCGCGCACCACTACTTTTAGGAGGGGCCACCGTGGTCGCCGCGGCGGATGCCAAGAACTACGTTTCCAAGCTCGGTATCACTCACGACCATGTGGTGCAGGAACTCGGGTGGGACGAGGACACCGACGACGAGCTGAGGTCGGCGATCGAAGAGGTCACCGGAACCGAGCTCCTCGACGAAGAGTCCGACGAAGTCGTCGATGTCGTGCTGCTGTGGTGGCGCGAGAGCGACGGCGACCTGGTGGACACCCTGATGGATGCCGTCAGCCCGCTCGCCGACGACGGTGTCGTCTGGGTTCTCACCCCGAAGAACGGTCGCATCGACCACGTGGAGCCCAGTGAGATCGCCGAATCCGCCACCACCGCCGGGTTGACCCAGACCTCGGCGGCCAACCTCGGGGACTGGATCGGCAGCCGTCTCGTGCAGCCGAAGACCGGCCGTCCGCGTCGCTGAACCGGCCTTTCCACCGAACGAAGGACCAGCACCGCATGGCGATCGCAGTGGGCACCGAGGCGCCCGACTTCACCCTCAAGGATCAGAACAACCAGGAAGTCTCCCTGGCGGATTACCGGGGCAAGAAGAACGTCCTGCTGATCTTCTACCCCCTCGCGTTCACCGGGGTGTGCCAGGGCGAGTTGTGCGCCGTGCGCGACGACCTGCCGACCTTCGAGAACGACGACACCGCGATCCTCGCGGTGTCGGTCGGGCCGTCGCCCACGCACAAGATCTGGGCGGCCGAGCAGGGGTACCTCTTCCCGTTGCTGTCCGACTTCTGGCCGCACGGTGAAGTCGCCCAGGCGTACGGGGTGTTCAACGAAAAGTTCGGTTTCGCGAATCGTGGCACGTTCGTCATCGACAAAGACGGCATCGTGCAATTCGCGGAAGAGAACCAGCCCGGAGAGCCCCGTGACCAGGGAGCTTGGGTGAGAGCGCTGGCCGCGCTAGAGTCCTGATGCGACGTCGGCGGCTTCGGCCGCCGACGATGCGGGCGTGTAGCTCAGTGGTAGAGCTCTGGTTTTACACACCAGCGGTCGGGGGTTCGAAACCCTCCGCGCCCACCATGTAATAGGCGGTGAACGGCCTGTTGCCGACCTTTGCTTGCTCCGTTCGAGCATGCTCGCCCGGCTCGGGCCTTCAGTGCTTTCACGAAATGGAGACGTGGATAGGTGCGGCGACGTCACCAAGTCATCCGATGACGGCGCGCCCTGCGCGCCGTCACCTCGAGATAGCCTCCGCTCATGCCCGAGGACGCCCGCAATCGCTTCGCCGAAGACGTCTTCGGCCACGTCATCACCAAGGACCGCAAGGTAATGATTTCGTGGCAGGGCAGGACCGTCACGACGGTCGCAGGCAAGGCCGCCGAGAAGCTCATCGCCCGGCTCGCGACCGCTGACCGCCGCGAAGTGCAGCACCTGCTCGCCCGCGCGACCGAGCACTTCAAGCACTAGAGGCTTACACTCGTCGCGAGGATTCCGACGTCTTCGCTTCCGGCGCCCGCTCCGGGACCGAGAATCTTGTCCTTTCCCAACCATCCCGCGAAGGTGTCGAGTGTTTTCGCGAGCGCAGCCTTGTCGTTGGTGACGACGGGGAAACGTTCGATCTCGGTGATGGTCGGCTCGTCCGGAGCGCCCGCGGTCGCGGCCTCGCCGCGCACGATCCGCTCGACACTGTCGAGGATGCGGCGACGCACCGTCTCGCTGTAGCTGCGGATGTTCAACTGGATCCTCCGCCTCACCGGGGATCACGTTCGCCGCGTCGCCGGAATGGATCGATCCGACGGTGAGCACTGCCGTCGCCGTACTCGGTATCTCCCGCGAGATGATGGTGTGGAGGCGCAGCACCGTCGAGGCGGCCATCACGATCGGGTCGATCGATGACTCGGGCATCGAACCGTGAGCCCCTGCCGACCAGTCGCACACGCAGAGAATCGGATCCGGCGTACGACGGGCCCGGATGGCCCGCAATCTTGCCGGCCGGTAGCGGCGACACGTGCCGGCCGAGCACGACGTCCGGTTTCGGGAACCGGTCGAACAGGCCGTCGTCGACCATCGCCTGCGCGAGTCAGGTCGGTCCGCCGCCGCCGGGGGCATCCCTCCTGCCACCGGTGGAGAACCTCCGCGCGTCGTCGGCGACGGTCGCGGTGGCCGTCGCGGGGCAAGCCGCGCAGGACGGGGTGGCCACGATCGAGCACGACAACCTGGTACAGGCTGTGCAGGACGCGATGTGGCAGCCGGTGTACCGCCCGCTGGGCGGGCGCTGAACGGTGTCGGCAGGGGGACGGCGACGATGGGATGACCCGCACGAAGTCCGGAGCGATTGGTTAATGTAGGCTTGCCTTACTAACGACCTCTCGCCGAGCGCCCCCGTGTGCTCTCCGACCCGGAAGAGTCCTGTGCCAGAAGCCGATTGCTCACCCGCCACGTTGCCTCCCGATGGGCACGCTCCCGTCACCGCGCCCGTCCTGCACGTCACCATGGGCACCGAGGGCCCCAGCGACGATCCGCGCATGGCCCGTGTGGATATCTATCGCCTACCCGAGATCGACCTGTCCGCGGTGCCCGGACTGATCCTCGGTGGAGGCGTCGACCAGATCTTCCTCGCGCGCAACAAGGGTCTGCTCACCGACTTCGTCACCTCCGGCGGCCGCATCGCGGTGATGGGCCACGCGCTCACGGATTTCCTTCCGGGACTTGGGGTATGGCGCAAGCTCGCCTACACCGGGCCGAAGGATCTGGCGATCACACTCGGCGAGCCGCATCCCGTGTGGGCCGGCGTCGAACCCGTCGATCTGAGCACCCGCAAGGGTGTGACCGGATTCTACGGCCGTGGATATATCGACAAGATCCCGGACGACGCCCTCGTCACGACGCGCATCGGGCGACACGCGCTTCCGTTCGACTACGTCTACCCACTCGGGGAGGGTCAGGTTCTCGCCCACGGCGGCAACGACCTCCTCGGCTGGAAGAACGACCCGAACAGTTCCTCACGGCTGGCCGTCCAGCTCGTAGATTGGCTGGTGCAGCGATGACGATCGTCGAACCCTTCACTCGTACCGACCGCGCACCCAAGCGCGTCCGCAGGCTCGCCATCGTCCACGGGGGCACGTACTTTCACCTCCAGACGATGAAGGATCCCGCAGTGCTCGCCCACCAGCCGGACTTCCTCTACCTTCCCGAACTGCTGCCCGGCGATCTGGACTGCTACGACACCGTCGTCGTGGGCGACCGGCTGCACCCGGACCTGGTCGCCAAGAAGGCGGCACAGTTCTATTCCGTGGCCGAACGTGGCGGCACCGTGGTCGCGCTCGGTGAAAGCGGCGCCCACACGTGGCTTCCCGGTGTGACGTGGGAACCGCGACCCACGAACTTCTGGTGGTGGCTGACCAAAGAGGATCCGATGATCCGGACCCGCAGTCACGACCACGAGTCCTGGCAGTACCTCACGACCAAAGCCGTCATCTGGCATCACCACGGCATCTACAACACCGACGCCGGCGTGGTCCCCCTGCTGGTGTCGGAAGAGCCTGACTCCGAAGGTGTTCCGCGTGACGCGGGCATGATGCTGTACGAGGACACCGTCACCACTCCCGGCCGGATCATCGCGACCACGCTGGACCCGATGTACCACCACGGCAGCAATTTCATGCCGGGCGCGACCCGCTTCCTGTACGCGTTGCTGCGCTGGGTCGACAACACCTGAGCGCTGTCACCGGCGAGTTCAGCTCGCGGCGTCCTCTTTCCGGGTATGCGCCACAAGAGCATTGGCGTGGCCGTGACCGAGACCGTGTTCGGCCTTCAGCCAATTCACCAACTCGGTATGTTTGCTCAGATCCGACGCGCGGATGAGTTCTTTCCACTCCGCGATCGGCCGGCCGTACTTCTTCTCGATCGACGGAAAGTACGACTCCGGACCCTGCACTTTCTCACCCATGTCCGAAAGCTAGCAGTCCGGTCGGACCCCCGCGGGGTGTTCACTCACCTGCGGTGCGGGACCGGTTGCGGAGCAGGCGTCTCCGGACCAGCAGAGTGAGGAACGCGACCACGGACAAACCCGCGGTCGTTCCGAGCACCAGCAGCACCAGGCCTACGACCCATAGTCCGCTCGCGTCGTCGGACGACGCGTCGAGCGCCCACATCACCGCGAAGGCGCCCGTCGCGGTGACGATCACCGCGGCAGCACCGCCGCGCGAGCCACGAAGAGCCAGGCATCCCGCGACGACGACGGCCGCGACCGTCACCGCGCATGCGATCACCTGCACGGTCGAATACGGCCCCTCCACGCTGCCGTCGGGCAGTTCGCGGTAGCCCGTCTCCCAGCCGAGCCACGCGAACCAGGACAGCGCCGAGGCCACGGCCACCGCGATCAGGACCGGCGCCGTGCGTGAGAAACGGGACATGGGTGCACCGTACGGGTCGCCCGCTACATGAGCGTGCCCGCCACCGACGAAGGATGGCGGGCCACGTCATGCTTGGTTAGATGTGTGGTTACCCGACGATGTCGTAGACCTCGTCCGCCGGCGCGGAGAGCAGTCGGTCTGCCATCTCCTGCTTGAGCACCGTCAGCCGTTCGTCCTCGGCCTCGGTGCGGTCGGCCTTGCGGCCGAGGGCGATGAACTCGTCGGTGACGAACCCTTCGCGGATCTCGAGCCTGACGGTCTTTCCCCGGTAGGTGAGTTCGAATACGTACCGCTCGAGAGTCTCTCCGCGCTCGGGGCGTTCGAGTGCCGGGTCCACGGTGAAGCGGCCCTCGGTGACGCCACGGGTGACGATCTCGAACGTGTCGCGCACCCCGGGACCGCGGTGTGCGGTGACGGCCGAGATCTCGCGGCGCTCGGCCGGTGCATCAGGGCTCAGAACCGGCAGGGCACGCTCGAGTACCTTGACGGCGTGCGCGACGCCACCGGGAAAACCCGGGCCGTGGTATTTCATGATGTCGTCGACACCGAAACCGATGACGGTTCCGCTGTCGACGACCTCGAGCACTGCAGACATGATCGATCCTCCTGTGTTGACACTGTTTTCGATGTTCGGTCAGCGGGCGCCGGACGCCGCGGCGACGAGTGCCGCGGTGTAGGCGTGTCGGGGACGGGCGAGAACCTCGCTCGCGCGGCCGGTTTCGACGACACGGCCGCCCTGCATGACGACGATGTTCTCGCAGCTACGTTCGGCGAGCGCGAGATCGTGCGTGATGTGAACGACGGCGAGACCGGTGTCGGCGGCGAGTTCGGCCATCAGGTCCACGATCCCGATGCGCAGCGACGCGTCGAGGCCGCTGGTCGGTTCGTCGGCGAGCAGGAGGCGCGGGCGCGTCACCAGTGCCCGCGCGAATGCCACGCGCTGGCGCTGGCCGCCGGACAGTTCGTGAGGAAAACGGTCCAGATAACGAGTCGTCGGAGTCAGGTGCACGGCGTCGAGAGCGGCGACTGCCGCATCCCGCCGCTCGGTACGGTCACCGAGTCCGTGGATCACCAGGGGTTCGGCGACGATGTCCCTGACCCGCAATCCGGGTGGCAGCGACGCGTACGGGTCCTGGAAGACCATGTGCATGTCGCGGCGCACCTGGCGTCGTTGCCGTCCGCGAGCAGTCGTCACGTCGATACCGTCGAATACGATGCTGCCCGCTGTCGGGGTGACCAGCCCGGCCACCGCCCGCGCCACCGTGGACTTTCCGGCACCGGAACCGCCCACCAGGGCGACGGATTCACCCGCCGTGACCCGCAGGGACACGTCCGACACGGCGGGCACACCGTCGAACGCCACGGACAGCGACCGGATATCGAGCAGCGGGCTCACCGTGCGGCCTCGAGCAGCGCGGGGCGGAGCCGGGGAGCGGACTCGACGAGGTGCCGGGTGTAGGGATGCTCGGGTGCTCCGGTGATCTGCGCGACCGGGCCGATCTCCACCAGTTCCCCGTCCCTCATCACCGCGATACGGTCGGCGATCCGCTCGATGACCGGAAGGTTGTGGGTGACGACCAGCAGCGCCAGCGAGTGCCGGGTCCGCAGGTCGTCGAGCAGTGCGAGCACTTCCGCTTCGCGGAGCACGTCGAGGCCGCTGGTGGGCTCGTCGGCGATCAGAACGTCCGGATCGTTCGCCAATGCCATCGCGATGACGACACGCTGGCGCATGCCCCCGGACAGTTGATGCGGGTAGGCGTCGGCCCGATCGGCACCGAGACCCACCTGGGCCAGCAGGTCGAGCGAGCGTGCCCGCGCGTCGGCGCGACTGCAGGAACGGTGTGCCCTGACGGCCTCGTCCAGTTGAGAACCGATTGTCATCACCGGGTTCAGCGCGCTGAGAGCCTCCTGCGGAACGAGAGCGATGCGGTTGCCACGCATGGAGCGCAATTCCGCGGGCGTCATGGCCGCGACGTCCCGTCCGGACACGAGCACACGTCCGGACACGATGCGTGCCGCGGGCGGCAGCAAGCCCACTGCGGCAGCGGCGACGGTCGACTTTCCGCTGCCGGATTCGCCGACCAGACCGAGCAGCTCGCCGGGTGCGATCGAGAACGACACGCCGGTGGCACCGCGTCCGGCCGCGCCGTAGCGGACGGTGAGGTTGTCGACGACCAGGGGGCGTTGCACGTCGTCGGTGACGGTCTCGGGGGCAGCCGCACGGAGACGCGACCGGCGAGAGGCTTTGCGCGGTAGAAGGATCGGTCGTGTCCGCTCTTCGATGGCGTTGCCGAGCAGTGCGAACCCGAGCACCGTGACCGCGATCGCGATGCCGGGGGGAAGGACCCACCACAGCCACGCATCGGTGAGGAATGCGTTGCGGGAGTGGGCCATCGACAGCATGGCTCCCCAGCTGGCCGCCGAGATGTCGCCGAGCCCGAGGAACGACAGCGAGGCCTCGAGCAGGATCGCGGTCTTGACGGCGAGGACGAATTGCGGAACGACGAGGGGGAGTATCCCGGGTGCGATGTGGCGGCGGAGCACATAACCCGCGCTTGCACCCATCGCTCGCTCGGCCTGGATGTGATCGCGCTCGCGCAGGGTGAGTACCTGTGCGCGCAGTTCACGGGCCATGCCGGCCCAGAGGACAGCGGAGATGACCATGATCTGGGTGCGAAGGCCCGGACCGGCGAACACACCGATCACAATCGTCAGCGGCAACACCGGGAGGGACAGCACGACGTCGACGGCGCGCATGAGGACGGTGTCGAGGGCGCCGCGCGCATAGCCGGCGACGACACCGACGATCGTGCCGATCGCGGTGGCGACGGTCGCGGCGACGACACCGACGAACAGGGAGACACGAGCGCCGTGAAGCAGCATCGACAGCAGGTCGTGCCCGACGTCGTCGGCGCCGAGCCAGTGCTGCGAGGACGGCGACGCGAACGGCCGTGTCGCGCGCTCAGCCGGGTCGAAGGGGGAGAGCCACGGCGCGGCCAGCGCGCACAGCAGCAGGATTCCGAGGATTACCGCCCCGGCCGTTGCGAGTCGCTGCGACCGTGTCTTCGTGCCGATGATGCTCACACGGTCACCTCTTCGTGAATCGTGGCGGAGGTCCGGTCGCGACGGACCCGGGGATCGAGCAGGGGATACGTCAGGTCGGCGACGACGTTCGCGGCGACGATGCCGACCGTGGCGAGCAGGAATGCGCCCTGGAGCAGGGGATAGTCCCGTGCGGTGACCGCGTCGAAGGTGAGTTTGCCGAGACCGGGATAGGCGAAGACGGATTCGACGACGACCGCACCGGACAGCAGGACTCCCACGGTGAGCGTGAGGGTGGTGTAGACGGGCAGCAGTGCGTTGCGCAGGGCGTGTCCGACGGCGACGCGGAATTCGCTCGCCCCTTTCGCGCGGGCGAGGCGCACGAACGGTTCGTCGAGCACCCCGACCATCGACGCCCGGGTCATGAGGAAGAACCCGCCGATACCGGCGATCGTGAGCGTGGCGACGGGAAGCGCCATGCGTGAGGCGACTTCGAGCAACCATTCCCCGCCGGTGGAGGTGATGGCCGCTGCCCCGTAGGACGGGAACCAGCCGAGGGTCACGGAGAACACCGCGATGAGGATCATTCCGATGAAGAAACCGGGCATCGAATCGAGAACGAGAATGCCGACGACGGTGCCGGTTTCCTTACCGGTGCCGCGGCGCCAGGCCGCCCAGGCTCCGAGCAGGGTGCCGATGAGGAACGCCAAGAGGGTGCCGATACCCACCAGCGCGATCGTCCAGGGCAGCTTGTCCCACAGAACGTCGACCACGGGCCGGTTGTGCTGCACGGAGATTCCGAGATCTCCGTGCAGCAGACCGGACCAGAACGAGAGGTATTGCTCGAGGATCGGCCGGTCGAGTCCGTACTCGGCGCGCATCTGCGCGATGTATTTCGGATCGAGGGCCTGCTGGTCGCCTCCGTAGAGGTATTCGACGGGATCGCCGGGCGCCAAGTAGGGCAACGCGAAGTTCAGCGTCACCGCCGCCCACAACACGAGCGCGTATTGCCCTGCTCGACGCACGACGGTCATGGGTCAGTCCTGCGGCGCTTGTGCGTTGGCTGCCTCGACGACGTCCGCCGGCAGGAACGACCACTTGTGGACGATGCCGTAACCCGGGGTTTCGATCCATCCACCGAACGTGTCGGCGCGGAAAGCCCAGTACTCGTCCGGGTAGTACAGGGCGATGGCGGTCGGCTGGCGGTTGAACAGCTTCTGCATGTCCTGCATGGCGGCGATGCGCGCGTCGTTGGTCTCGGTGGCCTTCCACGCGTCGTACAGGGCGTCGAACTCCGGGTAGGCGATGTCCGGGTGCTTCCACAGGTTGCCGGAGCGGTGCGACATGATGAACTGCGTCGAATCGGCCACTGCGTGTGGGCTGTTCGTGGTGACCATCATGTCGTAGGTCTTCTTGGACGACGCGTCGGAGAACGACCCGGAGTCGAGCGGAGTCACCGCGGCGGCGATGCCGATCTCGGCGAAGTCCTCTACGAGCAGTTCGGCGGCGCGGACCTGCGGTGCGTTGCCACCGTTGACGGCCATGGTGAAGGTCGCCGGTTCGCCGGCGGGGTTCTCCCGGGTGCCGTCGCCGTCACGGTCGGTCCAGCCGAGCCGGTCGAGCAGTGCCGTGGCTTGCTCGGTGTCGTAAGGGGTCGACGCGTCGGGGTCGGCGAACGGCGCGTCCGGATGGACGTAGCCCTGTGTGCCGGGACGGCCCTGACCGAGGCCGACGACGTCGAGCAACTGGTCGCGATCGACCGCGAGGTTCAGTGCCGCGCGGAAGTCGGCCTGCGCGAACGGTTCCCGGGTGAAGTTCAATTTGAGTTCCGGGTAGCTCAGCGGCGCGACGGTGATGACGCCGATGTCGTTCGACGCGGTGAACCGGTCGACGAGTTCGGGTGTGAGCGCACGGTCGGCGGCGTCGATCTGGCCGGAGCTGAGCGCGGTGAATGCGGCGGCGATGTCTTCGATGACCGGCATGACGAGTTCGTCGACGGTCGGGGTGCCTGCGAAGTAGTCCGCGTTCGCCTCGAAGCGGTACCCGCTGGTGGGGCTGTAGTCGACGAGCACGAACGGGCCGGTGCCGATCGGGAGGTCGGTGACCGCCTTGGCCTCGGCGGGGTCGACCTTCGACCACACGTGCTCGGGGATGATCGGCAGGTCCGCGAGTGTGACGGGGCCCAGTTCGGGGCACGAGTAGTCGCACACGAAGCGGACCGAGTTCTCGTCCACGGCGTCGACCGTGGAGATGGACGGCGTGTCGTTGACGTGGTGGGTGTAGCGACCGGTGGGGGCGGCGTGCATGTAGTGGAAGCTGAAGACGACGTCGTCCGCCGTGAAGGCCTCACCGTCGTGCCAGGTGACGTCGTCGCGGAGGTCGACCTCCCAGGTGGTCGCGCTGACCTGGCGGACGTCGGTGGCCAGCCACGGCTGCGGGTCGGACACGTACGGGGACGGCGACAGGAGCTTGTCGTAGATCAGCTCGGTCATCTGGTCCGTCTGGCCCGCGAAGATGTTGAGGGGCCCGGAGTCCTTGGATGCGGCGATGGTCAGCGACCGGGCGGTCGAGGGTCCGGAAGCCGAGTCCGTCGTGTCGCCCGACCCGCCGCATGCTGCAACGAGAAGTGCCGGCGCGAGAACGAGGGGCAGGGCGTGAGAACGCCGGAGTGTGCGCGTCAACTGAGTTCACATTCTGCTGAAGGGAAGTACACGGCCGCACGACCCGAGGTAAGGCAATCCTTAGTGCGGTAAGGCTACCTTAATCTAGATCCGGGCATAAAAGGCAACCGCCCCCTCGTGTGAGGGGGCGGTTGTGTTGTCTCCGGAGATCGGACGGTGCGGCTAGGGGCGGGGTGTCGCGGCCGTGTCGTAGGCCTCGCGCAGGAGTGCGGCCAGATGGTCGTCGAACCCGGCGGCCGTCGTGAGACTCAGACGATGGGTGGTGATCGGGCCGGTCGGGAACGCCTCACGGAGAGCCGCGTGGTGGACCCGCCGCGGCAGATCGAGGGCGACTTCGAGCTTCGAGGCGTACACGAATGCGGCAGCGAATGTGCGGCCGCGGGACCACGAGATCTCCGACGCGTGGACGCGTTCCTCGATGTCGTCACCGAGGGCGAGAACCATGGTGCGGAACCTCAGGAACGCCTCGACTGCGGCCGGGTCCTTGTCCGCCAGGTAGTCGTCGACCGTGGCGTACATCAGGGCTCCTCGGAAGGTCGGTCGGCAGACGTGCGGTCGGCAGACGTGCGGTCGGACCAGTCCGTCACCGGGACCGTCCGTAACGGTCGGCGAGCTTGTCCTCACGAGACCGCGGCGTCGCAGGAGCCGGCGCGTCGGCCGGTGCGGTGCCGGCGGGCACGGTGTCGGCAGCATCGTCGGCGAGCCCAGTGTTTTCCGACGTACGGATATCCGAACTCCGGCTGTCCGACTTCACGGTGTCCGAGGCGTCGGCAGCCGGCCCGGCGATCTTCGCC
Source organism: Rhodococcus sp. NPDC058639 (assembly GCF_042717545.1). Lineage (NCBI taxonomy): Bacteria > Bacillati > Actinomycetota > Actinomycetes > Mycobacteriales > Nocardiaceae > Rhodococcus > Rhodococcus sp. NPDC058639. The sequence goes on from NZ_JBHXRF010000007.1 coordinate 42,555, forward strand.
GCCTTCGCCTTCCGGCGTTCGCGGAGCTCGGCCCACACGAAGTAGCCGAGACCGAGCGGCGCCATGATGCCGAACGCGAGCCACTGGAGACCGTAGGAGAGGTAGGGGCCGGCGTCGAGCTGCGGCAAGGGAATGGTGCCGAGTCCGCCGGGCTGACCGTCGTCGAGCTGGAGGTACACGTCCTCGAGTGGAAGCCCGGTGACCTGCGCGACCTGCGGGGCGTCGATGAAGTAGACCTGCTGATATCCCGCGTCGGTGAACGGGTCCTTGCCGTCCACGGTGCCCTCCGACATCCGGATCCGAGCGTCGAGGGAGACCTCTCCGGCCGGTGCGGGCGGGACGTCGGGCACCGCGGTGCCCTGCACCGGGCGGACGAAACCACGGTTGACGAGGATCATCCGCCCGTCGTCGAACTCGAACGGAGTGAGGACTTCGTAGGCGGGACGGCCGTCGATGTTGCGCAGCCGCACGAGCACGTCGGAGTCGGGAAGATACGAACCCTGAGCCACGACCCGTCGCCACTCGTCGTCCACCGTCGGACCGGGGCCGGCGAGAAGGTCGCCGACCGGCACCGGATCCTCGGACATGGACGCGGCGAGACGATCGTTACGTTCCTCGGTGCTCGTGTTCTTGCCCAGCTGCCACGGGGCGAGGACGGTGAAGCACGCGTAGGCGAAGCCGCCGACCACCACGGCCAGGACCAGCCAGCTGGGACGGAGGAGAAACGTCAATCGGCGCACGTGTCCACGGTAGACGGTGAGGTAGGTCTCACTGCTGCCGCACCCAGTCGAGCAGCGCCGGAATCGCACCCTCGATCTGGTCGCGGACCTGCTCGAACTCGGGGAGTCCGCCGTAGTACGGATCGGGCACCGAATCGCCGTCGGCGTCCGGGTCCAGCGATCGCAGCAGGACGCGCCGCTCCGCCGGGACACCCAGGTGTGCCACCGCCCGATCGTGATGAGTGGTCATCGACACCACCAGGTCTGCCGAAAGATGCGACGGTCCGAGTTCCGCCGCGACATGTCCGGTCGGATACCCGTGTCGCTGGAGCACCGCGTTCGTCCGCGGGTCGGCCTCGGAGCCGACGTGCCAGCCGTGGGTGCCGGCGCTGCTCACCCGCACCCGATCGCCGAGTCCTTCGCGGCGCACGTGCTCGGCGAAGATCTTCTCGGCCATCGGAGACCGGCAGATGTTGCCGGTGCACACGAACGTCACGTGGAGCACGTCGTCAGCGGCCACCCGTGAGCACCTCGCGCAGTTCGTCGACACTGGTCGCGATGCGGGCGGCGGCCTGTGCCTCGGTGGCGTCGCCGTAACCCCATTCGACGAAGACCGTCGGTATGCCCCAGCGTCCCGCGCCGTGGATGTCGTGCTCACGATCACCGACCATCACCACGCCCGTGGTCCCTGCTTCCACCGGCCGGATACCGAGGGCTTCGAGGCTGTGCGCGACGACATCGGACTTCGCGCGCCGCGTTCCGTCGTCGCTCGCCCCGCCGATGAACTCGAAGTACGGAGTGAGCCCGAAGTGATCGAGGATGCGTTCGGCGAAGGACTCCGACTTCGATGTCGCGACCGCAAGCCGGCTACCTGCGGCGCGCACGGCGTCGAGCAGGGGTTCGATACCGTCGAACACCGCGTTCTCGGCCCAGCCGGTCGCCGAGTAGTACTCCCGGTATGCCGCGATCCCTGCGGCAATCCGGTCCTCGTCGAGCCCGAGTGCGAGCAGGCTGTCGCGCATGGGCGGACCCAGCAACCGGTGGAGGTTGCCCGTGGGGAGGGCGAATTCGACGGTGTCGGCCGCGTGGCGAAATCCGTTGATCACGCCGGTCGCGGAGTCTGTGAGTGTTCCGTCGAGGTCGAAGAGGACAACCGGGGCGGGCAGGAGCAGTGGCTGTGGTTCGACGAGAAGGGTCACGTATCCATTGTCCTCGGTTCGGGCACACCGCGCCGCGTAGGGTCGTCGGGACAGCCGAGACAACCCAGGAGGACACGTGACTGCGCCGTCGCTGCGTGAGGTGATCGACGTACTCGATACCGCGTATCCACCGTCGCTGGCCGAAGGGTGGGACTCCGTCGGACTGGTGGCAGGCGACCCCGCCGACCCCGTCCGCAAGGTGCTCCTCGCAGTCGACGCGACGGCCGAGGTCGTCGACGAGGCACTCGAGTGGGGTGCGCAGTTGCTGTTCGTCCACCACCCACTGCTGCTACGCGGCGTGGACACGGTCGGCGCGCACACCCCGAAAGGCGCGTTGATCCACCGGCTCATCCGCGGGGGCTGCGCGTTGTTCACCGCGCACACCAATGCCGATCGTGCGAATCCCGGGGTGTCCGACGCCCTGGCCGAGACACTCGGGCTGACCGGACTGCGGCCGCTCGAGGCGAAGCCCGAACCGGCCACCGACAAATGGGTGGTGATGGTGCCGTCCGGCGCCGCCGATACCGTCCGGCAGGCGTTGTTCGATGCCGGTGCCGGAGCACTCGGCAACTACACGGAGTGCTGCTGGACCACCTCGGGCACCGGCCAGTTCCGTCCCGTCGGCGCAGCCGACCCCGCCCTCGGCGTCCTCGGGGAACTCGAGCACGTCGAGGAAGCCCGTATCGAGGTGATCGCGCCTCGGGGTTCCCGCTCCCGGGTGCTCGCCGCCCTGCGCGCCGCGCATCCCTACGAGGAACCGGCGTTCGACGTGCTCGAACTCGCCGAACTCCCGAGTGCTCGCGGACTGGGGCGGGTCGGGGAGCTTGCCGAGACGGTGACGCTGGCAGAGTTCACCGAGTCGGTGGCCGCGGCCCTGCCCGCCACCGTGTGGGGAGTGCGCGCCGCGGGCGACCCCGATCGGGCGATCCGGACCGTCGCGGTGTGCGGCGGATCGGGTGATTCGTTCCTCGGCGCGGTCGCGGCGCTCGGCGTGGATGCCTACGTGACAGCGGACCTCCGGCACCACCCCGCCGACGAGCACCTGCGCGCGGGTGGTCCCGCACTTGTCGATGTCGCACACTGGGCGAGCGAGTATCCCTGGTGCGCCCAGGCACGTGACGTTCTCGACGCGGCATTCGCCGGCCGGGACGGCTGGCAGGCGCGGGTGAGCCGGTTGCGAACCGATCCGTGGACGACCGCCGCAGCACGCGCGGTACCGTAATCAGCTACGACCCGTCTCCGGGGCTGTCCGTCATCCCCGCCCATCGAGGCCCCACCGAAAGCAGGAACCACCCGAGTGAACGTCGAATCCGCAGTGCAGTCCAAGCTTCTGTCTCTCGCCGCCGTGGACGCGGAGCTGAATCGCCTTGCGCACCGCCGTCGCACCCTGCCGGAACAGCAGACGGTGGACCGGCTCCAGTCCGACCGCAACGCGCGTAAGGACGCGGCCGTGGCCGTCGAGATCATCCTCGACGATCTCGATCGCGACATCCGCAAGCTCGAAGGGGAGATCGAAGCGGTGCGCATGCGTGCCCAGCGCGATCGGACGATGCTCGAGAGCGGGTCGGTCGGCTCGAAGCAGCTCACGGAACTGCAGCACGAACTCGGAAGTCTCGAACGCCGCCAGGGCGCACTCGAGGACGACCTCCTCGAGGTGATGGAACGTCGCGAGGCGTCGAAGGGCGACCACGATCACGCCGGGGCGCAGGTCTCGCAGATCGACGACCAGCTCGCCGACGCGACCCGCGCTCGTGACGAAGCCCTCGCCGACCTCGACGTCGCCGAGCAGCGGTGCCGCAGCGACCGCGCGGCCCTGATCGCTGCGCTGCCCGAGGACCTGGTGGCGTTGTACGAGAAGCAGCGCGAACAGACCGGCATCGGCGCCGCCCTGCTGCAGGGACGCCGCTGCGGTGCCTGCCGCCTCGAGCTCGACCGAGGCGAGATCGCCCGGATCGCGGCCGCACCCGCCGATTCGCTCGTGCGATGCCCGGAGTGCAACTCGATCTTGGTGCGCACCAAGGAATCCGGACTGTGACCCGGGTCGTCGTCGAAGCGGACGGCGGCTCGAGAGGAAACCCGGGACCGGCGGGCTACGGTGCCGTGGTGTTCGACGCCGACCATCGGACCGTCCTCGCCGAGCGGCACGCGAGCATCGGGCGGGCCACCAACAACGTCGCCGAATACCGGGGACTGCTCGCGGGGCTGACCGCCGCCGCGGAACTCGGCGCCGACGAGGTGGACGTCCGCATGGATTCCAAGCTCGTCGTGGAGCAGATGTCGGGCCGCTGGAAGATCAAGCATCCCGACATGATTCCGCTCGCCGCGGCCGCGCGGGAGACGGCGGCGAAGTTCCGCCGCGTCGACTACACGTGGATTCCGCGCGCCGAGAACGCGTACGCCGACCGTCTCGCGAACGTGGCCATGGACGCCGCTGCCGAGGCGCTCGTCTCCGGCGAGGAGACACCCGCCCCCGCAGAGCCGTCCTCGTCGCCTTCGCCGGCCGCGGCGACTCCGGCACCCACGGCGCCGGGCTGGACGGGCGCGACCGGTTCGCCGACACGGCTCCTGTTGTTGCGGCACGGTCAGACGCCGCTGTCGGTGGAACGCCGTTACTCGGGGCGGGGCAACCCGCCGCTCACCGAACTCGGTCGTGAACAGGCCGTCGCCGCCGCCCGCCGGATCGCGGCGCGAGGAGGTGTCGCCGCCGTGGTGTCGTCGCCGCTCGGCCGCGCCCGCGAAACCGCCACCGTGGCCGCGGACGCCCTGGATCTGCCCGTGACGGTGCACAACGGCCTGATCGAGACGGACTTCGGGGAGTGGGAGGGCCTCACGTTCGGTGAGGCCGCCCAGCGCGATCCGGAGATCCATCGCGCGTGGCTCGGCGACACCTCGGTGCGTCCGCCCGGCGGGGAGAGTTTCGACGAGGTCCACAAGCGGATCGTCGCCGTGCGAGACGATCTGGTGTCCGAATACGGCGGAGCGACCGTGCTGGTCGTCTCACACGTCACTCCGATCAAGACCTTCCTACGGCTCGCGCTGGATTCGGGTCCGTCCCTGCTGTATCGGCTGCACCTGGACCTGGCTTCGTTCAGCACCGCGGAGTTCTATCCGGACGGCGGGTCTTCGGTGCGTCTGGTCAACGACACTTCGCATCTGTAACACGCGACGTCCCGGTTCACGGGAGCAGCGATGAAAAGAGTGGCCGCGCAGGCATGTCGGGGGGTGCCTGCGTGGCCACTCACATCATGTATCGCTGCGATCGGTGAGGTGTTACCGACCGCCCGAGCTTTTTTCGAACTTTCTTACACGCCGCAGGTCGTTGTCGCGGGGACGCCTGCGAATCGCTGGTCCAGCCAGTCCATTCCCTCCACGAGAGCGGGGAAAAGCCCTACGACGTGCCCGAACCCTGTCTTGGTGAAAGCCGGGGGAACGTCGTATCGCTGATAGGTGACATTCGCGCCGCCCGCACACCATTTGCCGACCATCGTGTCGACGCCCCCCACGAGAACGAAGTCGTCCCCGGTGGCCTGCGCCACGAACACCGGAGCGGACGGGGTCCGGTTGCCGAGTTCCTGTTCGGCGACGAGCGAGGCCCACGGTTCTTCCGACAGGTGCTCGACGATCGGCCGGCCGTCGACGGTGTACCGGGTGGTCGAAGAGAACGGGTCGAGCAGCGGTGCGTCGAACACGCACGCATTTTCGGCGCGGTCGAGAATGTCGAGGCCGGCCGGATTGAACGCGCTCAGCATCTCATCGGCGTGTTGCGGATACGCGGCGATGAACCCGTTGACGACCCAGCCGATGCCACCCGACAGGAACGAACCGTCACCGGCGACCGCCAGATCCCTCAGCGACGCGGGCGGTGATCCCGCCACAGCACCGGCGACCGGCAGTTCCGGGGCGTAGCTCGAGGCGAGTTCGGCCGCGGAGGCCGCAGCCATACCGCCCTGCGAATAGCCCCAGAAGGCGATCGGGCCGTTCTGATCCACACCGAGAGTTCCCAGCGACCGGGTGGCGCGGGCGAGATCGAGCATCGCGTGCCCCTGGGAGGCACGGTTGAGATAGGGGTGGACTCCGGCGGTGCCGAGCCCTTCGTAGTCGGTGACCGCGACCGCGTAGCCGCGCGCGAGGAGCGGCCCGATCTGGAGGTGCTCGTACTCCTGGCCGAAGGTCATGAGCTTCGACGGGGCGCACTGATCGCCCATGCCCTGTGTGCCCGGCCCGACCACGACGGTGGGCCGGGGGCCGTCGCCGGTCCACGGCAGTGCCGGGACCATCACGGTGCCGACGACGGCGACAGGCTTGTCGGTGGCGCTGGTGCTGCGATACATCACGCGGGTGACCGAGGCGTCGAGCACGGCGGGAGTACCGGGGATGATCGCGGCGACCGACGGGGCGGTGCGCAGTACGTCTCCCGGCGAACCGGAACTCAGGTCGGGAGTGGCGTAGAAATCGTCGGCCTGTGCGGCGGGGTCGGGCACCGCAGGCTGGGCTGCTGCGGTGGTCGTCGCAGTGAGGGAGAGTCCTGCGAGAGCGGCTGCGGCAAGCAGTCGTGCGGCAATCCGCATGTATGTCCTTCGAGTCGGATTTCACGTGCCGCGACTGCGGCCCTCGGGGAGGGTAACTGCACTTACGAGGTCCTCGGAGGTATTGCTTACTTGTGGTGACAAGTCACAGCAACTTGCGGAGTGTTTTCAGATTGCGAGAAGTGGTGACCGCCTTGTGCCGGCCGGACCCCGACTTCTTCCCGACCGCGCTGTCGAGCGTGTGCCCCTTCGCGACCTGCCAGTACAGGACACCCGCTCCCGGTGCGACGCACTCGATGTCGCTGTCGAGACGGTCCGCATCTGCGGCCAGGGCGTCGAGAACATCCGGGTCGGACACGAACACCACATAGGAATGCCGATCCTCGCGGTCTCCGAAGGGGTAGGCCGCCACGATGTCCGCCACCCGGGACTGCTCGACGACGAAGGTGTAGGCGTCGTACCCGAAGCGATCGGTCAGCGCGCTTTCGAGGGCGGGTTTCAGCGACGAGGCATCGTCGTCGGAGTCGAACAGCACGTTGCCCGACGCGAGCACGGTGCGGACGTCGCGATGTCCGGCCGAGGAGAACAACTCCGCCAGATCGGCCATCTTGATCCGGATACCGCCGACGTTGATCCCGCGCAGGAAAGCCACGTACCGAGTCATGCGGCTCACGGTAGTTCTCCCGCGGCGGTCGGGAGTCCGATATGCAGTGGTCGCACGGTGGCAGACGGCACGGGGTCCGTGCGTCGCACCCTTGCGGGGGCGCTACGCTGTCCGGGCGGACGAGTTGGCCGGGCGACCGCGGAACAGGGAACCGGCACCGGACGGTGTCAGGCCCTGCGTCGAGGAAAGTCCGGACTCCACAGAGCAGGGCGGTTGTTAACGGCAACCCGAGGTGACTCGCGGGACAGTGCCACAGAAAACAGACCGCCTGCCCCTCGCGGGCAGGTAAGGGTGAAACGGTGCGGTAAGAGCGCACCAGCACCCCGGGTGACCGGGGTGGCTAGGTAAACCCCGCCCGGAGCAAGGTTGAAGGTCGCATCGCTTCGCGGTGCGTCTGCGCAGGTGCTCGAGGGCTGCTCGCCCGAGCCTGCGGGTGAACCGCTCGAGGTACCCGGCAACGGTGTGCCCAGATGGATGGTCGCCACCCCGCTTCGGCGGGGGACAGGATCCGGCTTACAGGCCGACTCGTCCGCCCTGCATTCCTGTCCCACCCGCCGACGCGCGTGCCTGCCTCGGTCGGGCGACGACATCGCCGCCCCCCGAGATTCGGTCAGAGCGGTCCGACGACCAGCAAGTGGGCCCAGTACGAGGCGGACTCGGGGCCTACATAGGGCAGCAGTGCATCGAAAAGGATGTACGACACGTGTGATCTCCTTCGGTCGGTGACGATCTTGTGGCCGCGCCGACGCTACCAGCCGAGCCGATCGTCGCGTTTCGCCGAAACCGCCCCCGATATACCGGGTATCGCGTCGCTGTTCGGGCACACTGGGGCCATGAGTGACGACGGTTGGTATTTCGACGTGAAGACCGGCAAGGTGACCCAGGGCAAAGATCCCAGCGCCCTCAACCGCATGGGTCCGTACCCCGATCGGGAGACCGCCGTGCGGGCCCTCGACATCGCTGCCGCCCGCAACAAGGCAGCCGACGACGCGGACGACGAGTGGAACAAGTGATCGCGCGACGAGGAGCCCCGCTGCTTTGGTGACCACACCCATCGTCGTCGCACCGGAGATCGATTTTGCCGGTGTCCGCACCGAGTTCGGGCTCGTCGACGAATTTCCCGAAGAGGCGCTCGCAGAGGCCCGGACGGCGACCGACAGATTCGCTTCGGTGCGCGAGGATCGCACAGATCTGCCTCTGGTGACGGTCGATCCACCCGGTTCGATGGACCTCGACCAGGCGCTCCACCTCGAGCGCACCGATGCCGGATTCGTGCTGCACTATGCGATCGCCGACGTGTACGCGGTCGTCGAGCCCGGCGGTGCGCTGGATCGCGAGACGCACCGCCGCGCGCAGACCTTCTACCTTCCCGACGGGTCGGTGCCGCTGCACCCGCGGGTGTTGTCGGAGAACGCGGCCAGTCTGCTCCCGGGCGCGGTGCGACCGGCCGTGCTGTGGCGCATCGAGATGGACGAGTACGCAGAACCGGTCGCGGTCTCCGTGTCGCGCGCACGCGTCCGTTCGGTGGCGCGACTCGACTATGCCGGTGTGCAGCGGGACGCCGATGCCGGCACCCTCCATCCGTCGATCGCGGCGCTACCCGAGTTCGGGCGGTTGCGCGAAGTCGCGGCGCGGGCACGGGGTGCGATCGAACTGAGACTCCCCGAACAGGACGTGGTCGGCGACGGTGACGGCTGGCGACTCGAGATCGAACCGCGCACCGAGGCCGACGACTGGAATTCGCACGTGTCGTTGCTGACCGGAATGTGCGCGGCACGCATCATGATCGACGCGAAGACCGGGCTGCTGCGCACGTTGCCGCCCGCCGATTCCGACTCTGTCGCCTCGCTCCGCCGAACCGCCTGTTCGCTGGGCGTCGAGTGGCCCGGCGACATGTCGGTGGGCGCCTTCCTCGCCGGTCTCGACGCGAATCTGCCCACCACGCTCGTTCTCATGAGCGAGGCGCCGACGCTGCTGCGCGGCGCGTCCTATGTCGCATTCGACGGAGAACTGCCGGAACTGAAAGTGCACGGCGCGATCGGCGCGGCCTACGCGCACGTCACGGCGCCGCTGCGCCGGCTGTCGGACCGCTACGCCACCGAGGTGTGCCTCGCGGTGTCCTCGGGCACCGAGGCGCCCGGCGACGTGCGGGACACCCTGGGTCTGCTGCCGAAGATCATGTCGTCGTCCGATTCGCTCGCCGGCAAGGTCGGGCGCGCGTGCATCGACCTTGCCGAGGCGGTCGTGTTGTCGTCGCGGGTGGGGGAGACCTTCGAGGCCACGGTCCTGAAAGACGCGACCGAGCGACGCGACGCCGAGATCTTCATCCCGTCCGAGACGGTGATCGCGGCGTGCACCGGGACACCCGCGGAGGGGCAGCGCGTCACGGTCCGCCTGGTGCTCGCCGACCCGACGTCCCGGAGAGTGCAGTTCGCCTGTGAACCCTGATCGGACCGTCGGGCGCCGACCGCTCGCGACGATCATGGCGGTCGTGGTGGTCGCCGTGGCTCTTGTTGCCGCGACCGTGTGGTGGAGTGCGCCCAACCGGTTGTTCCCCTGGGACAGTGCATCGTTCCCGGACGTGGACACGTCGGCGTTGTCGCCGACGCAGGTGCAGATCGTCGAACTGCTCGAGGATCAGCACGCCGCGCAACGGCCCGGGACGTTCTACTCCGAGGGCGTCCGGGAGCCGTGGTGTGCGGACTTCGTCAGCTGGATCATGCGGGAAGTCGGTGTGCCCCTGGCAAATCCGCATTCCGGTCACTGGCGTATCCCGGGGGTGTACACGCTCGGGGAGTACTACGAGGAGACCGGCCGCTTCGAACCGTCCGGATCGGGCTACCGCCCCGCCGTCGGCGACGTGGTGCTGTACCACAGCTCGCTCGGTTTCGGGCAGCGCGAACACACCAACATCGTGATCGCGGTGGAGGGCAGCACCGCAACCACCGTGGGCGGCAACGAGTTCGGCAAGATTCGCGTCCACACCCTCGACTGGGAGGACGACGACGCCGTGGTCGGCTTCGGGAGGTTACCCGCCTGAGCCGACGGCGGACTACCGGAACCGGTCTGTGGCCTCCAGGAGTTCATGGGTGATACCGGGTTCGGTTGCCGCGTGACCGGCATCATCGACGATGCGCAGATCGGACTGCGGCCAGGCCCGATGCAGATCCCATGCGCTGCGCGCCGGACACACCACGTCGTACCGGCCCTGCACGATCACGCCGGGAATGCCGTGCAGCAGATGCGCGTCGCGCAGGATCTGACCGTCCTCGAGGAATCCCCGATGGTAGAAGTAGTGGTTCTCGATCCGCGCGAACGCGAGGGCGAACCGGGGTTCGGAGGTTTCCGCGACGCGGTCGGGATGGGGTAGCAGGGTGCTCGTGGCGCCTTCCCACGTCGACCATGCGATCGCAGCGTCCAACGCCACGTCCGGGTCGGGGGAGTGCAGCAGACGGTGATAGGTGTCGACGGGATGCTCCCCGGGTTCCGCCGCGGCGAGCGGCGCGGTGAATCCCTCCCACAGGTCGGGGAACACCTGTCCCGCACCGCCGTTGTAGTACCAGTCGATCTCGCTGCGCCGCAGCAGGAAGATTCCGCGCAACACCAGTTCGGTGACGCGGTCGGGGTGTCGCTGGCTGTAGGTGAGCGCGAGGGTCGATCCCCACGAGCCGCCGAATACGAGCCACCGCTCCACGCCCAGGTGGGTGCGCAATCGTTCGATATCGGCGACCAGATGATCGGTCGTGTTGACCGACAGGTCTGCCCCGTCTGCGACGTGCGGGAGCGATCGGCCGCAACCGCGCTGATCGAACAACACGATGCGGTAGGCATCGGGGTCGAAGAACCGGCGCTGCATCGGCGACACGCCGCCGCCGGGCCCACCGTGCAGGAACACCGCCGGCTTGCCCGCGGGGTTGCCACTGACCTCCCAGTACAGTTGCTGACCGTCACCGACGTCGAGCATGCCCTGCTCGTACGGTTCCAGCGGCGGGTACAGCTCGCGGCGCTCGTTCATCAGAAACCGACGAGACCGGATGCGAGATCGGGGATTTCGAGTGCGGTGACCGCTTCCTGCCGCACCTCGGGGCACTGCTCGGACGTGATCGTGTCGATCCGGGCCCGATCACCGGCGAGTGCGAGGAGGTCGACGCCGTTGGCCCCGGCCCATTCGCCGATGAGGATGTTGAGCCCACCGCGGCCGACCGACGGCGTGTACGTGCGCCACGGCGACAGTTGCGCCTCCAGCCGGGTGCACAGGTCTTCCGCCTGAGCATCGGTGACGCCGGCGTCACCGGACTGTGGAGACCGCGTCGCCGAGGAGGTCGCCTCGGCGGACGACGACAGTTCTGTGCTGGAACCGGTTTGCCCGGACTCGGGCGCCGGAGCGCACGCCCCGAGAACGCCGATCATGGCGGCTGCGACGGCGGCCGCAGCCGGCACCTGTCGGAATCGGTTCATGGATACACACCTTCGTCTGTCGGGGGTCGGGTCGCGGTCGCCGTCGAGTGTGCCACCGAATCCTGAGGGGGCGGTGAGGCCGCCCCGCCGGGACCGGGGGACGAACGTCACAACGAGAAGCCCTTCCGCGGCATACACCGCAGGAAGGGCTTCTCGTTGTGTTGAAGGCGTCTGCTCAGAACGAATGCTCGGGACCGGGGAAGGTACCTTCGGCCACCTCGTGCGCGTACTGGGACGCGGCGCGACGCAGTTCGTCGCCGACAGCACCGAACTTCTTGACGAACTTCGCGGTCTTGCCGCTGGTGTAGCCCGCCATGTCCTGCCACACGAGAACCTGAGCGTCGCATTCGCTTCCCGCGCCGATGCCGACGGTCGGGATGGTGAGCTTGCCTGTGACCTGAGCGGCCAGTTCGGCAGGCACCATCTCCATCACGACGGAGAATGCGCCGGCTTCCTGAACCGCCATCGCGTCGGCGACGAGTTGCTCGGCACCGTCACCGCGGCCCTGGACGCGGAACCCACCGAGCGTATTGACCGACTGCGGGGTGAAACCGATGTGCGCCTGCACGGGGATGCCGGCCGCGGTGATCGCCGCGATCTGCGGGGCGACCCGTTCGCCGCCTTCGAGCTTGACGGCGTGGGCGCCGCCTTCCTTCATGAACCGGATGGACGTCGCGAGGGCCTGTTCGGGAGACGCTTCGTAGCTACCGAACGGCAGGTCCGCGATGACGAGAGCGTGCGGCGCGCCCCGCACGACGCCACGGACCAGCGGGAGCAGTTCGTCGACGGTGACCGGAACGGTGGTGTCGTAGCCGTAGACGACGTTCGCTGCGGAGTCACCGACGAGGAGGACCGGGATCCCGGCTTCTTCGAAGATTCGGGCCGAGGAGTAGTCGTAGGCGGTGAGTTCTGCCCAGCGGCGGGCTTCGGCCTTCATCGCCTGCAGGTGGTGGACTCGGGTCTTGCGCTTGGGGGTATCGGCGGGAGCAGCGCCGCCGTACACGGACGTCATGTTGTCGGACATCGCTGTCCCTTTCTGCCTCGAGGCCCTAGGGGTCCCCGGGTTGGGTGATGACCGTCTCAGTCTGCCACCGCCGACCGCTGCACGAATACCACGTGGCGGTGCGATTGGTCACAGCGTCGGGGCTCTGTCGGTGCATGGGACGATCGACGGGTGTCGATTTCCCCGCGTATGCACGTTCTCCGCCTCGTTTCGCTTGCCGTTGTCGCAGGTCTCGCCGTCCTGGGCTGCTCGGCACCGGGGAACAGCACGCAGCCGCCGTCGGATGTCGCGGTGCCGGGAGAGCTGGAGACGTTCTACCGCCAGGCTGTGCGGTGGGAGTCGTGTGCGGGATACGGAACCGACGGTCGCTACCTTGCCCTGAACGGTGTGGAATGCACCCGGATCACGGTGCCACTCGATTACGACGAGCCCGAGGGACAGACCATCTCGCTCGCGTTGTCGCGGTCCCGGGCCGGTGGCGAGCGGATCGGTTCACTTCTGACGAACCCCGGCGGGCCGGGCGCGTCGGGGTTGTCGCTCGCGCTGGCCGCGGACGGTACGTCGCTCGCCGAGCGATTCGACGTCATCGGGATGGACCCGCGAGGGATCGGCGCCTCCGATCCGCAGGTCGTGTGCCGCACGGACGCCGAGGCCGACGCCGACCGCGCCCTCGACCCGGGTGATACCAGCAGCGAGGGCATCGCGCGGGCCGAGAAACTCAATCGGGAGTACGCGGATCTGTGCGCCGAGCGCACCGGGGCGGAGGTGCTCGCGCACGTCGGGACCCGCGAGGTGGTGCGCGACATGGATGTCGTGCGCGGGGTCCTCGGCGACGATCAGCTCAGCTACCTCGGCTACTCGTACGGCACCCGGCTCGGTGCGGAGTACGCCGCAGCGTTTCCCGACCGGGTGCGGGCGATGGTGCTCGACGGCGCCATCGACCCGGATCAGGATCCCGTCGAGGAGATCTTGTTGCAGGCGGAGGGCTTCCAGCGGGCGTTCGACGAGTTCGCGAACTACTGCGCCGACTACGACGGATGCCCGCTCGGCGGCGATCCTGCGGCGGCTGTGGACCGGTTCCGCGCCCTCGTCGGCCCGCTGCTCGACACGCCGGCGCCCACCACCGACCCCCGAGGCCTGAGCTACGGGGACGCGATCACCGGGGTCCAGCAGGGGCTGTACTCGCCGACCTTGTGGGGCTCGTTGCGCGGCGGGCTGGACTCTCTCGCAACCAGCGGTACCGGCGACACGCTCCTGCGGCTCGCCGACCTGTACGAAGGTCGTGGCGACGACGGCACCTACAGCAACATCACCGCCGCGTTCGACGCGGTGCGATGCATCGACGACGTACCCGTCACCGACCGGGCGCTCGCCGGAGAACTCGACACCCGTTTCCGGGAGGCGGCGCCGTTCCTCGACGACGGTCGCGGCAACGGTTCTGCCGCTCTCGACACCTGCGCTTTCTGGCCCGTCCCGCCCACCGGGGGCGGCGAGGACGCGGAGCTGTCCGGTCTCGCTCCCGTGCTCGTGGTGTCCACCACCGCCGACCCGGCGACCCCGTATCTCGCGGGCGTGGAGCTCGCGGGTCATCTCGGCGGTGCGCTGCTGAGTTTCGACGGGACCCAGCACACGGTCGTGCTCGACGGTGAGAAATGCGTCGACGACGCTGTGACCAGGTATTTGATAGACCTCGATGTCCCCGAGACCGATCCTCACTGCTGACTCCGGCAAGATGTGAGCGACACGCCACGGTTCGAACCGGCGTATGTAACACAGAATTAACGGATGGTGCCTACTCTCGCGGATATGGATCGCCAGAAGGAGTTCGTGCTCCGCACCCTCGAAGAGCGCGACATTCGGTTCGTTCGTCTCTGGTTCACCGACGTGGTCGGCACCCTGAAATCTGTGGCGATCGCCCCGGCCGAACTCGAAGGAGCCTTCGAAGAGGGCATCGGGTTCGACGGGTCGGCCATCGAGGGATTCTCCCGGATCTCGGAAGCCGACATGGTCGCCCGCCCCGACGCGACGACCTTCCAAGTGCTGCCGTGGACCGACGACCGGGGCCACCAGTACTCCGCGCGCATGTTCTGCGACATCACCATGCCGGGTGGCACGCCCAGCTGGGCCGATCCGCGGCACGTGCTGCGGCGTCAGCTCAACAAGGCGTCCGAGCTCGGTTTCAGTTGCTACGTGCATCCCGAGATCGAGTTCTTCCTCGTGGAGAACGGTGAAGAGGGCGCCGCGCCGGTGCCCGCCGATACGGGTGGCTACTTCGACCAGTCCGTCCACCGGTCCGCCCCGCACTTCCGGCGCCACGCCATCGACGCGCTCGAGTCGATGGGCATCTCGGTGGAGTTCAGCCACCACGAGACGGCTCCCGGCCAGCAGGAGATCGACCTGCGATACGCCGACGCGCTGTCCATGGCGGACAACGTCATGACCTTCCGCTACGTGGTCAAGGAGATCGCGATGCAGGAGGGCGTGCGCGCGACCTTCATGCCGAAGCCCTTCCAGGAGCACGCGGGCTCGGCCATGCACACCCACATGTCGCTGTTCGAGGGCGAGACCAACGCATTCCACGACCCCGACGACCCGCTGCAGCTCTCGGCGACCGGCAAGGCGTTCATCGCCGGCATCCTCGAGCATTCCAACGAGATCAGCGCCGTCACCAACCAGTGGGTCAACTCCTACAAGCGTCTCGTGCACGGCGGCGAAGCGCCGACCGCGGCGTGCTGGGGACCGTCGAACCGTTCGGCTCTGGTCCGTGTCCCGATGTACACGCCCAACAAGGCGTCGTCGCGCCGGGTGGAGATCCGCACGCCGGACTCCGCGTGCAACCCGTACCTGTCGTTCGCGTTGCTGCTCGCGGCGGGCATGCGCGGCATCGAGAAGGGATACGAACTCCCTCCCGAGGCCGAAGACGACGTGTGGTCGCTGACGTCGGCGGAGCGTCGCGCGATGGGGTACCGAGAGCTGCCCACCGATCTCGACATCGCGCTTCGCGAGATGGAGAAGTCCGAGCTGGTCGCCGAAACGCTCGGCGAGCACGTGTTCGACTATTTCCTGCGGAACAAGTGGCGTGAGTGGGAGAACTACCGTAGCCAGGTCACACCTTTCGAGCTCGAGCAGTACCTGGGACTGTAATCGGCCGGCGATGGCGGATGATGTGGTGGTGAAACCGCCGACTTCCCGTTCCACTGTCCCGGCTCCCGGTCGGCTCGGCCTCGTCGAGCCGACCGCGCCAGAAGAGCTGCAACGGCTCGGCTGGAACGACGCCGACAGCGTCGAATTGCTGTGGGCCCTGTCCCGCGCCGCCAACGCCGATCTGGCGCTGCGGACCCTGGCCCGCCTCGCGGACAGTCTCGGTGACGAAGGCTGGGCCGAACTCGATGCCGCGCTGCGTGCCGACAAGGGCCTGCGTGGCCGGCTGTTCGGCCTGTTCGGGGCCTCGTCCGCGTTCGGTGACCACGTGGTCGCCAATCCTGCCGGCTGGCGGTTGCTCGAAGGTTCCCTGGATCTGCCCGACAAACACACCTTCACCGCGCGGATGCTGGACAGCGTCGGCGGGTATCCCGAGCCCGGTGGTCGCGTCGGCCGGTTGCTCTACCGCGCCGAGATCACCGGACCCGCCGCGGTCGCGGCCTTGCGGACCGCGTACCGCGACCAGCTCATGATCATCGCGGCGGCCGACCTCGCCGCGACCGTGGAGAACGAGCCGGTCCTTCCGTACCTCGAGGCTGGGGCCCTGCTCGCCGACCTCGCCGATGCGGCCCTCACCGCGGCGCTCGCGGTCGCCGTGTCGACGGTGGTTCCCGACGAGCCGTGCCCGATCCACCTCGCGGTGATCGCCATGGGCAAATGCGGAGCGCGGGAACTGAACTACGTCAGCGACGTCGACGTCGTCTTCGTCGCCGAACCCGCGGATGCGCGCGCGAGCCGGATCGCGGGCGAAATGATGCGGATCGGCACCTCCGCCTTCTTCGAGGTCGACGCCGCGCTCCGCCCCGAAGGCAAGCGCGGTGAGCTGGTGCGCACCCTCGAGTCGCACATCGCCTACTACAACCGGTGGGCCAAGACATGGGAGTTCCAGGCGCTCCTCAAGGCCCGGCCGATGGCCGGCGACTTCGATCTGGGGCGCCGGTACGTCGAGGCGCTGAGCCCGATGGTGTGGACGGCCTCCGAACGCGAGGACTTCGTCCCGGAAGTCCAGGCGATGCGCCGGCGCGTCGAGGACCTGGTGCCCGCAGAACTGCAGGAACGCGAACTCAAGCTCGGCCGCGGCAGCATCCGCGACGTCGAATTCGCCGTGCAGCTGCTCCAACTCGTTCACGGCCGCGTCGACGAATCACTGCGGGTTCCCAACACGGTCGAGGCGCTCGGTGCGCTCGCCGACGGTGGCTACATCGGCCGCGACGACGCCGCCAACCTCCGCGCGTCGTACGAGTTCCTCCGGCTGCTCGAGCACCGCCTTCAGCTCCAGCGACTCAAGCGCACCCACACGCTGCCGCCCGCGGACGACCGGGAAGCGCTGCGCTGGCTCGCCCGTGCGTCGCACATGCGCGCGGACGGGCGGAAGGATGCGCTCGGCGTGCTCGAATCCGAGATCAAGCGCAACTCGTCGCGGGTCCGGAAACTGCACGCGAAACTGTTCTACCGCCCGTTGCTCGAGTCGGTGAGCAAGCTCGACAAGGAGGCCGTGCGGCTCTCGCCCGACGCGGCCGTCCGGCAGCTCGCCGCCCTCGGGTACAGCGCGCCCTCGCACGCGCTCGACCATCTGACGGCCTTGTCCGGCGGCGCCTCCCGTAAGGCGCGGATCCAGGCGATGCTGCTTCCGCAACTGCTCGAATACCTCGCCGACACAGTCGATCCGGATGCCGGACTGCTGGCCTACCGCCGCTTGTCCGACGCGCTGTACGACACCGTGTGGTTCCTGCGGGTGCTCCGCGACGAGCCGGCGGTGGCGGAACGCCTCATGACGGTGCTCGGATCGTCGGCGTACGTGTCGGACCTGCTCGTGAAGTCGCCGGAAGTGCTGCGGTTGTACGCCGACGGCCCGACCGGTCCGCGGTTGCTCGAACCGAACCCCCCGGAGGTCGCGCGCGCGCTGGTCGCGTCGTCGTCCCGCTACGGCGACCCGGCGCGTGCGATCCTCGCCGCCCGCTCGTTGCGCCGCGCCGAACTGGCCCGGATCGCGAGTGCGGACATCCTCGGGATGCTCGACGTGCCCCAGGTGTGCGAAGCACTGTCGACGGTGTGGGCCGGCGTGCTCGAAGCCGCACTCACCGCCGTCATCCGGGCGTCGGAAAGCTCACGGGGACCGGCCCCCGCGCGCATCGCCGTGATCGGGATGGGTCGCCTCGGAGGCGCCGAACTGGGCTACGGCTCCGACGCCGATGTGCTGTTCGTGTGCGAACCGCACGCGGACGCCGACGACACCGACGCCGTGAAATGGGCGACGACCGTTGCCGAACAGGTCCGAAAATTCCTCGGCGCGCCGAGCACCGATCCGCCGCTCGAGGTCGACTTGAACCTGCGGCCGGAAGGTCGCAGTGGACCGCTGGTGCGCACGCTCACCTCCTACGAGGCGTACTACACGCAGTGGGCCGAGGTGTGGGAGGTGCAGGCGCTCCTGCGGGCGCACGCTGTCGCCGGCGACCCGGACCTGGGCACGCGCTTCCTGCGCATGATCGACAAGGTGCGCTACCCGGAGGGCGGCCTGTCGCAGGAGGCGGTCCGCGAGATCCGCCGGATCAAGGCGCGGGTCGACTCGGAGCGTCTGCCCCGGGGAGCCGACCCCGCCACCCATACGAAACTGGGCCGCGGCGGACTGGCCGACATCGAATGGACGGTGCAGTTGCTGCAGTTGCAGCACGCGCACCACATCGAGGCCCTGCACAACACGTCGACGCTCGAGACCTTGGACGCGATCGGTGCGGCCGAGCTCATCAGCGCTGGGGACGTGGAGTTGCTGCGCGACGCGTGGATCACCGCCACCAGTGCACGCAACGCGCTGGTGCTCGTCCGGGGTAAGCGCACCGACCAATTGCCCGGCCCGGGAAGGCTTCTCACGGCTGTCGCGAGAGTGACAGGGTGGCAGGGCGAAGACGCCTCGGAATATCTCGACCACTATCTGCGCGTCACCCGTCGTGCACGGGCAGTGGTCGAGCGGGTGTTCGGTGCCTGACGGCGGCGGGGATCAGTCGCAGAAAACGACCAGGGAGACCCCGCGCCAGACTTGCGTCTCGGTCTTGTCCCACTCCTGGTCGTCGGCGTCCCACGAGTATTCGACCTCGGTGTCGTAGCCGCGGTCGCGCTGCTCGGTCACGTTGCAGTTCCGTAGGGTGCTGCCCGCGCGGCTGAGGATGATGAATTCGACGCCGGCCTCGGACAGTGTGGCTTCGGCCTGTTCCTGGGACATTCCCACGGTCGAGATATCTGTCTGGGCACCGGCGACGCCGGCGCCGATACTGCTTACGAGCAGGGCGGCAGAGCATGCCGCAGCCCTGAGGATGTTTTTGCGCATCACGGTCTCCTCCGGGAGACATGTCGTTCGGAGTACTCGGCCGGGCACGAGCCCGGGTTCGACAGGGCCGAACGCGCAGGACGGTCTCGCACGACGACCGGATACGCAACGACAGGCGTCGCGTCGGCAACGGACGCGGCGACCGGAGAATCGGGTGCCGTGACGCAGGCGGCGTATCCCTGTCTTTGCCCCGACGCAAAGAAATGTTCTCCATCGCCATTGGTGTGATCGAGGTCACCATCAACGGCACTATAAGACTACGCCGGTGCGGCGGGTCCCGCGGCCCTTCGCCTCAGCACCGGCCACACGACCCCCGCGCGACGAAGCCACCCGCCGACGTACGACGAGTGGCTTCGGTGTCGCGGTGCCGGTTCGCGGCTCCGTTCCCGGACGGATCAAGCCAGATCGAACCGATCCAGATTCATCACCTTGGTCCACGCCTTGACGAAGTCCTGCACGAACTGCGGCTGCGCGTCGTCGGTGGCGTACGCCTGGGAAAGCGCCCGCAGTTGGGAGTTCGCGCCGAACACCAGATCGACGGCGGTCGCCGTCCACTTCACCTCGTCGGTTCCGCGCGCGCAACCCTCGTAGATCCCTTCCGACGACTCCGACACCTTCCACTCGGTCCGCATGTCCAGGAGGTTGCGGAAGAAGTCGGTGGTGAGCACCTGAGGTCGATCGGTGAGGACGCCGTGTTTGCTGCCGCCGTGGTTGGTTCCGAGGGCACGGAGACCTCCGACGAGGACCGTCATTTCGGGGGCGGTCAGGGTCAGGAAATTCGCACGTTCGAGGAGCAGCTTTTCCGGAGGCAGCTTCTCGCCGCCCTGCAGGAAATTGCGGAATCCGTCGCTCTTCGGTTCGAGCACCGAGAACGATTCGACGTCGGTCATCTCCTGAGACGCGTCCGTTCGGCCCGGAGCGAACGGCACCGTGATGTCGTGTCCGGCTTCCTTGGCTGCCTTCTCGACCGCAGCGCTACCGGCGAGCACGATCAGATCCGCGAGTGAAATCTTCTTGTTTCCCGTCGCCGAGCTGTTGAAGTCGTCCCGGATGCGCTCGAGGACGGGCAGGACCGCTGTGAGCTGGGCGGGTTCGTTGGCCTCCCAGTTCTTCTGGGGCTCGAGACGGACGCGCGCGCCGTTCGCGCCGCCGCGCATGTCGGTGCCGCGGAAACTCGCCGCCGACGCCCATGCGGTGGCCACCAACTGCGGAACGGTCAGCCCGGAGTCGAGGACGGTGCTCTTGAGCGAGGCGATCTCGTCGTCGCCGATCAGCTCGTGGTCGACCGCCGGAACGGGGTCCTGCCACAACTGCGGCTCCGGAATCCACGGTCCGAGGTACCGCGAGAGCGGCCCCATGTCGCGATGAAGCAGCTTGTACCAGGCTTTGGCGAACTCTGCTTCGAGCTCTTCGGGATGGTCGAGCCAGCGCCGGGTGATCTCGCCGTAGACGGGGTCGTACCGCAGCGCGAGGTCGCTCGTCAGCATGCCCGGTGCATGCTTCTTGGTCGAATCGAACGCATCGGGCACGATATCCGACCCGGCGTTGTCTTTCGGCGTCCACTGCCAGGCGCCCGCCGGACTCTTGGTCTTCTCCCACTCGAACCCGTACAGCATTTCGAGGAACGTGTTGTCCCACTTCGTGGGCGTGGGTGTCCAGGTGACCTCGAGGCCGCTGGTGATCGTGTCGGGCCCCTTGCCCGTGCCGTACGAATTCTTCCAGCCGAGGCCCTGCTGTTCGAGCGGCGCACCCTCGGGTTCGGGACCGAGATTGTCGGCGGGCGCCGCACCGTGCGTCTTGCCGACCGTGTGGCCTCCGACGATCAACGCGGCGGTCTCGACGTCGTTCATCGCCATGCGGGCGAACGTCTCGCGGATATCGCGCCCCGACGCGAGGATCTCCGGATTGCCGTTGGGGCCTTCCGGATTGACGTAGATCAGACCCATCTGGACCGCGCCCAGCGGACCCTCGAGTTCGCGTTCGCCGGCGTAACGCTCGTCGCCGAGCCACGTGTCCTCCGGGCCCCAGAACACCTCGTCCGCTTCCCAGATGTCCTCGCGGCCGAACGCGAATCCGAACGTCTTGAATCCCATCGACTCGTAGGCACAGTTGCCGGCGAAGACGATGAGGTCGGCCCACGACAGGCTGCGTCCGTACTTCTGTTTGATCGGCCACAGCAGCCGCCGGGCCTTGTCGAGACTGACGTTGTCGGGCCAGCTGTTGAGCGGAGCGAAGCGCTGTGCGCCCTTGCCTCCGCCGCCCCGGCCGTCGGCGATGCGGTACGTGCCCGCGGAATGCCAGCTCATGCGGATGAACAGACCGCCATAGTGCCCGAAGTCTGCGGGCCACCAGTCCTGCGAGTCGGTCATCAGCGCGATGAGGTCCTGCCGGAGTGCTTCGACGTCCAGCCTCTCGAACTCTTTGCGGTAGTCGAAGTCGGGTGGCATGGGATTCGCCATGGTGGAGTGCTGGTGCAGGACTTGGAGATCCAGCTGATCCGGCCACCAGTCCAGGGTGGTCCTGGGGCGATGGGGCTGTGGCGTGGGGGAGGGGATTGCCGGGTTTTCGCTTTCGGACACTGCAGGTTCCTTCCGGAGCTGTATGGACGAACAGACTTCAGGTTTGTGGTCGCGGAGCCTCCGATGGTGAGCAGCCGGGGCACAGGCCCCAGAAGACGACCTCGGTTTCGTCTACCGCGAAACCGGCGTCGTCGTACCCGGCGAGGCAGGGCGTTTCACCGGTCGCGCCGTTCACGTCCGCGATGACTCCGCAGGATCGGCAGACGAGGTGATGATGGTTGTCGCCGACGCGGGACTCGTATCGCGCGTGGGAGCCCGACGGCTCGATCCGCCGGAGCAGCCCCCGTGACGTCATCGCGTGGAGCACGTCGTAGACGGTCTGGCGAGAGACGTCGGGAAGCGCAATGCGCACAGTTTCGAAGATCGTCTCGGCGTCGGCGTGCGGGTGAGCCTCGGCGGCGTCGAGGACAGCGACTCGCTGCCGCGTCACGCGGAGACCTGCTGCGCGCAACTGCTGTGCTGCTTCCCTCGAGGTGGGCACCAGACCACTATGACCCACGTTTTTGGAATGAGTCGTGATTTCGGCCGATCCGCCGCACGAACAGCCGGCGTGGTCGCGGTCAGCTCTCGCCGTGGGCTCGGGCTGCCGCAGCAGCCAGTCGGCGTCCGGTCTCGATCGGCGCCGCCGGACGGCCGCGGAGAAACGCTACGAGGGTGCCGTTGTAGGCCATGAGCACTTCGTCGGCGAGATCCTGGGCACGTGCCCCGGCAAGAGGACGGGCGAAGTGCAGAAGCCGGGTGGTGAGTAGTGCGGTGTCCGCGGACAGGATCTCGCGGATGCCGTCCGTCGCGTCGGGAAGTTCGGTGGCGGTAGCGAGGAAGGCGCACCAGCGGGCGGGAGCACCGCGTGTGTCGCGGTAGTCGGCAAGGGCGTCGAACACCGCCAGCAACCGCGACATGTCGTCGTCGGCCGCGATGATGTGCTGGTCCCATACGGCCTGCCAGTCCGCCAGCCGAAGCCGCAGTACCTCCGCGACGAGCGCGTCCTTGCTGCCGAACTGCGCGTACAAGGTCGCCGCCGAGACTTCGGCCCGACGCAGCAGTTCGTCCACGGACGTCGCGCGGATGCCGCGGTCGAACAGCATGCTTTCGGCCGCCTCGAGCAGGCGGGTGCGTGCGGGGGATCGCTGGGCCACGGACACCACCCCACTGTAACGCTCGTTCTGACAACACATCCGTTTCGGAGTAGTGTAACGAGCGTTCTGGTCGGGCTACGTCGGAGGTGCGATGCGAACCCTCGTGGTCAGCGGCATGGCTCTGATCGCGGCGACCTACGGGTTGGCGCGCTTCGGCTACGGACTCTTCCTCCCACGCTTCAGCGAGACCTTCCAGATGGGCTCCACCCTCGCCGGGGTCGTTCAGGCGGGAAGCTTCCTCTCCTATTGCTGCGCCGCCTTGATCGCCACTCGCCTCGGTGACCGCCCCCGCCTGGTCGTGGTCTGCGCCGGAGCGACGGCAACCACGGGAGCCGCGGGTGTTGCGCTGGCACCGCACGTCGGCCTCTTCGCGCTCGGTGTGATCGTTGCCGGGGCCGGCGCCGGATTTGCGACGCCGGGCCTCGTCACCCTCATCGAACGCAACGTCGCCGCCGCGCGACAGGAGAACGCGCAGACCATCGTCAACGCCGGCACCGGCGCCGGGATCGTCGTCGCGGGCGCCCTCCTGATCCTGACCGCCGGGCACTGGCGTGTCGGATGGCTGCTCATCGCACTCGCGGCAGCGCTCGCAACGGTCGCAACTCTGCGCGCGGACCGGTCGTCGCCGCGTCGCCGCCCGTCCACTCGTCCGTCTCGGGTGAAAGCCGACGACGTGGCGACCCTCGCTCGTCCAGTCGTGGCCGCGACGCTGGCCGGGGCGTCGAGTGCCGCGATCTGGACCTTCGGACGCTCGGTGATGGCCGATTCCGGAGCAGGCGACGAGACACTGTCCATTGCCGCCTGGATGGTCCTCGGAGCATTCGGGATGCTCGGCGCCACCGCGGGGAAGATCGTGCAGACCTGGAGTTTGCGAATTGCTTGGATCGCCACGACCGCGGTCATGGCGGCAGCGACCGTCCTTCTCGGGTTGGCTCCGGGCACACCAGTGGCGGCATATGTCTCCGTGGCCGCGTTCGGGGCGAGTTACACCGCGATGAGTGGGGTCCTCATCGTCTGGGCGGTGCGCGTGGTGCCGGATCTCGCCGCCGAGGGGACCGTCGTATTGTTCATCGCCCTGGCTGTCGGCCAGGCCGCCGGTTCGGTAGCACTGGGAGTGCTGCTGGGTGCGTCACCGGTCCTCGCCTTCGCGGTTGCCGGCGCGATCGGGATCCTCGCCGTGCTGCCGGCCGTCCGCGACCCCGCCGCGGCAGGGTCGAGCCGTACGGCGCAGTGAGCGTGAGCTTCACCGGTTGGTGTCGGCCTGAGGGGCCGGAATCAACTCGAGAGCTGGAGGCGGCTTATTCCGTGCGGCCTGTGTTGCACCCATCGATCATCATCGTCGGTATGGAGAACACGAGCGTCCCCGCTGTCGACACCGTCCGCGAGTCGTACTCGGCCAGGGCTCAGGAATATGCGGATCTCTTCGGCTCCGTGACGTCGGCGCATCCATTGGACCTGGCGCTGATCGGTAGCTGGACAGACACCGTCGCAGGTCCCGTGCTCGACGCCGGATGCGGCCCGGGGCAGTGGACGAATTTCTTGGCCGGGCGCGGACTGGCCGTCAGCGGCGTCGATCTCGTTCCCGAATTCGTCGAGCGGGCTCGTGCGCAGTATCCGGAACACTCCTTCGAGATCGGCAGCTTCGAAGCCTTGGATACTCCGTCCGGAGCACTGGGAGGTGTGCTGTCCTGGTACTCGCTGATCCACCACAGTCCGAACGACATTCGGATTCCGATCGCCGAGTTCGCACGCGTAATACGTTCGGGCGGAGGATTGTTGCTCGGATTCTTCGAAGGACCAACCGTCGAGGCGTTCGATCACGCGGTGGCTACCGCGTATCGATGGCCGGTAGCCGCACTCGCCCAGCAACTGACTGATGCCGGCTTCGAAGTGGTCGAGACACATACGCGGAGGGAGAGCGGCTACCGGCCCCACGGTGCAATCACCGCCGTCCGGTCGCACGCACGGTGAGACGCGCGAGTATCGCCGACAGCACTCTGACGCGATCCGAATCGCCGGGGTGCGCTCCTTGTTGTTTATGGATGGTGATCATCGAGTGACGAACGCGAAGATGTCGGCGTTGAGCCGGTCGCGCTCGGTGTCCGGTAAGCCGTGAGCTCCGCCTTCGTAGGCGATCAGCTTCGCGTCCGGGACGAGTTGAGCGGAGAGCTTTCCGCTGATGTCGAAGGGAACGATCTGGTCGTCCTCTCCGTGGATCACCAGGGTCGGCACATCGATCTTCGCCAGATCCGGCCTGAAGTCGGTGGCGCTGAAAGCGGCGATGGATTCATAGGCGTTGTGTGTACCCGACTCGAGCCCCTGTCGCCAGAAGGCGTCGCGGGTGCCCTGTGGTACCTCACCGGTGCGGTTGTGACCGAAAAAGGGGCCGTCGGCGAGGTCCCGGTACAACTGGGACCGGTTGGCGGACTCGCCGTCTCGCAGGGCGTCGAAGGTTTCGACGGGAAGACCGCCGGGGTTGTCCTCTGTGCGCACCATGAGTGGGGGCACCGCCGACACCAGAATGAGCCCCGCGACCCGAGAGCTGCCGTGGCGGCCCACGTAGCGGGTGACCTCACCGCCACCCGTGGAGTGCCCGACGAGTGTGACGCCCGTCAGCTCCAGCGTGCTGAGCAACGTCGCGAGATCATCGGCGTAGGTGTTCATTTCGTTGCCGTTCCAGGTTTGGGTGGAGTTCCCGTGCCCCCGCCGGTCGTGAGCGATGACGCGACATCCCCGGACGGCGAGATACCGTGCGGTGGCTTCCCAGGCGTCGCTGTTGAGTGGCCAGCCGTGGCTGAGGAGCACCGGCGACCCGTCCACCGGCCCCCAGTCCTTGTAGAAGATTGCGGTTCCGTCTTCGGTCTCGATGAAGGTCATCGTGTGCTCCTCGGCTGCGCATCGGTTCCACCAGCCTGCACGGCTTCACCACGAACCGGACCACGCGATCCACGTAGTCCCCCAGAGACCGGGCCCGCGTTTTCCGTGGGCTCGTAGCCTTCCACCTCCGCCTCGAGCCTCCGCTTGTTAGCATCCCGGGTAACGGCAACCCTCGGTCTCGGAAACAGGACGCGATGGACAATCGGGCGCCCTCGGAAAGGCTCGTCGGGAGAGCCGTCGAGAAGGCATGGCTCAGCGGCCTTCTCCAGTCCGCGGTCGAAGGGCGCGGAGTCGTCGGAGTCCTACGTGGTGACGCCGGCATGGGCAAGACGTATCTTGTCTGTTCGGTGCTGTCGGAACACCCGCGATTGGGATCCACCTGCATGGTCGGTGTGGAGTCCGAAGCCGACCTTCCCTATGCCGCGCTGCAGAGAATGATGCTGAGCCACCGGCCTGTGTTCGAGAGTCTCCCGGGGGCGCAGCGATCAGCTCTCGGCGTGGCGTGCGGGATGGCGGCGGGTCCGTCGCCGTCACGATCACTGGTGGGGCTCGGGCTGCTCACCTTCCTGGCGCGCCTTTCCGATGACGCGCCCTTCGTCTGTTTCATCGACGACGCACAGTGGATAGATCCCGAGTCGCTGCAGGCGTTGGCGTTCGTGGGCAGGCGCCTTCTCGTCGAACGTGTTGCGTTGCTCTTCGCCGTTCGCACCGAGGGATTCGGCTCGTCCGTGCTGGACGACCTCCCGGGCCGGACACTCGAGGGACTGGACCGTGCCGACGCGCGGCGACTCCTCCGCACTTCTTCGTGCGGACCGTTGGACCACCGCGTGGTCGACCGCATTGTCGATGCGACGGGAGGCAACCCGCTCGCGTTGGTGGATCTCCCCGGGGAGCTCACTTTGAAGCAGCTTCGGGGCGAAGACTTCCTGCACGAGCCGGTTCCCCTGGGAAAACATCTGGAAGCGCACTACCTGAAGCAGATTCGCGGGCTACCCAGGGAGACTCGGACCTGGCTTCTCGCTGCCGCCGCAGAGCCCGAAGGGGATCTGGGCGCCATCACCGCGGCCGGCGAGGCTCTCGGGCTGCCCGAGGCGGCCGCTCATCGGGCCGAGCTGGCCGGTCTCGTCCGTGTGGATTCGACGGTGACATTTCGCCATCCGTTGGTGCGCTCAGCTGTCTACAACGGTGCTCCCAGCCCAGAGCTCCGCAGGGTGCATTCTCATCTCGCCGGCGTGGCGCACGAGCGAGGCGATGTCCACAAGTCGGTGACACACCGCGCCGCAGCAACGGTCGGAACGGACGACAAGGTTGCCGAAGAACTGGAGCGGTCCGCCGACATCGTCACTCAGCGTGGCGGATACATGACTCGGGCCGATCTTCTGGTCCGTGCAGCGGCATTGACATCCGACGCCGCACGCAAAGAGTTGCGCATCCTGGCAGCGGGGGAATCGGCGCTGGTCGCGGGTGCGGGCGCGCAGGCCGGTGCTCTGCTGGCAACCCTCGACCCAGCCAGACTGGACGACGCGGCGCGTGGGCGACTGCTTCTTGCGCTGTGCGAGCTGGAGGTCCTCACACCCGTCACGAGTCCCGTCTTCGCGCACCGCCCCCAACGGTTGCTCGCCACAGCGCGGTACCTCCATTCCCTCGACCCGGCACATGCCAAACAGGCGGTTGCCAATGCGTTCTGGGCTCTGATCCAGGCCGACGAGCTGGTGCAGGGGACCACGTCTCGGGAGGTTGCCGATGAGGCGCGACATATCTGCCGGACCGATCCGGGATCGGACCTGACAACGCAGGCGCTCGTCGCCCTGAGCACCCTCGTCCTGGACGGGCGAGCGGCGGCCTCCCCGCTGGTGAAGGAAGCAGTAGCCCGGGCGACAACGAATGACACCGCAGATGAGGAAATCCTGCAGTCCTACATGTGTATTGCACACGCGGCCTGTCTGCTCCGAGAACCGGACGCGGTCGAGGCCGTGCTCCGACATGCCGAACGCGCGGCGCAGAGGCAGGGCGCTGCGCTGGCTCTCGCCCGGGTGCTCCTTCTCCGCGCGTACTCCAGCATGCAGCGAGGCAGAATCGGCGAAGGCACCGACCACCTCACCCGGGCCGGGGAAATCATCGCCTTCATGGGGCTGCCGCGACTCTGGACAGACATAGCGCTCTCGCTCCCCATTGTTCGCGGATGGCAGGGCGACGAGACTGTTATCGACGAGGACGACGAGGTTCTGGTCGAAGCGCGCAACGTCGGCTACGGACGCAGCGGCGCATCACGCCTCGTAGGTGCCATGCTGCTCCGGGCGGCAGAAGGTAGATACGCCGAAGCGTGGCACTACGGACGCCGGATCGGACACGAGGATCCCTTCTTCACAGGAACCCTCTATCTGGCCGATCTGATCGAGTGTGCGGCCCGCGCCGGTGACCGCGACTCAGCGGAAAAACTGATACGACAGTTGACGATCGAGTGCCGGGACACACAGAGCCGGTGGGCGGCCGGGCTTCTGGAGCGAAGCATGACTCACCTCGAAGGAGAAGACACAGCCTCGCGTTGTGAGCGCGCTTTGGAACTGCTCACCGGACCAGCTCTCGAGATGGATGCCGCCCGCACTCATCTGCTCTACGGCGAATGGCTGAGGCGACGACGTCGACGGACGGATGCCGCGCAGCATCTGGTCGCCGCGCTGGAGACATTTCTCCGTCTCGGTGCGGCAGGCTGGGCCACACGTGCCCAGCGGGAACTCGACGCAACAGGTAAGTGCCGCGAGCCGAATGCGTCTCGCGGCCCGTCGCCACTGACCCCGCAGGAAGCATCTGTGGCCAGACTGGCGGCGGCGGGCAACACCAACACCGATATCGCGTCGCAGCTCTTCGTCAGTCCGAACACCGTCGACTACCACCTGCGAAAGGTCTTCCGAAAACTCGGAGTGACATCGCGACGTCAACTCCGAGATCTGCGGCTGGACTGAGGGCGCGGCACTCCCGACGAAGCGGGAAAACTCCGTGCCCTCGACCACGAAAGTCGTCGGTCCGGCCGTCGAAGAGTTGTTCCACATGTTCCTCGAGCTCGGAAATGAAACTGGTCCGCTCGCCCACATCGGGGCAAGCGGACCAGTTTTCGAGCTACCGCGGGAGTCCTGCTGACGACACGCTCCTAGGGGAGTGTCCGGCAGGTCAGCGCATCACGAGACTCAGCAGTCGAAGTACAGCTGGAACTCGTACGGGTGCGGGCGCAGGTTGACCGGAGCGATTTCCTGCTCACGCTTGAGCGAGATCCAGGTCTCGATCAGGTCGGTGGTGAACACGCCGCCCTCGGTGAGGTACTCGTGGTCGGCCTCGAGGCGGTCGATGACCGCGTTGAGCGACGTCGGAGCCTGCGGGATGTTCTTGGCCTCCTCCGGCGGAAGCTCGTAGAGGTCCTTGTCGACCGGAGCCATCGGCTCGATCTTCTTCTTGATGCCGTCCAGGCCGGCCATCATCTGCGCGGCGAAGTTCAGGTACGGGTTACCCGAGGAGTCGGGCGCGCGGAACTCGAGGCGCTTGGCCTTCGGGTTGTTGCCCGTGATCGGGATACGGACCGCGGCCGAACGGTTGCGCTGGCTGTAGACGAGGTTGATCGGAGCCTCGTAGCCCGGCACCAGACGGTGGTACGAGTTGATCGTCGGGTTGGTGAAGGCGAGCAGCGACGGCGCGTGGTGCAGGATGCCGCCGATGTACCAGCGGGCGAGGTCGGACAGACCCGCGTAGCCGGACTCGTCGTGGAACAGCGGCTTGCCGTCCTTCCACAGCGACTGGTGCACGTGCATGCCCGAGCCGTTGTCGCCGAAGAGGGGCTTCGGCATGAAGGTGGCGGTCTTGCCGTTCTTCCAGGCGGTGTTCTTGACGATGTACTTGAACAGCTGGAGATCGTCGGCTGCCGAGAGCAGCGTGTTGAACTTGTAGTTGATTTCGGCCTGTCCGCCGGTGCCGACCTCGTGGTGGGCGCGCTCGAGCTCGAAGCCCGCGAGCTGCAGGTTGGTGGAGATCTCGTCACGCAGGTCCACGTAGTGGTCGTACGGCGCGACGGGGAAGTAGCCGCCCTTCGGGCGAACCTTGTAGCCGCGGTTCGGGGTGCCGTCGGCGTTGTAGTCCACGCCGGTGTTCCAGGCGCCGGAGATCGAGTCGACCTCGTAGAACGAGCCGTTCATCTTCGAGTCGTAGGAGACGGAGTCGAAGATGTAGAACTCGGCCTCGGCGCCGAAGAACGCGGTATCGGCGATGCCGGTGCTGACCAAGTACTCCTCGGCCTTGCGCGCGACGTTGCGGGGGTCGCGGGAGTACGACTCGCGAGTGAAGGGGTCGTGGACGAAGAAGCTCACGTTGAGCGTCTTGGCAGCACGGAAGGGATCGATACGCGCGGTGGTCACGTCCGGAAGCAGGAGCATGTCCGACTCGTGGATGGACTGGAAGCCACGCACGGACGAGCCGTCGAAGGCCAGACCGTCCTCGAAGACGTCCTGATTGAACGCCTTCGCCGGGATCGAGAAGTGCTGCTCGATGCCGGGCAGGTCGGTGAATCGGATATCCACGTACTCGACGTTTTCGTCCGCGATGTACTTGATGACCTCTTCGGCCGTGGTGAACGCCACGCTTGTGCTCCTTCAGTCGGTGCGCGCCATGGTGCTGGGGCGCCTGCGTCGGATCAGACGGTATGGACCTGGTGTTGCCCGCCCATCAAACCTATGTTTCGGCGGTGTTACGGCTCGCATTGCCCCCGCTGTCAGGACAGAAACGTGGTAGAGGTCACCGCCGGTGCATGGGATCGTGGTGATCCGCAGCGACCAGCCTATCCTGGACGTATGGCACGTATGACGGGCAGTTGGCTTTCCGGACCTTCTGCGGCGCTCCCGAAGGGGCAGCAGGAAGAGCAGGCGTACTCCGGGGAACTGCTCGGTCTTCCCCAGCACGGACCCGGGTCTCTCGTGTCGACCGCGCGGCGTGTGCTGGCCCTGTCGCTCGACTGGTTCCTGTCGATGGCGATCGCGGCGAGCCTGGTCGGCGAGAACCCGCTCGAAAGCTCCCGGCTCTCGGCATACACGTTGATCATCTGGTTTGTCGTCGGTGTCGTGACCGTCGCGCTGTTCTCGTTCACCCCCGGCCAGTTCCTCGCCGGGGTGCGCGTCGCTCGCGTGGACGCACCCGTCCGCGTCGGTATCGTCCGGGCGCTCGCACGCCAGATGCTGATCGTGTTCGTCGTCCCCGCGACCGTCACCGATGTCGACGGGCGCGGCCTGCACGACCGCGCGACCGGTACCGCGATCGTCCGCGCCCGCTAGACACCTCACGGCACCGAAAAGCCGCCCCGATCCGTGGATCGGGGCGGCCTTTGCGTGGAACGGGGAGTGCGGGGTCAGCGGCGACGGATCGTGCGCTGCACGCTGCGCATCTTCGCGCCGGCGGGCAGTGGACCCTTCGGCATGGCCGGTCCGGTCTTCTTGGTGCTGAGCGCCGACAGGCGGCCCTCGATGGTGTCCATGCGCTTGGTGTCGATGTTGCGGGGAAGCTTCGACAGGTGCTTCTGGAGCTGCGAGAGCTTGACCTGTCCCTCGTCGTTTCCGACGATCACTTCGTAGATCGGGGTGTCGCCGACGAGGCGGGAGACGCGCTTCTTCTCCTGAGCCATGAGACCCCGGACCCGGCCGGGGTTGCCTTCACCGACGAGAATGACGCCCGGGCGGCCGATGACGCGATGGACCGCGTCGAGCTGTGTCGTCCCGGCGACCGCCTGGGTGACACGCCATGCGCCCTGAAGATTGTCCAGTGCCCAGGCTGCTGCGCCGGCCTGTCCGTCGGCCTTCGTGTACACCGACTTCTGGACGCGGCGCCCGAAGATGATGAACGCGAGGAGCACGCCCACGAGGATTCCGATGGGCAACAGGAACCACTGGATCCCGAAGATCAAACCGATGAGGAAGAACACCACGATCGATGCGACGAGCGCCCCGATCATCCACGGAAGGAGAAGCTTGTCTTCCTTGCGCTGAATCTGGAACGCCTGCCACAACTGGCCGCGACGCTCCTTCGACGCCTGCTTCCGTGCGGCTTTCGCCGCAGCCTTCGCTTCCTTGTCGCTGCTACTGCCCTTGGCCATACCCACAAGGATACGGCCCCGGTGGAGGCACATTCGCCACCACCGGGGCCGACCGGACAGCGTCGCCGGTACGGAGCGTCAGCTACCGAATCGGGCGAGGACTGCGCCCGCCTCCTGCGATGCGGTGCCTTCCTCGGCAAGGTGCGCCTGGGCTGCGGGAAGCTCGCGGCCGTGATGGGCCATGGCCTGCGCGTAGAGGCGACCCGCGCGGTACGACGAGCGCACCAGCGGACCGGCCATCACGCCGGCGAACCCGATGGAGCGGGCAGTGTCGGAGTGCGCCACGAACTCTTCGGGCTTGACCCACCGCTCGACGGGATGGTGCCGCGGCGACGGCCGCAGGTACTGCGTGATCGTGATGATGTCGCACCCGGCGTCGTGCAGGTCGTGCAGCGCCTGGGTGACCTCGTCGGGGGTTTCGCCCATCCCGAGGATGAGGTTCGACTTGGTGACGAGACCGAATTCGCGGGCGGCGGTGATCACGTCGAGCGACCGCTGGTAGCGGAAGGCCGGGCGGATGCGCTTGAAGATGCGCGGCACCGTCTCGACGTTGTGAGCGAGCACCTCGGGACGGGACTCGAACACCTCGCGCAGGAGGTCGGGTTTGCCGTTGAAGTCGGGGATGAGGTTCTCGACACCGGTGCCGGGGTTGAGTTCGTGGATCTGCCGCACGGTCTCGGCGTACAGCCACGCGCCGCCGTCGGGAAGGTCGTCGCGGGCGACACCGGTGATCGTCGAGTAGCGAAGGCCCATCGCCTGAACGGATTCGGCGACGCGGCGCGGTTCGTCACGGTCGAGTGCTGCGGGCTTGCCGGTGTCGATCTGGCAGAAGTCGCAGCGCCGCGTGCACTGTTCACCACCGATCAGGAACGTCGCCTCACGGTCTTCCCAGCATTCGTAGATGTTGGGGCACCCGGCCTCTTCGCAGACCGTGTGCAGGCCCTCGCGTCGTACAAGGCCTTTGAGCTCGGTGTATTCCGGGCCCATCTTCGCCCGGGTCTTGATCCAGTTGGGTTTACGTTCGATCGGCGTCTGCGCGTTTCGGGTCTCGATCCGCAGCAGTTTGCGTCCTTCTGGGGCCACAGTCACGTCCTCGATCGTACGCCCGCGCTCACACCGTGACCCGGTCGGGGAGCGCCGCCGGTCAGAACTGCACAGTGGTGAATTCCGGGGCGCGTGAAGAGCCTTCGGCCGCTCCGGCCGCCTCCTCGAACGTGACCCGGTCGATGTCGGATGTGGTGACGGGAATCCGTCCGTCGAGCGCATCGAGCACGGCCTCGGTCACCGCCGGGGTGACATCGTCGATCGTGATCTCCCTGCCGAGTTCCCCGGTCAGCGACGCGACACCGGCGTCGCGGATTCCGCACGGCACGATCGAGTCGAACGCATCGAGCGCGGAATTGCAGTTGAGCGAGAAGCCGTGCATCGTGACGCCGCGCTGCACGCGGATCCCGATCGCAGCGATCTTCCGTTCGGGCACCCACTGGCCGTCGCGCAGTTCCCCGGGAAGCCATACCCCGGAGCGTCCCTCGATGCGGCCACACGTCAGTCCCAGGTCGGTGCACACCGTGATGAGTGCCTGCTCGATCCGGCGTACGTACCCGACGACGTCGATGGGCTCGGCGAGCTTGACGATCGGATACCCGACAAGCTGGCCGGGACCGTGCCAGGTGATCTTTCCTCCCCGGTCGACGTCGATCACGGGGGTGCCGTCGGTGGGACGGTCGCCGTCCTCGGTGCGCCGGCCCGCGGTGTAGACCGCCGGATGTTCGAGCAGCAGCAGGGTGTCGGACCCGGTGCCGTCGGCGCGGGCGTTGAGGATCTCCCGCTGCCGCTCCCACGCCTCGAGGTACCCGATCGACCCGAGATGCACCACGGTGACCGGCGCGGTATCGGAACGGGCGGACGCGGTGGGGTTGCTCATGTATCCGGACTTTACGCCGGTCGGGTCGAAGCGGAACGGCCCGTACCGCGACCGCACAACGAAAAAACGGGGGCGCCGTCGTGATGACGGCGCCCCCGCTATCCGTGGAGCACGGATGCGACCTTCAGTCGATCACAGACCGAGGATCACAGACCGAGGTCGGCCTCGAATGCGGCTTCCTCGAGACGATGCTTGATCGTCGTCAGGAACCGGCCGGCATCGGCGCCGTCGATGAGACGGTGATCGTAGGTGAGCGGCAGGTAGCACATCGACCGGACGCCGATCGACTCGTTGCCGGTCTCGTCGGTCACCACCACGGGGCGCTTGACGATCGCGCCCGTACCCAGCATCGCGGCCTGCGGCGGCACCAGGATCGGGGTGTCGAACAACGCGCCCTGGCTTCCGATGTTGGTGATCGTGAACGTGCCGCCGGCCAGCTCGTCCGGCTTGAGACCGCCGCTGCGCGTGCGCTTGGCAAGGTCGGCGATTGCCCGTGCGAGCCCTGCCAGCGACAGGTCGCCGGCGTTGTGGATCACGGGGGAGAGCAGACCCTGCTCGGTGTCCACGGCGATGCCGAGGTGTTCCGCCGCGTGGTACGTGATCTCCTTCTTGCCCTCGTCGAACGACGCGTTGACGTTCGGGTGCGCGCGCAGCGCCTCGACGACAGCCTTGGCGAAGAACGGCAGGAAGGTGAGGTTCACGCCTTCACGCTCGGCGAAGGACTTCTTCGCCTGGGCCCGCAGCTGGGCGATCTTGGTCATGTCGACCTCGAAGGTCTGCGTGAGCTGCGCCGTGGTCTGCAGCGACTCGACCGTCTTCTTCGCCGTGATCTGGCGGATCCGGTTGACCTTCTTCGTGGTACCGCGCAGATCGGCCAGTTCGGGACGCACACCCGGTGCGGCACCGGACGGTGCGGACGGAGCGGACTTCGCGGGAGCCTTCTCCTCGGCGGCCGGAGCCTTCTTCGCCTCCGCGGCGGCAAGCACGTCCTGCTTGCGGATTCGGCCACCGACACCGGTGCCCTTGACCGTGGCCAGGTCCACATCGTTCTCCGCAGCGAGCTTGCGCACGAGGGGAGTGACGTACGGGCTGGACCCGTTCGACGAGTCGCCGGACGAGGCCGCCACAGCCTGCGGAGCCGGAGCCGATGCAGCCTGCTCGGCCTTCGGAGCGGCCGACGCGGACGCGGCGGGCTTGCTCTCGGCAGGCTTTTCGGCGGGCTTGGGTGCTTCCTGCTTAGGCGCTTCCTGCTTGGGAGCCTCCTGCTTGGGCGCAGGCTTCGCCTCGGGCTCGGCGGGCTTCTCGGCGGGAGCCTCGGAGCCGATGACGGCGAGCTGTCCGCCGACCTCGACGGTGTCGTCCTCCTGCGCGGTGATCTCGGTGAGGATACCGGCGACGGGGGACGGGATCTCGGTGTCGACCTTGTCGGTGGAGACCTCGAGGAGGGGTTCGTCGGCGGCCACTTCGTCGCCGACAGCCTTGAGCCACCGGGTGACGGTGCCTTCGGTGACGGACTCGCCCAGTGCGGGCATGGTGACCGGAGTGCCTTCGCCGCTGCCACCGGAAGCAGCCGGAGCGGACTGCTCGGGCTCGGACGGCTCCGACTCGGACGGCTCGGGTGCCGCTTCCTCCGAGGGAGGCGTGGAGGCGGGCTCTTCCGCAGGCTTCTCGGCGGGAGCCTCGGAGCCGATGACGGCGAGCTGTCCGCCGACCTCGACGGTGTCGTCCTCCTGCGCGGTGATCTCGGTGAGGATACCGGCGACGGGGGACGGGATCTCGGTGTCGACCTTGTCGGTGGAGACCTCGAGGAGGGGTTCGTCGGCGGCCACTTCGTCGCCGACAGCCTTGAGCCACCGGGTGACGGTGCCTTCGGTGACGGACTCGCCCAGTGCGGGCATGGTGACCGGAGTGCCTTCGCCGCTGCCACCGGAGGCGGCGGGGGCGGATTCCGCGGGAGCTTCCTCGGCGGCCGGTTCTTCGGCTGCGGGTTCCTCAGCGGGCTCTTCGGCGGGCTCTTCGGCGGCGGGCTCTTCGGCAGGAGCGGCGTCGTCCGACGACTCGCCGGCGTCACCGATTACAGCGAGTTCGCCGCCGATCTCGACCGTGTCGTCTTCCTGAGCGACGATCTTGACCAGGACGCCTGCAGCGGGCGAGGGGATCTCGGTGTCCACTTTGTCAGTGGAAACTTCGAGCAAGGGCTCGTCGACATCGACCGTGTCTCCTTCCTGCTTGAGCCATCGCGTGACAGTTCCCTCGGTGACGCTTTCACCAAGCGCTGGCATCTGGACGGAGAAGGCCATGTCTGTTGACTCCTCGACGGTTGTGTTCGTGTGTGTTGAGTTGTACCGACTCGTGGTCGACAACCATTGTGTGGTCGTCACCATTGTGCTCGAGGCCGGAGACTCGTGCGGGTGCTTCAGGGGTAGACGGACCGCTGCCCAAGCGAGGCATGGCCATAACCATCCTTGCACTCATCGTCTCGGCGCGGTTGCAGAGGGGCAGCACCGTCTCACACCGCGGACAGTGCGCGCCCTGCTCGCAGCGCACGGTGGCGCCGGGAGCAGGGCGCGCCCGCGGCGCGGTCAGCCGCGCTCGGCGGTGTGGTCAGCCGCGCTCGGCGATGTCCTCGATGACGGTGATCATCGTGCGTACCGGCACTCCGGTCCCGCCCTTGCCGACGTACCCGAAGGGGCCACCGGTGTTGAACGCCGGACCTGCCACGTCGATGTGCGCCCACTGGACGCCCTCGGCGACGAATTCCTTCAGGAACAGGCCTGCGGCGAGCATGCCGCCCCACCGGTGCGGAGTGACATTCGCGAGATCCGCGACCCGCGAGTCGAGGTCGCGGCGCAGTTCCTCCGGCAACGGCATCGGCCAGCCGTTCTCGCCGACCTCCTGGGACAGCGCGGCAACCCGATCCCGGAACTCCTCGCTGCCCATCACACCGGGGGTGCGATTGCCGAGAGCGACCATCTGCGCGCCGGTCAGCGTTGCGGTATCGATGAGGTAGTCGGGCTCGTCCTCACACGCACGCACGATCGCGTCGGCGAGCACGAGACGACCCTCCGCGTCGGTGTTGATGACTTCCACCGTCGTTCCGCCGTACTGGGTCAGCACGTCGCCGGGACGCTGCGCCGTCGAGGACGGCATGTTCTCGGCCATCGGAACGGTGGCGACGACGTCGGCAGCGACACCGAGCTTGGCGGCGAGCACCACGGTGGCGACGACGGCGGCGGCACCGGCCATGTCGGAGGTCATCGCTTCCATGCCGGCAGCGGGCTTGATGGAGATGCCGCCGGTGTCGAACGTGATGCCCTTGCCCACGAGGGCGATCTTCGGCGCCTTCCGCTTCTTCGCCGAGTACGACAACCGCACCAGTCGCGGCGGCCGCGACGAGCCCTTGCCGACGCCGACGATCCCGCCGTAGCCCTGCTTCTCGAGGGCCTTCTCGTCGAGCACCTCCACCTTCAGCCCGGCAGCCTCACCCAATGCCTTCGCGCGCTCGGCGAACTCGGCGGGGTAGAGGTGGCTCGGCGGGGTGTTCACGAATTCGCGGGCGGTCGCCACCGCCTCGGCGATTGCGGTCGCCCGGGCGAGAACGGCCTTCGCCGCCCGGTCGCGCACGGACGGAACGAGCAGTTCGATGCGGGTCGCGGGGCGCGCGTCATCCTTCGGTGCCGACTTCGCGGAACGGAACTCGGTGAACGTGTAGGAACCCAGCGCGAAGCCTTCGGCGGCGGCACCGAGATCGACCGACGACAACGTGGTCGCGACGGTGGTGACACCGGTCAGCGCACGCGCGGCGGCACCGGCGGAACGGCGGACCTGTTCGGCGTCGATACGGTCCGCGGCTCCGAGGCCGACGGCGAGCACGCTTCCGACGGGGAGTCCGGCCGGCGCGGGCACCCGGGTGAGTTCTTCGCTGCGGCCTGTGGCGCCCACTGCCTGCAGGGTGTCGAGCAGTTCTCCGAGCACCGCTTCGTCGACAGGGCCGTCGCCGAAGAGGATTTCGGGACCGTTGTCGGACGAGGTGAGTCCGATGACGAGAACGTCGGCTCGCTTGGATACCGAACCGGCGAGTACGAGTTCGGGAAGGGCGGGGGTCGGTGTGCTCACAGGCAACTCCTAGGAAGCGGGGGTGATGGCTTCGATGCTAGTGACCACCGTCCGAACGGTCGCAGCGGTGGGATAGCGTCGTGCGACATGAGTGACGAGGAACTCCAGCAGGGGCCCATCCACGCCGTCCATGTCGAACTCGGCGCCACCTTCGCACCGTTCGGCGGCTGGGAGATGCCCGTCTCCTACGCCGGGACGGTCGCCGAGCACACCGCGGTCCGTGAGGCCGTGGGCCTGTTCGATGTCAGCCACCTGGGCAAAGCCCTGGTCCATGGCCCCGGCGCCGCCGAATTCGTGAACGCCGCGCTCACCAACGACCTCGCCAAGATCGGCCCCGGCAAGGCGCAGTACACCCTGTGCTGCACCGACACCGGCGGTGTCACCGACGACCTCATCGTCTACTACGTCTCCGACGACGACCTGTTCCTCGTTCCCAATGCAGCGAACACCGCCGCTGTCGTCGAGGCGCTGTCCGCCGCGGCACCGGACGGCGTGACAGTCTCGAACCAGCATCGCGACTACGCCGTGTTCGCCGTGCAGGGACCGCGGGCCGAGGACGTGCTTGCCGGGCTCGGGCTGCCCACCGACATCGATTACATGGGTTTCGTCGACGCCGACTACCAGGGCATGCCGGTGCGGGTGTGCCGCAGCGGCTACACCGGTGAGCGTGGTTTCGAGGTGCTGCCCCGCTGGGACGACGCCGAGACGGTGTTTCGCGCGCTCGCGGCGTCGGTCCGTGACGCCGGCGGGCAGGTGGCAGGCCTCGGCGCTCGCGACACGCTGCGGACCGAGATGGGTTACGCGTTGCACGGGCACGAGTTGTCCGTCGACATCTCGCCCGTCCAGGCACGGGTGGGCTGGGCCGTCGGCTGGAAGAAGCCGCAGTTCTGGGGCCGCGAGGCCCTCCTCGCCGAGAAGGAATCCGGACCGGCACGGCGCCTGTGGGGTCTGCGGGCCGTCGACCGCGGGGTGTTGCGCCAGGGGCTGACCGTCTCGCGTGACGGGGTGCCCGTCGGGCAGACCACGTCCGGAACGTTCTCGCCCACGCTCAAGATCGGTATCGCGCTCGCGCTTCTCGACACTGCCCCGGGAATCGCCGTCGGCGACGAGGTCACGGTGGACGTGCGGGGCCGGTCGTTGCGGGCCGAGGTCGTGAACCCGCCGTTCGTCGAGGACCACACGAAGTAGGTTCGTCCGGCTGATTGTTAGGATTGTCGTTCATGACAGGTGTCCTCGAATTCGTCCGCGTCCCGCATTCCTCACCCAGCTCCGCGGAGCGGCGACAGGAGATTCTGTCCGCGCCCGGATTCGGGCAGTACTTCACCGACCACATGGTGTCGATCACCTACACCGAAGGTGTCGGCTGGCACGACGCGAAGGTCGAGCCGTACGCCCCGATCCAGATCGATCCGGCTGCCATGGTGCTGCACTACGGGCAGGCGATCTTCGAAGGACTCAAGGCGTACCGGCAGGCGGACGGCAGCATCTCGTCGTTCCGCTTGAGTGAGAATGCGGCCCGGATGAACCGGTCCGCCGAGCGCCTGGCCATGCCCTACCTGCCGCCGGAGTTGTTCGAGAAGTCGGTTCGCGAACTGCTCGACGTCGACCACGAGTGGGTTCCCGCGGCGGGCGGGGAGGAGTCGCTGTACCTGCGGCCCTTCATGTTCGCGACCGAGCCTGCGCTCGGCGTTCGACCCGCCAACGAGTACCGGTACCTCCTCATCGCCTCTCCCGCGGGCGCGTACTTCCCGCGTGGCGTGCGGCCGGTGAGCGTGTGGCTCTCGCGTGAATACGTGCGCGCCTCACCCGGCGGCACGGGTGCCGCGAAGTTCGCCGGCAACTATGCGGCGTCGCTCGTCGCGCAGGCACACGCCGCCGAGCAGGGTTGTGACCAGGTGGTGTGGCTCGACGCGATCGAACGCAAGTACGTCGAGGAGATGGGCGGGATGAATCTGTACTTCGTGTACGGGTCCGGCGCGGATGCACGTCTCGTCACCCCGGAACTGTCGGGATCGTTGCTGCCCGGCATCACCCGCGACTCGCTGCTGACTCTCGCCAAGGATTCCGGGCTGGTCGTGGACGAACAGCGGATCAGCACCGACGAGTGGCGTGAGAAGGCCGCGAGCGGGGAGATCACCGAGGTGTTCGCGTGTGGAACCGCGGCCGTCATCACCCCGGTCGGCAGAATCAAGGACACGGGCGGCGAGTTCATCATCGGCGACGGGGAGCCCGGACCGGTGACGATGGCGCTGCGCGACACGCTGACCGGTATCCAGCGCGGCACGTTCGCCGACACGCACGGCTGGATGACGACGCTGCGCGCATAGATCTGCATTTGCAGAAGGGGCCGCGACCGTACCCACGGTCGCGGCCCCTTCTGTTTCGGTCGGGCTGTTTCGGTCGGGCAGGCGCTCGGTCAGAGCGCGGTCGCCGCCACCAGCGCGACCGCCGCGACGGTGCCTTCCAGTGCCGCACCGAGCACGTCGCCGTTGAGTCCGCCGAACCGGCGGGCGCAGTGCCGCACGAACAGGGTCGACAGCACCAGTGCCGCGAGTACGGCAAGCGGGCCGAGCCACGGCGTTCCGGGCGTGGTCAGAACGGCAGCGGCTGTCGCCGCGACCAGCCACAGCGCGATCGGAAGAGGACCCTGCGTTCCGGCAACCAGGGTGCCGAAGCCGCTGCCCGGGGCCGCGGACACTCCTCGGCGGCACGCGAGAACCACGGCGACCCGGCCCACGGCTACCGCAACGAGGATCGCCGCCCATCCGCCGTCGGCCGCGAGCGCGCCGAACGACGCTGCCTGGATGCCGAGTACGACGATCAGGGCAACGACGCCGAACGGACCCGCGCCGCCACTGTGCATCACTTCTCGGGCACGTTCGGGCGGTCCGTAACAACCGAGACCGTCGGCCGTGTCGCTCAGCCCGTCGACGTGCATCCCGCGGGTCCCGACCGCGAGCGCACCGACGCAGAGCAGGCCCGTGGCGAAGACCGGCGCACCGGCGATGCTCGCGACCCAGGACACCGCCGCGGCCGCTACGCCCAGCACCAGGCCCGCAACGGGAGCGGCGCTGATCGCCCGGCCGGCGACCGTCCTGTCGATGTCGTGCGGTCCGCGCGCGGGAAGAACGGTCAGCCACGAGAGCGACAGCGACACGCCGTCGATCCACCGGCGCAGCATCACCCGGCGGTCTTGGTGGGAGCCTCGTCGCGGGTACTGACTCCGGCCTCGGAGAACGTCGCCATGTTCGCCAGGATCTCCACCGCACCCTGCACGACGGGAAGTGCCGCCACCGCGCCCGATCCTTCGCCCAAGCGCATGTCGAGGTCCAGGATCGGTTCGAGCCGAAGGTGGCGCAGCGCGATGGTGTGGGCCGGTTCGGCGGACCGATGCCCGGCGACCCACCATCGCGATGCGCCCGGAGTCAGTTCCTCGGCCACCATCGCCGCGGCGGTGACGACGACGCCGTCGAGGATCACGGGCGTGCGGCGTACCGCGGCCTGCGACAGATATCCCGCCATGGCGGCGAAATCGGCACCACCCGCGGTACGCAGCAGGGCGATCGGATCTCGGGTGTGCGGACGTGCACGCCGCATCGCGTCGCGGATGGCCGTGACCTTGCGCATCCAGCCGGCGTCGTCGACTCCGGTGCCGCGGCCGACGGCCGCAACAGGTTCGGTGCTGGTCAGCGTCGCGATGAGGACGGTGGCGGGGGTGGTGTTGCCGATCCCCATGTCACCGGCGATCAAGAGATCCGCACCTTCGTCGACCTCTTTGTCGGCGAGTGCGCGACCGGCCTCGACCGCCCGTACCGTCTCGTCGTGAGTGAGGGCGTCTTCGCGGTCGATGCTCCCGCTCGAGCGGCGGATCTTGAAGGAGGACACCTCGGCGGGGGTGTCGCCGTCCACCGCCATATCGACGACGCGGACGCCTGCTCCGGCTGCTCGGGCCAGGACGTTCACGGCTGCACCGCCCGCTACGAGGTTGGCGACCATCTGCGCCGTCACCTCGGGTGGGTACGCGGAGACACCGTTGCGTGCGACGCCGTGGTCCCCGGCGAAGACCACGACGCGGGGCCGCCGGAACGGGTGCGGGGGAACTTCACCCTGGCACGCCGCGACCCAGCAACCGAGGACCTCGAGACGGCCCAGTGAGCCGGCAGGCTTCGTCAGGTCCCGCTGTCGTTCCTCGGCGACGAGTCGCACCTCCCGGTCCGGCGCGGTCAGCTGGGGGAACTCGATACCGGCGGGTGAGCCGGGGGTGCTGGTCACATGTCACCTCTCGCGTGTGGAATCACCGACTGACGCTATCAATTCGCCCTATGGCAGAAATCCGACGATTGATGTCTTCTCTGCCACTTTCGGCTGGAGGTCATCGGCTGCAGGCTGGCGATATGGCGGACATCATAGTGATCATGGGTTTTCTCCTGGCACTCGCGGCAACGCCGGAGATCGGCCGGTTGCTCCCGCCCGCACGGCCCGGATGGGCGGCGAGGGCCTGGTGGCGGACCAACGCCTTCCGGCCCGCAGACACGGCTCGGCCGCGGCCCGAAGCGTCCGAGGACGAGCGGGCCGCGGCCGAAAACCACGATGCGTGCCGAGGGGGCGAGGATTCCTAGACGGCGTCGCCGGGCTTGACCCGGGGGAGCGGCGCGCGGAGCTTGCGGATCTGCGACGCGCGGACGAACGCGTACCAGCCCAGCCCGAACCCGCCCTGCGCGGAGTCGGGATACCGCTCGCGGACCTTCCTGTTCACAAGACGGCCGAGGTAGATACCCTCGATCACCATCAGCAGCATCAAGAGGAACATCGCCAGCGTGACGTACTGCTGCACGACGGGGCCGAGG
Organism: Rhodococcus sp. NPDC058639; assembly: GCF_042717545.1. Classification (NCBI taxonomy): domain Bacteria; kingdom Bacillati; phylum Actinomycetota; class Actinomycetes; order Mycobacteriales; family Nocardiaceae; genus Rhodococcus; species Rhodococcus sp. NPDC058639. The sequence goes on from NZ_JBHXRF010000007.1 coordinate 85,250, forward strand.
AACATCGACATGATGAGCACCAGCGCGAGCGGCATGAAGAGGCCGACGAGGTTGCGGCGGCTGTCGACGAGGTCGCGGACGTAAGCGCGCTCCGGGCCGCGGTCACGGGGAAGCAGGAACTTCTCCTCGCCGGCGAGCATCCGGTTACGGCGCTCGGATGCGGCCGCGCGACGCTCGGCTGCAGCGGCTTTGCGCTGGTCCTTCGACTGCGACTTGCGTGCGGCTTTGCGTCGCTCGCGTGCTTCCTTCGCCGTCATCGGGGCCGGGGCGACCGGGCCGCGACGGCGGCTTTCGGCGTCTCGGCGCTTGGGCGTCGGGCGGCCCTTGCCGGTGGTGACCTTCGGGGCGGCGGCGACAGCCTCCCCGTCGGGCAGGGCCTCGGGCACGGGAACCTCGTGGTCGGCGGACTCGTCGGAACCGCCGCGGCGTAGCAACTTCACCCTTCCAGGCTATGGGATATTCGCGAGAACGGGTAAACCAGGCTGTAATACCACTGTGTTGAGCGACTCGTTCACGGGGAATACATCCGGGCGCGGTACCGTTGAGGCATCCGGGTCCGACACGAACCACAGGTCCGACACGAAATACAGGGAGCGCCCATGACTGTGCAGCAAGAAACCGCCACTCACGGCGTCGTCCTGACCGAGGCCGCCGCCTCCAAGGCGAAGGCACTTCTCGATCAGGAGGGCCGTGACGACCTCGCACTGCGTATCGCCGTGCAGCCCGGCGGCTGCGCGGGTCTCCGATACCAGTTGTTCTTCGACGACCGCAGTCTCGACGGCGACCTGACCAAGGAATTCGCCGGCGTCAAGCTCGCTGTGGACCGTATGAGCGCTCCGTACGTCGAAGGTGCGGCGATCGATTTCGTCGACACCATCGAGAAGCAGGGCTTCACGATCGACAACCCGAATGCCACGGGTTCGTGCGCCTGCGGTGATTCGTTCAACTGAGTCGGTCTCGAGAGGGCCTCGGTGCGAGAGCACCGGGGCCCTCTCGTGTCTCCGGGTACCGTGAGGGCGCTGACGGCCTCGTCCCGAGTGCCTCATCGTCCCGATTCCTGCGGAAAGGTACAGCCACGTGACCATCGCTGTGACCGGCTCCATTGCCACCGATCACCTCATGCGCTTCCCCGGCCGGTTCGCCGAACAGTTGCTCGCCGACCAGCTCGCACACATCTCGCTGAGCTTCCTGGTGGACGACCTCGTCGTCCGGCGAGGTGGTGTCGGCGGCAATATCGCCTTCGCGATGGGTGTACTCGGAGGTTCTCCGGTGCTCGTCGGCGCGGTCGGTGCGGACTTCGCCGAGTACCGCGGCTGGCTGGAGAACCACGGCGTGAACTGCACGTCCGTGCGTGTATCGGACACCGCGCACACCGCTCGGTTCGTGTGCACGACCGATGAGGACATGGCGCAGATCGCGTCGTTCTACCCGGGCGCGATGTCCGAGGCCCGCGAGATCTCGATTGCGGATGTCGTGGCACAACACGGCGTCGACCTCGTGCTGATCGGAGCCAACGATCCCGACGCCATGATCCGCCACACCGACGAGTGCCGCCGGCTCGGCGTCCCGTTCGTCGCGGACCCCTCCCAGCAGCTCGCGCGCCTCGACGGCAAGCAGGCCGCCGAGCTCATCGAGGGCGCGGAGTACCTGTTCACCAACGAATACGAGTGGGGACTGCTCCAGCAGAAGACCGGCCTGACCGAGGACGAGATCGGCGCCAAGGTCGGCATGCGGATCACCACGCTCGGCGGCAACGGCGCGAAGATCGTCGACCGCGACGGCAACTGGGTGCACGTCGGCGTGGTCCCGGACCGCGCGAAGGTGGACCCGACCGGCGTCGGCGACGCCTTCCGTGCGGGCTTCCTCGTCGCCCACCGCGCAGGACTGGGTGTCGAGCGCGCCGCTCAACTCGGCTCGCTGGTCGCGGTGCACGTCCTCGAGACCACCGGGACGCAGGAGTGGACCTTCGACCGGGCCGACGCGCTCAAGCGTCTCGCCGACGCCTACGGTGCGGCTGCCGCGGACGAGATCGCCGCCATCCTCTAGTTCACCGGGCTACCGCGCCCCGGAACGACAACAGACGGTCGTGGGCACTTCCGCTCGGCGGAGTGGCCACGACCGTCTGTTGTCGTGCGTGTGGTGCCTAGACCTCGACCGGGTACGCCGGTTCCTGGATCTGCGGAACGATGCGCTCCTCGACGAAGATGCCGTGCCAGATCATGAACACCAGCACGGTCCACAGGCGGCGGCTGTGGTCGACCGTGCCGACGCGATGATCGTCGAGCATCTTCGTCACCGCGGCCTTGTCGATCAGGTGGTCGGTGCCGGACTCGGCGATCACCTGGTGTGCCCAGTCGAACAACTCGGTGCCGGCGAGCCAATGCCGCAGCGGCACCGGGAACCCGAGCTTCGCGCGGTGCAGGACATGCGACGGGACGATGCCCTCGAGCGATTTACGCAGCGCGTACTTGGTGGTGTCCTTGGTGATCTTCTGGTCCAGCGGGACCTGCGACGCCACGCGGTACACCTCGGGATCGAGGAACGGGACGCGCAGTTCGAGTGAATTCGCCATGGTCATCTTGTCGGCCTTGACGAGGATGTCGCCACGAAGCCACGTGAACAGGTCCAGGTGCTGCATCCGGGCGACGGGATCCCAGCCCACCGACCGCGCGTAGATGGGCGCGGTGACGTCCTGGTGCGTCCACTCGGGCCGGAACTCGCGCAGCACCGACCGCAGTTGCGCGTCGCTGAAGCTCCGCGCGTTGCCGTAGTAGCGCTCCTCGAGCGGCATCGACCCGCGGTGCAGCAGGCTCTTGCCCCGGGTGCCCTCGGGAATCCGGTCCGACAGTTTGCCCGCGGCGCGGCGCAGCGCCGGAGGCAAGAACTCGAACGGTCGCAGCGACAGCGGCTCCCGGTAGATCGTGTAGCCGCCGAACAGTTCGTCGGCGCCCTCGCCCGAGAGCACCACCTTGACGTGCTTGCGGGCCTCCTTGGCGATGAACCAGAGCGGCACCAGCGCCGGGTCGGCGACGGGGTCGTCGAGGTACCAGACGATCTCGGGAATGGCCGCGGCGAACTCGGCGGGGGAGACGACTCGCACCACGTGGCGCGCACCGATCGCGGCAGCGGACTCGGCGGCCACGTCGACCTCCGAGTATCCCTCCCGCTCGAAGCCGGCCGTGAACGTGATGAGGTTCGGATTGTGGCGCATCGCCAGAGCCGCGATGGCGGTGGAGTCGATGCCCCCGGACAGGAACGAACCCACCGTCACGTCCGCGCGCATGTGCTTGGCGACAGAATCCTCGAGCGCGTCGGCGATCTCGCGGTAGCGATCCTGCTCCCGGCCTGCCGCGAAGGGGCGCACCGGGAAGGTCGGTTCGAAGTACCGCGTGATCTCGGGCTCCGCTCCCGGGGTCAGTCGCGCGTAGCAACCCGACTCGAGTCGGCGGATCTCCTTGTGGAGCGATTCGGGCTCGGGCACGTACTGCAGGACCGTGTAGTGCTCCACGGCCCGCGGATCGAGTTCGGTGCCGATGCCGATCAGGTCGGCCAGTTCGAGAAGGCTCTTCTTTTCGCTGCCGAACGCGGTGCCGGCGGTGCCGGTCGCGAGGAACAGCGGCTTGATGCCGAACGGGTCGCGTGCCAGGAACAGCTCACGGTTGTGGGTATCCCAGATCGCGAACGCGAACATTCCGCGGAGGCGACGGACCGCCTCGGCACCCCAGTGGTGGTACGCCGCGACGATGGTCTCGCTGTCGCCCTCGGTCTCGAACGTCGCGCCGAACTCGTCGGCGAGTTCCTTGCGCAGTTCGAGATAGTTGTAGATCTCGCCGTTGAAGGTCAGGGCATACCGGTCGGGCTGCTCCGGAGGCCCCCAGCGCAGCGGCTGATGCGAATGCGCGATGTCGATGATCGACAGTCTGTTGAACCCGAAGACGAGATCGGCATCATTCCAGGTGCCGTGTTCGTCCGGGCCGCGATGCCGGAGGCAGTGCATTGCGGACGCCACCTGGGCGACGGCCTCGTCGCTGGTGCCGTCGGTGGTCAGAAACCCGAGCAAGCCGCACACGCGTTCGGTACCTCATTCCGGTCGGGGTGTCAGAAGCGAACCAGCCGGCGACCACCGCTCAGGGCCGTGGGAACTGTTCGCCGACGTTCGTCGTTGTTCCCTTGGAGTATGCCGCAGACAGCCGGGAGGGCGAGCGGGCGGCACCGCGCAAAAACCGTCGTCACGTCGGTACGTTCCGGGCGAATCCCCAGGCGCGACACTTTCTTCGTGCCCCGAGGATGGATAGCGGCCGGGTTTGGTCTACGCTGCGTAGTAATTGGGCTGGCCCTCTTGGTGTGCCCTACTGAAATTGCAGCGATCAGGAAGGCGTGAACGTGGCGCAAGGTCGGATCCTTCGGCGGTTCGGGCTCGCAGCATCACTCGGCATTGCAGCCTTGGTGCTGACCGGGTGTTCGAGCGAAGAAGTCCTTCGTTTCGGCTGGCCGGAGGGCGTGACCCCCCAAGCCGAGCGTATGCGTGACCTGTGGACGTGGTCGGTTGTCGCCGCCCTCGTCATGGGAATTCTCGTGTGGGCCCTCACCTTCTGGGTGATCATCGCCTACCGGCGACGGAAGGACTCCCCGGAGTTCCCGCGGCAGACGGCATACAACGTGCCGCTCGAGCTCGCGTACACGGCGGCGCCGTTCGTTGCTGTGTGTGTCCTCTTCTACTTCACGGTCGTGGTGCAGAACTACGTCCTGGAGAAGGAAGACAACCCCAACGTCGTCGTCGACGTCACCGGTTTCCAGTGGAACTGGAAGTTCGGTTACCGCTCGATCGACCTCCAGGACGGAAGTCAGCCGTACAACGGCATCGACGAGGCCGCCGAGGAAGCAGTGCAGATCGACATCCCGAACGCGGAGGATGCGCACGCCGAACTCGGCCCGATCCACGGTGCCCCGGTCGAAGACCTGTCCTACCTGCACTACGACAAGATCGAGACGATCGGCACCAGCAACGAGATTCCCGTCCTGGTCCTTCCGACCGGCAAGCGGATCGAGTTCTACCTCGCGTCGTCGGACGTCATCCACTCCTTCTGGGTCCCCGAGTTCCTGTTCAAGCGTGACGTGAACCCGAACCCGATCCAGAACAACTCCGACCCGGTTTTCCAGATCTCGGAGATCGAGCGTGAGGGCGCCTTCGTCGGTCGCTGCGCGGAGATGTGCGGCACCTACCACGCGATGATGAACTTCGAGGTCCGTGCGGTGAGCCCGGAGGACTTCGCACGCTTCATCGAACTTCGTAAGCCGGTCGAGGACGGCGGACAGGGTCTGTCCAACGCCGCCGCACTCGAGGCCATCGGCCAGAGCCCCGTCGCCACGTCGACGGTCCCGTTCAAGACCGATCGCACCGACCGTTCCGCCTCCGGCGCCAGCGAGTGACCCGTCTCTTCGCCTTTCATCGACAAGGACAAGTGCTGATATGAAAATCGAAGCCAAGCTCTTCGAAGTGACGACGGTGTTCTTCGTGCTCGTCGCGATCGTGTACGGAACCTTCACAGGACTGTCCCGTACGGGCATCGAGTGGGCGGGTCTCACCGGCATCGTGCTCTCCGCCGGACTGACCCTCATCATCGGAACGTACTTCCGGTTCGTGGCTCGGCGTCTCGACACCCGCCCCGAGGACTACGAGGATGCCGAGATCAGCGATGGCGCCGGCGACCTCGGATTCTTCAGCGCGGGCAGCTTCTGGCCGATCCTGCTGGCTGCGTCGGCATCCTTCGCCGCCATCTCGCTGGCGTTCTTCCAGCCATGGATGATCGCGGGTGCCGTGGTGCTGATCCTCGCGGCTTCGGCCGGCCTGGTGTTCGAGTACCACATCGGTCCCGAGAAGCACTGAGCGAGTTCATACTCCACAGCGGGCGCCACACCTTCGGGTGTGGCGCCCGCTGTCGTCGGCGCCGTTCACCCGACTCGTAGTCTCCTCGAGGTGAGCGGTCGTCGCTCGCCCGGCCAGGTACCCACGGGCTGTCGGGCCGGGCGGGCGATCGGCTACCGTTTGAAGGTCGACCCGCGACCGCGCGTCGCTCGATCGACCGAACTGTGGAGGTTCCTCGTGGCTGGTGGTCTCGTCGCCCTGCTGGACGACGTCGCGGCGCTCGCGAAAGCAGCAGCGGCGTCCATCGACGACGTCGGCGCAGCGGCCGGACGCGCGAGCGTCAAGGCCGCGGGGGTGGTCGTCGACGACACCGCGGTCACTCCCCGCTACGTGCACGGATTCAGCCCGGACCGGGAACTGCCGATCATTCGCAAGATCGCGATCGGTTCCATCCGCAACAAGCTCCTGATCATCCTCCCGGTGGCGATGATCCTCAGCCAATTCCTGCCGCAAGCGCTGCCGTACCTTCTCATCGCCGGCGGCCTGTTCCTGTGCTACGAGGGAGCGGAGAAGGTCTACGAGGCCCTCACCGGAGGCCATCACGAGGACGAGACCGCGGACGCACCGAAGAGCGGACCCGAACTCGAAAAGACCATGGTCAACGGAGCTATCCGGACCGATCTGATCCTGTCCGCCGAGATCATGGTGATCTCGCTGTCGTCGGTCGAATCCGAACCGTTCGTGACCAGGCTGATGGTTCTGATCGTCGTAGCGATCCTCATCACCGCGCTGGTGTACGGCGTGGTCGCGTTGATCGTGAAGATGGACGACGTGGGCTTGTCGCTCGCCCAGCGACAGTCGTCGTTCGCTCGGCGGGTCGGCCGGGGACTCGTCGCCGCGATGCCGAAGGTGATGGCCGTACTCACCGTCGTGGGAATCGCCGCGATGCTGTGGGTCGGCGGACACATCCTGATCATCAATGTCGGCGAAGCCGGATTCCACTGGCCCGCCGACCGGCTTCACGATCTCGAGCACTGGTTCGGTGATCTTGTCCATGGTGGGTTCGGCGGTATTCTGTCCTGGACTGCCGGGACCGTGGCCTCGGCACTCGTCGGGCTCGCTCTCGGCGCACTGGTGGTCCTGGTGATGCACCTGATCCCGAAGCGGAAGAAGACGTCCTCGGCGCACTGAGACTTCGGTGCACTGAAACTCGGCGTTTCGCGTTGTGTCTGTTTGAGCCCGCGCCGTCTGGATATCCAGGTTTGGCCACGAGCGGTGGTCACCGTGTCCGGTTCGCAGTCGCACGCGTTGCGAACCTTCCGAGAGGACCTCGTCGGCGCATGCGCCGGCGGGGTCTTCACATCCGGGTCTTCACATGCGAGGTGCGCTCCGACGACGGCGCGGGCCCGCATCCCGTGGGAAGCGGACCCGCGCAGGTGTTCAGGTCAGGGCGTGTCGGGGTCGAGGGCGTCCTTCATCTTGCCCATCATGCCCTTCTCCGTACCCAACGCAGCCGAACGCGGCTTACCCTGCGACCCGTCATAGGTCGCATACAGCTTCGGATCCGGCGGCGGCGCACTGCCCACATCACCCAGCGGAACCGGATCAGCCAGGAACGACATCGGAGTCGACCCGTCGGGACCGGTACCGTGCGCCCACCTACCCTGATCCGACGCGACACCGTCCGACAGATGCCACAGGCTCGTGGCATGTTCGGAATGCTCCTCGTCGAACAACGCGTTCGGCGCGATCGGGGACGGTTCGAGCCCGTCGGCCTGCAGTTCCTCGATCGCCGCGAGCCACAGATTCTGGTGGTACGTATCGCGCGCGAGGTTGAACTTCAGCATGTCCTTGACACCCGGGTCGTCGGTCATGTGATACAAACGCGCGGTTTGTACCCGGCCCTGCGCTTCGGCCGCGACATTGGCCCGGAAGTCGGCGAGCAAGTTACCGCTCGCGACGATGAACCGTCCGTTCCACGGCACACCGTTGCTGTCGGAGAGTGTCGGTCCGCCACCGGAGACGATGGCCTGCTGCGGGTCCATCCCGCCGAGCACGGCAGCGACCACGGGATCGGCGGCGGCACTCTTGGTCGATTCCGTCGCGGGTGCGCCTTCGAGCAGTCGGGCGACCATGGTGGCGATCATTTCGACGTGGCCGATTTCTTCGGTGGCGACGTCCATGATCATGTCCTTGTACTTGCCGGGCATCCGGCAGTTCCATCCCTGGAACAGGTACTGCATGGTGACGGTCATTTCGCCGTAGGCGCCGCCGATGAGTTCTTGGAGTTTACGGGCGTATACGGGATCCGGTTTCTCGGGTTTGACGTCGAACTGGAGGTGATCTGTGTGGCGGAACAATTTCTCTCCCCTTCGTGTCGGGAATTCTGTGCCCTGCGGTGGAGGAGGTACCACCGCGAAACGGGGCCAAACCTCCGAGATCGTGAAATGTCCTGGGAACTGATCGGCCTGGTCGTGCATCGGACGTATCCGAGCGGGTACTCGCCTGCCACGCAGAAACCGAGGAGAGCCGGGAGGCGACTTGAAAGCGATGGTGTACCGGGGGCCCTACAAGGTCCGGGTAGAAGAGAAGGACATCCCGCGTATCGAGCACCCGAACGATGCGATCGTCCGCGTGCAGAGAGCGGCTATCTGCGGTTCGGACCTGCACCTGTACCACGGCATGATGCCCGACACGCGTGTCGGGATGACCTTCGGTCACGAGTTCATCGGCGTGGTGCACGAAGTCGGGCCGTCGGTCCGGAATCTGAAGCCTGGAGACCGGGTGATGGTGCCGTTCAACGTGTATTGCGGATCCTGCTACTTCTGTGCACGCGGACTGTATTCCAACTGCCACAACGTCAATCCGAACGCCACGGCGGTAGGCGGCATTTACGGCTACTCGCACACGTGCGGCGGATACGACGGAGGCCAGGCCGAATTCGTGCGAGTGCCGTTCGCCGACGTCGGGCCCGAACCGATCCCGGAATGGATGGACGACGAAGACGCACTGATGTGCACCGACGCGCTGGCGACAGGCTATTTCGGCGCGCAGTTGGGTGACATCACCGAGGGCGACACCGTCGTGGTCTTCGGTGCCGGTCCGGTCGGGCTGTATGCCGCGAAATGTTCGTGGTTCATGGGCGCCGGCCGTGTGATCGTGATCGACCATCTCGAGTATCGACTCGAGAAGGCGCGCACCTTCGCTCACGCGGAGACCTACAACTTCGCGGAGTACGACGACATCGTCGTGCAGATGAAGAAGGCCACCGACTACCTCGGAGCCGATGTCGTCATCGACGCGGTAGGAGCGGAAGCCGACGGAAACCTTCTGCAACACGTGACGTCGGCGAAACTCAAGCTGCAGGGTGGATCGCCGATCGCACTGAACTGGGCCATCGATTCGGTCCGCAAGGGCGGAACCGTCTCCGTTATGGGGGCGTACGGGCCGATGTTCAGCGCCGTGAAATTCGGTGACGCGATGAACAAGGGGTTGACCCTGCGTATGAATCAGTGCCCCGTCAAACGCCAATGGCCGCGTTTGTTCGAACACATCCGTAACGGCTACATCAAGCCCAACGAGCTTGTTACGCACCGGATTCCGCTGGAACACATCGCCGAGGGATTCCACATCTTCTCCGCGAAGCTGGACGAGTGCATCAAGCCGGTCATTGTGCCGGATGCTGGATGAGAGGGCTGTGCTATGGCTGAACACCAACTCCCGAAAGCCTATGTTCCGAGCGCGCCACAACCGCCGGACGCCGCCGCGTTGCGCGCGCGTATCCCCGGATGGGGCGTCGATATCGATCCTGCGGACCGTCCGTCGGTGCCGAGAGAGCGCTTCGACCCCGAGGCGTCCGGTGCCCACTGGACCTTTCCCGAGCGCCAGGAGGAGAGGTGGCCTCGGGAACGCTCTGTCGAGCATGCCTTCGTCACGCCGGTTTTCGGTACGTCGTGCCCACCCAAAGGCCTGTCCGGTGTGATCCGCAAGTACGCCTATCGCCGTTTCAGCGAAGCTCGTGCCGCGCACTGGCTGCTCCTGCTCGGGGCAGACCGCGTCGACGCGGTCGAGTCTCATCTGCGCTCGTTCGTCTCCGGGCGTCCGGACAACCCCGTCACCGAAACCGGCATCCGAGCCGAGTTCACTCACGGCGGGTCCCAGGCACTTGCGGACAGGACCCGAGTGGACAATTCCCACCGCTGGATGGATCCGATCCTCGTCGGCACGCCGTGGCTCATGGCTCTCGGTGCGGGACTCGGCGTTGCGGTACGGACGGTGTCGAAGCTGTACGCCCGCCGGCACTGACACGCCGGCCCAGCGACGCACCGGACGGCAGGTTTGGCTGGCCCGACATCGGAAACCCGATATTCATGACCAGCACCGAAGGACCTGCCGACGGCTACGACCCCAACCAGGATCCGGACGCCGATCCCGAGAATCTCCGATCCAACGCTCCTCTGCAGCCCGACCAGGCCGAAGGGGAAGACGATCCGGAGGAGACCGATCCCGGGTGAGCCGCGGAACCGGTGGGGGATGGAACCCGACCACGGGGAAGGCAGCACGATGAAGACAATCGCACCGCGTGGCGACGCACTCGGCCACCACCTTGCCAGGCTAAACGGATCGTTGAATGTGGCCGGAGGCTTGTGGCCACTCCTGCACCGGCGGAGCTTCGAAGCCGTCTTCGGGTCGAAGGTGGACCGATGGCTGCAATACACGGTCGCCGGACTTCTCGTGGGCAATGGCATCGCGCAACTACGGGCGGAGGACACTCCCGAGGGGCACCGCCACGCTCGGCGGGTGGGCGTGGCCACGGCCGCGACTCTCCTGGCCGTGGACCTGATCTACGTGCCCGCCGGCAGGATCCCGAAGACCTACCTGCTCGACGCCGCGATGGAAGCCGCGGTGCTCGCGTGCTGGGGGATGCAGGCTGCCCGTGCGGTAGGGAAGCGTTAGCCTCCGTACACGCGAGTGGGGCCCCGAACCTTGGAAGGTTCGGGGCCCCACTCGTGATGAAACGTGCCGGTCAGTGCTTCGTGTCGGGCAGGTTCGTCGTCGTCTCGGAACCGTTCGACTCGCCGTGCACGCGCTCCTGGTACTCACGGAGCGTGGTGCGCAGTTCGGCCTCGGCCTCGTGATGAGCGGCTTCGAGTGCAGCCGTCTCCTCAGCCGGGTCCGGACGCCACCAGCTGCCGGCCCCGGGCTTACCGGCGGTACCGAGACGGTTCATCGTCTTCGGGATCGCGGCGCCCTGGTACTCGAGCGGAATCGGGTGGCCGTGCTCGTCCACCGGGCCGAGCGGCTGGTGGATCTCGACGTACTCACCGTGCGGCAGGCGACGGACGATGCCCGTCTCGATGCCGTGCTCGAGGACCTGGCGGTCGCTGCGCTGGAGGCCCAGGCAGAACCGGTAGGCGATGTAGTACGCGAGCGGCGGCAGCACGACCAGGCCGATACGGCCCATCCACGTCGTCGCGTTGATCGAGATGTCGAACTTGTACGCGATGATGTCGTTGACGCACATGATGGTCGCGACCGCGTAGAAGGCCAGGGCCATCGCGCCGATGGCGGTACGGACCGGCACGTCGCGCGGACGCTGCAGCAGGTTGTGGTGTGCGTCGTCCTTGGTGAACCGCTTCTCGATCCACGGGTAGATCGTCAGGATCACGAACACCAGGCCCATGATCAGGGCGATCCAGAACGGCTGCGGGATCGTGTAGCGGTTGAACAGGTACAGCTCCCATGCCGGCCAGATACGTGCCAGGCCGTCCGTCCACATCATGTAGATGTCGGGCTGCGAACCTGCGGAGACCTGCGATGGGTTGTATGGGCCGATGTTCCAGACCGGGTTGATCTGGAGAAGGCCGGACATCAGCGCGAGGACCGCGAAGGTCATCGCGAAGAACGCACCGGACTTCACTGCGAAGACCGGGAGGATGCGCACGCCGACGACGTTCTGCTCGGTGCGGCCGGGGCCGGGGAACTGGGTGTGCTTCTGGTACCACACCAGCGCGAGGTGCGCGGCGATGAGCGCCAGGATGATGCCCGGAACAAGCAGGACGTGCAGGACGTAGAAGCGCGGGATGATCAGGTCACCCGGGAAGTCGCCACCGAACAGGGCCCAGTGCATCCACGTGCCGATGACCGGGATGCTCAGGGTGATGCCGGAGAACGCGGCGCGGAGACCGGTACCGGAGAGCAGGTCGTCGGGGAGCGAGTAACCGAAGAAGCCTTCGAACATCGCCAGGATGAGCAGCAGCGAGCCGATCACCCAGTTGGCTTCACGAGGACGCCGGAACGCACCGGTGAAGAAGATGCGCAGCAGGTGCACCACGATGGACGCGGCGAACATCAGCGCAGCCCAGTGGTGGATCTGCCGGACGAACAGGCCGCCACGAACCTCGAAGGACAGGTTCAGGGTGGTCTCGTAGGCACGGGACATCCCCACGCCGCGCAGCGGCTGGTAGACGCCGTCGTACACGACGTGTGCCATCGAGGGGTCGAAGAACAGGGTCAGGTAGACACCGGAGATCAGCAGGATGATGAACGCGTAGAGCGCGATCTCGCCCAGCAGGAACGACCAGTGTGTCGGGAAGACCTTGTTGATCTGCCGACGGATGCCTGCCGACAGGTGATACCGGGAATCGATATTCTCGGCGGCCTGTGCGGCGCGGGATGGAGTTGCAGTACTCACGGGCGACGCTCCCAAAATGCCGGGCCGAGTGCCTCGGTGAAGTCACCGTTGGCGACCAGGAAGCCCTCTTCGTTCACTGTAATAGGCAGCTGCGGCAGTGCACGAGCAGCGGGACCGAAAATCGGCTTGCAGTACTCGAGTGCGTCGAACTGCGACTGGTGGCACGGGCAGAGAATGCGGTTGCTCTGCTGCTCGTACAGCGAGGTGGGGCAGCCGAGGTGGGTGCAGATCTTCGAGAAGGCGAAGTAGTCGCCGTAGTTGAAGCTCTCCTGGCCCTTGCGCTTGATGGCGCGTTCGGCATCCTCCGTGCGCAGACGGATGAGCATGACGGCGTTGCGGATGCCGCGAAGGCTCTGCAGCAGCGCATGGTCGTCGCCACGGTCGGATTCACGGAACGGGAAGACCGTCTCCATGCCGCCGGCGTCGAGATCCTCCGGGCGAACCAGGACGATGTCCTGGGGCCGTCCGGTGTCGCGGCGCAGGTAGATGGTTTCGCCCTCGTAGTTCGGAGTCCAGCCCGAGACCCACAGCGGCGACTTGTCGCCCTGTGCCCACGGGTTCTTGATCAAGCCGCCGAGCGGCATGATCAGGCCGACGCCGAGTGCGCCGCCACCGAAGATCGCGGTGCGCTTGATCAGCTTGCGACGCGGAAGCGTCGACGTGTCGAGCGAGTCGGCCAGCTCGGCGACGATCGTCTTGCGATCGACATCCGAGGACGGACCGTCGTGGCGATCCTGGATCGACACCTCTTCGGGGATGAACTTCTTCGTGAACTGCACCGCGCCGACACCGATACCGAGGATCGACAGACCCAGGGTCAGGCCGAGCATCGGGGTGTACAGGTTGTACAGGGTGTAGTTCGGGTCGCCCGGGCCCTGGTACTCCCACGGCCAGAACAGGTAGATCGCGATGAACGCGATACCTGCGATGCCGGCGATCGCGAACCAGATCGCGACGCTTCGCTCGGCGCGCTTCTCGGCGCGGGTGCCCTCGACGGGCCACCGATCCTTGCGGAATGCGACATCGACACCGTCGAGATTCGTCCCGAGCGCGACGAGGTCGTCGCGGCTCATCTGTTCGAGGTTCTCGACCGAGTGCTTGTTAGTCGGCGTTTCGCCGCCACTCATGACCTTGCTCCGATCCACAGTGCAGCGCCGACGACGGCGACAATGCCGATGACCCACATCGTCGGACCTTCGGCGGCCGGGCCGAACCCGCCCAATCCGTAGCCGCCGGGGTTCGTCGTCTCGCTGGCCGACTTGACGTACGCGATGATGTCCTGCTTCTCCTCGACCGTCAGCTGACGGTCGGAGAACTTCGGCATGTTCTGCGGCCCGGTGAGCATGGCCGTGTAGATCTGCTGTTCATTGGCCGGATCGAGGTTCGGCGCGAACTTTCCGGACGACAGCGCACCGCCGCGGCCGGTGAAGTTGTGGCACGAGGCGCAGTTCTGGCGGAACAGTTCGGAACCGCGGCCGATGTCGTTGCCGCGGAGCGAAGACTGGGAGATCTCGCCGTCTTCGTCACGGATGACCGTCGGGCCGCCGCCGTTCGCCTGGATGTAGGCGCCGAGTGCGTCGGTCTGGGCCGCGTTGAACTTCGGTTCCTTGCGGAGCGCCTGAGCCTCGTTGCGCGAGGCCGGCATACGACCGGAGGACACCTGGAAGTAGACGGCTGCTTCACCGACACCGATCAGGGTGGGACCGCGGTCCTGCACACCCTGCAGGTTGATGCCGTGGCATGTCACGCAGGAGGTCTCGTAGAGCTGCTTACCCTCGCGGATCAGTGCGCTCTGGTCGTCCTGCGCAGTGGCCACCTGCGGGGCAGGGGTCAACGCGGAGGCGAGGAAGCCGGCGCTGAGCAAGCCGACCGCCAGAACCAGGGCACCCGTGACGCGCCGGCGGAATTTGCGCTGGCGGCGGGACTTGGCAGCGGAAGCTGTCGAGGATCGACCGGGCATGTCACCCTCGGAACCGAGAGGTGGGGATGAACTCATCTGTATCCCTTTTTGTTTTGGGACGGACTGGACGTCAGGGGGCTGCCTGTGCGTTCAGCTGGCTAACGGATGAAATAGATCGTGGCAAACAGTGCGATCCACACGATGTCGACAAAGTGCCAGTAATACGACACGACGATGGCTGCGGTGGCCTGCGCGGGCGTGAACTTGCTGACGCGGGTACGGACCAGCAGGAACACGAAGGCGACGAGGCCGCCGATCACGTGGAGGCCGTGGAAGCCGGTGGTGATGTAGAACACCGAGCCGTACACGCTGCTCGAGATGGTCGTGCCGTGCTCGACCAGCGTGATGTATTCGTAGCCCTGCCCGAGCACGAAGAACGTGCCCATGGCGAGGGTGATGAGGTACCACCGTCGCAGCCCGAAGACGTCGCCGCGCTCGGCGGCGAAAACGCCCATCTGGCATGTGAAGGAGGAGGCGATCAGCACCGTGGTGATCGGAACCGCCAGCCACAGGTTCAAGTGGGTGGGCGGCGGGGGCCACATGCCCTCCGGCGCCTGCGCCCGTGCCACGAAATACATGGCGAAGAGCCCTGCGAAAAACATGAGCTCGCTGGACAACCACACGATGGTGCCGACGCTGACCAGGTTGGGCCGGTTCAACGAGTGCACGCGCTGTGTGATTGCAGATCCTGAAGTCCCTACTGCGCTCGTCACGCTGGCTAGTATGACCCGTCGTAGTACGTCTTGGGCAATCGGGGCCGAAATAGGCGCGTCAGTGCTGGTCGCGCCCCGATAATTTCCCTGGTGGGGTCACTGTGCGGGCCTTCCGGGGACGTGCGAACCTGGTGCAATGAGTACCGGAAGTGGCTTGTGGGATCGGCTCCGCGCGATGGTGTCCCGGCGCCGGGCCCCCCTCGACAGGGAGCGTACGGATCTCGTCGTGGTGGTGTCCTCGTTCGACGACGCCGAGGCATGTTCGGCGGCTTTGACGCGAGGTGCCGAATCGGAGCCGTATTGGACGGAATCCGACGAGGCGGTACTGCGTCACCATCTCACCCTTCCGCCCGACAGCGTCGGCCGAGCCGTCGAGCTTGCCGCGCAGGACGGCTATACCGTCGGTGGCTCCCCGGTGGAGACGCCGCCCGCCGGGGACGCAAGCCTGAGAGCACTGGTGTTGCAGCGCACCCAGGTTCTGGACGCGATGCACTGCGCGCAGGAGAAGTCCCGCATGGTCTCGCTCGCGCAGCGACTCGGTGGTACCGCGCTGGGGTGGGACGCGCTACAGCCCCCGGTATCGCCTGACTAAGCTTCGCGGCGGAGGGCACACCGGTGCCCGGTAGGGAGCGGCATGCGGCGAGGTCAGGTGCGATGAACGCGACTCGAGCGGTGGACGGGACGGTGACGACCTGGTCGTCGGTCCTCGGTGCGCTGACTGCCGGGCACGATCTCTCGCGTGAACAAGCACAGTGGGCGATGGAGGAGATCTTCTCCGACAATGCGACGGCCGCGCAGATCGCAGCCTTCGGTGTCGCATTGAAGATGAAAGGGGAAACCCCCGACGAACTGCGCGCGCTGGCCGACACCATGCTCGGCTACGCCCGGCTCGTTCCCGTCGACAACGATGTGGTCGACGTCGTCGGCACCGGCGGTGACCGCGCCGACACCGTGAACATCTCGACGATGGCGTCGATCGTCGTCGCAGCGTCCGGGATCCGCGTCGTCAAGCACGGCAACCGGGCGGCGTCGTCGAAGAGCGGCGGCGCCGACGTGCTCGAGGCACTGGGCGTCCACATCGACCTCGGGCCGGAGGAGGTGGCGCAGTCGGTGGTCGAGGCGGGCATCGGATTCTGCTTCGCGCCGGTCTACCACCCCGCACTCCGTTTCGCCGCGGCCCCGCGCAAGCAGATCGGCATCCCGACGGCGTTCAATGTGCTGGGGCCGCTGACCAACCCCGCGCGCCCGCGCGCGGGTCTGATCGGATGCGCATTCGAGAACCTCGTCGGCACCGTCGCCGGTGTGCTCGCCCAGCGCGGGAACTCGGCCCTGGTGGTGCGCGGCGACGACGGCCTCGACGAACTCACCACCTCGACCACCTCCACCGTCCATATCGTGCGGGACGGAGAGGTCCGGGTCGTCACCCTCGACCCCACCGACCTCGGCATCGCCCGGGTACCGCTCGAGGCGCTACGCGGTGGCGACGCAGAGAAGAATGCCGCCATCGCCCGTGCGGTACTGGCGGGGGAGGCCGGGCCGGTGCGCGACGCGGTCCTGCTCAACGCGGCCGGCGCGATCGCGGCGTTCCGCGGGATCGGCGACAGTCTCGAGGAGGCGCTCGAGGCCGGACTCGAGGCCGCTGCTGCCGCGATCGACAGCGGCCGGGCCGAAGAAGTCCTCCGGGTGTGGTCCGAGGTGACCACCCGTCTCGGTGCCGCTCCGGGAGCATAGAAGTCCGCGAATTGAAGGTGGGCCCGGACTCTTCGGAGTCCGGGCCCACAGTCGTCCGCCGGGCGGATCAGCTGCCGATCGAGAAACCCGCGTCGACGTCCGCGCTCGAGTAGGACTGAAAAGCGATATGCGTGACGGTCTTCGTCACGCCTTCGACCTTGTTGATGCCGCGCGTGACCACTTCGGCGATCTGCTCGTGGTCGCGGACGCGCACCAGAGCCACCAGGTCGACGTCCCCGGCGCACGAATACACCTTGTCGACCCCGGCCAGGTCGGCCACCGCTTGCGCGGTCTCCGGAATACGGTGCGCTTCGGCGTCGATCAGGACGATGGCGTTGATCATGAGGGCTCCTTGCCTTCCTCGGGTTCCATCAGACTATGTGGTCGTTCGCTCGTCGGGCGCCACGGCGGATACCGCGCGGGCGTCACGTGCTTTCTCGGCCCATCCGCTCCAGCGACCGGCGCCGAGAGCCGGTTCGCACCACCCGTGGCTGGTGCGGACGATACGGACACCCCCGGAGTCCAGCCAGCGTGCCACCAGGCCCAGTTCTTCGGGCGAGGCGCCCCGGAACGGCCCCGGAGCCGGCCGGACCGTCTCCGCAGACGCGACGATGGCGTCCACGACCGGCATCGGCGGCACCCCCCGGGGCGCGACCCCGGCGGACGCGAGTCTTCCCGCCCGCACGACCGCGAACTCCCACCCGCCCTCGTCGCGTGGACGGGCCGCGACGAGTTCGTCCACCGCGGCGAGCGCGGCGAGTCGCTGGGTGCGTCGCAGGGCCAGCAGCGTGCCGGCCGCGCGGTCGCGCAGACGTGCCGCGTTCTCGAACAGTTCGTCGAGGACGAGCCGGTCGAGCCGGCCGTGCAGGTCGTGGAGAACCTTGTCGTCGCCACCCCGGATCACGGCGCGGGCACGTTCGACCTGTCGCGAGTACGCGGCCGCGTCCTGAACTCCGAAGGTCGCGGCTGCACACGCACCCACGGCCTCGGGCAGGCACCGGTCCCCGTGCTTGCCGGTACGGCCGATCCGGCGGGTGCAGGTGCGGATCCCGCACAGCTCGGCGAGGTGGGTCGAAACCTCGGACGCTGCTGTGCGTGCCGAGAACGGCCCGATCGCGTCGGCGGCAGGGGTGCGGCTGACCGCGAAACGCGGGAACGGGTCGTCCGTGAGCACGATCCACCACCCACGGGTGGGGTACTTCGAGCGGCGGTTGTAGGGCGGCGCATGGGCTGCGAGCAACCGGAGTTCACGCACACCCGCTTCGAGGCCGTGGGCGCACTCGACGTGGTCGATGCGGGTGGTCACCGCGACCATTTCGCGCAGCCGGGGGCGCGTCTCCGACCCGGTGAAGTAGGAGCGCACCCGGCGGTGGAGATCGACGGCGGTGCCGACGTAGAGCACTTCGTCCGACGGTCCGCGGAACATGTAGACACCCGGTCGCCGGGGCAGGTGCGCGGCGAGCGTGCGCTTGGCCCGTTGTTCGCTGGTGACGGCCGGGATGTAGTCCCGGAGCTCGGTGAGACTGTGGACGCCCAGATTGCCGACGCGCTCGATGAGCGCGTGCAGGACGTCCACGGTGGCGCGGGCGTCGTCGAGCGCGCGGTGTGTCGGCTGCGTCGAGACGCGGAAGAGCTGGGCGAGTGCCGAGAGTTTCACCGAGGGCGCCTCGTCGCGGCCGAGGACGCGACGCGCCAGTTTGACTGTGCAGACCACCGGGAAACGTGGCCACGCCGCGCCGCACCGGGCGGTCGCGGCTTTGAGGAAACCGACGTCGAATCCGGCGTTGTGGGCGACGAGTACCGAACCCGCGGCGAACTCGAGAAACGCCGGCAGCACCTCGTCGATCTTCGGCGCGGCGTACACCATCGCGGTGGTGATGCCGGTGAGCTGCACGATGTGCGGCGGGATCGCACGCCCCGGGTCCACCAGCGTCGCGAACTCGCCGAGGACCTCTCCGCCGCGGATCTTGACCGCGCCGATCTCGGTGATCGCGTCGTCGCCTGCCCGCCCGCCGGTGGTTTCCAAGTCGACGACGACGAAGGTGGTGTCTCGGAGCGGGGTGTCCAATTCGTCGAAGCCGAGCTGGACTCCGGGCCCGGATTCGGTGAACCGTGGCGGCGACGTCATGCGGCCGAGCCTAGGAATCGGCACCGACACGGCCGCCGGCCCCTCCGCCACAGCCCCGTGCCCGGGCCGTGACCTCACCTCGGAAAACGACGTCGGCGGGCGCGCGTACGGGTGCGAGAGACGAGCGTCACAGGGGTCTTTCGGTTTGGGATACAAGGACGTTCGACTACCTCGAAACATACCGATCGGCCCGGCGCTGGAGCGGTGTCGGAGCGTCGCTGCGTGCGGGTACGCCCGTCCCCGGGATCGGGCCGCGGACCTGGGAAAGCGTCCGCGCGGACGTCGTCGGCACCGGGGTAGAACTCGTCGTGTCGCGCACGGCGCGCGAAGTAAAGCAGACCGGTCGTTATTGCTTCGTTATCGAAGGGGAGCACCGGGCGCAAAAGTGACCGAAATTAAACCAAAAGGGACAATGCTCACGGAAGGCACTCGACTTCTCCGTTGCCGTTTCGTAACCTTCTCGAGACCAAGCGGAGTGTTTTTCCGGCCCACTCCCGTGTCGGAGCCGCTCGGTCACCGCCTAATCGGAGGCTCCAGTCACGGAGGATCCGAGCCGGGGACCCACTTAGTACCTGGGGTGAATCCCTTCAGCCGCTCGCCGGCGAAGGGTAGGGCTGACTTCCGGCCCGAACCCGTCAGCTAACTCGGTCGGCGGGCGAACGGAAGAAATGGAGCACCCCCCTCGTGGTTTCGCAGAACAACAAGCGCACCGTTCGGCGCGCGCTCGTCGCCGGAGCCATCGCGCTCGGCGCAGTCACCGTCTCGGCCGGCCCCGCCACGGCGGACACCGTCAACATCCCCGGAGTCGGATCCTTCGACCTCCCGGCCGGTGTCACCCTGCCGCCCGAGGTCGCCAACCTGATCCCCCAGCAGGCCGGAAACGCCCCCGCGCCTGCGGCATACACCGCCCCGTTCACCTCGGTCGGCCAGCGTGCAGCCGACGCCGCCCAGAGCAAGATCGGGTCCCCCTACGTGTACGGCGCCGCCGGCCCGAGCTCGTTCGACTGCTCCGGTCTCGTGCAGTGGGCCTACCAGCAGGCCGGACTGAACGTTCCCCGCACCAGCTACGACCAGGCATCCGCCGGTCAGGCCGTGAACATCTCCGACCTGATGCCGGGCGACGTCGTGTCGTTCTACGGCGGAAGCCACACCGGGATCTACGTCGGTGGCGGCAACATCGTGCACGCGTCCACCTCGAGCCAGCCGGTGAAGATCGCACCGCTCGACTCGATGCCGGTCGACGGAGCACGCCGCTTCTGATCCGTCGGTATGCAGCTACGTGAGGGTGGGTCCGGCTCAGGCCGGACCCACCCTCACGTCGTAGTCCGGGTCGCTACCACCGGGTAGACACAAACGTATGCCATTCCGTAACCTCATCGAGACCTTTGGAAAGGATGCGCCTTCGTGGTTTCCGATAGGACGAAGCAGGCAATTCGTGCGGTGTTGGCGGTTGCGGTCTTGATGGCGTTGGCCGTCTCCCTCTCGCCCGCGGGGGCGCAGCCGGTGGACGACAGCCCCACGGCAAAGCTCGAACATCTGGCGGACCTGTCCCGTCGGTCCGAACAGACCACCGAAGCCCTTCACAACGCCGGGCTGGACCTCGAGAAGAAGATCGCCGACCAGCAGGCCACCGAGGCGGTTGCCGCCGAGGACCGCGACGCGCTGGACCTGGCGCGCGCCGAGGTCGCCCGGTTCAAGCCCACCGTGGACAAACTCACGCAGGCGAACTACCGGGGGGCCCGCACCAACCGGCTCTTCGCCCTGATGGTCAGTGACTCGCCGCAGCAGATGCTCGACCAGATGGTGCTGCTCGACGTCCTCGGCGCCCAGACGGCCCGCGACGTCGAACGATTCAAGGTCGCCACGGCCGCGGCCGCCGAAGTGGCCGCCTCGTCGGAGCGATCGGCGGAAGCCGCCGCGGTCGCGGCCGAGGAGGCACAGGTACTCCGGGACGATCTGCAGCGCCGCAAGGCCGAACTCGAAGCCGATATCGCCGGCGTCCTCGACGCCTTCGACGCGCTGAGCGACCAGGAAAAGGAAGTGCTCGCAGGCACTCCGTTCCCGCCCGGTCTCGACGCCGACACGATCCTCCAGCACCTCGTTCCCGGCACCGGTGGGGGCGCGCTCCGCGCTGCCATGACCCGGATCGGCGACCCGTACGTATGGGGCGCAACCGGACCGAACCAGTTCGACTGCTCGGGACTCGTCGTGTGGGCGTACAACCAGGTGGGCAAGACCCTGCCGCGCTCGAGCCAGGCCCAGGCGCAGGGCGGCATCCCCGTCTCGCGCGACAACCTTCAGCCCGGCGACGTGGTGATCTTCTACGACGATGCCTCCCACGTGGGCCTCTACGCGGGTGACGGCAACATCGTGCACGCCTCTACGTTCGGTGTACCCGTCAAGGTGCAGTCGATGGCCAGCTTCCCCTTCCACAGCGCACGCCGGTACTGACCGCGCGGGCGGCCCCTTACACTGGCCGCCGTGCCTGCGCCTGCGTCGACAAACCGTGATCGGCGGTGGGAACGTCTCGGCTTGGCCGGGCTCGTTCTCGCTGTCGTCACTGCCGGTGTGCTCCTCGTCGTCGCGCCCGCGGACTCGGCCGACACCGAGCAGACGACCCGCACCGAACTGCAGTCGCTGGTCGATCGCTGGGCGGATGCGGTGCGCCGCGCCGACCGCGCCGCGCTGGCGACGGTGATCGACCCGGCCGCCACAACACTGCTCGAGGCCGAAACGCTGCGCGCGGAGTCGCTCCGGGCGGTGCCCCTCGCCGATTTCGGATACGAGCTGGGACCCGAACCGGACCTCGACGTACCCACGACCCTCACCGCAGCGTTCGGCGCGGACCCGGTGCGTGCGCACATCGTCTATCTCCGCTACGCGGTCGACGGTGTCGACGAGGAACCGACCCGCCGTCCCGTCACGGCGTTGTTCGTCGAGCGGTCCGGCGGATGGCTGCTCGCAGACGATGCGCCCGTGATTCCCGGAGCAGTGACGTGGCGCGGCCCGTGGGACCACGGACCGCTCCATGTCGCGGAGGTCGCGACCTCCGGAGGCAGTTCGCTGGTGATAGGGCCCACCGACCGCCGCGACCTCATCGAGGCGACGGCGACCGAACTCGACTCCGCGGTCGACGCCGTCTCCGACGTGTGGGGAGAGGAATGGTCCCGGCGCGCCCTCGTCGTCGCGACGGGATCGCGGGAGGAATTCACACACCAGGTGGGAACCCGCCACGACGGGGAGGAAATCGCAGCCGTCGCGGTCTCGGACGCCGTCCGGCCCGGAATGGACACCGCGACCGGACAGCGGATCGTCTTCGCTCCGGATGCGGGGGAACGCCTGACCGCTCAGGGTCTGCGCGCCCTGCTGCGGCACGAGATGGTGCACATCGCCACCCGGACCGAGACGGTCGACGGCTCCCCGCTGTGGATCCTCGAGGGTTATGCCGACTACATCGGGTACCGCGGAACGGGCACGGACTTCGCGGGCGGCGTCACCGCGAACGACCTTCGCCGGATCGCACCGACTCTCGTCGCGGATTCTCTCCGCAACGGCCTACCCCGGGCACTACCCGACGATTCCGAGTTCACAGCAGGTGAGGGCGCACGCAGCGCCTACGAGAAGGCGTGGTCCGTGGCGGCGTTCACCGCCGACGAGTTCGGCGCCGACCGGTTGACGTCGCTGTACCGAGCGCTCGCGACGGGACCGGCCGAGCCGGACGAGGTCGACGACGCGCTCCGGGAGGTCGTGGGACTCGGGACCGACGACTTTGTGGGCCGGTGGGGCGACTGGGTCTCCGAACGACTCACCGTGGGCTGAACCCACCCGTCCACCCGGACTCGGCCCGGGCATCGCTACGGTGTAGCCATGTCGCGAACTCTGCTGGTCACGAATGACTTTCCGCCCCGACCCGGCGGTATCCAGTCGTACCTGCAGGCGTTCACCGGGCAGTTGCGTCCCGAGGATCTCGTTGTCTACGCACCTCGCTGGCGCGGGGACAGTCACGTGAAGTTCGACGCGCAGCAGCGGTACGAGGTGGTGCGGCATCCGACGACGCTGATGCTCCCCACCCCGGACGTCGCTCGACGCGCAGCGCGCCTGGTATCCGAGTACGGCTGCGAGAGCGTGTGGTTCGGAGCATCCGCACCGCTGGCGCTGATGGCTCCCGCCTTGCGACGAGCCGGGGCGGAGCGCGTGATCGCGAGTACTCACGGCCACGAAGTCGGCTGGTCGATGGTGCCGGGCGGACGTCAGGCCCTACGCCGGATCGGCGACCACACCGACACCATCACCTATGTGAGCCGCTACACGCGCAGCCGATTCGCGTCGGCATTCGGCCCGCATGCCGCACTCGAACACCTCCCGTCGGGAGTGGACACCGACGTTTTCTGCCCGGACCCGGTCGCACGCGCCGAGTTGCGCGCCCGCTACCGGCTCGGCGACCGCCCGACGGTGCTGTGCCTGTCGCGGCTCGTCCCGCGCAAAGGCCAGGACATGCTGATCCGCGCCCTGCCCGAGATCCGGCGCCGGATCGACGGCGCGGTGCTCGTGATCGTCGGTGGTGGACCCTACGAGGACCGGCTCCGCGACCTCGCACACCGCACCGGTGTCACCGACCATGTCGTCTTCACCGGTGGCGTCCCCGCTGCCGAACTCGCGGCCCATCACACCATCGCCGACGTGTTCGCCATGCCGTGCCGGACCCGGGGAGGCGGACTGGATGTCGAAGGACTCGGCATCGTGTACCTCGAAGCGTCCGCGACCGGTGTCCCTGTGGTTGCGGGGCGGTCCGGGGGCGCTCCCGAAACCGTGCGGGACGGGGAGACCGGATTCGTCGTCGACGGCACGTCGGTGACCGCGATCGCGACGGCCGTCAGTGGAATCCTCGCCGACCGGGACCGCGCCGCGGCGATGGGCGCGGCGGGACGCGAATGGGTGTCGACCGAGTGGCGATGGGACGTGCTGGGCGCAAAGCTGCGCCGATTCCTCGAGGTGGAGCCCGTGCCTTCGGCGACGGATCCCGATCGGCGGGGCGACGGACGGACACCGTCGGCGGGTATGTGAAGCTGTCCCCGTGAGCAGCATTCAGGTGGCGGACCAAACCTTCATCGCCGCACCCCCGGAACGGATCGCGACCGCCCTGGCGTCGCCCGCGCGATGGCGCGAGTGGTGGCCCGAGCTCGCGCTCACGGTCCGGGAGGACCGAGCCGAGAAGGGCATCCGATGGGCCGTCGCGGGCCCGCTGAACGGAACGATGGAAGTGTGGATCGAACCGGTTCTCGACGGAGCCGTCGTCCACTACTTTCTGCACTGTGAACCGACGGGTGTCGCACCGTCGCGCATCGCATCGGTGAACATCGCCGGCATCACCCGCGAGCGGCGCGTCGCGGGAAAGAAGATGGCGTTCGAGGTGAAGGCACGCCTCGAGGCAGGTCGTCCGGCGGGCGAATCCCCGCGCCTCTGACGGCGGAGCCGCCGGATACGGTGTGATAGACAACGGGCGACGGCGCCGAGCGCGCTGTGTCGGGTGGACGGACGAAAGGGAGCATTCATCGCATGGCCGATAAGACCAAGAGGTCGATCACCATCGATGCGCCGGCCGATCGGGTCATGGCTGTCATCGCCGACTTCGCCGCCTACCCCACATGGGTCGAAGCCGCCAAAACCGTCGAGGTACTGAGCACCAGGCCTGATGGTCTCGCGGACCGGGTCCGCTTCGTGCTCGACGCCGGAATCGTGAAGGACACCTACGTCCTGCGATACCAGTGGGCCGAAGACGGCCGCGCCGTGAGCTGGGAACTCGAATCCGGAGAGATCCAGAAGGCGCAGTCCGGCTCGTACGTTCTCAACGACACCCCGGACGGCGGAACGGTCGTCGACTACCAGCTCACCGTGGACGTCAACATCCCGATGATCGGACTGTTCAAGCGCAAGGCGGAGAAGGTCATCACCGACACCGCGCTCAAGGAACTGAAGAAGCAGGTGGAGGGCTGAGCACCTCGAGCGAGGCCACCACCCCCGCGCGCGTGCGTGTGTTCTTCGGCAAGGGCGGAGCAGGCAAGACCACGCTGGCCGCGGCGACCGCGCTCGGCATCGCCCGCACCGGGGCACCGGTGCTGATCGCCTCCATCGACCAGGCGCATTCGCTGGCCGGTGTCCTCGACGTTGCCCCCGGTGACGGTGTGCGCTCGGCAGGGGACGGGGTCGACCTGATCGAGATCGATTCGCTCGCGTTGCTCGAGCAACGCTTCGCGAGCCTGGCGTCACTGGCGTCGATCGCCGCGGGCCATGAGCACGGCGACCGCTTCGCTCTGCCCGCGCCCGAAGAACTCACCGGCCTTCCCGGGGTGGAGGAACTGCTCGCCCTCTCGGAGGTGGCGCGCTTGGCCGACAGCGGACGCTGGCACACCGTGATCGTGGACGCCCCCGCATCGGCGGACGCGGTGCGCATGCTCGCGGCGCCGCGCACGATCTCGGACTATATGGATCGCATCTGGCCGCAGCACAGCCGCGTCGAGGCGGCGATCGGGCCGGACCCGCGCCTGACGGTCGTGGTGGCGTTGTTCGACCGGGTTCTCTCGGGGATTGCCGCCACCCGCGACCTGTTCGAGAACCCGGACAGGACCACCGCCGTGCTCGTCTCCACTCCCGACCGTGCGGGTCGTGCGGAGATGGTCCGGCTCCGCTCGTGGGCCGCCCTGATCGGCCTGACCCTCGAGGCCGTGATCGCCAACGGGATCGTGCCGGCGTTCGACGGCGACGGCCCGGCCGCGCGGTGGCTCGCGCGCCGGCGTGCCGACCAACTGGCCGTGCTCGACGAAATGACCTCGATCGTCACCGAGGTGCCGGTGGTCGGGTGTGAGCAACGCGACGAAGAACCGGTAGGGTGGGCGTCTCTCGGAGACCTGGCGACCGATCTCCGGGATCTCCGCGATCCGGCCACCCTTCGGGACGGCATGGAACGGATTCGCGTACAGCACGAGTCGGGGACGGGGGTGGACGCGGTGTATGCGATGCGGATGTATCTGCCGCTGGCGGATCCGGCGTCGCTGACATTGGGCCGAGTCGACGACCACCTTGTGGTCGGTGCCGACGGCATCCGCCGTCGGGTGCACCTCGCCTCGGTGCTGCGCAGATGCACGGTCTCCGACGCGGAGTTCGACGGCACCGATCTGCTCGTGCACTTCGTGCCCGACCCGGCGGTGTGGCCGCAGTGAGCAACAACGACCACGACGCTCTCCTCGCCGACCTGCGGGTCCTGGCCGACACGGTCCTCGACTACTTGGACGGCGTGGCCGAACAACTTGCCGGTCGCGGCGACGTCTCGGGACCGGTTCCGGAGGAGCCCGGTGCGCACGCCGACGCAGGCGAATCCGGGCGACCGGCGACCACCGGGTGTTCCTGGTGCCCGGTGTGCGCGGTGGTGGCGCTGTTCCGCGGGGAGAACCACGAGTTGCTCACGCTCCTCGCATCCCAACTCGCGGCGTTGATCGCTCTGGTACGCGAACTGCTCGAGCGGTATCTCCCGGGACGGCCCGACCCGTCGGCGCCCACGGATCCGACGCCGCCTGAGCCTCGCGACAACGGCGGGGGATTCGTGCCGATTTCCGTCACCATCCGCCCCTGACGCCGCAGGCTGTAGGTATGAACCCGGACCTGCGGCAGCGCGATTCATCCGACCGCCACACGATCGGAATCGACGTGGGCGGCACCAGCATCCGCGCAGCGGTGGTGAACCGTGCCGGTGAAGTGGTGGATTCGGTGCGAGCACAGACTCCCGGGTCGGCCCCCGTGCTCGAGGACGCCCTGCACCGCGTCGTACGGCACCTCGCCGAACGTAACGACGTCGCTGCGGTCGGTCTTGCGGTCGCGGGTTTCCTCACGGCCGACTGCACGACCGTCCGATTCGCTCCGCATCTCCCGTGGGTCGGTGCCCCGGTCGGGGCGACGCTCTCCGAGAGATTCGGGCTGCCCGTGGTGCTCGAGCACGACGCCAACGCCGCGGCGTGGGCCGAATATCGGTTCGGGGCGGCGGCAGGGAGCAGAGTTGCGGTGGTCGTCGCGCTCGGAACCGGGATCGGTGCCGCCCTGCTCATCGACGGTCGGCTGTACCGCGGGGCCTACGGCGTCGCGCCGGAACTCGGTCATCTCCAGGTAGTGCCGGACGGGCGGCCGTGCCCGTGCGGCAAGCGTGGGTGCTGGGAAAGATACTGCAGTGGAACAGCACTCGTCGATACCGCGGTAGAGATGCTCGCCGCGGACCCCGGCAGGTCTCAGCTCGCGGCACATGTCGACGCCGATCCCGGTTCGCTGACCGGGCGCCGGATCGCCGGCGCCGCACAGGACGGCGACCCGCTCGCGGTGGCCGCGATCGCCGAGTTCGCTCGTTGGCTGGGGTTGGGACTGGCGATGGTGGCCGACATCTACGACCCCGAAATCATTGTGGTCGGAGGTGGGGTGTCCGGTTCGGCGTCGTTGTTCCTCGACGACGCCCGAGAGCGCTACGCCGCCGCGACCACCGGTGCCGGACATCGGCCTCTCGCGCGGGTCCGCGTGACCCAGCTCGGCGACGCGGCCGGGCTCGTCGGGGCGGCGGACCTCGCGCGGGCGGCCATCGAGGGGTGAGATCCGTGTCACCTCGGCGGCGTTGCGTGGGGCCGGGCACGTGGCCGATGTGCGTGTGGTGGGCGCATCGTCGTAGAGTCGACCGACGGGCCGGTTGTGCTGCCCGCACCGATCTATGTCGGGGACCGATCTATGTCGGGGAAGGATGCCATGTGGTACTGGCTGTTGAAGTACGTTCTGCTGGGCCCGCTGCTCTTGCTGATGGGACGCCCGAAATTCGAAGGCGGCGAACATATTCCCGTCAACGGTCCGGCCATCCTGGCGAGTAATCACCGAGCCGTCCTCGACTCGTTCTACCTTCCCCTGCTGGTTCGGCGGCGGATCACCTTCCTCGCCAAGAGTGAGTACTTCACCGGCACGGGCCTCAAGGGTCGCTTCCAGCGCTGGTTCTTCTCCGCGGCCGGCCAGGTGCCCATCGACCGCACCAGCGCCGATGCCGCGCAGGACGCTCTCGCGGCCGGCACCCGTGTCCTCGGTCAGCAGAAACTCCTCGGGATCTACCCGGAGGGCACCCGCTCGCCCGACGGTCGTCTGTACAAAGGCAAAACCGGCCTCGCCCGGCTCGCGCTCGAGACCGGCGTCCCCGTCATTCCGGTCGCGATGATCGGGACCGACCAGATGAACCCCATCGGATCCAAGATATGGCGTCCGGCGAAGGTCACCGTACGCATCGGTAAGCCCATCGACTTCTCGCGTTTCGAAGGCATGGGCGGCAACCGGTTCGTCGAGCGCACCGTCACCGACGAAGTCATGTACGCGCTCATGCAGTTGTCGGGCCAGGAGTACGTCGACATCTATGCGGCCTCCCTCAAGGAGCCGAAGCCCCAGGACATCGCGGACGGGAAGGCTGCCGTCCAGACTCCGACGGCGGATCGCCTGCCCGACACCCAAGCGGGCTGATCGCGCCGCGACCCCGCGGGCACGCTCGACGGTCCCACCGGCATAATGTGAGTGCGTGCGCTACTTCTACGACTGCGAGTTCATCGAGGACGGTCGAACCATCGAACTCGTATCGATCGGTGTCGCCTGCGAAGACGGCCGCGAGTTCTACGCGGTGTCAACGGAGTTCGATCCCGACCGGGCCGGGGAGTGGGTGCGCCGCAATGTTCTTCCGAAGCTGCCTCCTCGGTCGCATCCCGCGTGGCGTTCGCGCGAGCGGATCCGCGACGACCTGCTGAAGTTCCTCGTTCCCAGGCCGGGCGTCCAACCCGAACTCTGGGCGTGGATCGGCGCGTACGACCACGTCGTGCTGGTGCAATTGTGGGGAACCATGCCGGAACTGCCGGAGGTACTCCCGCGGTACACGCGCGAACTCCGGCAACACTGGGAATACTCAGGCCGGCCCCCGTTGCCCCGGGTGCCCGACGACAACCACGACGCGCTCGCCGACGCCCGCCACAACCTCGCGAAGTTCGAAGCGATCGAGGTCGCCCGCCGCTCCCGGTGACACTGCGATCCGGGGTGATCGCACGGCAGAACGCGCCGGGTCATATCCTGGTTCTGTGAACTGGACTGTGGACGTGCCGATCGACCGCTTGCCCGAACTGCCTCCACTTCCGGCGGAGCTGCGCGACCAACTCGACGCGGCGCTCGCCAAGCCGGCGTTGCAACAACCGAGCTGGCCGGAAGATCAGGCGGCCGCGATGCGGACCGTGCTCGAGAGCGTGCCCCCGATCACCGTGCCGAGCGAGGTCGAGGAGCTGCAGCGCCAGCTCGCGGCCGTCGCGCGCGGTGAGGCGTTCCTCCTGCAGGGAGGTGACTGCGCGGAAACGTTCGCCGACAACACCGAACCGCATATCAGGGGCAACATCCGCACGCTGCTGCAGATGGCCGTCGTGCTCACCTACGGCGCATCGACGCCGGTGGTCAAGGTCGCGCGAATCGCCGGTCAGTACGCCAAGCCTCGCTCGTCCGACACGGATGCGCTGGGCCTGAAGTCCTACCGCGGCGACATGATCAACTCTCTCGTCGCCGAAGAGAGTGTGCGCGCGCACGACCCGTCGCGGCTGGTACGCGCCTACGCCAACGCGAGTGCCGCGATGAACCTGGTGCGCGCCGCCACCGCCGCCGGTGAAGCCGACCTGCACCGCGTGCACGACTGGAACCGCGCCTTCGTGGCGTCGTCGCCGGCCGGCGCCCGGTACGAGGCACTCGCCTCCGAGATCGACCGCGGCCTGCGCTTCATGGATGCCTGCGGCGTGGTCGACCCCAACCTGCGGGCCGCGACCATCTTCGCCAGCCACGAGGCACTCGTCCTCGACTACGAGCGCGCGATGTTGCGTCTCGACACCTCCGGTGACGAACCGCGTCTGTACGACCTGTCGGCCCACTTCCTGTGGATCGGCGACCGCACCCGTCAGCTCGACGGAGCGCACATCGCGTTCGCCGAACTGCTGTCGAACCCGATCGGCCTGAAGATCGGCCCGTCGACCACACCCGAGATGGCCGCCGAATACGTCGAGCGCCTCGACCCCACCAACAAGCCCGGTCGCCTGACGTTGATCTCCCGTATGGGTCACGGGAAGGTTCGGGAGGTGCTGCCCGGTATCGTCGCGGCCGTCGAGGCCACCGGCCACAAGGTGATCTGGCAGTGCGATCCGATGCACGGCAACACCCACGAGGCATCGACCGGGTACAAGACCCGCCACTTCGACCGCATCGTCGACGAGGTGCAGGGCTTCTTCGAGGTGCACCGCGCGCTCGGCACCCACCCCGGCGGCATCCACATCGAACTCACCGGCGAGAACGTCACCGAGTGCCTCGGCGGTGCCCAGGACATCTCCGACCTCGACCTGCACGGTCGGTACGAAACGGCGTGCGACCCCCGGCTCAACACCCAGCAGTCGATCGAACTGGCGTTCCTCGTCGCCGAGATGCTGCGGGGCTAGCCCTCCGCCTGGGACATCACTCCGCCGGTGGCGGAGCCGATCAGGGCAGCGCGGTCAGTGTGATCGTGCTGCCCTCTTCGGCGCGACCGTTCGCACCCGGGCTCTGAGCGATCACCACCGAGCGGTCGGAGTCGGCGACCTGCCGCACCGACACGTCGAACCCCAGTTCCCGCAGCTCGTCCCGTGCCGAACCGACCGACCGTCCGAGCATCGACGGCACCTTGACGGCGTTGGACACCAGCAATGTCAGAGTGCTGCCCGCGCGGACTTCGGTACCCGCCTCCGGATCGGTGCCCGCGACGCGACCGCCGTCGACCTCGGGGTCGAACACTTCCCGCACGTCCTGCACCGTCAGGCCGGCTTCGTCGAGGATGCGCCGGGCGTCGTCGACGGTTCGTCCGGTGAGATCGGGCAGTTCCACCGGCGGGGAGCCCTTGCTCACCACGACTTTGACCTGCGATCCGACGGGCAGGACTGTCCCGGGTGCCGGATCGAGCGCCGCGACACCACCCTCGGGGACTGTCGTGCTGAAGGCGCTTCCGCCGTCCACGGGCTCGAACGTGCGCCGGCGCAATTCGTCCTCGACGACCGACAGCTCACCTGATCCGGCGACGTTCGGCACCGTGGGCGGCCCCAGCGAGACCAGTAGCGCCACGGAGTTGCCGTCCGGGACACGGGAGCCCGTCGGGGGATCGGTGCCCAGCACCGTCTCGGGCGGGATGTCGTCGGAATACTCGCCGCGAACCTCGGCCGTCAGCCCCGCCGCCTCGATCGCGGAGACCGCGGCCGCGCGGTCCAGTCCGTTGACCGTCGGTACGTCGGTGAGCCGGCCGGCGCCGAGCCACCATCCCGCGATGCCCATGAACAGTGCGAGTACGAGAATCGCCGCGATCCACCCGACCACCGAGCGCCGGTGCCGGTGATGCTCGTGTACGTAATCGGGCTGCGGTGCAGGCTGCTCCGGGTCGGAGCGAGGATGCGGCTGCGTGACGACCTTGGTGTGCATCGTGCGGGTGGGATGCAGCTCGGCCTGCGGTACCGCGCCGGGATCTGCGGGGGCGCGCTGCTCGGGTCCGGCCGGGTAGACGGCGGTGGGAGCGTGCGACGACGTCGATTCCGGCGACGAGATCACCGTCGTCGCAGGTTCTGCCCGGGACGCCGGACCTTCGACTGCGGCAGGAGGTGAGGCCGCGGGCACCGCGCTCGTCGCGAGAGCCGACCGGCGAGGAGCCGGGACACGGTAACGGGGAAGGTCGAGCGCTTCACACGCGTCGTTGAGGGCGCGGGCCATCGCCTCGGCGTCGTCGAACCGTTCGCCGGGCTCGCGTTCGGTGGCGCGCCGCACCAACTCGTCGAATTCCTCTGGCACCCCGTCGATCCAGGAGCCCGGATCGGGCACGTCCTTCTCGACGCGCTGGTACGCCACGGACAGTGACGTGTCGCCCGAGAAGGGCGTGCGTCCGGTGAGCATCTCGAACACGAGGACGCCGGCGGAGTAGACGTCGCTCCGGGCGTCCGCACTCCCGGCGGTGACCTGTTCGGGAGACAGGTACGCCGCCGTGCCGAGGATGACGCTGCGCGAGGTGGTGGTGGCCGCCGCGACCGCCCGGACCAGACCGAAGTCGGCGATCTTCACCTCTCCCGCCTCGGAGATGAGGACGTTCTCGGGTTTGACGTCGCGGTGCACGAGACCCGCGCGGTGGGCGACGGCCAGCGCTCCGAGGACGGGCGCGGCGACGGCAGCGGCGGCGTGCGGCGGCATCGGTCCGCGTTCGCGGAGCAGTTCGCGCAGCGTGCCGCCTTCGACCAGTTCCATGACCAGGAAAACATGGTCACCGTCCTGGCCCTGGTCGTACACGGCGACGAGACCGGGGTGGTTCAGTCGTGCGACGGCGCGCGCCTCGAACTCGAAGCGCGCGAGGAACTGCGGATCGGCGGCGAACTGCGGATCCATGACCTTCACCGCGACCGGACGATCGAGCCGCAGATCTGTCGCGCGGTAGACCGTGGACATCCCGCCGCGCGCAATCCGCGATTCGATGCGATAGCGCCGATCGAGCACGACGCCGACCATTCGGTCGCCTCCAGCGGTCACCCGGTGTACTCCCGTCTCTGGTGTGGAACATCGGTGTGGAACATCGACAACCGGCACTGGACGCGACTGCCGTGGTGCCGGCGAGACGGAGTACGTCGTCGCCTGCGCGGAAGCCGATCTCGTCCTCCGTAGATGGTAGCCAGCCCACAAAAGCGGCAGCCGCGTAGATGGCTGCGGGTAGGCGACGATACCGTGGAGCAGTGAGTTCGATTCCCTATTGCGACGACGTCCTCGACCCCTCCATATCGGTCTATCAGCTCGTCGACGTGGCAAAACGCCTCGATGTCCCGATCGTCCGCGTGCATCAGATGCTGCGCGACCGGCAGTTGCTCGCCTTCAAGCGCAACCGCGTCCCCGTGGTACCCAAGGCGTTCTTCGGTGAAGACCGGCAGGTGCTCCCGCAGCTTCGCGGGCTTCTCGCCCTGCTCCACGACGGTGGATTCCACGACGAGGAGATCCTCGAGTGGCTCTTCCAGGACGACGATTCGCTGCCGGGTGGCTGCCCGATCGCCGCGCTGCACACCGACTCGGCGCGCGAGGTCATGCGGCGCGCTCAGGCTGCCGCCATCTGACGGACGCTCCGACCGATCCCGCGACGAACTGCGTGAGCGCGACCGCCGCGCGGGTGCGCCGCGGGACCGTCACCCGCCGGTCCAGAACCCGGAAGCCGCTCGCCTCGACCTCGTCGAGTATTCGCCCGTAGAGCACGAAAGCGGCACGGATACCCGGTCGCACCCGGCCGGGTAGCAGATCCAGCCCCGGCTCGGCCTTGCGGTATTCGGCCCGGGCCAGCGCGACCGCGTGGGCCAGAGCCCGCCGGACGCGGGGATCCACCGTGCCGGTGCGTCGGCCCTCCCGCAGCAGTTCGACATCTACCCCGAACGAGGCCCACAGCTCGACCGGAAGGTAGAGACGGCCACGGTCGAGATCCTCACCGACGTCGCGGATGAAGTTCGTGAGCTGGAATGCCGTGCCGAGCGCGGAGGCATGCGGCACCGCGTCCGGATCGTCCACCCCGAACACCGGGAGCAGTTCGAGACCGATCACCACGGCGGAGCCGTACATGTAGTCGTGCAACTCGGCCAGGTCGCGGTAGTGGCTGCGGTGCTCGGGCGTACCGGGGACATCCATGCGCATGGATCGGAGGAACGCCTCGAAATGGGCGATCGGAACGTCGTATCGGCGCACCGTCTCGGTGAGAGCACGCAGCACGAGGCCCAGTTCGTCGGGCCGGCCGGGTTCTCCGGCGAGAGCGGCCCGGAACCGGTGCTCAGTGGTGGCGAGCCCGCGCGCGGCCTCGACCGGATCGTCGACCGCGGTGACGTCGACGAGGTCGTCGACCACCCGCGCGAACCCGTACAGGGCATGGATCGCGCGTCGTTGCGAGGACGGGAGCAGCCGCGCCGCGAGGTGGTACGTGCGCCCGTGCTCCGCGGTGAGACGAGCACAGTGTGCGAACGCCGCGTCGAGGTCGTCGTGGCGTGGTCGGGGGACCTGCGGATCGAACACTCCGGTGATCAGGCCCCGCCGACAGGTGCGGAGCCGGGACCGTCGACCTGTGCGGTGCGGGACCGGGAACTCAGGCGTAGCGGGTCGCGCGTGGTCAGCGACCGAGCGGCGATGACGGCTGCCACCACCGCGAGCGCCACGTGCGCGATGTTGTACATGCCGATCGAACCGTCGGGGTTGAAGACCAACATGAGCCAGGTGGACAGGGCGACCAGGATCATCAGGGTGCGATCCGACATGGCGAAGGCTGCGGCCACCGCGAGCGGCCACGAGTAGTACCAGGGCAGCGCCGCGGGGGAGAGCAACGTCACGGCGGTGAGCGCCACGACGATGCCCAGCACGGCGTCGCGTTCGGTGCGGCGGAATCGCCACCATGCCCACACGAGGATCGCGACGAGCGCGAGGGCACACAGCATTCGGGTGACATCGAGGATCGACCCGAGTCGCCACGGCGTGATCCAGGTGCCCACGTGCGCCACCATCGTAGGCAGCGAGAGCCAGTTGATGATCTTCGAGGATCCGGACAGGGCCGTGAGCCAGCCGATACCCACGCCTGCGAGGAGTGAGGCACCACCGAAGACCGCCACGAACACTGCGAATCCGGCGCCCGCCGCCTTGAAGAACAGCCGCACCGGGGCCGCCGGTTCGCGCCCCTCGGCGAGCGCCCGGTCGCGTTCGTGGATCATCCACACCCAGACCAGGAACGGCAGCGCGATCCCGGCGGTGGCCTTGATCGCGGCGCCCGCCGACACCAGGCCGATGCCGCCGACATGACGGCCTTGGAGGACGAGCACGATACCCGCCGTCATCAGGCCGACCATGAGCAGTTCGTTGTGGACGCCACCGACGAGGTGGATGAGCACGAGGGGATTGAGTACCGCGAGCCACAGGGCGATCGCCGGGTTGCCGCCCATGCGGCGTGCGAGGCGGGGCACGGCCCAGGCCATGAGGAACAGGCCCGGCAGCATCGTCACCCGCCACAACCAGGTGCCCGACACGACGTTGTCGCCGGTGATGGCCGTGATACCGGAACCGAGCAGCAGATGCACCGGACCGTACGGCGTGGTCGTCGTCGTCCATACGTTGCTCACGTTGTCGAGCAGGACGCCCGGGTTGACCACCGGGCCGTCGGTGTACGGATCGAAACCGGCCCGCAGCATCGCGCCCTGCGCCAGATACGAATATGCGTCCCGACTGAACATCGGCGTGGCCACGAGGAGCGGTGCGGTCCAGGCGGGCAACACGGTCCACAGGTCGCGGAGGCCGACCGTGCCGGCGAGTGTCGCGCGGCCGACGCGGACCCACGCGCCGATCATGATCAGCACGCCGACCCAGAGAATGATCATCGACAGCAGTTGCCCGTGGCCGAACCGCAGCCACGACAGGAACATCTCTTCGAGAAGCGGGTCCTGCCGGCGGACGCTACCGGCGCCGAAGCTACCGAACGTCATCAGTACCGAACCGCACGTCCCGAGGAGGGCCGCATTGCCGGCGGGGCTCCGAAGGAACGCTGTGACCCTGCCGGCCGACGTTCGGCCGTTCGCCACCCGGTTCTGCGAGTCGCGGACGTCAGAGACGGGGACGTCAGGGGGTGGGGATGCTGCCGAATCCGCCGCCGATCGGTCCTGCGGGTCGGCGTCTGGGGCGGCGGGGGACGACATGGGTGTGGGTTCCTCCCCGGAAGCGGTGCCGGCGCGGAGCGCAGGGTCTGACGAACGATGTTGACGAACAGGTGCTGACGAACGGTGACAGTTTAGTGGAGGCGTGGTGTCCCCGGCTCCCTAGTCCGTCGGGTCCGCGGGACGCCGAGCCGTTCGGCGGCCAGACGTCCGGACATGAGCACAGTGGGAACACCGACTCCGGGAACCGTATCCGACCCTGCCAGCACCACATTCGGGAACCGAGGATCGACATTGCGACGACGGAACGGCCCCGTCTGGCGGAACACGTGCGCCGCGGCGAACGGGCTTCCGGCGATCATGCCCCGGGCGTGCCACGTGGCCGGGGTGTCGACGTGGTCGATCCGGAACTCGTTCGCGACGCCGAGGTAGCCGCGCGACTCCAGGACCGCGAGCAGTTCCCGGCGGTACGGGCCGGACAGCGCCGACCAGTCGAACGGCGCGCTGTCGAGATTCGGGCACGGTGCGAGCACCGAGAGCGGTTCGTGTTCGATACCGTCGCGCTCCAGCAACTGTCCCGGATCGGACAGTGCAGGCCGGGTGATGAGCAGAGACGGATCCGACATCAGCCGTCCACGACCCCGCGGCCGGGTGATCTCGGCGAACGTGCGCTCCCACGCGCCACCGAAATCGATGACGTGGTGATGCCGGGCGTTCCACGCGCCGGAGACCGCGGTGGGAACGGTGCCGTGCAGCACGACGGCCGACGGTGCGGCCAGCGTCCGCCGGCGCCGGCGCGCGGGCAGCAGGCGGTCCACCACGGGCGAGCCCGGCGTGAGCACCACGGCGTCGCATTCGTAACGGTCACCTTCCGCCGTGGATACCGCTGTGACACGTCCGGCGTCGACGTCGAGCGCCGTGACCTCGCTGCCGAGGTGCAGGTGCCCACCCGCACCGACGAATGCTCCGGCCATCGCCCGGGCGATCCGGCGCATCCCACCCTCGACGGTGTACACACCGAGTGTGGTGTCCATATGTGCGATCGCTCCGTACACCGCGAGTGCCTGCGCGGGAGCGACCCCCGCGTAGAGCGACTGGAACGTGAAGACCCGCCGCAGCCGCGGGTCGGTGACCCGGCGGCCCACCTGAGTGCCGAGCCGGCCGAACCCGCCGATCCGGAGCAGGCGCAGCAGGTCGCGGACGGCGGCCGGAGAGGAGACGAGGTCGAGCGGCGAATCGAAATTCGCGTCCATGAAGCGGTCGTACTCCGCGTCGAAGATGTCTGCGAGCCACGCGCGCAGGCGCAGATACCGCTGCGCTTCCTCGGCGCCGCACACTCGCGTGATCTCGGCGGTCATCGCGTCCGGGTCCGAGTGGACGTCGAGGGTGCTGCCGTCGTCGAACCGGGCGTGATAGGCGGGGGAGAGCCGGCTCGTATGCAGTGGCGGATCCACGGAACCGGCGTCGGCGCCCACCGCGGCGAGTGCGTCGACGATCAGTTCCGGCATCGTCAGCACCGTTGCGCCGTTGTCGATTTCGTAGCCCGGGCCGGTGTAGGTCCCGACGCGGCCCCCGACGCTGTCGGCGCGCTCGAGGACGGTGACCTCTTTCCCGGCACCACGGAGGTGCAGGGCGGCCGCGAGGCCGGCGAGGCCCGCACCGACCACGACCACCCGGTGTGCGCCGGGCACGATGCGCGTGCCGGTCATCAGGCGGCGCGTCGCGTCGCGGCGACCGCCGACGCGCGTAACCGCGCTTTGCCCTCCTCGGTGGCGCCGGACGCGTCGAGAGCCTCGAACGCGCTTTCGGTGAGAGCCGTGATCCGCTGCTCGACCTTGTCGACTGCGCCGAGATCGACGAGCACGCCGCGGATCTCCTCGACCTGATCGTCCGTGAGGTCGGCGCCGATCGCCTCGCGCAGCGCTCGAGCGACAGCCGGGTCGGTCGCGTCCGCGGACTCGAGCGCAAGTGCGAGCAGTACGGTGCGCTTGCCGGACCGGAGGTCGTCTCCCGACGGCTTACCGGTGACGGCGGGGTCGCCGAAGACTCCCAGCAGGTCGTCGCGAAGCTGGAATGCCAAACCGATGTCGGTGCCGAACCGGCGATAGGCGGCGATCAGGTCGTCGTCGGCGCCGGCGAGCACCGCACCGATGTGCAGCGGGCGCTCGATCGTGTACGCCGCGGTCTTGTACCGGTTCACACGCGTCGCGGACTCGACCGTCTCGTCCGACGCGACCTCACCGACGATGTCGAGGTACTGGCCACCGAGGACTTCGGTCCGCATCGCCGACCACACCGGCGTCACCCGTGCGAGTTGCTCGGCGGAGAGTCCCGACTCCCGCAGCATGTCGTCGGCCCAGACGAGAGCGAGGTCGCCGACCAGGATGGCAGCGGCCTCACCGAATTGCTCCGGCGAACCCTGCCACCCGGCGTTGCGGTGCCCGCTCGCGAACTCGACGTGCACGGTCGGAAAGCCCCGGCGGGTGGTCGACGCGTCGATGATGTCGTCGTGGACGAGCGCACCGGCCTGCACCAATTCGAGGGCCGAGCACGCGCGCAGCACGGCGTCCGCGTCGGGTCCGGCCGGATCGCCGCCGGCCCCGAGCCAGCCGGTCCAGGCGAACGACGGCCGGACCCGCTTTCCGCCGCGCAGCACGAACGACTGGAGTGTCGCCACGGCGTCGCGGTATCCACCGCCGACCGAGTCGACCAGTTCGGCGCGGGTGGCGAAGAACTGCCGCAGGGCGTCCTCGACGAGTCCGGGGAGTGAGGGGGCGGGCACGGGATCGGCTCCGGTGGACAGGACAAACCTCCTGGTCGATGTGCACGGCACCGCCGGACGACCACGGTCCCGGCACCTCGGTCCACCCTAACCGGCCCCCGCAGGGGTCGCCGCAGACCGGACGCGAATGCCCGCGCCTTATGCTGAACGCGTGGAAAACGATCTGGTCAGGGCGACCGAGGACAGCGGAGAGTCCCGCACCCCATCCATCGTGGACCGTCTCGGTGCCACACGGTCCGGCAGGATTCCGTTCTCGGTCGAGTTCTCGCCGCCCCGGGATGCCGACGCCGAGGCACGACTGTGGCGAGCCGTGCGCGCGTTCGAGCGGCTCGGCCCCGCCTTCGTCTCCATGACGTACGGCGCCGGCGGATCGACCCGAGACCGTACCGTTCGCGTCACCGGCGACCTGGCCGAAGAAACCACGATGCTCCCCGTCGCCCACCTCACCGCGGTCGGACACAGCGTCGACGAGATCCGCGCGATGGTCGGTGCCTACGCCGACCGCGGCATCACCAACATTCTCGCGTTGCGCGGCGACCCGCCGGGAAATCCGCTCGGGGAATGGGAGAAGCACCCCGACGGTCTCGAGCACGCCGACGAACTCGTGCGACTGGTGCGCGATCTCGGCGACTTCCACGTCGGAGTGGCTTCGTTCCCGGAAGGTCATCACCGCTCGCCGGACCTCGACCACGACACCCGTTACCTCGTACAGAAGTTGCGCGCGGGTGCCGAGTACTCCATCACGCAGATGTTCTTCGATGTCGAGCACTATCTGCGACTGCGCGACCGGGTCGCCGCGTGCGATCCCGAACAGGCGGCCAAGCCGATCATTCCGGAGATCATGCCGATCACGTCGCTGCGCTCGGCTCGCCGGAGCCTCGAACTGTCGGGTTCGAAGCTGCCCACTGCGCTCGAGGAGCGGTTGGTCCGCGCGGCCGGAGACGGGCCCGAAGAGGATCGCGCCGCCGTGCGCGAGGTCGGCATCGAGGTCGCGACCGAGATGTGCGAGCGGCTGATCGCGGAAGGCGCACCCTGCCTGCACTTCATCACGCTGAACTTCGCCCGGGCGACCAGCGAGGTGCTCTCGCGGCTCGGGATCGAGGTCCGTTCCTCCGTGCCGGCCGGGCAGCCCGTCTGATACCCGGCCCGTCCGATCACGGCCCGTCCGATCCCCGGGTCACGGCAGCAGGCGGTCCTTCCATACCGCGCGTCCCGCGCTGCGGGCCCGCACGGACGCGGCGGTCAGCCACCCGAAGATGACGACGGAGACCGGATGCGCGGCGATACCGAGGGCGTCCGCCGCGTCCAGGCGCTCGCCCCGCTCCGTCGATCGCGCGACCCAGCGGGACAACAGTGCCGCGCTCGTGCCGAGCACCCCCCAGCGGCGGGTGCGACCACGCCCCGTCACCGCGGCCACGGCGGGAACGACGTAGGCGACCGCGTATGCCGTCACGACTGCTGCCGCACCCGCCGGTGATCCGAACGCCGACCACAACCATCGCGTGTAGCCGCCGGTCAGAGCGTGTGCGCCCTCGTACATCCGACACGACACGAGCGGCCCGCCCGCCGCGACGACGGTGGTGCGCCCGGACCGCCGCAACGTCCGCGCCAGGTCGAGGTCCTCGGTGGGGCTCGCCGCGACCGCGGAATGCCCCCCGATCGCGCGGTAGTCGGCCGTATCGAACGCGAGGAACTGACCGCAGGCGACGGCCATCGACGGGCGACTGGTGCGATGGGCAACCGCGACCGGCAATATCGAGAACCAGGACCAGAACAGCAACGGCTGCACGAGACGCTCCGTCGCGGTGCCGGCAACTTGGTACGGCCACGGCGACACCAGTGCCGCCGATCGTGACCGGAGCAGTGTGACCGCCGCGGCGATCGCGCCGGGGCGCAGTCGTACATCCGCGTCGATGAACACCACGACGCCGGTCTCGTCGGGGCGGGACTCCGAGAAGGCCCGCTCGCACGCCGCGGCTTTTCCGGTCCAGCCGGCCGGAGGAGGCGTGCTCGACCGCACCACCGTGATCCGTGGATCGCTACCCGCCGCGCGCCGCGCGATCTCGAAGGTGCCGTCGGAGGAGTCGTCGTCGAGCACGAGCACCCGCAGCCGCGGAACACCGCGCTGTTCCCGGAGGTCGGCGATCACGGATGCGATCCGGGGTGCTTCGTCGCGGGCCGGAACCACCACGGTCACCGATTCGGTGACCGCAGATCCCTCGCGCAGGCGCGGCAGAGCGAACCGGTTGGCGGACGCGACGACGGCCCCGTACACGGCGGCACCAGCGCCCAGCGCGACCGCGCGGCGGGTGAGGCGGAGCCGTACCGGGCCGGCTGCGCCGTGACCGGTCGAGCGGACCATCCGGCTCAGGACCGGTCCTCGTCGTCGGACACTGTGGTGCGCTGGGGTACCGGGTTGCGGGTCCACCAGGCGAGCACGCCGACGAGGAGCGCGACCCCGAATGTTCCGCCCGCCATGATTCCGGCCCAGCCTGCCAGGCCCCGGGTGTTGGGGTCGGAGTAGCGCACCTCGGCCCGCAGGGTGCTCACCTCTCCGGCGGGCAGCTTCCACGTCACGATGGAGTCGGACTCACGCGTGCCGTTGGTGGTCGCGACCCGGGCGGGGAAGGCGATCGTGAACTGCACGTCGGTGCCCTGCGACGGCGCCGCTTCGAGGTCGACCCGGCCGTTGAGCGAGACCAGGTCCCCGTTGCGTTGGAGGTTGAGCTGGAGCATACCCGCGCCCTGCTCGGACATCGTCATCAGCTGTTGCACATCGCCGAACGTCAGACCGCTGAAGTAGACCTGGCTGCCCACATAGCCGTCCCGCTCGTATTGCTGGACCTGGACCTTGCCCTCCAGTGACGCCGGTGCCACGAGCTGGGGGCCGTTGTCTTCCTCGTCGGCGGGAATGGTTGCGGCGACGATCTGCCCCGACACACGGTCGTCGGACGAGATACCCATCGACGCCTGAACCCGGAGACAACCGGTGAGGAACGGAAGGGCGAGAAGTACGAGGCCCGCGACCGTGAGGGCGCGGCGGACAGGCATGGTGGACTGCTGCACGGGGGATATGGTGCCAGGCGCGGTCACGGTCGGCGGGCCATCCGGGTCGTTGCGGCGAGTCGCCGGTCGGTGTCGTCCGGCGCCGTGGACATGAGGGACCGCAGTAGCGGAACGCCGAGAATCCCCATGACGACGAGACCGTAGATCGCGGAAAAGCGGAGTTCGGACGCCTGGAGGAACACACTGTGGGCAAGTGCGGAGCCGAGCCACGTCCACAGGAACAACGCGATCGGAACGGTGTCGTGCCGGGGTGAGAGACGTCTCGAGCGGGAATCGAACACCAGCAGGACTGTGGCCATCGCCGCGGCGACCACCACCCAGCCCGCGTAGTTGGTGAGGGGAATGTGCGCGATGCCGGGCAGGCCGCCGCCGTTGCACCACACCCATTGGCCGTCCGCGACCATCTGCGGGTCCAGGTACAGGTCCCAGCCCACCATCCCGACGGTGACCGCGGCGACGCGGCCCGGCGCCGTACGGGTGATGCGTGTGGCGACACACCACACGGGGTAGAGGCCGGCGGTCCAGGCGAGAGGAACCACGAGCGGTACGTCCGCCACGGCCGGACCGATCCGGTCGATCGCGTAGGCGTAGCAGCCGTACGGGTAGCCGGTGGCGGTCCCGATCAACTCGGAGGCGAAACCCCCGCCCGCGGAGACCACGAACAGCACCGCGGCCCAGCCGAGGCCACGGCGCGCGGCGGCATGGGTGAGCGACGCTGCGGCGAGCAGGAGCACCACCGCGACCGTGACCCGGTCCCGCGCGGCTCCCTCGGTGAGCGGATAGGCGATCTGGGCGGCGACAGCGCACGCGGCCAGCACGACCGGCACGGCCGTCTGCCACGTCGGGACCCTCCACCCGGTGCCGACATCCGTCACCGTGAGATCCGGTTCCAGGTCCGCCGCAGTACACCGCCCCGTGCATCCGCGAGCACCGTCCGCGCGGCACTGCGGCCGCTGGCGCCGGAGACCCCGCCGCCCGGGTGGGTCGACGCGCCCGTGAGATACATGCCGGGAGCGTCGGGCACCCGGTAGCCGGACAGTTCGGGCAGCGGACGCCACAGGAACATCTGGTCGAGCGACATCTCGACGTGCATCACGTTGCCCCCCAGCAGGCCCAGTTCGCTTTCGATCGAGGCGGGAGTCTGCACGTACCGGTGCCGGACACTGTCGGTGAAACCGGGTGCGCGCAATTCCATCTCCGCGAGGATCCGGTCCGTCTCGCTCTCGGCGACCTCGTCCCAGGTGCGTCCGCCGCTGAGCCGGTACGGATGCCACTGCGACCACAGGGTCACCTGGTGCTCGCCCTCGGGGGCGATCGTGGGGTCGATCGCGGAGAAGCTCATCCCGAGCACGGAAGGGCGCGGCGGCAGTTCGCCCGCCATCGCAGCACCGTGTGCGAGGCGAAGGTGCGCGCGATCGTCGACGAGCAGTTGCAGACCGGTGGTGGTGTCGGCGGGATCGTCGGCACCGAGGTAGCGGGGAAGAGCATCGGTACCGAGGCGGAGCACCATTCCGATGCCCGGTCCCACCCGTACCGCGCGGCGCCAGCGTGTCAGTGTGTCGGGGTCGTAGCCGCCCTGTCCGAGCAGATCGAGGGTGGTGAGGATGTGGCACCCGGCGATCACGGTGCGAGCAGTGAAGGTGTTACCCGACGCGGTGCGCACCGTCCACGTCGACCCGGTCCGGCGGATCTCCGTGACGGCATCGCCACAGGTGACCGATCCGCCGTCCGACTCGAGGCGGGAGAGGAGTGCCTGGGTCAAGGCGCCGCTCCCGCCGATCGCCCGGCCCGGTGGAAGCGTATGCATGAGCGCGGCGAAGCCGACCATGGCGGCGGTGCCGGGTTCGGACATCGGCGGCCCGGACTGTGCGCCGAACCAGGCGAGCGCGGCCTTGAGCGGTTCGTCGTCGAAGTACTCGTCGAGCAGGGTGTCGCCCGTGGTGAGGAAGCGGCGCGACAGTGCGCTGCCACCGTCCTTCGCGTCCAGACCCCAGAACGACGACAGCAGATGCCGGCCGGTCGGGGGGTTCGCAAACGACTTCATGACGGCGGCGCTGCGCGGTCCCCAGTCGGTCACGAAGCGGCGGTAGGCGTCGGCCTCCCGTTTGCCGGCCGCCTTTTCGATCGACACGCAGGTCCGGTCGAGGTCGCGGTGGAACACGATCCCGGGACGGTCGGTGTGGGGGGGCGGAGGCGCGAACGCCCACGGATCGCAGTCCAGATATCTCAGCCCGTGTGCGGCGAGGTCGAGTTCCTCCACGATGCCGGAGTGCCGCACCATGATGTGCGCCGATGACCCGCGGTCCACCGCATAGCCGGGAAATCGTTCGACGGTGGACACGGCCCCGCCCGGCACGGTGTCACGTTCGAGGACGTGGACCGACCAGCCCTCTCGGGCCAGATAACACGCCGACACCAGCGCGTTGTGTCCCGAGCCGACGACGAGCGTATCCAGAACTGGCGTCATGAGGGTCCTGTCAAGCGGGAGGGGCGAGATGTGGTTCGAGCGGAAGCGTGCGGCCGAGGACGGCGAAGGGCCGCGCGTCGCCGGTGAAGACGAATCTACGTACGACGTCCACGAAGCCGAAGCTCCGGTACAGGCGCCACGCACGATTGTCCTCGCCCGGGACCTCCGGGGTGGAGAGCAACACGGTGCGTTCGGTGCGGTCGCGGAGCAGTCGGTACAGCAGTGCCCGGCCGAGGCCGAGGCCCTGGATATCGGGTCGCACGTGCAGTTCGGTGAGTTCGAAATAGTCACCGAGGACCGAATCT
Source organism: Rhodococcus sp. NPDC058639 (assembly GCF_042717545.1). Taxonomy (NCBI): domain Bacteria; kingdom Bacillati; phylum Actinomycetota; class Actinomycetes; order Mycobacteriales; family Nocardiaceae; genus Rhodococcus; species Rhodococcus sp. NPDC058639. Next base: position 129,698 of record NZ_JBHXRF010000007.1, read on the forward strand.
ATGTAGTCCTGCGTCCGGCCCGTGTGCCGCATCCCGGTGCGGACCTGCTGGTTCCACCACTGGTGCGGGTCGCCGCGGTATCCGTAGGCGATGCCGACGAAGGTTCCGGGGTCCTCGGGAAGTGCGACCGCGACGGCCTGCCATCCGGCGCGCCCTGCATGTTCGGACCACATCGGTGCGCGATGCTGCTCCGTCCCGCGCGGGTATCTCATCGCGGCTACATAGACCGCCAGCAGTTGGGGCAGGTGTGCCCGGAACGCCGCGGGGGACAGGTCGACGAAGATCGGTGCGCCGCGAGGGGGTTCGGGACGACGGTCGTTGCCCGTCTCGGCGGGCGGTTCGTTCGATGGGTTCACAGAGGATCGATGCTCGTCTGGGATCGGGGGCCGCCTTCTCTTGACGGGTTGTCGGTAGGTCCGGTTATCATTCAATACGTCGAACGCATGTTCGATACCGGTGATCCGGTGATGTTCGAGGGAAGCGAACATCCCCGGATCACTCCGGGCACTACCGGAACACCGGTAATACCACCACCGAGACCACGGTGGTGGGTGGCACTACCGGACACCGGTGGTGAGGTCGAGGAGGTGCACGGCATGTCCACCATAGATTTCGGCATACGAGGACCACGCCACGTTCCGGGCGAGTCGTCCCGCGGCTCCGCGCGATGCGCCGGGCATTCGACATCCGCCCGCGCGGCCACGCTGCTCCGCAAGGCGGACGCACTTCTGTCCGCGGCTGCCGGTGCAGACGCCCCTCCCGAGCGCTTCCGGCTCGCCTATCTCGCTGCGCTGCGAGGTGCGGGCGCGGTGGTGGCGGCGGCGGAGTTGCGCGCCCCGACTCGTCCGCTGCGCCGGCCCGGTACCCGCAACGCGTGGCTCTTGATGGCGCGCGCCGACGAGTCGTTCGCGGTCTGGGCGGATTACTTCGCCGATCGCTCCGCCACGCGCGCCGCGGTCGAAGCCGGGGTGGCGCGAGCGGTGGATGTCGACGAGGCCGGTGGGTTCTACGACGAGGTGGGGCGCTTCCTCCACGACGTCGAGGACTATCTCGCCAGTGAAGAAGGTGCCGAAATCGCCTCTACGCGGTGACTTTTGTCCCCATCCGGTCTCCGTTTTCGTGAGGCGTCCGGGAACTCGGCCACAGAGTTGGTGGTCCCGGGGGAGATGTACTCGTATTATCAACACCAGGCGGCCGTCAAAGTCGGCCCCCCGTCGGATTCACCCAGAATTCGGTGGCCACCGTTTAGTGCCGGGGGAGGTACCGTGCCACTCTCCGAGCACGAGCAGCGCATGCTCGATCAGATCGAGAGCGCGCTCTATGCTGAGGACCCCAAGTTCGCCTCGACCGTCCGCGGGAAGCGGCTGGGGATGGCGTCGAATCGACACCGGCTACAGGCCGGTGTGCTGTTCGTCTTGGGATTGACACTGTTGATCGCTGGAGTCGCGTTGCCGGTCAAGCCCGGTGGATTCCCGGTCATCAGTTTGCTCGGGTTTCTGGTGATGTTCGCGGCTGGTGTTCTGCTCCTGGTAGGCGGTCGTCGACGATCGAATGCGGGAGATGCACCCACCCGGCCTGCTTCCGGGAGGACCGGCGGTACCGGACCTCGGGGCGGCAAGAAATCCGGCGGAGGGTTCACCCACCGCATGGAGGAGCGTTTCCGAAGGCGCTTCGAACAAGACTGACGCATCACCGCTTCACACGTACTACGGCGCGACCCGACGGGTCGCGCCGTAGTCGTTTCCGGGGAGGTTCGCGACCTGCCGGGCGACCTGCCCCGGCCCGTATCTCCACCGCCCCCCACCTTCCGGCTCGGTGTCCACGGTTGCCATCCGGCACCGTCGCCCTACCTGGGCTTTTGCTCGGATTCGTGTGATGGAGATCGCACCGGAACGTCGGCGTGTTCGGCGTCGCCGGCCGGGTGACGAAATCGCCCCCACTTTCCGCCACCACGAGTGAGCTGGAACTTTTGCCGCAACACACACGAAACGGGTGCGGTAATCGGGCTGCGGTGGGGGAAAGTGGGGTACTGTGGGTCGCGGCGGGAGGCAGGTGAGCCCGTCATAGACGAAAGATCCGTCCGACCAAGGCGGGAGGTGCCGAGTGTTCCTCGGTACCTACACGCCGAAGCTGGACGACAAGGGCCGGCTCACGCTGCCGGCGAAATACCGAGACGAGCTGGCGGGAGGGCTGATGATCACCAAGGGGCAGGATCACAGCCTCACCGTGTTCCCTCGGGAAGAGTTCGCTGCCTTGGCGGAGCGCGCTGCGGGTGCTTCTCGCAGCAACCCCCAGGCTCGCGCGTTCCTTCGGAGCCTCGCTTCGGGGACGGACGAGCAACGTCCGGACGGTCAGGGTCGCATCACCTTGTCCTCGGCGCACCGCAAGTACGCGGGGCTGACGAAGGACTGTGTGGTGATCGGCTCGGTCAAGTATTTGGAGATCTGGGACGCCGAGGCGTGGGACAGCTACCTGGCCGAACACGAAGAGGACTTCTCCGAAGCGAGAGACGAGGCACTGCGCGACATCCTGTGACCGCGACATTTCGTGACGGAGCCACGGCTGCGCGGCGAATGCCGCGAGGTCTCTGCCCGACGCCGGCCCTGACGCACTTCCCCAGCGCCAGGTTCGGACAGGGAAGCCCTGACGCACTTCCCCAGCGTCAGGTCTCCCGCGCTCGGACAGAGACCTCGAGGCATTCGCCGTCGCCGTATCCGGAACCAGTGCGACACCGAGCATCTCGATCGAGTAACCGACAGACCGTATGCGGCCCGAGCAGGATTCCGGAGGAGACATGGTGGACGGCGAGGACGAGTCGACCGCGGACGAGCACGGAGAATTCGGGCATGTCCCTGTCCTTCTCGGCCGGGCCATCGAGATCCTCGGCCCCGCGATCGAAGCGGTGGGCCCCGGCGGCGAAGGTGCGGTCTATGTCGACGCCACGCTCGGTCTCGGCGGGCACGCCGAGCACTTCCTGAGGACTTATCCGGGTCTACGCCTCGTCGGACTCGACCGCGACCCCGATGCGCTGTCGATCGCGCAGAATCGGCTCGCCGAGTTCGCCGATCGCACCGACTTCGTGCACACGCGATACGACGGCTTCGCCGACGCGCTCGAGCAGTGCGGTCTCGACAGCGTCGGGTCCGTACACGCCGTTCTGTTCGACCTCGGAGTCTCGTCGATGCAACTCGACGAGGCGGAACGGGGTTTCGCGTACTCGAAGGACGCTCCCCTCGATATGCGGATGGATCCCACCACCGGCATCACGGCCGCGGACGTGCTCAACACCTACAGTCACGGCGACCTCGCGAGGATCCTCCACACCTACGGGGAGGAACGCTTCGCGGGCAAGATCGCCTCCGACATCGTCCGCACCCGGGAGAAGACCCCGTTCCGCACCAGCGGCGAACTCGTCGAACTGCTCTACCGGGCGATCCCCGCTGCGGCACGCCGTACCGGCGGCCACCCCGCCAAGCGGACGTTCCAGGCGCTGCGCGTCGAGGTCAACAGCGAACTCGACTCGCTGCGTGACGCGATACCCGAGGCCCTCGACGCGTTGGCGGTAGGCGGCCGGATCGTCTTCATGTCGTACCAGTCCCTCGAAGACCGGGTGGTGAAGCAGGAACTCGCTCCTCGCGCGAAATCGCGCAGCCCCGAGGGACTCCCGGTGGAACTGCCGGGGATGGGACCCGAGCTACGCATGTTGACCCGTGGCGCCGAGCGCGCCTCGGACGACGAGATCGAGATCAACCCACGTTCGGCTCCCGTCCGCCTGCGTGCTGCAGAACGAATCGCCAGGAGGTAACCGATGACCGTACAGGTGGCGTCGTCGCCCCACCGCGGGCCGGCTCGATCCACGGCGGCGCAACGCGCATATCAGCGCCGGCACCAGCGTGCCGCGCAACTCGGTGTGCCCGTGGCGCAGACGCGTGGACGTACCACCGGTGGCGGTCGTGTCCGGACCCGAATCCCGTTCGTAGCCACTATTCTCGCTCTGCTCGGGGTGGGTATGGCCGCGACGCTCCTGCTCACGAGCGGTGCCGCGGAGGACACCTACCACCTGAGCACCGCGCGCGCCCACAACGAGACTCTGATTCAGCAACGGGCAGTGCTGCAGCGCGACGTCGAGGCAGGCAACTCCGCACCCGTACTCGCCGTGGAAGCCGCGAAGCTCGGCATGATTCCCAGTACGCAGGCGGCGCGGATCGTCGTCGCCGAGGACGGATCCGTCGGCGTCGTGGGAGAAGCCGTCCCCGCCCAGGGCGCTCCGCCGGCTCCGCTCAACCGCGGGCGGCAGAGCACCGAGACACGGGGACAAGCGCCCCTGTCGGGTAGTGCCGGCGTCGAAAGCCCGCGTCCGCTGTCCGAGGTCGGTGAAGAACCGACCCCGCGGCCGAGCGGAACGGACGCGCTGGCCGAGAACGCTGCGCCCCGCCCGGCGGAACCGCAGGCCGCCGCCACGCCGGAGCTCCCGAATGCAGGGACACCCGGGGTGGAAGCGGAACAATTGGTGCCCGTGAGCGAGATGCCCCGACCCGAGGACGCCGCGCCACGAGCCGCCGAGGCTCCGGGCGCCGGGCAACCGGCGGAGCCCGAGGACGGGCGCCGGTGACGCGAGGCTCCACCTCTCGCCGTGTACCGCCGGGTCGTGCGACACCGGCAGCGCGCGGCGGCGCCCGACGCGCTCGAAAGGGTCCGGCTCGGGGCGGTTCCACCGGCTTCGAGTTCCGGACCAAGGTCGGGCGCGGGGTCATGTTCTTGGCGTTGGTCACCGTCGCCGTGCAGTTGCTGATCGTCCAGGTGTTCCAAGCGCCGACGCTGTCGGCCGAGGCTGCAAGCCAGCGGACCACCCGTCTCGTCGAACCTGCCACCCGAGGGACGATCGCCGACCGCAACGGAAATCCCATCGCGTACACGATGGAAGCGAAAGCGCTGACTTTTCAGCCGGTCCGCGTCCGAAAAGAACTGGAAGAGGCACGCGAGAAAGACCCGTCGGCGCCTGCGACCGACGAGTATCTCGAGGGCGTCGCCAAGGCCGTGCACAAGGCACTGGGTACGGCGGCACCCGAGAAGGACGTCCTGGAGAAACTCCAGAGCGACGAGAGTTTCGTCTATCTCGCGCGCGGGGTCGACCCGGGTGTCGCAGCCGAGATCGTCGAGGAATACGACATGGTCGGTCTCGAACGGCAGGACATCCGGCTGTATCCGGGCGGTTCCCTCGCCGCGAACATCGTGGGCGCGACCGGCTGGGACGGACACGGGCTCATCGGCCTCGAAGCGTCGATGGATTCGATGCTCGCCGGTACGGACGGCTCGTCGACCTACGACCGCGGTTCCGACGGTGCGGTGATCCCGGGCAGTTGGCGTGACCGGCAACCCGCCGTGAACGGATCGTCCGTCGAACTCACGATCGACAACGACATCCAGTACTACGTCCAGCAGCAGGTGCAACGTGCCCGCGACCTGTCGGGTGCGAAGAACGCCTCAGCGGTCGTGCTCGACGCGCGCACCGGCCAGGTGCTCGCGATGTCCAACGACAACACGTTCGACCCGTCGATCGGGGTGGCCGACAACCCGCCCGATGCGGAGCAGGGCAACCTCGCGGTGAGTTCCCCGTTCGAGCCCGGGTCGGTGAACAAGATCATCACCGCTGCTGCGGCCATCGAGGACGGTCTCACGACTCCCGCCGAGGTACTCCAGGTGCCCGGCACCATCACCATGTCCGGTGCCACGGTCAAGGACGCGTGGGACCACGGGGTGGTCCCGTACACCACGACCGGCGTGTTCGGAAAGTCCTCGAACGTGGGAACGCTCATGCTCGCGGAGCGGGTCGGTGAGGACCGCTACGCCGAGATGCTGCACTTGTTCGGACTCGGGCAGCGCACCGAGGTGGGCCTGCCGGGCGAATCCGCCGGTCTGGTACCCAGCCGCGAGCAGTGGTCCGGTGGCACCTTCGCGAACCTGCCCATCGGGCAGGGACTGTCGATGACGCTGTTGCAGATGACGAGCATCTACCAGGCGATTGCCAACGACGGCGAACGCGTGCCTCCGCGGATCGTCCGGGCGACGATCGGACCGGACGGGTCTCGGGAGGAGACACCCCGGCCGGACCCGGTGCGTGTCGTGAGCCCGCAGACCGCCGCGACCGTGCGCGACATGTTCCGGTCGGTGGTGCAGGACGACACCGGTAACCAGCGCGGGACGGGCACCGGAGCCGCGATCGAGGGTTATCAGATTTCGGGTAAGACGGGCACCGCCCAGCAGATCGACCAGAACTGCAAGTGCTACTCGAATTCGGACTACTGGATCACCTTCGCCGGTATCGCCCCGGCGGACGATCCTCGGTACGTCGTCGGCATCATGCTCGACGCGCCGACGCGCAGTGCCGACGGTTCCGGCGGGCAGTCGGCCGCGCCGCTGTTCCGCGACATCGCGTCGTGGTTGCTGCAGCGCACCGGAGTCCCGCTGTCCACCGATCCGGGGAGCAAGTTGATCCTGCAGATCGACTGATCGCCCGACCGCCTGCTGTCCTTACCCGGGCACGTCGGTAACGTGATACGCCGGAACGAACGCAACCGTTGAGCCCGGCAGCAGACGCTGCGGCGATAGTGAGAGGAACCTGGTGCCTGTGTCATCGAGTCCGGATCCGACGCCTCCGGAGGAGGGCCGTCGGCCCGAACATCCACCGGTGACGCGGATCGAGGATCTCGCCGCCGCGATCGGCGCCGAGCTGACCGCGGTGGGGAACGAAGCGCCGACCGGGGACACCACGGTGACCGGCATCGATCTCCGGGCGCAGGGCATCCGACCCGGCGACATCTTCGCGGCCCTGCCCGGTGCACGCGCGCACGGCGCGTCCTTCGCGGCCGAGGCCCTCGACAGGGGTGCCGTCGCCGTCCTCACCGATGCGGAGGGACGCGACCTCGTCGCTGCAGTCGCCTCCGGCCCCGTCGCGGTCCTGGTGCATCCCGACCCTCGTTCGGTACTGGGCGCAGCCTCGGCGACGGTGTACGGACATCCGTCCCGCCGGATGCGAGTCGTCGGCATCACCGGTACCTCCGGCAAGACCACCACCGCATATCTCGTCGAAGCCGGACTGTCCGCGGCCGGGCGTGTCGCCGGATTGGTGGGCACCGTCGAGACCCGCATCGACGGCATCCGGATCCCCAGCGCCCTGACGACGCCGGAAGCTCCGCAACTTCACGCTCTGTTCGCCGTCATGCTCGAACGCGGTGTCGACACCGTGGTGATGGAGGTGTCGAGCCATGCGCTGGCACTCGGACGCGTCGACGCCACGGACTTCGACGTCGGTGCCTTCACCAATCTGTCGCAGGATCACCTCGACTTCCACAAGGACTTCGAGGACTACTTCGCCGCGAAAGCGCGACTGTTCGCGCAGGACTCTCCGGTGCGCGCCGCACGCGCGGTGGTATGCGTGGACGATCCCTGGGGCGAGCGGATGGCCGAGCTTGCCGCGGCCGGCCGTGCCGGCGAGGACACGGTGTGGACGCTGGGCACCGCACCGGGGACCCTGGCCGATTGGACGGTCTCCGACGCGACCACCGGCCCCGACGGGGCGCAGGACTTCACGCTGACCGGACCCGGCGGCGACGGGCACCGGGTATCGGTCGCTCTGCCCGGACGGTACAACGTCACCAACGCCGCCCTGGCGGCAGCGATCTGCGATGCCGTGGGCGCCGACCTCGACGCCGCGATCCGCGGCATCGCGACCGTCTCGGTTCCCGGACGGGTCGAACGTGTCGAGCGAGGACAGGACTTTCTCGCGATCGTGGACTACGCCCACAAACCCGCCGCTCTCTCGGCGGTGGTGGACACCCTGCGTGGCAGTGCCACCGGCCGGATCGCGGTCGTCGTCGGGGCCGGGGGAGACCGAGACCGCGGCAAGCGACCGCTCATGGGTGAGGTCGCCGCTCGCGGAGCCGATCTGCTCATCGTGACCGACGACAATCCCCGAAGCGAGAACGCCGCCGCGATCCGCGCGGCTGTGCTCGACGGGGCATGGGCCGTCCCCGACACCGAACGCGGCGACATCCTCGAAATCGGCGACCGTGCGGCCGCCATCGATGCTGCCGTGCAGTGGGCCCGCCCGGGTGATGTCGTCCTCGTCGCCGGTAAAGGCCACGAGACCGGTCAGGAAATAGACGGTACGAAGCATCCTTTCGACGACCGAGAGGTGCTGGCCGCGTCCATCGACCGCCGCAGCACCTCCGGGTACGACGGTCACATCCCGCCCGCTGTGGGCGGACCGCATCACGGAGGCACTGCATGATCCCGATGACACTCGAACGCATCGCGGAGGTGGTCGGGGGAACGCTCTACGACGCCGATGATCCGTCCGCCGAGGTGACCGGCACGGTGGAGTTCGATTCCCGGAAGATCGGCCCCGGGGACCTGTTCCTCGCGCTGCCCGGCGCCCGGTCGGACGGCCACGACCACGCGGCCGCAGCGATCGCGGCCGGGGCGGTCGCGGTGCTTGCCGCGCGACCCGTCGGTGTTCCCGCGATCGTGGTGCCGGCGCTCGCCCCCACCGACACCAACGCGCTCGCCCTCGAGCACGACGCCGACGGATCGGGCGCTGCGGTGCTCGCGGCGCTGGCGGCTTTGGCACGGTCGGTCGTCGACACCCTCACCGAACGCGGGCTGACAGTCGTCGGCGTCACCGGATCTGCCGGCAAGACGTCGACGAAGGACCTGCTCGCGGCGGTGCTCTCACCCCTCGGCCAGGTGATCGCCCCGCCTGGATCGTTCAACAATGAACTGGGTCATCCGTGGACGGCATTGCGCGCCACCGAGGACACCCGGTTCCTCGTCCTGGAGATGTCCGCGCGCGGTCGCGGGCACATCGCGACACTCGCCGCCATCGCACCGCCGAAGATCGGCGTGGTGCTCAACGTCGGCACCGCGCACCTCGGCGAGTTCGGGTCGCAGGAAGTCATCGCCCAAACGAAGGGCGAACTGGTCGAGGCACTGCCCGACGCCTCGGAGGGTGGCGTCGCGGTGCTCAACGCAGACGACCTCCTCGTGGCGCAGATGGCAGCGCGCACAACGGCACGCGTGGTGTGGGTCGGCAGCGGAGACTCGGCCGATATCCGCGCCGAAGACGTGCGCCTCGACGACGAGGCGCGGGCCTCGTTCACCGCCGTCTTCCGTGAGGACGCGGGGGAGCGCCGCGTACCGGTGACCCTCGCGGTACACGGTGAGCACCAGGTCTCGAACGCCCTGTCGGCCCTCGCCGTCGCGGTCGAGTGCGGTGCGACCCCCGAGCAGGCCGCCGGAGCTCTCGCCGCCGCATCACCCGTATCGGCGCACCGTATGGCGGTGCGCACGCGCGCCGACGGCGTCACGATCATCGACGACGCCTACAACGCCAACCCGGATTCGATGCGCGCGGGTATCAAAGCCCTGGTGACGATGGCGCGAGCCGGAAACACCCGTCGCCGCACCTTCGCGGTGCTCGGCGAGATGGCAGAACTCGGCGACGACTCCGTCGTCCAGCACGACGCGATCGGCCGGCTCGCGGTCCGGCTCGACGTCAGCCGCGTCATCGCGGTCGGACCCACGAGACAGGTCCGCGGGCTCTATCAGGGCGCCGTGATGGAAGGCTCCTGGGGCGAGGAAGCCTGCCATGTCCCCGACGCGGACGCCGCGCTCGCCGTTCTCCGTGAAGAACTGGAGCCGGGCGACATCGTTCTCGTCAAGGCGTCACAATCGGTCGGACTGTGGGTGGTGGCCGATGCCCTGCTCGGCGACCCCGCCGACAACACCGCTGCTACGGGGACGGAGGACGCCCGGTGAGACAGATTCTCTTTGCCGCAGGTATCGCACTTGCGGTGTCGATCCTGCTCACCCCGGTCCTCATCAAAGCCTTCTCCCGGCAGGGCTTCGGCCAGGAGATCCGGGTGGAGGGACCGCAGAGCCATCAGTCCAAGCGAGGCACGCCCACGATGGGCGGCGTCGCGATTCTCGCCGGCCTGTGGGCCGGATACTGGGGGTCGCACCTGATCGGCCTGGGCTACGACGCTCAGGGACCCACGGCGTCGGGCCTGCTCGTCCTCGGCCTGACCACCGCGTTGGGCGGTGTCGGTTTCCTCGACGACTTCATCAAGATTCGCAAGCAGCGCAACCTGGGTCTGAACAAGACGGCCAAGCTCGTCGGCCAGCTGGTCGCAGCCGTCGCCTTCGGCATCCTCGCGCTGCAGTTCCGCAACAGTGACGGACTGACGCCCGCCAGCACCGACCTGTCGTACGTGCGCGACATCGCCACGGTGTCGATGGGTTCGATCGTGTTCATTCTCTTCGTCTATCTGCTGGTCAGCGCGTGGTCGAACGCGGTGAACCTCACGGACGGACTCGACGGGCTCGCCGCGGGATCGATGGCGCTCGTGCTCGGCGCGTACGTGATCATCACGTTCTGGCAGTACCGCAACGCGTGCGTGGTCGAACCGACCGCCGGGTGCTACGACGTCCGCGATCCGCTCGACCTCGCGTTGCTATGTGCGGCCGCAGCGGCCGCGTGCATCGGCTTCCTGTGGTGGAACGCCGCTCCCGCGAAGATCTTCATGGGCGACACCGGTTCGCTCGCGCTCGGCGGGATGCTCGCCGGTCTGTCGGTTACCACCCGTACCGAACTGCTCATGGTCGTCATCGGCGCGTTGTTCGTCGCCGAAGCCGCATCGGTGGTCATCCAGGTGGCGGTGTTCCGGTCCAGCCGACGGCGCGTGTTCCGCATGGCGCCGTTCCATCACCACTTCGAACTCGGCGGATGGGCGGAAACCACGGTCATCATCCGGTTCTGGTTGCTCGCCGCCATCGCCTCGGCGATCGGCCTCGCCCTGTTCTACAGCGAGTACCTCGCGGCGATCGGGGACTGACGCCATGACCTACGATCTCGAGCGACTGCGCGGAGCCCGCGTCCTCGTCGCGGGTGCCGGGGTGTCGGGTCGAGCGACGATCGCGCCGCTGTCCCATCTCGGCGCCCACGTCACCGTCACGGACCGCAACGCCGACGCGCTGGCACGATGTGCCGAACTGGGAGCGGACACTGTCGAGCTGGACAGCCTGCTCGAAGACAATGCGTCGCTGCGTGATTTCGCCCTGGTCGTCACGAGTCCCGGTTTTCCGCCGAGCGCACCGCTGTTGTCGCGGGCGGCCGGTGCCGCCCTTCCCATCTGGGGCGATATCGAGTTGTCGTGGCGCATCGACCGGGCGGAGATCTACGGCCCTGCCCGCAGGTGGCTGGTCGTGACGGGCACCAACGGCAAAACCACCACGACGACGATGCTGCACGCGATCCTCGAGGCTGCCGGTATCCCCAGCGCAGCCTGCGGCAACATCGGTCTGCCGGTGCTCGACGTGCTTCGCCGCGGTGAGCCCCGCGCCGACGTGCTGGCTGTCGAACTGTCCTCGTTCCAGCTGCATTGGGCGCCGTCGGTGCGGCCCGACGCAGGCGTGATCCTCAATATCGCCGAAGACCATCTCGACTGGCACGGCGGCATCGAGAACTACATCGAGGCGAAGCTCGGCGCACTGACCGGCACCGTCGGGGTGCTCGGACTCGACGACCCCATCGCCGGGTCGCTGCGTGACCGGTCGCGCGCGGTCTTCACCGTCGGATTCACGCTCGGCTATCCCGATGCCGGCGAACTCGGGATCAGCGGCGACGTTCTCGTCGACCGCGCGTTCGCGGATTCCGCGGTTCTCGCGTCCGTCGACGACGTCACTCCGCCCGGGCCCGCGGGCCTGTCCGACGCACTGGCTGCAGCCGCGCTCGCGCGTGCCATCGACGTTCCGGAATCAGCCGTGCACGACGGACTGCTGCGGCACCGGGTCGGACCGCACCGTGCCGCACCCGTCGGGGTCGTCGACGAGGTCCTCTACATCGACGACTCGAAGGCCACCAACCCGCACGCCGCACGCAGTTCGCTGCTTGCCCACGATCGCGTGGTGTGGATCGCGGGAGGCCTCCTCAAAGGTGCCCGCGTCGACGATCTCGTGGTCGAGGTGGCACCGCGGCTCTCGGCGGTGGTGCTGCTCGGACGTGACGCGGGCGAGATCGCCGACGCACTCACGCGACACGCACCCGAGGTCCCCGTGGTGCTGGTGGACACGCGCGACGATGGTGCGATGATCAGTGAGCTCCCCGGTGAGTCGCGAGTGCAGGCCGGACCGAGACGAGTCGCCGTTCCGGGCGCCGACGCACCCGCGGCGATGCGCGTCGCCGTGCAGGAGGCGGCCGCGCTCGCACGGCCCGGTGAGGCGGTGCTGCTGGCACCGGCCGCCGCGTCGCTCGACATGTTTGCCGACTACGCGCAACGCGGTCGCAGTTTCGTCGCCGCTGTGGAAGAACTCCGCCGGGGCGGGACCGAGCGGTGATCTCGAAGCCAGGCCGAGCGGCCCAACGTCCGGCCGTGGAGGCCCGCGGCGGACGGGTCGGGGCGTGGATGGCCCGGCCACTCGCATCGTTCCACCTCGTGGTGACGATCGCGGTGTTGCTCACCGTGCTCGGCCTGGTGATGGTGCTGTCGTCGTCCAGCGTCGGGGCTGTGGTGTCGGTGGGGTCCGCCTACGGGTTGTTCACCTCCCAGCTGGTCTTCGCCGCGATCGGCATGGTCATCTTCTACATCGCGTTGCAGATACCGGTGCGGGTGCTGCGGAAGTACTCGTTCGTCGCGTTCGCAGCGTCGGTCGTCGCGCTCGTCCTGGTGCTCATCCCCGGCATCGGCACCCTCTCGCAGGGCACGCGAGGCTGGTTCGTCGTCTTCGGGGTGTCCCTGCAGCCGTCCGAGGTCGCCAAGATCACGCTCGCATTGTGGGGCGCCCACCTGCTGGCATCGCGACGCGCAGAGCACTCCACGCTCAAGGAGATGCTCGTCCCGCTCCTCCCCGCCGCGCTGGTCGTGACGGGGCTGATCGTGCTGCAGCCCGACCTCGGTACCACGGTGTCGCTGGTCATCATCGTGCTGGCGCTGCTGTGGTTCGCCGGGTTGCCGCTCAAGGTGTACATGGGGATGCTCGGGACGGCGGTCGCGCTCGCGGCGATCCTCGCGGTGACCGCCGGTTACCGCTCACAGCGTGTGCGCGCCTTCTTCAATCCGGGCGACGATCCTCAGGGCAGCGGGTATCAGGCACGCCAGGCCAAGTTCTCGCTGGCGGACGGGGGGCTGTGGGGCCGCGGCCTCGGCCAGAGTCGCGCGAAGTGGAGCTACCTGCCGAACGCGCACAACGACTTCATCTTCGCGATCATCGGCGAAGAACTCGGTTTTCTCGGCGGCGCCGCGGTCATCGGACTGTTCGGCTTGTTCGCCTTCGTCGGGCTCCGCGTCGCGATGCGGTCGATCGACCCGTTCCTGCGTCTGTTCACCGCCACGGCGACCACCTGGATCATCGGCCAGGCCTTCATCAACATCGGTTACGTCGTCGGTGTGCTCCCTGTGACGGGTCTCCAGTTGCCGCTGGTGTCCGCCGGTGGCACTTCGACCGCGACGACACTTCTCATGTTCGGGTTGATCGCCAATGCTGCCCGCCACGAACCGGAGGCCATCGCCGCGCTGCAGGCGGGCCAGGACGGCCGGTTCGCGCGGCTGATCCGGTTGCGGCAGCCGGAGCCATACCTGCCTCCCCGGGGCGGAACGCGTACCGTCACAGCACGGGCAGCGCAGCGCCGTGGAGACCCGCGGGGCGCCGGCCGGGACGATCGTGGCCGGTCTGCCGGTGCGGGCACTCGGACGCGCCGGGCGCCCGCCCGGGTGGACGGTGCACCCACGCGCAGAGCCGAACCCACACGGGAACCGGGCCGTGCCGCCCGTCAGAAGACCGCCCGCACCACACGCGGTGCGAATGGACGAACCGGAGAGCGAGGGAATCGTAGGTGAGTGGGGAGAAGTCTGCCCTGTCCGTGGTGGTGGCCGGAGGTGGGACCGCCGGCCACATCGAACCGGCACTCGCCGTGGCCGATGCCGTCCGGGAACTCGTGCCCGATGCGAGGATCACCGCGCTCGGCACCGCGCGCGGGTTGGAGACGACGCTCGTGCCGCGGCGCGGGTACCCCCTCGAGCTGATTCCGCCGGTGCCCCTGCCGCGCAAGCCGACCCTCGACCTGGCGAAGTTGCCCGCTCGTGTGGTGGCGTCGGTGCGCCGCACCCGCGAAATCCTCGACGAGGTCGATGCCGACGTGATCGTCGGGTTCGGTGGATACGTCGCGTTGCCCGCCTATCTCGCCGCCGGGGCCGGACCGCTCCGCAGGCGCCGCCGCATCCCCGTCATCGTGCACGAGGCCAACGCGAGCGCCGGTATTGCGAACAGGATCGGCGCACTGCGGGCCGAACGGGTACTCGCGGCAGTGCCGGGATCGGGGATCCTCCGCCGCGGTGACGCGCAGATCGTCGGCATTCCGGTGCGCTCGTCCATCACCCGTCTCGACCGTCGTGCGCTGCGCGCCGAGGCGCGCCGCCACTTCGGGCTACCCGACGACGTGCCGGTGCTGCTCGTCTTCGGCGGATCCCAGGGCGCACGCTCGCTCAACGAGGCGGTCGTCGGGGCATCCGGCGCGCTGGCCGAGGCGGGGATCGCCGTGCTGCATGCGCACGGACCGAAGAACACCGTGAGCGTTCCGGCCCATCCCGGTCATGCGACCGCGCCGTACGTGGCGGTGCCGTACCTCGAGCGCATGGACCTCGCCTACTCGGCGGCCGACGCCGTCGTGTGCCGTTCGGGGGCGATGACCGTCGCGGAGGTGTCGGCCGTGGGACTGCCCGCGGTATACGTGCCGCTTCCGCACGGCAACGGGGAACAGGCACTCAACGCCCGTCCCGTCGCTGCCGCCGGGGGTGCGATGATTGTCGCGGACGGCGATCTGACGCCCGAGTACATTGCCGGCACTGTGGTCCCGCTCCTGCGCGACCGGCAGCGAATCGACGAGATGGGTCGGCGTGCAGGCGCGGCCGGACACCGCAGTGCCGCCGACGAAGTGGCACGAATCGTGCTGGACGTGGCCGGTACGGAACCGAACAGGAGCGAACGATGAGTGCGCAGTTGCCCGCAGAACTCCAGCGGGTGCACATGGTCGGGATCGGCGGCGCCGGAATGTCCGGTATCGCACGCATCCTCCTGGCTCGCGGCGGACAGGTATCCGGGTCGGACGCGAAGGAGAGCCGCGGGGTGCTCGCACTGCGCGCGCGCGGCGCCCAGGTTCGCATCGGGCACGACGCCAGCGCCCTCGACCTGCTCGAGGGCGGGCCGACCGCGGTGGTCACCACGTTCGCCGCGATCCCGCAGAACAATCCCGAACTGGTCGCAGCACGGCAGCGCGGTATTCCGATCCTGTTGCGGCCCACGGTCCTCGCATCGTTGATGCGCGGGCACCGGACGTTCCTCGTCTCCGGTACACACGGCAAGACCTCGACCACCTCGATGCTGGTGGTCGCGCTGCAGCACTGTGGGTTCGATCCGTCCTTCGCGGTCGGCGGTGAACTCAACGAATCCGGCACCAATGCTCACCACGGCAGCGGGGACGTGTTCGTCGCCGAGGCCGACGAGAGCGACGGCTCGCTCCTGCAGTACGACCCCGACACCATCATCGTCACCAACATCGAGCCCGACCATCTGGACTACTTCGGCACTCCCGAGGCCTACACCCGCGTGTTCGACGACTTCGTCGCGCGTCTGCCCGACGGCGGGCTGCTCGTGGTGTGTCTCGACGACTCGGGTTCGGCCGCGCTCGCCGAGCGCGTCGTCGCATCGGGCCGCAGCGACCTGCGCGTACTCGGTTACGGCACGTCCGATGTCATCGGCACGGATCCCGAATACCGGGGCGTGCCCGTCGGCGTGCGACTGCTGAACTGGGAAGCCAAGGACATCGGCGGTGTCGCCGAGTTCCACCTCACCGGCGAAGAGGCGCCGCGCACGGTGCGCCTGTCGGTGCCCGGCCGGCACATGGCGCTCAACGCTCTCGCAGCGCTGCTGGGGGCACTCGACGCCGGCGCACAGGTCGACGAGGCGATCGAGGGTCTCGCGGGATTCGGTGGGGTACACCGCCGTTTCCAGTACACCGGCCGCGAACACGGCGTGCGGGTGTTCGACGACTATGCGCACCATCCCACCGAGGTCCGGGCCGTGCTGGCTGCGGCCGCCGAACTCGTCGCGGGGGAACCGCTGCGGTACACCGAATCCGGGACGGAACGTCCCCGGGTGATCGTGGTGTTCCAGCCCCACCTGTATTCGCGGACCGAGACGTTCGCCACCGAATTCGGTGCAGCGCTCGATCTCGCGGACGAGGTGGTCGTCCTCGATGTGTACGGAGCCCGTGAGGAACCGATTCCGGGGGTGAGCGGCGCACTGGTCGCGCGGGCGGTGACCAAGCCGGTGCACTATCAACCGGATCTGTCCGCGGTGCCCCGTCAGGTGGCGAACCTCAGCCGACCCGGTGACATCGTGATCACCATGGGCGCGGGCGATGTCACGATGCTCGGCCGGCAGATTCTCGACGCCTTGCACAGCAGGCCCAGCAGGTTCCGGTCCACAGCTTCCGGACCGGAGTCGGCAGGCTCGTGACGCCCTCCTCCACTCGAACGCGGGATCGACGCGACCGAAACACCGCCCGGCGTCCGTCGGGTCGTTCCGTGCGGGTGCGGACCGTGTTCCTCGGCGCCGGCGTCGTGGTGGCGTTGCTCGCCGCGATCGCCGTCGCCTGGTTCTCGCCCCTGTTGTCGGTGCGCACCATCGACGTCGAAGGAATCGGCGTTGTGACACGGGAAGAGGTGCTCGACGCGCTCGCGGTCGCAGAAGGCACACCTCTGCTCCAAGTCGATACCGCCGCGGCAGCGCAGCGCGTCGCGACTCTTCCGCGCGCGGCGTCCGTCCGGGTGCAGCGTGAGTATCCGTCGTCGGTGCGGGTGACGGTCACCGAGCGTGAAGCGGTCTTGTACTTCGAGGCACCCGACGGCACCCACTCGGTCGATGCCGAGGGCGTCGATTTCGCGGTCGAGCCACCACCGCTCCTGACTCCTCGTCTCGTCACGGCGACACCGGGCACCGGTGATCCCGCAACGATGGCCGCGGTGCGTGTGCTCGAGGTGCTGCCACCGGAACTCGGTGTGCAGGTCGACGCCGTGGAAGCCCGATCGGAGACGGATATCTCGCTCGTTCTTGCGGACGGCCGGGTGGTGGTGTGGGGGAGTGTGGAAAGATCGGAACGCAAGGCAGCGGTGATTCTTCCGTTGCTCACCCAGCCAGGTCAGCAGTTCGATGTCGCCAGCCCGGACCTCCCGACGGTCCGCTGAGGGGATCGCCGCGAAATTCGTGCGCTCTCTCCGGCGAGTCCACTAGCAAATCCCCGTTGTGGTGCCATAGCGTTTCGAACCAGTCGCGCACTTGACATCACCTTCAAGCTATGGTTGAGGGTTTTCACGGTGACGGCGACATCGATTGATCGAAGCGTGACCCGAAAACCCAGGAAGGCGAGAGCCCATGACGCCCCCGCACAACTACCTCGCCGTAATCAAGGTCGTCGGTATCGGCGGTGGCGGCGTGAACGCGGTCAACCGCATGATCGAGCAGGGACTCAAAGGAGTCGAGTTCATTGCCGTCAACACCGACGCGCAGGCTCTGCTGATGTCCGACGCCGACGTCAAACTCGACGTCGGCCGTGAACTGACCCGCGGACTCGGCGCCGGCGCCGACCCCGAGGTGGGCCGGAAGGCCGCCGAGGACCACAAGGACGAGATCGAAGAGGTGCTCAAGGGCGCCGACATGGTCTTCGTGACTGCCGGCGAGGGCGGCGGAACCGGCACCGGCGGCGCACCCGTCGTGGCGAGCATCGCCCGCAAGCTCGGTGCCCTCACCGTCGGCGTCGTCACGCGTCCCTTCTCGTTCGAGGGCAAGCGGCGCGGGAGCCAGGCAGACAACGGCATCCAGTCGCTGCGTGAATCCTGCGACACGCTCATCGTGATCCCCAACGACCGGCTGCTCCAGCTCGGGGACGCCGCGGTGAGCCTCATGGATGCCTTCCGTTCCGCCGACGAGGTACTTCTCAACGGCGTCCAGGGCATCACCGACCTCATCACCACCCCGGGTCTGATCAACGTCGACTTCGCCGACGTGAAGGGCGTGATGTCCGGCGCGGGATCCGCACTCATGGGTATCGGCTCGTCGCGGGGTGAGGGTCGCGCGATCAAGGCCGCCGAGTCCGCGATCAATTCGCCGCTGCTCGAAGCGTCGATGGAAGGCGCACGGGGCGTGCTGCTCTCCATCGCCGGCGGCTCGGATCTCGGTCTGTTCGAGATCAACGAGGCGGCATCGCTCGTGCAGGAAGCCGCGCACATCGACGCCAACATCATCTTCGGCACGGTCATCGACGACTCGCTCGGAGACGAGGTGCGGGTCACCGTGATCGCCGCCGGCTTCGATGCCGGCACTCCCGCCCGCCGACCGGTGGAATCCGCTCCGCCGGCACAGACCACCACTACCCGTCCCGGGGGCATCGGCGCCGGGCGGGCCGGTGAACTCGGCCGTTCCGAGCGTGAGAACGCGGACGCGGTCTCGTCCCGGGAACCCGCTTCCACGCCGGTGGGCGGCGGACTTCCGCCGGCGACGGGCGGCACTCAGCCGCGCCCCGTCGACGACGACGAGGACGACGGCGACGACGTCGACGTTCCGATCTTCATGCGCCGTTGACCGATTCGCACACCGGGTTGCGTTCTCGCCGGGTCGTGACCACACGAGCCGGCGGGATCTCGGCCCCGCCTTACGACAGTTTCAACCTCGCCGGCCACGTCGGTGACGATCCCGCGGCTGTGGCCGCGAATCGTCGCCGCCTGGCATCGGTGATCGGCCTGCCCGAAGAACGCTTCGTCTGGATGGAGCAGATCCACAGCCGGAACGTGACGGTCGTGGAGGGCCCGGTGCAGGGCGAGGTTCCCGCAACCGATGCCCTCGTGACGCGGGCGACGGATCTCGCTCTGGTTGCCCTCAGCGCCGACTGTGTGTCGATTCTGCTGTCGGACGACGAGGCGGGCGTCATCGCGGCGGTGCACGCGGGACGTGTCGGTGCCCGGATCGGGATCCTGCCGCGGGTACTCGACGTCATGCGCGATCTCGGCGCACGACCGGAACGCATTGCCGCGCTGCTCGGTCCGGCCGCCAGTGGTGCCAACTACGAGGTCCCGGCCGCGATGCGTGACGACGTCGAGGCGCATCTCCCCGGCAGCGCCACCCGAACAGCCCGTGGCACACCCGGTCTCGACCTGCGTGCGGGGCTGAGGAGACAACTCGTCGACCACGGTGTCACCTCGGTCGCCGAGGACCCGCGGTGCACGATCGAGGATCCGATGTTGTTCAGCCACCGGCGCAGTGCGCCCACCGGCCGGTTCGCCTCGGTGATCTGGCTCGAGGACAACACCGCGGGCGGTGCGAAGGAGGACACGGCGTGAACTCGGCCGAACAATCCATGCAGGATCGCCGCGTGGAACTTGCCCGCCGATTGCAGGCTGTGCGAGAGCGTCTCGCTGCCGCCGCCCGCGCGGCAGGACGCGATCCGTCGGAGGTCTCGCTGTTGGTGGTGACCAAGTACTTTCCGGTCACCGATGCGATTTTGCTCCACGAATTGGGATGCCGCGCTTTCGGAGAGTCTCGGGAGCAGGAGGCGGCCGCGAAGATCGCGCAGTTCCGCGAGAAGGTGCCGGACGGGGTCGAGTGGCACATGATCGGCCGACTCCAACGGAACAAGGCGCGTGCCGTCGCACGCTGGGCGCACACGGTCCATTCGGTCGACAGTCTCCGTCTCGCCGGTGCGCTGGCCAAAGGTGTTGCCGCTGCGCAAGATTCAGGAGAACGCTCCACGCCGGTCCGGGTGCTTCTCCAGATCAGCCTCGACGGTGACCGTGAGCGCGGCGGTGTGGTGGCCGACGAACTGGACTCCCTTGCCGACGCCGTCGCCGCCTCCGGTGAGCTGGAACTCGGGGGAGTGATGGGTGTCCCGCCACTCGGGTGGGAACCGGACGCCGCCTTCGAACGACTGGCGGAACTGCACGCGCGGTTGCTCCAGCGATATCCCGGCGCGACGGAGTTGTCGGCGGGAATGTCGGGTGATCTTGAACACGCGGTGCGATGGGGATCTACTTGTGTGCGTGTCGGAACGGCTGTGCTGGGTATACGGCCGTTAGCCTGATGGGAACCGCCACGTGAGGGAAGGGCGATCGATGAGCACGCTCCACAAGTTCAAGGCCTACTTCGGAATGGTGCCACTCGAGGATTACGAGGACGATTACCTCGATGATCCGTCGAGTGCGCGCCGTGAGCGGGATCGCGACTACGGCGAACCGCCGTACTCCTCGTACGCGCCCTCGCACCGCGACGAGTACCCGCCCGTCCGGCGTGACGACAGTGTCCGTGAATTCGCGGACGACGATTTCGATCGCTACGAGCCGCCGGCCCGGGCTCCCCGGGTCGAGCCGATCACGGCGCGGGCACCCCGATCCGTGGCGCCGGCACGTGTGCCGGCCCGTTCGGCGCTCGGCGCCGAAGCTCGACTCGACCGCGTGGAACCCCGCCGCGGCGCTCTGTTCGACGAAGGTGGACCGTTGTCGAAGATCACCACCCTGCGACCCCGGGATTACGGGGAGGCACGCACCATCGGCGAGCGGTTCCGCGATGGCACGCCGGTGATCATGGACCTGGTGGAAATGAGCAACGCCGACGCCAAGCGACTCGTCGACTTCGCGGCAGGCCTCGCCTTCGCCTTGCGGGGTTCTTTCGACAAGGTCGCGACGAAAGTGTTCCTTCTCTCTCCCGCCGATATCGACGTCTCCGCCGAAGAACGCAAGCGCATCGCGGAGACCGGCTTCTACAACCAGCAGTAACCGACGCGCGCCGTCACCCTCGCGGCTCGCGGACACGCCCGGCCATGATGCAGATCACTGCAGGCCGGGCGTTTCGGTTTGGCTAGCTTGTGTTCGTCGGGCATTGTGGAAACGTGGCCGTATTCGAGGTGCTCTGGTTCCTGCTCTTCATCTTCTGGCTTCTGCTGATCGGGCGGATCATCGTCGAGTTCATCAGGACGTTCGCTCGGGACTGGAGGCCTTCGGGTTTCGTCGTGGTGGTGCTCGAGGCAATTTTCACAGTCACCGATCCGCCGGTGAAGTTGTTGCGGCGGTTGATTCCGCCGCTCAATCTCGGCGGTGTCCGGCTCGACCTTTCGATCATGGTCCTGCTGTTCATCGTGTACTTCCTCATGGCGTTCCTGCCGCGTGGCGGGGTTGTATGACGCGCCGTACCGGCGCGGCCACGAGGCTCGTGACGACCGCGATGTGCCAGAATAGGAAGCCAGATACAGTGCGTTTTGATACGCGTGACGCACTGTCGATATCACCGAACGCCTGCTTGACCGCTTACTTGACGCGTGAAGGGACCCTTCCATGCCGCTGACACCAGCTGATGTGCACAATGTCGCGTTCAGCAAGCCCCCTATCGGGAAGCGCGGATACAACGAGGACGAGGTCGACGCATTCCTCGATCTCGTCGAGCAGGAATTGACCTCCCTGATCGAGGAGAACGCCGACCTCCGTCAGCGCGTGGCCGAACTCGACCAGGAGCTGGCCGAGGCCAAGAAGGCTCCGCGCTCGGCCTCCTCCGCTCCGGCAGCACAACAGACCAAGCCCGAGCCGGCACGCGTGGTCGAGACTGCGAAGCCGGAACCCGCACCGACGCCGGCGCCCGTGGCGGCTGCCGCGCCGACGAGCGGTGACGCCAGCATGCAGGCCGCCAAGGTGCTCGGCCTCGCCCAGGAGATGGCCGACCGGCTCACCGGCGACGCCAAGACCGAGGCCGAAGAGCTCGTGCGCAACGCGCGGACGAACTCGGAGCAGCTCGTCTCCGACGCGCGGACGCGCAGCGAAGCGATGATCGCCGACGCGCGCCAGAAGTCCGACGCGATGCTGTCGGATGCGCGTACCCGGTCCGAGACGCAACTGCGTCAGGCCAAGGAGAAGGCCGATGCCCTCCAGGCCGACGCGGAGAAGAAGCACACCGAGATCATGGCGACGATCAACCAGCAGCGTTCGGTGCTGGAAGGACGAATCGAGCAGCTCAAGACGTTCGAGCGCGAGTACCGCGTGCGCCTCAAGTCGTACCTCGAATCGCAGCTCGAGGAACTCGAGCAGCGTGGCTCCGCGGTGCCGGTCGACGGTGGCCAGGATGCGTTCAATCAGTCCAATTCCTCGTCCTTCGGTTCCACGTCCTTCGCGAAGGGCGCCAACTGACCGAGCTCTACGGTCGCTGTTGCCCCGCGGTTGAGGAGGAGCGTCGTGCTGGTCGTGACGCTGGTGCTCGCAGCAATCGGATTCGGTCTTCTCGTCATTGCGTTGATGACCGGTTCGGTGGTGTGGGCGTGGGGCTGCATCGCGGTGTGCGTGGTGGGGGCGGTGCTCCTGCTGGTCAGCGCGCTCGGTGCGCGTAACGCGTCGGCAGGTGAGCGCGCCGCCCGAACGGGCCGTTCGTCGTCTCGGACGCCGAAGAAGGCCCCGGGAGACCAGGGTTCCTCGGACGAGTGATCGCTCCCTACAATGGGAAGCGCACAATCGTCGAAGATGAGCAGTACCCCCGCACAGCGGGGCGGCGTCGATCCGGCCATCACCGGGGAGCCTTCGGAAGAACAGCGATGCACCGCTCGTGTGGGCACCGCTCAGTAGAACCGAACGGGTGGGCCCGTCACAGCCTGAAGAACGAGTGGCTCGTTCCGCAGGAGCGAGCAAGCGGGGTGGTACCGCGGTGGCCGTGCGAAGGGCACGGTGATCGTCCCCGTGCCGAAGACACAGGCACGGAGGTATCAACGCTGTGACCGAGAATCACGCTGCATCGGATCGCACCCAGGAACCCACGGCGACGCCGGCGGAAGGCAGTGGGTATCCCCGAGTGGACTACGGGCTCCCGCGCGATTCCGGCGTCGACTTTCCCGACCTCGAGGAACGGGTCCTCGCGCACTGGGCGAAGGACGACACGTTCCGGGCCTCGCTCGAGCACCGCGCCGGCGCCGAGGACTACGTGTTCTACGACGGCCCGCCGTTCGCGAACGGTCTGCCGCATTACGGCCATCTCCTCACCGGGTACGTCAAGGACCTCGTGCCGCGGTTCCAGACCATGCGGGGCAAGAGGGTCGATCGCCGATTCGGGTGGGACTGCCACGGACTTCCTGCCGAGCTCGAGGCGGAGAAGCAACTCGGCATCACCGACAAGTCGCAGATCGACACGATGGGTCTGGCCGAGTTCAACGAGTACTGCAAGCAGTCGGTGCTGCGGTACACGGGCGAGTGGCGCGATTATGTCACCCGGCAGGCCCGGTGGGTCGACTTCGACAACGACTACAAGACGCTGGACCTGGACTTCATGGAGTCGGTCATGTGGGCGTTCAAGTCGCTGTACGACAAGGGCCTGATCTACCAGGGCTTCCGCGTGCTGCCCTACAGCTGGTACGAGCAGACTCCCTTGTCCAACCAGGAGACCCGTCTCGACGACGCGTACAAGATGCGTCAGGACCCGGCCGTCACCGTGGACATGGTGCTGCACGCACCGGGCACCGAGCTCGACGGGGCGAACGCGCTGATCTGGACCACGACGCCGTGGACGCTGCCGTCCAACCTCGCGATCGCGGTACACCCCGACATCACCTACGTCGCGGTGCGGGCGGGCACCGGTGACGAGGCCAAGACCTACCTGCTCGCGAAGGACCGGCTCGGGCATTACAGCCGCGAGCTCGGAGACGAGCCGGAGGTGCTCGCCGAGTACACCGGAGCGGACCTCGTCGGTCTCGCGTACGAGCCGCCGTTCGATTTCTTCGTCGGCCGGGACAACGCGCACCAGGTGATCGCGGCAGACTACGTCACCACCGACTCCGGTACCGGAATCGTCCACCTCGCACCGGCTTTCGGTGAGGAGGACATGGAGTACTGCCAGCGTAACGGCATCGAACTGGTACAGCCGCTCGACCCGGGTGGCAAGTTCACCTCGATGGTGCCGCCGTACGAGGGCCTCCAGGTCTTCGACGCCAACCCGGTCATCATCAAGGACCTCAAGGCCGCCGGAAAACTGTTGCGCCACGAGACGATCGAGCACTCGTACCCGCATTCCTGGCGTTCGGGCCAGCCGCTGATCTACATGGCGGTGCCGTCGTGGTTCGTCGCGGTCACCGAGTTCCGCGACCGCATGGTCGAGTTGAACAAGCAGATCACCTGGGTGCCCGAACACATCCGCGACGGACAGTTCGGTAAATGGCTCGAGGGTGCACGCGACTGGAACATCAGCCGGAACCGCTACTGGGGCAGCCCGATCCCGGTCTGGGTGTCGGACAACCCGGAGTATCCCCGAGTGGACGTCTACGGTTCGCTCGACGAACTCGAGCGTGACTTCGGCGTGCGACCGGACGATCTGCACCGGCCCATGATCGACCTGCTCACCCGGCCCAATCCCGACGATCCCACCGGGGCGTCGACGATGCGGCGGGTTCCCGAGGTGCTCGACTGCTGGTTCGAGTCGGGCTCGATGCCTTTCGCGCAGGTGCACTACCCGTTCGAGAACACCGACTGGTTCGACTCGCACTTCCCCGGCGACTTCATCGTCGAATACAACGGGCAGACGCGCGGCTGGTTCTACACCCTGCACGTCCTCGCGACCGCGCTGTTCGACCGTCCGGCGTTCAAAACCGTTGCTGCCCACGGCATCGTCCTCGGCGAGGACGGCCTGAAGATGAGCAAGTCGAAGGGCAACTACCCCGATGTCAACGAGGTGTTCTCCCGCGACGGCTCCGACGCCATGCGGTGGTTCCTCATGTCGTCGCCCATCCTGCGCGGCGGCAACCTGGTCGTCACCGAGCAGGGTATCCGCGAGGGCGTGCGACAGGCACTGCTGCCGTTGTGGAACGCATGGAGCTTCCTGCAGCTGTACGCGTCGACCCCCGGCACGTGGCGGACCGACTCGTCGAACGTCCTCGACCGGTACATCCTGGCCAAGCTCGCCGAGACCCGCGACGTCATCACCGACGCGCTCGAGGCCGTGGACATCGCGGGTGCCTGCGACGAGTTGCGCACATTCTGTGACGCACTGACCAACTGGTACGTGCGACGGTCCCGCTCCCGCTTCTGGGACGAGGACCGCGACGCGATCGACACCCTGCACACGGTCCTCGAGGTCGTGACGCGGCTGGCGGCACCGCTCCTGCCGCTGGCCACCGAAGTTATCTGGCGTGGGCTGACCGGCGAGCGCTCGGTGCATCTCGCCGACTGGCCCACAGCGGAGGAACTGCCCGCCGATCCCGCGCTCGTCACCGCGATGGACGAGGTCCGTGGTGTCTGCTCGACGGTGCTGTCGCTGCGTAAGGCACAGCATCTCCGCGTGCGGCTGCCGTTGCCGCTCGTCACGGTCGCGACACCGGGCTCGGCGCACCTCGAACCGTTCGTGGACCTGATCAAGGACGAGGTCAACGTCAAGAAGGTCGTGACCACCGACGACGTGGAAGCGCACGGCCGTTTCGAGATCGCGGTCAACGCACGGGTCGCCGGTCCGCGCCTCGGCAAGGACGTCCAGAAGGTCATCAAGGCAGTCAAGGCAGGCGACTGGACCGAATCCGAGGACGGCGTCGTGACCGCAGCGGGCATCGAATTGCTGCCGGAGGAGTACACGAGCAGGCTCGTCGCGGCGGAACCGGAATCCACCGCCGCGCTGCCCGACGGCAACGGGCTCGTCGTCCTCGATACGGCCGTGTCCGAGGAACTCGAGGCGGAGGGCTGGGCCAAGGACCGCATCCGGGAGCTGCAGGACGCGCGCCGCAACCTCGGTCTGGATGTGTCCGACCGGATCTCGGTGCAGTTCGAGGTTCCCGCAGACCGTTCCGAGTGGGCAGCCCGGCACCGTGATCTGATCGCCGGCGAAGTCCTCGCGACGACGTTCGACCTCGGCCCGGCCGGACCGGACGCGATCGAGCTGGGTGAAGGAGTCCGGGCGTCCATCACCAAGGCGTGAGTGCCCGGCGGGCAGGCGTGAGCGCGTCGGTGTGGGGCTCTAACCTGGAGATGTGCCCGCCTCCGTGAGTCGGCGCTGGGTTCTGCACCTGGACCTCGACGCGTTCTTCGCGTCCGCCGAGCAACTGACCCGGCCGACCCTTCGGGGTCGGCCGGTGCTCGTCGGTGGGCTCGGTGCCCGCGGGGTCGTCGCGGGCGCGAGTTACGAAGCTCGCGTGTACGGTGCAGGCTCCGCCATGCCGATGAGCCGCGCACGCCGGCTCATCGGACCGTCGGCAGTGGTGCTGCCACCGCGGGGCGTGGTCTACCACCACCTGAGTTCGGTCGTGTTCGAGACCTTGCGTGCCCACGTCCCGGTGCTCGAGACCCTGTCCCTCGACGAAGCGTTCGCCGAACCGACCGGGCTCGCGGGAGCGTCCGCCGCCGAAGTCGAACGGTTCTGCACGGAACTGCGCGCGCACGTGCTCGAGCGCACCGGACTGGTTGCCTCCATCGGGGCGGGTTCGGGAAAGCAGATCGCCAAGATCGGGTCGGGTCTCGCGAAGCCCGACGGGCTTCTCGTCGTCCCGCCCGACGAGGAAATGGCACTGCTGCACGGTCTTCCGGTCCGCAAGCTGTGGGGCATCGGACCGGTTTCGGAAGAGCGGCTGCGCAAGCTCGGAATCGACACCATCGGCGATCTCGCATCGATGCCGGTCGCCGAAGCCGCGTCCATCCTCGGGCCCACCGTGGGCCCGGGGCTGCACCGGCTCGCCAACGGGCACGACGACCGTCCCGTCGCGGAGCGGGCCGAGGCCAAACAGATCAGCGCCGAAACCACCTATGCCACCGACATCGTCGCGCTCCCGGACCTGCGACGCGCCATCTCGGCGAGTGCGCTCGCGGCACACACCCGGCTGTGCAAAGACGGTCGTGCGGCGCGCACGGTGGTGCTCAAGCTCCGGAAATCCGACATGTCGGTGCTGACCCGATCGTCGACGCTGTCGTACGCCACCGAAGACCTGCAGGTGCTCACCGCGGCCGCGCAACGGCTCTCCCTCGACCCGCTCGATATCGGCCCGATCCGGCTCGTCGGGGTCGGCTTCGCCGGATTGTCGGCGTCGGTGCAGGACACGTTGTTCCCGGAACTGGACCGCTCGGACGGCGATGCGCCGGACACCGTCGCGGACGACGAGGATCTCCCGGCGATCGCGCCGGTGCTCGCGGACCGGTGGCGTCCGGGAACGGATGTGTTCCATCCCGAACACGGGCACGGGTGGGTGCAGGGAGCAGGCCACGGGGTCGTCACAGTGCGATTCGAGACCCGCTCGACGGGACCGGGACCTGCTCGTACACTCCCTGAAGACGACTCGCGTCTCGAGATGGCCGATCCGCTGGCGAGCTTGAACTGACACGGGTTCTCGCTACCCTCATGGTGTTCTTACTACCGCCGGGTACTGTTGCGGACGATCGCAACCGGATGAACCGGGCACGAATACTCGTGCACGACCGAGATACGAGAAGGACGACAAGTTGAAGCTTCGCAAGATCACCGTGGCCACGGTGGCGCTCGCCGCCGCCCTCACGATGTCCGCCTGCAGCTCGGATGACGGAGGTAGCACCGAGACCACCGCGAAGACCACGACGGCAACCACGACGACCGAGGTCGTTGCGGACTACCCGCCCGTCCCGACCCCTGAGGAACTGCAGGCCTCGCTCGACCGCGCGTTCGACGAGACCGTGCCCGCCGAGGAGAAGACCGACCTGGTGCAGGGCGCCGAGCTCGATCCCACCTTGATCGACCAGGTCGCCATCGCTGCGAAGCAGGCCGGTGCGGTGATCACCATCATCGACGTCAACGACAACGAGAACGGCACCGCCACCGCCGGCATCGAGACCCAGCTCGGCGACCAGGTCGCTACCGGCACCGTCGATTTCGTCGCGGAGGACGGTGTCTGGAAGCTGTCGAAGAACAATGCCTGCGGCATCGTCGCGGCCGCACAGCTGCAGACCCCTGCCTGCCCCTGATATGCCTGCCTGCCCCTGATACAAGGGTTCGGCACAGAACGGTGCCCTACGCGGATTTCCGCGTAGGGCACCGTTTTTCGCTGTTCGGACCCGGTCAGTTCTCGGGGGAGTGCCATTCCACACGGTCGACCTGCGACTGCGCGAGCCGGGTCGTGGCGTCGGGGTCGACGTAGACCTGGTCACCCGACAGCACGAGTGTCCCCTCGACGGGCAACGGAAGCATCGGATCGAATGTCATGCTGCCTTCCCCGGCCATCGTGTAGTGCTCGATGTCGAGTTGGCCCTGTCCGTTGGGCAGCATCCACACCGAGCCCTTCGGTGTCTGCTCGACCCGGACGTCGACGGTGACGCGCTCGTCGTCGTCGGAGACCAGCGTGGCGGTGCTCACCTGGTCGATCGTGACGCCGGCACTCATCACCTGCTGACGGATCTGCCACACCGCGCCCACGCCGATCTCGGCGTCCGGGAACGAGACCATGCGGTACACGGACTGATAGAACGCCTGCTCGATCGCGGAGCGGGCGACGTTCGCCGTTTCCACCGTCGGCGCCAATCGGAGTGCGCTGATCGCGCCGGTCGGGGCGACAGTCAGCCCGGCCCGGGAGCCGGCAGCGTCGGCGAGTGCCGACGCGAGCATCGGATCGGGTGACGTCCCTTCGCCGAGAACGATGTCGACGAGGGTGCTCGGCTGGCTCTCGGAGACCGCCTGCGTCACCGACGCGGCGAGGGGAAGGTTGAGTTCGGGGGTGGAGAAGTCCTGACGTTGCTCGTCGTCGATCTGCTGGAACACCTCCGAGCGGGTGGTCAGCACGACGCTCTGCTCGACATCGGCCGGAGGTGCGAGCCGCACCACCGCGCGGGGCTCGCTGCCCGCCTCCAACACCGTGGTCGTCACCGCGGATACGGGCACCGTCACCTCGGAGGACGTCGCGGCGGACGTAGCAGGGGCCCCCTCCGAAGAATCGCCGCATCCGGTGACGAACGCGGCGAGTGAGAGAACGGCGGCGAGGGCACACGGCCTCGGGTGAGGGAATCTGGACAGCACAGGCACATCACCAGGGTAGCCACGGCGGGAGGGGTGACCGCTCACTCGTGCGGGTAGGGGATGATGTAACGGTGACTGACGAAGCTTCCCGCCCCGATCCCGCGGGCGATCCCGCTGTGCCGAGGGCGGTGGAGACGCCCACGCCCGACGCGGTAGCGGCACCCCTGCCCGACGCGGCAGAGGAACCCTTGCGCGACGCGGCAGAGGAACCGCACGGCGCGGTGAAGTCCCCGGTCGGTCGTCGGGCGACCCGCGCCCTTTTCGTCCTCGCGTTCCTGATCTACGTGGCGGACCTCGTGACGAAGGTGCTTGCCGTCCGCTTCATCGATCCTGCCGATCCGGTGTCCATCGTCGGCGACACGGTGACGCTCACGCTCGTGCGCAACCCCGGTGCGGCGTTCTCCATGGCCACGGGCATGACCTGGCTGCTGACCATCGTCGCGATCGGCGTGGTGATCGGCGTGATCAAGATCGGTCGCACCCTGCAGTCGCGCTGGTGGGCACTCGGCCTCGGTCTGGTACTCGGCGGGGCGCTGGGCAACCTCACCGACCGCCTCTTCCGTTCCCCCGGCCCGCTGCAGGGTCACGTGGTGGACTTCGTCTCGGTCGGATGGTGGCCGGTGTTCAACGTCGCCGACTCCGCGATCGTGTGCGGAGCGATCCTCCTCGTCGCGCTGACCGTGTTCGGTATCGAGCCGAACGGCAGCAGGTCCACGAAATCCGACACCACCGGAAAGGAAAGCCGCCAGTGAGGGAAACCCGGTCGATGCCTGTACCCGACGGGCTCGACGGGATGCGTGTCGACGCCGGCCTCGCCCGCCTGCTCGGTTTGTCCCGTACCGCCGTCGCCGCCCTCACCGAGGAGGGCGCCGTCCTCGTGGACGGGACGCCCGTCGGCAAGTCCGATCGTCTCTCGGCGGGGTCGTGGCTCGAGGTCGAACTCCCCGAGCCGCCGCGTCCGCTGACCATCGAGCCGCAGCCCGTCGAGGGCATGGAAATCCTGTACGCCGACGACGACATCGTCGCGGTCGACAAGCCCGTCGGGGTGGCGGCGCACGCGAGCGTGGGGTGGACCGGGCCGACCGTCATCGGCGGCCTCGCAGCCGCAGGGTTCCGCATCTCCACGTCCGGTCTGCACGAACGGCAGGGCATCGTCCACCGTCTCGACGTCGGGACTTCGGGAGTGATGGTCGTGGCGACCTCCGAGCGGGCCTACACCGTGCTCAAACGCGCCTTCAAACAGCGCACCATCGACAAGCGGTACCACGCGCTGGTGCAGGGCCACCCGGATCCGAGCAGCGGCACCATCGACGCCCCCATCGGCCGGCACCGCAGCAGCGACTGGAAATTCACCGTGGCCGCGGACGGCAAGCCCAGCGTCACCCACTACGACACCATCGAGGCGTTCCAGGCCGCGAGCCTGCTCGACGTCCACCTCGAGACCGGGCGCACGCACCAGATCCGCGTGCACTTCTCGGCGTTGCGACACCCGTGCTGCGGCGACCTCACCTACGGTGCCGACCCTCGCCTCGCGGCCAGGCTCGGTCTCGAGCGCCAGTGGCTGCACGCAAAGTCGCTGGGGTTCGCGCACCCGACCCAGGGTCAGTGGATCGAGATCGAGAGCAAGTACCCGGCCGATCTGGAACACGCACTCGACGTGCTCCGCAGCGCCTGACCGATGAGGCGCGCGCTCCCGTGGGCGGCTGTCGCCGTCCTCGTTCTCGCGGTGCTCCTCGTAGGGTGGCTCTCGCCCGTGCGGCCCGCGTCCGTGCGGAGCGACGGCGTCGGTCCGGACAGCGGTGAACTCGTCGCCGACTATCTCGCACGCGCCGACGCGAGCCTTGCCGACGCGGCGCGCGAACCGGACGCCCCGCACTGGGGCCTTATCTCGTTCGAGCGGGAGGTCGACACCGCCGCCGTCGCGGCTCTGCCCGGGCAACTGCGGATCGCGCAGGTGTTGTTTCGCGTCCCGATCGACCGAGTGCAGACGCCGCTCGTCCCGGTGGCCGTGTCGGCGCATCCGGAGGCGCTGCGCAAGGCTCCGCTGGTGGCGGCGGGACGGTTGCGTCTCCAGTCGTCCGGTCCCGACCGGGCCGCGCGGATCGCGGCGGTGTCTGCGGACCGGCTGGCCGCGGGCTGTGCCTGCATCGTGGGGGTCGCGGTGCGGGGCACCGCCGCGCAGTTGCGTGCCGCTGCCGAGGACCCGGCGGTACGCGCGGTGGAAGTACTGCCTTCCGATGCTGTAGCGGGACGTTTCTCCCTGATTCCGCTGCTGCCCGAGCATGTCGAGACCGTCGTGCCCGGGCCGGACGACGCCGAACCCTGAGATCGCCCGCCCTCGGCGTGAGCCGGAATCGTCCCTCGGCGTGAGCCGGAATCGTCCCTCGGCGTGAGCCGGAATCGTCCCTCGGCGTGAGCCGGAATCGTCCCTCGGCGTGAGCCGGGATCGTCGCAGCCGTACGGTGTCCTCGTGAACCGGCCGACCGCTCCCGCTCTGCGCACAGGTGTGTTGTGCGGCCTCGGCGCGTACCTGTCCTGGGGACTCTTTCCCGCCTTCTTCGGGCTTCTCGCGCCGGCCGGTGCCATCGAGATCCTCGCGCACCGGGTGCTGTGGACGCTCGTGCTCATGGTCGTCGTGCTCGCCGTGATGGGCAGGCTCGGTTCGCTGCGGGGCCTGTCCCTGCGCACCTGGGCACTCGTCGCGGCGGCCTCGGCGGCGATCGCGGTCAACTGGGGCACCTACATCTACGGGGTCACGTCGGGACGCGTCGTCGAAACCGCACTGGGGTACTTCATCAATCCGCTCGTGAGCGTGCTGTTCGGCGTGCTGTTCTTCCGCGAGCGGTTGCGGCCGGCCCAGATCGGTGCGCTCGTGCTCGCGGTGTGTGCGGTCCTGGTCATCACGGCCGACTACGGGCGGCCCCCGGTCCTGGCGCTGACGCTGGCGCTGTCGTTCGCGTTGTACGGAGTGATCAAGAAGGTCGTGCCACTCGACCCGAGGACATCGCTGGCGGGGGAGGGTGTCGTCGCGGCCCCGTTCGCGCTGGGATACGTGATCTTTCTCGCTGTGACGGGAACCGGCACCTTCATCGGTTTCGGTGCGGGTCACACCGCCCTGCTGATGTCCGCCGGGGTGGTCACCGCCGTGCCGTTGCTGTTGTTCGGGGCTGCCGCCCAACGCGTTCCGCTGGCTACGCTGGGGATGTTGCAGTACCTGACGCCCAGCCTGCAGATGGCGTGGGGGGTACTCGTCCTCCACGAGGACATGCCGGCGTCGCGGTGGATCGGTTTCGTCCTGATCTGGGTGGCGCTTGTGGTGTACAGCACCGACGCGCTGATCCGGTCGCGTCGTGGGCGCGCCGCGGTCAAGGCTGTCGGTAGCTCGGCTTAGACTCGTCGGTGCCCACAGACATCCCGGGAGAGGCACGCGTGGCTGACTCGTTCGTTCATCTGCACAACCACACCGAGTACTCGATGCTCGACGGCGCCGCCAAGGTCGGCCCGTTGTTCGCCGAGGCGCAGCGGCTGGGGATGACGGCCGTCGGCATGACCGACCACGGAAACATGTACGGCGCCAGCGAGTTCTACAACGTCGCCAAGAAGTACGACATCAAGCCCATCATCGGTATCGAGGCATATGTCGCACCCGGCTCCCGCTTCGACACCAAGCGTGTCAAGTGGGGCGACCCGAGCCAGAAGTCCGACGACGTCTCCGGCTCGGGTGCCTACACCCACATGACGATGGTTGCGGAGAACGCCACCGGACTGCGGAACCTGTTCAAGTTGTCCTCCCTGGCCTCGATCGAGGGCCAGTTGGGCAAGTGGGCACGCATGGACGAAGAACTCATCGCGTCGCACGCCGAGGGCATCATCGCCACCACCGGCTGTCCGTCCGGCGAGATCCAGACACGCTTGCGGCTCGGCCACGACCGCGAGGCCCTCGAGGCCGCAGCGAAGTGGCAGGAGATCTGGGGCAAGGACAACTTCTTCCTCGAACTGATGGACCACGGTCTGTCCATCGAACGCCGGGTCCGCGAGGGTCTGCTCGAGATCGGCAACAAACTCGGTATCCCGCCGCTGGCCACCAACGACTGCCACTACGTGACCAAGGACGCCGCGGAGAACCACGAGGCGCTGCTGTGCATCCAGACCGGCAAGACGCTCTCCGATCCCACCCGGTTCAAGTTCGACGGTGACGGCTACTACCTCAAGTCCGCCGACGAGATGCGCGCCATCTGGGACGCCGAGGTGCCCGGGGCGTGCGACAACTCGGTGCTGATCGGCGAACGCGTGCAGTCGTACGACGACGTGTGGACCCACCGCGACCGCATGCCGATCTTCCCGGTGCCCGAAGGCCACACCCAGGAGAGCTTCCTGCGCCACGAGGTCATGCGCGGACTTGACCGCCGGTTCCCGTCCGGCCCGCCGCAGGAGTACCTCGCCCGCGCCGACTACGAGATCGGCGTCATCAACGAGATGGGCTTCCCGGCCTACTTCCTCGTCGTCGGCGACCTGATCAATCACGCGCGGGAGGTCGGTATCCGGGTCGGACCCGGTCGTGGTTCGGCTGCGGGTTCCCTCGTCGCCTACGCGATGGGCATCACCAACATCGATCCCATCCCGCACGGACTGCTGTTCGAGCGATTCCTCAACCCCGAGCGCGTGTCGATGCCCGATATCGATATCGACTTCGACGACCGCCGCCGTGGCGAGATGGTGCGGTACGCCTCGGAGAAGTGGGGAACCGACAAGGTGGCGCAGGTCATCACGTTCGGCACCATCAAGACCAAAGCTGCGATCAAGGACTCCGCCCGAGTGCAGTTCGGGCAGCCGGGCTTCGCCATCGCGGACCAGATCACCAAGGCGCTGCCGCCGCCGATCATGGCGAAGGACATCTCGGTGTCCGGCATCACCGATCCGAGCCACGAGCGGTACAAGGAAGCCGTCGAGGTGCGCGCACTGATCGACTCGAACCCCGACGTGCGGAAGATCTACGAGACCGCGAGAGGTCTCGAAGGCCTGATCCGTAACGCAGGCGTGCACGCCTGCGCGGTGATCATGTCGTCCGAGCCGCTGATGGATGCGATCCCGCTGTGGAAGCGTGCGCAGGACGGCGCGATCATCACCGGCTGGGACTACCCGTCGTGCGAGGCCATCGGCCTGCTGAAGATGGACTTCCTCGGGCTGCGCAACCTCACGGTGATCGGTGACGCGATCGAGAACATCAAGGTCAACCGCGGGATCGATCTCGATCTCGATACTCTTCCGCTCGAAGACCCGGCGACCTACGAACTCCTCGCGCGCGGCGACACCCTCGGCGTGTTCCAGCTCGACGGCAGCGCCATGCGCGATCTGCTGCGCCGCATGCAGCCCACCGGCTTCGAGGACATCGTCGCCGTCCTCGCGTTGTATCGCCCCGGCCCGATGGGCATGAACGCGCACAACGACTACGCCGACCGTAAGAACGGCCGGCAGCAGGTCACGCCGATCCATCCCGAGCTCGAGGAACCGCTGAAGGAGATCCTCGCCGATACCTACGGTCTGATCGTCTACCAGGAGCAGATCATGCAGATCGCTCAGAAGGTGGCCGGTTATTCGCTCGGGCAGGCCGACATCCTCCGGCGCGCCATGGGTAAGAAGAAGCTCTCGGTGCTCGAGGAAGCGTATGCGGGCTTCCGGGAAGGCATGCTGAAGAACGGCTTCTCCGAGCCGGCGGTCAAGGCCCTGTGGGACACGATCCTCCCGTTCGCGGGTTACGCGTTCAACAAGTCGCACGCAGCCGGCTACGGTCTCGTCTCCTTCTGGACGGCGTACCTGAAGGCGAACTACCCCGCCGAGTACATGGCGGGTCTGCTCACCTCGGTCGGCGACGACAAGGACAAGGCCGCGATCTACCTGTCCGACTGCCGCAAGATGGGCATCACCGTGCTGCCCCCCGACGTCAACGAGTCGCACACCAACTTCATGTCGGTGGGTGAGGACATCCGGTTCGGGCTCGGTGCGGTGCGCAACGTGGGCACCAACGTCGTGGCATCGATCATCAAGGCCCGTGAGGAGAAGGGGAGGTTCACCGACTTCTCCGACTACCTCGACAAGATCGATACGGTCGCCTGCTCGAAGAAGGTCACCGAATCTCTCATCAAGGCAGGCGGTTTCGACTCGCTCGGGCATCCCCGCAAGGGATTGATGCTCGTGCACGCCGACGCGATCGACGCGGTGATGAGCACCAAGAAGGCCGAGGCGATCGGCCAGTTCGACCTGTTCGGCGGCGCCGACGCCGACGAGTCGGTCGCGTCGGTGTTCAACGTGAAGATCCCCGACGAGGAGTGGGACAGCAAGCATCGTCTCGCGCTCGAACGCGAGATGCTCGGTCTCTACGTCTCGGGACATCCCCTCAACGGTGTCGAGCACGTGCTCGCCGCCCAATCCGACACGCACATTCCGGCGATCCTCGAGGGCGGGTTCAAGGACGGTACGCAGGTCACTGTCGGCGGCATCCTCGCGTCGGTGAACCGTCGCATCAACAAGAACGGTCTCGCGTGGGCGTCGGCTCAGCTCGAAGACCTCACCGGCGGCATCGAGGTGCTCTTCTTCCCGCAGGCCTACGCCGTCTACGGCATGGACGTCGTCGAGGACTCGGTGGTGCTCGTCAAGGCGCGGGTCTCGGTCCGCGACGACCGCATCTCGTTGATCGCCAACGACCTCGCCGTACCGGACCTGTCCCAGATCGGGGTCGCGAAACCGGTGTCGGTGTCGATGCCGACACGGCTGTGCACTCCCGACAAGGTCGGGGCGCTGAAGAATGTGCTCACGCGGCATCCGGGGACGGCCGACGTGAACGTGCGACTGATCACCGGGAGCAAGGTCACGGTGCTCCGACTCGACGACAGCCTGCGCGTCGAACCGTCGTCCGCACTGATGGGTGACCTCAAGGCTCTGCTCGGACCCAGCTGTCTGGCGACCTGATCGGGGACGGGGACGGGGACGGGGACTCGGTACCGGGCTCCGGGGCCGTCCCGTCCGGGCAGTTACGAGCGCCGGTAATACGCCCGGCGGACCCACCACACGAGTGTGGTGGCTGCTGCGGCAGTGAGCACCGCGGTCTGTGCGGTGCCGGTGAGGACGAGCAGCGCCACGAGCACCAGGAACCCGACTGCGAGGGCCTCGAGTTTGTACATCGGCCATGCGGAACCGGCGATGTCGATATAGCTGTCGCGCCCAGCATCACGGGTCGGCGACTCGAGTGTCGTCATCGCACCTCCTGCGGGTCGGGAAAGCCTTCCTTCAGGGTAGTCGCATTCGAGAATTCGGGTCAACGAACTTTCGGACGGACGTGTGGCGGATCACCGGAGCGTGTTCACTGGGTGCATGCCCCTTACCGGAGAATATGAACCCAGCCCCTCGTCCTGGGCGGCCGATCAGGTTGCAACCTACGAGTCGTCGGGCGGTACCGAGGGCACCACCCTCGGCGGCAGGCCCGTGGTGATCCTGACAACTCGCGGTGCCAAGAGCGGCAAGCTGCGGAAGACCCCGTTGATGCGGGTCGAACACGACGGCACGTATGCCGTCGTCGCCTCGCTCGGGGGCGCTCCCAAGAATCCCGTGTGGTACTACAACGTCGTCGCAGATCCGCACGTCGAATTGCGGGACGGCACCGAGGTCTACGACATGATCGCCCGCGAAGTGCACGGTGACGAGAAGGCTCTGTGGTGGGAGCGGGCGGTCGAGGCGTACCCCGACTACGCCGACTATCAGACCAAGACGGAGCGCGCCATCCCTGTCTTCGTCCTCGAGCGGATCTAGCACGATGGCCGGGCGCACCGTCGCGGACCAGCTTGTGGCTCAGCTCGTCGATGCCGGCGTCCGCCGGATCTACGGCATCGTGGGCGACAGCCTCAAT
Organism: Rhodococcus sp. NPDC058639; assembly: GCF_042717545.1. NCBI lineage: Bacteria > Bacillati > Actinomycetota > Actinomycetes > Mycobacteriales > Nocardiaceae > Rhodococcus > Rhodococcus sp. NPDC058639. Next base: position 166,671 of record NZ_JBHXRF010000007.1, read on the forward strand.
CCGGTCGTCGACGCGGTGCGCCGCACCGGCGGCGCCGCCCGAGGTGGCATCGACTGGATCCACGTGCGCCACGAGGAGGCGGCCGCGTTCGCGGCTTCGGCCGACGCGCAGATCACCGGTGAACTGGCTGTGTGCGCCGGGTCCTGCGGTCCGGGAAACCTTCATCTGATCAACGGGCTGTACGACGCCCACCGGTCGGGCGCTCCCGTCCTGGCGATCGCGTCCCACATCCCGTCGACGCAGATCGGAACGGCCTATTTCCAGGAGACCCACCCGGACCGGTTGTTCGTCGAATGCTCGACCTACACCGAATTGATCAGCGCGGCCGCTCAAGCGCCGCGCGTCGTGCACAGCGCGATGTCGCATGCCCTGGCAGCGCCGGGCGTCGCGGTCGCGATCCTGCCCGGCGACATCGCCGCGCTGCCTGCCGTCGGTAGGGCACCGCGCGTCGTCCGCACGGGCGCACCCACGCTCGTTCCCGATCCCGCCGACGTCCATGCGCTCGCCGAGGCCGTCAACGCAGCGGACAAGATCGCGATCTTTGCGGGTGAAGGGGTGCGGGGAGCGCGCGAGGAGTTGCTCGCGCTCGCCGATACGGTCGCGGCGCCGATCGGGCACAGCCTGCGCGGTAAGGAATGGATCCAGTACGAGAACCCGTTCGACGTGGGAATGACCGGCCTGCTCGGATACGGCGCCGCACACGACGGTATGCACGGTGCGGACCTGCTGCTGCTCATCGGCACAGATTTCCCGTACGACCAGTTCCTTCCCGATGTGCCGACCGCCCAGATCGACGTCGATGCCGCGAGGCTGGGCCGCCGCACCGAGCTCTCGCTCGCGGTGCACGGGGACGCCGCCGCAACCTTGCGTGCCCTGCAACCCCTGGTCCACCGCAAGACCGACCGCGGATTTCTAGAACACACCCTCGAACGTCATCGCGATCTGATGAGGAAGGTCGTCGGGGCGTACACGACACCGGTGGGCCAGCGAAAGCCCATCCATCCCGAGTATGTGGCCTCGATCCTCGACGACGTCGCCGCCGACGACGCGGTGTTCACCGCGGACACAGGCATGTGCAACGTGTGGTCCGCCCGGTACCTGAACCCGAACGGCCGACGGCGATTCCTGGCGTCCGCCCTGCACGGTTCGATGGCCAACGCGTTGCCGCACGCGATCGGCGCGCAGATCGCCGCACCCGGACGGCAGGTCGTGTCCGTGAGTGGCGACGGCGGACTGGCGATGCTGCTCGGGGAACTGATCACGGTGGCGATGCACCGGTTGCCCATCAAGATCGTGTTGTTCGACAACTCGACCCTCGGGATGGTCAAACTCGAGATGCTGGTCGACGGCCTCGCGGATTTCGGGGTCGACGTCCCGGCCGTGAACTACGCGAAGGTAGCCGACGCGCTGGGGTTCTTCACCCGCCGCGTGGAAGATCCGGGGGACGTGGAGCACGCACTGCGGGACGCGTTCGCCCGGCCGGGACCGGTGCTGATCGACGTCGTCACGGACCCACGGGCGTTGTCGCTGCCACCGGCGATCACCGGCGAACAGGTCAAGGGCTTCGCACTGGCCATGTCGAAAGTCGTCATGAACGGGGGAGTGGGCGAAGCTGTGCAGATGGCGAAATCGAACCTTCGCAACGTGCCGAGGCCGTCGCAGTTCGGCTCCTGACCGGGCGACCCGTGGCGTCCGAGAGGCGCGGGTGGGGGTCCCGCGTTGTCGGTGAAGCACAGGTAGTGGCAGCATTGACCGGTGACCTCCACCGCGCGAACAGCAGAACCGACACACGAGACCACCGTGCCCAGCGCGGCTGACATCGATGCGGCTGCCGAGCGAATTTCCGCGGTGGTCGCCCCGACCCCCCTCGAACCGAACCCCCGGCTGTCCGCGCTGACCGGTGCTCATGTCTACCTCAAACGTGAGGACCTTACGCGGGTGCGGTCGTTCAAGTTGCGCGGCGCCTACAACGCGATGGCTCAACTCGACGCCAGTGAGCGTGCGGCCGGGGTGGTCACCGCGAGCGCCGGCAACCATGCGCAGGGCGTGGCATACGCCTGCCGCGCGATGGGAATCACCGGACGTATCTACGTTCCGACGCGTACCCCGAAGCAGAAACGCGACCGTATCCGTGCGCACGGCGGCGATTTCGTCGAGCTCATCGGTGTCGGCGACACCTTCGACGCGGCGGCCGCCGCGGCCGCCGCGGATGTCGCGCGGACCGGCGCGACGATGATCCCGCCGTTCGACGACGCGCGTACCGCCGCCGGCCAGGGCACCATCGCCCGCGAAATCCTGGAACAGTTGCACGGAGACCTGGACGTGCTGATCGTGCCGGTCGGTGGAGGCGGACTCATCGCCGGACTCGCGGCGTACCTCCGCGAACGATCGCCGCACACATCCATCGTCGGGGTCGAGCCTGCCGGTGCGGCGTCGATGACCGCTGCGCTGGTCGCGGGTGGTCCGGTGACGTTGCCCGAGGTCGAACCGTTCGTGGACGGCGCGGCGGTCAAACGGATCGGTGATCTTCCGTACGCCGTGGTCTCCCGTCTCGGTGCGGAGGTCGTCACCCACTCGAACCTTCCGCTCGTGGCCGCGCTGCGCCGGGAGGGTCTCGGCAGCGGCCCGTTCGGGTTGGCGCAGGTCGACGAGGGAGCGATCTGCACGGCCATGCTCGAGCTGTACCAGAACGAAGGCGTCATCGCGGAGCCTGCCGGCGCGCTGGCAGTGACCGCGCTCGAGTCACTCGTGGTGCAGCCGGGAGCCAATGTCGTCTGCCTGGTGTCCGGTGGCAACAACGACGTCTCGCGCTACGGTGAGATCATCGAGAGGTCGCTCGTGCACCGTGGTCTCAAGCACTACTTCCTCGTGGATTTCCCGCAGGAGCCCGGATCGTTGCGCAGGTTCCTCGACGAGGTGCTCGGCCCCGACGACGACATCACCCTGTTCGAGTACGTCAAGCGCAACAACCGCGAGACGGGTGCGGCGCTGGTCGGTATCGAACTCGGTGCGGCAGAGAACCTTTCGTCGCTGCTTCATCGGATGGACGCGTCGCCCGTCGAGGCACAGCGGCTCGAGCCCGGGTCGCCGGCCTACCGTTATCTGACGTAGGCCGGCGTCCCCGTCCCCGCCGACGGGGATTTCGGCTGTGTCAGACGAGTGGTTCCGATCGGGTCGCGCCGGTACGGGATTCGAGAATCACGAAGGAATGTCCCGGTACGAGCACCGCGGATTCGGTGCGATTGACGATCGGTTCGTCCCACCACAGGATCGGGCGCCCTCCGGCCGGTACCGTCACCGGATCGGGTCCGAGATTGCAGACCACTCGTAATGCCCCACGGTACAACGTGATCCAGCGTTCCTCCTCGTCGTAGGTGACGTGGAGATGCTCGAGCCACGGATCGCTGATTTCTGCCCGCTCGCGGCGCAGCGCGATCAGCTCCCGGTAACAGTCGAGCAGTCGTGCGTGCTCGGGTGCGGTGCGCTCGTCCCAGTTCAGCTTCGAGACCTCGAAGGTGGCCGGATCCTGCGGGTCGGGAACGTCCTCGGTGTTCCACCCGTGTTCACCGAACTCCCGACGCCGACCCTCCACGACCGCCGCGGCGAGTTCCGGTTCGGGATGCGAGGTGAAGTAGCGGAACGGTGTACCGGCACCCCATTCTTCGCCCATGAACAGCATCGGCGTGTACGGCGAGGTGAGGACGAGAGCAGCGCGAACGGCAAGCTGCCCGGCGTCGAGATAGGCGCCGGGCCGGTCGCCGAGCGCCCGGTTGCCGATCTGGTCGTGGGTGCACGTGTAGGCGACCAGTGAACTCGCAGGCGTGCGACGGATATCGAGCGGCCGTCCGTGTATCCGGCCACGGAACGTCGAATACGTTCCGGCATGGAAGAACCCGTGTCCCAGTGTCTGCGCCAGGCATTCGAGAGACCCGAAATCGCCGTAGTAACCCTGCCGTTCCCCCGATACGGCGGTGTGGATCGCGTGGTGGATGTCGTCTGCCCACTGTGCCTGCAACCCGTACCCGCCACCGGAGCGCGGGGTGATCATGCGCGGATCGTTGAGGTCGCTCTCGGCGATGAGACTCAGTGGGCGTCCGAGGTGCGTGGAGAGACGGAACGTTTCGACAGACAGTTCCTCGAGCAGATGGGTCGCGGTGTGGTCGAGGAGAGCGTGGACGGCGTCGAGCCGGAGAGCGTCGATGTGGAAGTCCCGGAACCAGCGGAGCGCGTTGTCGAGAATGTACCGGCGAACCTCACCGGACTCCGTGCCGTCCAGATTGATGCTGTCACCCCAGATGCCCGGAGCAGGCGCCACATACGGGCCGAACCTGCCGAGATAGTTGCCCGACGGGCCGAGGTGGTTGTAGACCACGTCGAGCGCCACCGCGATGCCTCGCGCGTGCGCAGCGTCGACGAAACGTTGCAGTGCGGCGGGGCCGCCGTAGGATTCGTGCACCGCGTACCACAGCACACCGTCGTAGCCCCATCCGTGGGTGCCGTTGAATGCGTTGACCGGCATGAGTTCGACGAAGTCGACACCGAGGTCGGCGAGTTCGTCGAGTCGGTCGATCGCGGCGTCGAGTGTGCCTTCTTCGGTGAACGTGCCGATGTGAAGTTCGTAGAGGACACTGCCCGGGAGTTGCCGGCCGGTCCACAACCGGTCGGTCCACCCGCCGGGGTCGGCGACGTGGAGTTGTGACAGTCCGTGTACCCCGTCGGGTTGCCTCGGAGAGCGGGGGTCCGGGAGCACCGTGTCGGTGTCGCCGTCGAGGACGAAGCCGTATCGGGCGTCGGGGGGGACGTCGACTTCGGCACGCCACCACCCTCGCCTGTCACGCTCCATGGGATGAAGAGTCTCGTCGGCGTACAGCTGCACTGATGATGGGATCGGGGCCCAGACCTCGAAGGTATGCACCACACCAGCATGCCGTGTGTTCTCCTGCGGTGCAGCGTGTCACCTACGCCGGGACCGATTTTGGCGCATCGGTGCTGCACCCGATGCTGCTAGGGTGATCGTGATGTCCGAGCCCGCCCGAAGAACCTACAGCTCGCCGCTCAGAGAAGAAGCGGCGCGGCGCACCAGGGCCGCGATCCGCGGGGCAGCGGCGCGACTCTTCGTTCGCGACGGATACGTGAGCACCACTGTGCGGCACATCGCCGAAGAGGCAGGTGTCGCGGTGCGAACCGTCTTCACCGCCTACCCCGGTGGAAAGGCAGATCTGTTCCGCGAAGCCCTCGACGAAGCCGTGGCCGGCCCCGGCGACACGTCGGCGACTCAGGGTCGCCCCGCCGTGCGGCGGCCCGGTGGCCGCCCGGTGACCGAGGCCGACCTGATCCTCGGGCAGGTCGTCGACTACGGCGCCGAGATGCTCGAACGTGCCGGCGGGCTCCTCATGACCTCCGTCGAGTCGTCGGGTGCCGACCCCGACATGCGCAGGTTCGCGGAAGAAGATGCACGCGCGACCGCCGACAACGCGCGCACCATCGCAGAAGGTCTGTACGAGGGCGGGTGGCTGCGTCCCGACATCACCGCCGAGCACGCCGCCGACGTGCTGTACGCGCTCATCTCGCCGCAAGTGCACTCGCTGTTGCGCCGTGACTGCGGGTGGGACATCGAGCATTACCGCTCGTGGCTCGCGTCGACGCTCCGCGCGACACTTCTCCGGTGACCGGGCCTACCTGCCGCCGTCGGCGTCGAGGTAGAGCCAGTCGCCGTTCTCCCTCACGAACCGGCTGTGCTCGTGCATCGAGTCGGACACACCTGCGTGCGTCCAGTGGGCGCGGAACTCGACGGTGCCTTCCGTATGGAGGAAACCCCCGCCGGTAGTGTGCACGACTTCCAGACCGGTCCAATGTTGTTCGGGATCCAGGTCGAGGCGTGCGGGCCGGGTGGAGGGGTGCCAGGTGCGACGGAGATAGTCGACGTCGCCGAGGACGAACGCGGTGTACCGCGACCGCATCAGTTGTTCGGCGGTCGGTGCGCTGCGCCCGGCGAGAAACACCCCGCAGCATTCGTCCATCGGTATCCCGCGGCCGCACGGGCACGCGGTGTCGGCGGAATGTTCGGAATTGCGGCGACGTCGACCCATCCGGTCATTGTCCCACTGTCCCGGATCCCTCACCTCGGGGCGTGCGGGTGGTGGAGAATGCCGACCATGCACGCGCAGCGATACGTCGGGGTGGTCGGACCGGGTGAGGCCACGCCCGAGGAACGACGGATCGCCCGCACGCTGGGCGGTCTGCTCGCGGGCCGCCGCGCGATCGTGGTGACCGGGGGATTGGGCGGGGTCATGGCCGCGGCGTCCCGGGGCGCGATCGAGGCGGGCGGCACCACCGTCGGTTTCCTCCCCGGTGACGATCGTGCCGACGGCAATCCGTATCTGACGGTGGCGATCCCCACCGGGCTGGGGGAGATGCGTAACGCGCTTCTCGTCCGGAGTTGTGACGCCCTCGTGGTCGTCGGCGGCAGTTGGGGGACGATGAGTGAAATCGCGCTCGCGGTGCGAACGGGTGTGCCCGTCTTCTCCGTCGGCGGATGGAAGATGCCCGCCGGCGGCGTGCTCGACGTCGAATCTCCGGCCGAGGCGGTGGAGTGCGTGCACGCGCTGCTGTGGCGCAAAGAACCCCAATAAGCGGTGCAGCACCGGCCATCCGATGGGATGGCCGGTGCTGCAACGGATGCCGAGAGGAGACGGCGCGTGTTTCCTGATCCGGTGCGGACGCCTACGGCTGGGCGAGCTCGTAGCGGCGGCGGTACTCGGTCTTGGACGTCTCGCTGATGTCGACGTCCGTGGCCCGGGCGCGCAGAGCACCGACCGTCGCCTGCTCCCGGGGGATGTGGGCGAACGGGTCCCAATCGAAGAACCGCGCGGCGTTACCGAACGTGATCTTGTCGATCTCTTCGTCGGTGCACTCGGAGGCGACCAGTTCCTCCATGAGCATCTCGGGTGAGTTCGGCCAGGTCGAATCCGAGTGCGGGTAGTCGCACTCCCACGCGATGGTGTCGATCCCCAAGTGGTCGCGGTTGTTCAGGCCGCTCGGCTCGGTGATGTAGCACGCCAGGAAGTTCTTGCGCCACACGTCGGTCGGTGTCATGCCCTTGGGCAGGAAACTCACTCCCGTCCAGGACTGGTTGACGATGTGCCGCTCGAGACGGTCGAGCCAGGGAGCCACCCAGCCCACGCCGCCTTCACTCATGGCGAACTTGAGGTCCGGGAACTTCTGGAAAACACCGCTGAGCATGACGTCGTTTGCCGCGATGGTGGAAATCAGCGGCGTCAACACCATCATGTCGTCGATGTTGAAGCCTTCGGGCCGCTTGACCAGGCTGAAACCGCCACCGATGTGCAGGCTGAGCACGATGTTGTTGTCGACGCAGGCCTTGAAGATCGGGTCCCAGTAGCCGGACTTGAAGTCCGGGTAGCCTTCGCCGACGCCGTAGGGGGTTTCCGGGATGCTGATCGAGCGGCATCCCATGGCGGCGAGCCGCGCGATCTCCTTGACGGATTCATCCACGTCGAAGAACGGGATGATCCCGAGCGGGATGAACCGTCCGGGGTGGGCGTTGGGGACTTCGCCGACCACCCAGTCGTTGAACGCCTTACAGGCGGCGAGGGACAGTTTCTTGTCCGGCAGGCTGGCCAGGTGGGTGCCGGCGAAGCCGGGGAAGGTGGCGAACAGCGTGGCGGCGAGGGTGCCGTTGGCATCCATGTCGCGCACGCGCATGTCCATGTCGTAGACGCCGGGCCGCATTTCGGCGTATCCGGTGGGGTCCATGCCCCACTCGCTCTTGGGCCAGGAGACCACGGCGTTGAGTCCGGAACTGCCGACGACTGTGTCCTGGAACAGCCAGGCCTGCACGTTGGGATTGCGCGGATGGGCGGTCAGGCGCGGTGCCTGATCCATCAGGCTCTTGGGGAAATACTTTTCGAAGATGTCAGCTGGCTCCACGACGTGGTCGTCGATGCTGATCATCACCATGTCATCAATGTTCATTTGGGTCCGTTCCTCTCCTGTCCTGCGCGGTGAGCGCTCGCAGCGATCCCGGTCACACAAGAGAATATCGCTTCCATGCACGAGAATCACGTTCCACACTACTGAATATGCTGCTTCTTGGGAATCCTCGGTCGCCCGAGGTCGGGTAGGTCGTCGTTCCGGTGGGGGAGGTGGGTTCGAGGGAATGTCCGGCGCCCGCTCACCGCGCTTCCCGTGCCGATGGGTTCCCCTTTGATCAATTCGCTGAAATGCCAGTTCAGCGACAGTTTTCGGGGCCGAAGGCGCTAGGATCGGCCTCATGGTCCGGCACCGTCGATGAGGGATGCTGCGCGCGCGGTGCGGCAGAGGAGGTCGTGTGGCAGACGAGGACACCCAGCGAGGGGAAGTCGGTTCCGGGGGTCAGGGAGGACGTAGCGGTGGCGCAGAGCGGAGAGTTCCCCCTGCCGGTCGAGGACAGCGATCCGGTGACGGCGGCCGAGCGGTGGGCCGACCGGAAAGCGGAGCAGAAGTGGGAAACGGCTCGGACGGTGCGGGACCCGGATCGGTGGCGGACGCAGAGCGTCCGTCCGAACCCGACTGCGGTGCGAGTGGTCGAGCGGGTGTGGCTGGAGAAGGCGGCATGGTTCCGGGCGTTGGGACAGGCACTGATCGCGCAGCGGATCGAGGACGGCCGACCCGTGCCGATGACCTCCCGCGATCCGCTGGCGGACGAACTGACCGAGATGATCGAGGACGAGATGCGGCGCAATCCTCCGCAGGACCAGAATCTCCCCTTCTGATCCAGGCGGAATGGGCGCAGGTCCGTGAGGAACTCGTAGATCTGGAACTGCTCGGCCGAAAGCTGGCCGGGCGCCTGGCAGCAGCGAAGAACGCCTCGGCGACCGAGCAGGTTTGTGGTCTCGACGGTGATGACCGGCCTGACGCCGCGGATCTCGTCTCCCTCAGCGAGCGCTTGGCCGGGCTCCGCGTGCAGTGGCGTGAGCTGCACGACCTGGAAGCTCGACTCCGCAGCGAATTACACGCCTCGGGCATCGAGCCGGAGGTTGTGCCGAAGCGGGCGGTACGTGACATCGCAACGGCCCGATCGTCCTGGCGGGAGCACCCCGTCACCGCCCGTCAATTGCAGATCCTCGAACGGCTCGAAGCCGAGACGGACGCGACGTTTCCGGCTGGGGCGACCAGCACCCGTGGCCAGGCCTACGACCTGGTCGCCTCGTTGCTGGCCGGCAACATCCCGCAGGCGCAGATCAGGGACCGGCCCGCAGGGCCGCTGTTCATGTTCGTCCCCGAGCCACTCCCGACCGCACCTCCGACCAGGACACCCGCGCCGGTAGCAACCGTCCCGAGGCCGAAACCCGTGCCGGGGCCGCGTTACGACACCGCACGGTACGCACTGACACGCCCGCTGAAAGCGCGCTCCCCGCTCGACTGCCTCGAAGAACCGGACGCGGAGGCCGACGCCGTAGCGAAGTCCGAAGTCGACTGCCCCGACCGGTTCTTCTCATGGGCGGACGGGCACTTCAAGGTCAAGCTGTTGGTCGCCCTGGCCGACCTGATGACCGATCGTGCATTCCGCGATGGCCCGTTCGTCGTCTTCAGGGCGATGCTCGAAGACCCGAGAGCCTGGGGGGAACTCGGCCACTACGCCGCCGAGGCGTTTTGGGAATCCCGCACCGGCCGGCCGGTGCAGAGCCCGGTCACCGCTGAGGTGACCGACACGATCATCGAGGCGCGCACCGGTCGGGCACGAGCCGTCGAAGAGGACTTCCTCGACACCGTCCGACGCGCACTCGACGCGCGGGCCCCTGCACTTCTCGACACCGTCGAGCAGCGCAGCCGACACATCGACGCGATTCAGGACGGTATCGACCAGGCCGCAATCGCCGAGGTCGAGAAGTGGTCGACGAGGGGCCGCACCGCTTACGACCCGGCCGACCCGCTGATGCTGCCGCAACCCGACGTCGACCCGCAGGTTGCCGCCGCGATCTCGAAGGTGCGCAATCGCAAGGCACGCCAAGCGATCCGCGACCAGTGGTTCCAAGGCGTCGAGCTGGCGCGATTCGAATACACCACCGAGGCGCGGCACGCTCTCATCGCCGATGTCGCAGTCGATCCTCGGCTCGTCGATCGGGTCGGGGGACGTCGTCCGGATTATCTGTCGGCCGTCATCGGTGACTACGCCAGAGTCTTGATCGGCGAAGCTGCCCGCGGTGCATCGCCCTTGCGGCAGTCCGCGGCGAAGGCTCTGCTCGGGGACCATCCGCTGCCGATCGAAATGTTCGAACTGGCCTACGCCGAGTGGGACCGCATCCACGGATCGGAACTGACCTGGGACGAGGCTGTCGCCGGTGAGTGGACGGCATGGATGACGATGCAGTTGCGGCGTGATCCGCTGATCGGCTCGTGGGCGGAGCTGCCGATGTCGACGCGCGCGCCGATGATCGAGATCGGCGTCGAGACCGCCTTTGCGGTCGTCGCCGAAGAACGCCCCGATCTGGTCGATGCGACCGCGGACATTCCGCGTGCGCGTCTGGCTGCTGATCTGCGCGGGAACATCATCCCGAATCTGCCTGCACCCGAGGCGCCGGATACCTCCGCATTGTTCACCGATACCGGTGGATACTGTGCGTTGCGCTTGATCGACCATGTGGAGTCCGAGCTCCGCTACTTCCCGGTCCTCGGATGGGACTACACGCTCGACGGTGGTGCCTCGTTCACAAAATGCAGCGACAATGCTCGGGTGGCGATCGGCGCGATACTCGAGGCACGCGACAAGCCGGTCCCGGACTGGATCGAGCGCGTCTACCGCCCCTACGCCCAGGCCGATCCCACCTCATGACCAGCGTTACCGATGACGCCCGGAACGACGAGTTATAGCGCGCTGCTGCTCGATCGGGTCTGTGGCAGCACGACGACACCGGTACCCGGTTTCCGCCCACTCATCGGTCGAGAATGTGCGCCACCGGCTCCGCAGCGATTTCCCGGCCGAGGTCGACCTCCTCGAATCACTCGGCCACCCTCGCGGGTGAACGGCGTGTCCCGAGATCCCGGCGACGACCCAGGTGCGACGAATCGCAACGCGATCGCGGAATTGGTTGAAGAAGAGGGGCTTTCACCAATCGCAGGCACGGGCACAGCAGTGCTTGCGCGGAACCGGATTGCACTGCGCCGCAGTAGAATTCCTCCGGCAGATTCACTATCCTTTCGTGAAGAATGGCGTTCCGTAATGAGAGAACATTAGTCTCACGCCCTCGTCAACGCAAGCATTTCCAGGGAATTACTCCCAAAGACGTCGAATTGCTTGGTGCCGTTGACAAATGGACGAAGCTCATTGACAGTGGGCGTGCACCGGGTGGCTTTGCTCCTCGAACCTGGTTCGGTGCCATCTGTTTTGTCGGGCGCGCAGCGCTCGAATCGAGTTCTGTCGATCCGTTGCACTGCGCATGGGTGGATGTGTGCGCGTGTGGTTCGGCTCGCCCCTTGTTCCGCACGTCGAGAGGTCCCCATGTTCCGACCCCAGCGCTTCCTACCCGCGATCGCGGCGGCCTGTGCCGCTGCCCTACTGTTGACCTCCTGCGGCGGCGCCGAATCCGGCAACGTCGCGTCCGCAGCAGGCGCCGATGCCGGCGAACCCGTCGCGGGCGGCACCCTCCGCACCATCCAGATGGGCGAGCCGCGCAGCTTGGATCCGGCGGCACTGTCCAATACCTGGGCGCACCAGCCCGTGCTCGGCAACGCGCTCTACGGAACGCTGATGATCAACAATCTCGACACCCTCGACATCGAGTACAAGATGGCGACCGACTTCGCCACCACGGACGGGGGAGCGACCTTCGACCTCATCTTGCGCCCCGGGCTGACGTTCACGGACGGCACGCCGCTCGACGCGGCTGCGGTCAAGTTCAACTGGGACCGGCTGCGCGACCCCGCGCTCGGATCGACTGCGATCCGGCAGGCCGCGCAGGTGGCGTCCTCGGAGGTTGTCGATCCGACCACACTGAGAATCGCGCTGGCAGCACCCAATCCGCACTTTCCGCAGGGCATGCTCACCACTTCGATGAACTGGATCGCCTCGCCGGCCGCACTGCAGAAGGGCGCGGCGGAGTTCGACCGTGAGCCGGTGGGTGCCGGGCCGTTCTCCTTGGAGAACTGGTTGCGGGGTGACTCGATCGATCTGGTGAAGAACCCGGACTACTGGGACGCTCCCAAGCCGTACCTCGACAAGCTCACCGTCCGCACCGTGGCCGACAACTCCCAGCGGTTCAACATGATCTCTACCGGCGGCGCGGATCTGTCTCTCGAAGCGAGTTGGGGAACTCTGGCCAAGGCGGACGCAGCGGGTATCCCCGCCGAGGTCGTACCCGCGGGTGGCGGCCAGATCATGATCATGAACTCGGCGCGTGCGCCGTTCGACGATGTGCGGGCCCGCCGGGCGGTATCCCTGGCAGCAGACCTCGACGCCCTCAACAGCGTCGTCTTCAACGGCGAGGGTGAGATCCCCGAGACCCTGTTCCCTGAGGGCTCACCGTACTTCGCCGACATCCCACTCGCGACGAGTGACAAGGAGACCGCGCAGCAACTGTTCGACGAACTGGCAGCAGAAGGCAAGCCGGTCTCCTTCACCTTCATGTCCTACCCCACGCAGGAAACGAAGGCGGCCGCAGAGTCGCTGCAGGCGCAACTCGGAGCGTTCGACAACGTCGAGGTCAAGGTCGAGGTGGTGGACTACGCTGCGGCGACGGCCCGCGCCGGCGCACGCGACTTCGACATGGTGATCTCCTCTGCGATCACTCAGGATCCGGACTACGCGCTGTGGACGGCATTCCACGGTGACTCTCCCGGAAACTTTTCGGGTCTCGATGACCCGGAACTCAACGACGCCTTGGATGCCGGCCGCGTCGCCGAAGGGGCGGACGAGCGCAAGGCAGCATACGAGACAGCACAGAAGCGGCTCGTCGACCTGGTGCCCGGAATCTGGTACACCAAGGCCGCGCCCGCGGTGGTGTACGGCGAGAACGTCCACGGCGTCCGGATGTTCACCCTCGGCTCACCGATGCCCGAAGAAATGTGGATGACGAACTGATCCGGTTCGTGACGGGAAGGTGAAGCGATGGAACTGTCTTCGGCACGGCATGCATTCGTCACCGGCGGCGCGAGCGGGATCGGGCTCGGAATCGTCGACGCGCTGGCGCAGCACGGGATCTCCGTGACGATCGCCGATATCGATCGGCAGGCTGTCGAGGCGGTGACGGCCGAGCGGGCGTCCGGGATCCGCGGAGTCGGTCTGGATGTGCGCGATCGCGACTCCTGGGCGCAGGCGAAGGCCGACGCCGAATCGGTGTTCGGACCGGTGGACATTCTCGTCAACAACGCCGGGATCGGGTTCAACGGCCGCGACGTGGTGGACACGGACGCGGACGTCTTCGACCTGCTCGTCGCGATCGACCTGGCGGGAGTCTTCAACGGCGTAGCCGCATTCGGTGCACAGATGCGGGATGCGGGGCGCGGGCACATCGTCAACACGGCGTCGGTCATGGGGCTCACGGCGGGTGCTCCCGGCCGCGGTGCCTACAGCGCGGTGAAGAGTGCCGTCGTCTCTCTGTCGGAGGCGCTCCGTGCCGAGATGGCGCCACACGGTGTGGGCGTGTCCGTGCTCTGCCCGGGACTTGTGAGGTCGAACCTCGACGCGAACACCACCCGGTTGGGAGGGCATGTGGAGGATGCTTCACACATCAAGGGCGCAGGAGATGTAGGGATGACGCCGGCCGCGGCGGGCGCCTGCGTGGTGCGGGGGATCGTCCAGGACCTGCCCTACATCGTCACGCACCCGGAATATCTCGGGTACATCGAGAAGCGGATGGACGCCATCAGAGCCGCGGTGGAGGCAGTGGAAGCGGTGGAGATCGGGAGCGGAGCAGGGTCGGTGGCCTGACCTGGCCGGCCGGTGCGCTGCTGAGTGGGAACAGTTCGAAAGACAAGTATCCTTGACATGAAATGACAAGCAGGCTTTACTTCTTGCATGCCGGAGATACCGAGAGGCAACAGGGTTCGCGAGCTTCGCAAGCAGGCGCGTCTCACCCAGGCCGAACTCGGTGCGGCAGTCGGAGTAAGCCGTCAAAGCATCGTCTCGACCGAGAAGGGCGATTACGCACCCAGCGTCTACCTGGCGCTGCGGCTCGCCCGGACTCTCGGCACCACTGTCGAAGGACTGTTCCCGCTCACCCCGGAGGGGCCCCAGTGACCGCATTTCTCAAGGCTGCTCGCGTCGTCGCCGACCTGGACGACGACTTCTACCAGGACGAACGACAGCGTGAGGTCTGGAACGAGGCCTCCGCGGTGGGTTTCCAGTCCTTCCAATGGACTGCCCTCGTGGCCGGGGCCGTCCTGCCCTGGATCGCCGGGCGCGGCGGCGCCATGGTCGCCATCGGCATTCTGGCGGCGTGGTTCGTGCTCGCGATGGTGACCATCGCATACGCCCGCGCCCGCGACGTCGACGTGTACGCCACGATGAAAACACTTCGGCCGCGGTCGATCTTCGCCGTCACGCTCTACCTGGCGGGAGTCGCCGGCATCTACATCGAGCTGGCGGATCCTTTCCGGTACGACGGTGCGACCTGGGCAGGGATGGTCGTGGGGGCCCTCGTCGGTGGCGGCGCGGCGGCGACGGTCCTCATGTGGGTCCGCCGCCGCGACCGGCGCCGCGAAGCCGAGGAGGCTGCGCGCGACGCCGCCGACGTCTGAGAACCTGCCCCAAATCTTCGGTCGGATTGTGCCCGCTATGCGGGCATCAATCCACCAAGGTCGACAGGCCGTACCTCAGTCACGCACCAGCGCCGCGACCGGCAGCGCCGCGAAAAGATCTGCGGGCCGCACTGTTCCGGAGAAACGCTGTCCCGAGAACACGTCGGTCCAGGACCCGAGGGGAAGGTCGAGCACCGTGTCACCCCATCCCGTCGCCGCGAGATCGACGGTGTGCCGCACGGACAACGCGAGCACATCGAGGTCCTCGGCGGACGGCCCGCGGCCGAACGCGAGGACGTACTCGGCGCCCGTCCCTACGGCGTACACGGGGACGTACGCACCGCCCACGAAACTCTCGGGCCGGTCTCGGCGAATCCGGAGTGCCTTCTGCACGACCGTGAACTTGGCGGGAGCCGACTCGGGTTCGGCGAGCAGTTGCCGACGGATCCCGAAATCCACCGGCCGCCTGTTGTCGGGGTCGACGAGCGAGTCGTCCCACAGTTCCGTGCCCTGATAGACGTCCGGGACGCCCGGGCCCAGGAGTTGCAGAAGCTTCTGCCCGAGCGACACCGCAGCGATGTGCGGTTCGAGGTCGGAAACCAGTTCGGTCAGGGCCGCGCCGACGGGGCCGTCGCACACCGAGTCGAGCCAGTTGGTCACGGCGGCTTCGAAATCCGTGTCCACCTCGGTCCACGTCGAACGGGTGCCGTTCTCCCGCAACGCTTTCGTAGCGTAGTTGTGGAGTCGTTCACGCAACTCGGCGGTCACGACACCGTCCGCCGGCCATACCCCGAACAGGGTCTGCCAGAAGAACAAGCCGATGGCAGGGTCGGGAGCGGGCTCGAGGGTGTTCCATTCGTGCAGGCGCTCCGACCACAGTTCGGCCACCTGGGACAGCACACCGATCCGCGCTCGCACGTCTTCGCTACGTTTGGTGTCGTGTGTGGACAACGTCGTCATCGCACGCGGAAGCCGCCGCGCACGTTGTGCCCAGGAGAGATGGAACTGCGCTGCACCCAGCGAGAACCGGCCCGGCTGCCCGCCGACTTCCTGCAACGACACGAGCCGGGCAGCCCGGTAGAACAAGCAGTCCTCGACCGCCTTGGCGGTTGCGGCACCGCAGACCTGCCCGAAACGGGCGGCCGCTTCGCCACCGATCGTGAGTGCTCGCACGAAGATTCCGAGAGCAGGTTCGAGATCCGGCTTCTCCCGGGCTACTTCGCCGACGATCCGGGGCAGCATGGTGGTGAGCGGCGCGTAGTCGGCACGGTAGACGGGCACCCGGGCCGCGACCGCAATCACTGCCTCGCGCAGCGCCGCGTCCGCGCACTCGTGCTCGGAACCAGGTGCGTCGGTGTCCCCGGCCTCACGCCGGATCGCGCGGACCAGGCGGCCCACCTCCGGGGCGAGACCCGACTCGAGCACCGACCGTTCGAGAGCACGCTCTTGGGCGTGCAACCACGCGGCGTCGCCGTCGGAGCCGGTGTAGGTCCGGGACACCGCGGTGAGTGCCTTGTCGCCGCGGGGGTCGACGAACACCGCAGCGAGTTCGTCGAGTGCGTCGTAGCCGGTGGTGCCGTCGACCGGCAACGTCGTGTCCAGAGGCTCACCCTCGGCGAGGATCTTTTCGATCACCAACCAGCGCTGCGGTCCGATCAAGGCGCGCAGGCGCTTCAGATACGCCGACGGATCGGCGAGACCGTCGGGATGGTCGACCCGCAGGCCGTCGACGAGGTCGTCGTCGATCCACGACGCGACCTGGGCGTGCACCGCGTCGAACACCCGCGGGTCCTCGACCCGCACCGCGGCCAGATCGTCCACGGTGAAGAAGCGCCGGTATCCGATCAACCCGGAATCCCAGGGCACCAGCCGGTATGCCTGGCGCGCATGGATTTCGCCCGGGGTTCCGTCGTCGGTTCCCGGTGCGACCGGGAATCGCTTGTCGTAGTACGCGAGCACGGGTTCGTCACCCGTGCGATCCACCGTCAGTTCCTGCACCGCGTCGGCGGAGCCCAGCACCGGCAGCGCGATCCGGCCGTCGGCACCGTTGTCTTCCGACCAGTCGATGTCGAAGTACGACGCGTACTCCGATTCGCGGCCGAGCCGCAGCACGTCCCACCACCAGGCGTTCTGGCGCGGGTCGCCCACGCCCACATGGTTGGGGACGATGTCGACGATCACGCCCATGCCGCGCGAGCGCACTTCTCGTACGAGGTGTTCGAAACCCGCACGCCCCCCTAGTGCCGACGACACCGTGGACGGATCGACGACGTCGTATCCGTGATTCGACCCGGTCGTGGCGGTGAGGAGGGGAGACAGGTACACATGCGAGATCCCGAGGCCGTCGAGATAGTCGACGATGGAGACGGCGTCGGCGAAGGTGAACGCGTCACCTCGCATCTGGAGCCGGTAGGTGGACAGCAACGGGAGTGAGGTCATGCGGTCCTCCGCAGCACCACCATCGAACGTGCTTCGACCAGGATCGGCTTTCCTGCGGTGACGGTGAACTCCCGCACGCCGTCCGCGGCATCGGTATCGATCGCCACAGACCATTCGTCAGCGTGCGCGCCGTCCGGGGTGACGAACTCGATCGGCTCGTGATGCGCGTTGAAGCACAGCAGGAACGAGGTGTCGACGACGC
Organism: Rhodococcus sp. NPDC058639; assembly: GCF_042717545.1. Classification (NCBI taxonomy): domain Bacteria; kingdom Bacillati; phylum Actinomycetota; class Actinomycetes; order Mycobacteriales; family Nocardiaceae; genus Rhodococcus; species Rhodococcus sp. NPDC058639. The sequence goes on from NZ_JBHXRF010000007.1 coordinate 184,048, forward strand.
GCTGCCCGCGGTGGTCGGGTTCGGGTATGCCGTCACCGTTGAGGAACACCGCCAGCGACTTGCCGAAACCGCTGTCCCAGTGCTCGGGGGTCATCTCTTCGCCCGAGGGCGTGAGCCACGCGATGTCGCGAGACTGGTCGCCGCTGCGGATCGGCCGGCCCTCGAAGAAGCGACGACGCCGGAACACCGGATGCTCGGTCCGCAAGGCGATGACGTTGCGGGTGAACGCCACCAGATCGGCATTGGCCTCCGCGAGAGACCAATCCATCCACGACAATTCGTTGTCCTGGCAGTACACGTTGTTGTTGCCGTGCTGGCTGCGGCCCATCTCGTCGCCGTGCGCGAGCATCGGGGTGCCCTGCGACAGCACCAGCGTCGCGAGGATGTTGCGCTGTTGACGCGCTCGCAGAGCAAGGACCTCGGGATCGTCGGTCGGGCCTTCGACGCCGCAGTTCCACGACCGGTTGTGCGATTCGCCGTCCCGGTTGTCTTCACCGTTGGCGTCGTTGTGCTTGTCGTTGTAGGACACCAGATCCGCGAGTGTGAAGCCATCGTGCGCGGTGACGAAGTTGATGGAGGCGCCGGGACGCCGTCCGGTGTCCTCGTACAGGTCGGACGAGCCGGTCAGACGAGAGGCGAACTCCCCGAGGGTCGACGGCTCACTGCGCCAGTAGTCGCGCACCGTGTCGCGGTACTTGCCGTTCCACTCGGTCCACAGGCTGGGGAAGTTGCCCACCTGGTAACCGCCTTCGCCGATGTCCCACGGCTCGGCGATGAGCTTGACCTGCGAGACCACCGGATCCTGTTGCACCAGATCGAAGAACGCCGACAGCCGGTCCACATCGTGCAGTTCGCGGGCGAGAGTGGATGCCAGGTCGAATCGGAAACCGTCGACGTGCATCTCGGTGACCCAGTACCGCAGCGAATCCATGATCAATTGGAGCGTGTGGGGATGCCGGGCGTTGAGGCTGTTGCCGGTCCCGGTGTAGTCCATGTAATGGGTCTTGTCGTCGTCCACGAGACGGTAGTACGCGGCATTGTCGATTCCTCGGAAGCTGATGGTCGGCCCGAGGTGATTGCCTTCGGCGGTGTGGTTGTACACCACATCGAGGATCACCTCGATACCCGCTTCGTGGAACGCGCGGACCATAGCCTTGAACTCGGCAACCGCCTCGCTCGGCTTCGACGACGAGGAGTACTCCGTGTGCGGGGCGAAGAACCCGAAGGTGTTGTATCCCCAGTAGTTGCGCAGACCCTGGTCGAGGAGCACCTGATCGTGCATGAACTGGTGCACGGGCATCAGTTCGATCGCGGTGACCCCGAGGTCGAGCAAGTGATCGATGACAGCGGGATGGGCGAGACCCGCATAGGTGCCGCGCAGGTACTCGGGAACGTCGGGATGCGTGGCCGTCATTCCCTTGACGTGTGCCTCGTAGATCACCGTCTCGTTGTAGGGGCGCCGGGGATGCCGGTCGTTCGCCCAGTCGAAGAACGGGTTGATGACCACGGTCGTCATCGTGTGGCCGAGGGAATCGAGCCGGGGGAAGTCGACGTCGGACTCCGTCGTCTCCGCGGGGGTCTCGTCGCTGTCGTCGGCGTTCTGCGCGGCGCCGGACTCCGCTTCTGCGTCCGAGGGCAGGGCGTACGAGAACAATGACGGATCGCCGTCGAAATCCCCGTCGAACGCCTTGCCGTACGGGTCGAGCAGCAGCTTGCTCGGGTCGCACCGGTGACCGTTTTCGGGGTCGTACGGGCCGTGGACGCGGTACCCGTAGCGCTGGCCGGGCGAGACCGTGGGCAGATACGCGTGCCACACGTATCCGTCGACCTCTTCGAGAGGAATCCGGGTCTCCGTGCCCTCACGCGAGATCAGGCACAGTTCGACCTTTTCGGCGATTTCGGAGAACAGTGCGAAGTTTGTTCCGGCGCCGTCGTAGGTCGCGCCGAGGGGATAGGCACTGCCGGGCCATACGGGGATGGGCTCCCGGGTTTCTTCGCTGTTGTCCGTCTGGCTGGGCTGCATGACTGCACAGTAGCCGCACCCGGCGGCATGAACCCGCCGGGCCGCTCACCACCAGCCGGTGGCCGCACCCAACTGCTCGTCGAGATCCGGCGTCAACGTTCGCACGTACGTGGTGGTGAGGTGATTGTCGTCACGATAGATCAGAACATTGCCCTCGATCACGCGGCACACATCCGCCCGGCACAGCGAATCCGACAGGTCGATCAGGCTCACGTTCGGCGAGAACGCAGAGGCCTCGATCGCCGGATCGACGGGGTCGAGTGCGTCGGCGCGTGCCACCGCGCACGAGTCGGATGTGCCGCCGCCGGCGAGGCAGTCGGCGGCGCGGTAACTCGTGTCCCCGTGCAGCAGCCACGGATTGTCGCGGATCGCGACTACGGGGATGCCGTACTCGCCGAGGGTCCGCCACAGGTCGACGTACCAGAACGGCGTGAAATCGCCGGGTCCCTCACCGTCGTCCTTCGTCCGCGTCGACGTGGTGAACAGGTAGTCCGGTGGATCGGCCTGCAACTCGGCGAGCACCTTCACCGACCACGTGTCGCACTCCACGGTCGGGGATTCCTCCGTGAGCGGCGCCAGCGGATCCGACAGGGGGCAACCGACTTTGAGATAGGTGTCGATCCGGAACCCGCGCTGCTTGCCGATGGTGTCGAGGGCCGCGAGCCAGTGCTCGGAGTGGGATCCGCCGGCGAGGACCATCCTTCTCGTCGACAACGGATCACCGTAGGTGCAGGTCAACGGTTCACGGTTGGTGTGCTGGGCGATGCAGTGGTCCAGCGTCGCCGGCGGCAGATCGCGGTGTGCGACCAGCAGCGGTGGCTGTACGGGTTGCGGTACGACGTCGACGAACCCCTTCAGTGCCGCCGCCCCGGGATACACGTCGGGAGACAACGCCACCACCCGCTCGAGGACATCGTCCTGGCGGGCCACATGCGCCGTCCAGGTGGCGGCCGCGGCCATCACCACGACGCCGAGCACCGTGACGGAAGCGATGAGGACGGTGCGCGTCCGGCCCGAGTCGGACCGGCGGATCGGATTCTCGAGCCACCGGGTCGTGGCTTCCGCGAGAGCGAGCGAGATCACTATCACGCCGAGGCCGCCGAGCAGGCCGACCGAGGGCCGGTCGCGGAGCACGAGGTAGCCGATGAGCACCGGCCAGTGCCACAGATACAGGGCGTAGGCGACCGATCCGAGCCGGACCAGCGGGGCGCTCGACAACAACCGCGCGGTGGGGGTGTCGGCGGTGCCGTCCCCCGACGCCATGTGACCGGCCACGATCAGCGCCATGGCCGCCCCTACCGGCACGAGTGCCCACGGACCCGGGAAGAGGCTGTTTCCGTCGAGGACGACGCCGCACAGGAACAGCACCGCCAGACCGGCGGCACCGAGGACGATACGGACCGCGCGGGGCACCCGCAGCCACGGGATCACGCAGGCGAACACTCCGCCCAGGGTGAGTTCCCACATCCGGGCGGCGCTGTCGTAGTACAGCCACGACTGCGGTACGTCCGCCAGGACTGCGTACGTGAGCGACGCCGCGGTGAGGAGCGCGAGCAACGCCGCGAGCGGTAGGCGTGCGGGCAGCGCCCTCCGCCGCAGCACCCAGACCGCGCCGAACACCACCAGCAGCGCCGCGACATAGAACTGGCCCTGCACGGAAATCGACCACAGGTGCTGCAGGGGGCTGACCATCGGGTCGGCGGCGAGGTAGTCGCTCGCCGTGCGCGCAAGATGCCAGTTCTGCATGAACAGGAGAGACGCGCCGGTCTGCTCGGCCACCCGGAACCACTGCGTGAACGGCAACAGGACCACCGCCGCGACGGTCGTGCCGAGCAGCACGACTATCAGCGGCGGAAGCAGGCGCCGTCCCACCCGCCGCAGCACCGGCCGAGGGTCGAGCGGAGCATGCGACTCCGCGACCCGCAGCAGGGTGCCGACGAAGAAGAATCCGGAGAGTGCGAGGAAGACGTCGACGCCACCGGACACGCGCCCGAACCACACATGGAAGACCACGACGAGGCCGATCGCGAGACCGCGCACACCGTCGAGGTCGGCGCGGTATCCGAGACGGGTGGCAGAGACCGCGGCGGCCTTCGGACTCCGGTCCGAGGTGCGGACTGCCATTCACGTTCTCCTCAGTGTCGTGGACTCGGCGGTGCCTCGGGCGGGACGCCGTGGAGCACGCGAGATCGATTCCTGTGACCTTCGTACCCAGGAACTTGGGCAGACTACGCGGAAGATGCCGGCCGATTCCAACCGCCTACAGTCGTGCCGTGGTTTCCCTCCCCATGTCGGCAGAGCGGATCGCAGCGCTCGACGCCGACCATCTGTGGCATCCCTACGGCGCGTTTCCGGCGTCCACCGAACCCCTCGTGGTGGATCGGGCCACGGGTACGAGACTGGTGCTCGCGGACGGACGCGAACTCGTCGACGGCATGAGTTCGTGGTGGGCCGCGATCCACGGATACCGGCATCCGGCGCTCGACGCCGCCGTCACCGAGCAGGTGGCGAAGATGAGTCACGTGATGTTCGGCGGCCTCACGCACGCTCCGGCCGCGCGGCTCGCGGAGTTGCTCGTCGAAATCTCGCCGGAGGGCCTGGACAAGGTCTTTCTCGCCGACTCGGGGTCGGTCTCGGTCGAGGTAGCTACGAAGCTCGCACTGCAGTACCAGCGTGCGGTCGGCCACCCCGAACGACATCGCCTGCTTACCTGGCGCGGCGGGTACCACGGCGACACCCTCGCACCGATGAGCGTGTGCGACCCCGAGGGTGGCATGCACTCGATGTGGACGGACGTGCTGGCCAAGCAGGTTTTCGCGCCGGCACCTCCCCGCGCGTTCCACGCGTCCTACGTCGCGGCCTTCGAGTCGGTCCTGATCGAGCACGCGGACGAACTCGCCGGCGTGATCGTCGAGCCCGTCGTGCAGGGGGCGGGAGGTATGCGCTTTCACGACCCGGCGTACCTGCGCGAGTTGCGGCGCATGTGCGACGAACGCGGGCTGGTGCTGATCTTCGACGAAATCGCGACCGGGTTCGGGCGGACCGGGGAGATGTTCGCTGCCGACCACGCCGGCGTCGCGCCCGACCTGATGTGTGTGGGGAAGGCGCTGACGGGCGGCTACCTGACGCTTGCGGCGGTGCTCTGCACGACGCACATCGCCGAAACGATCAGCGCGGGCGAGGGCGGCGGTGTCATGCACGGCCCGACCTTCATGGGGAACCCGCTCGCGTGCGCGGTCGCGGTGGCATCGACCGAACTTCTGTTGTCGCGCGACTGGCGCGGAGAGGTGGCCGATCTCACGGCTGGGCTCGAGTCCGGGCTGGCGCCCGCGCGCGATCTCCCGGGCGTGACCGACGTGCGGGTGCTCGGCGGAATCGGGGTGGTCGAAACCAGGGAACCGGTCGACATGCGGGCGGCGACCGCGGCGGCGGTGGAGGCGGGCGTCTGGCTGCGTCCGTTCCGGAATCTCGTCTACACGATGCCGCCGTATGTCTGCACGCCGGAGGATGTCGCCGCGATCACCGCGGGTGTGGTCGCCGCGGCAGCGACCGTCCGGGACTGAGCTCCCGGGGCTACCGTACTTGAACACTGTTCAAGTACGGTGTGGTCATGTCCACACTCGCCGGTCTCGCCTGGCTCGACGACGCCGCAGAACGGCGACGGTTCGCCGGTCTACACCGAGAACTCGCTCCCCGCACCGCCGCCGCACCGATCGTCGACCTCGCATCCAACGACTATCTCGGGCTCGTCCGCCATCCGGAGGTGGTGGCCGCAGCAACCGCAGCGCTACGCCGCTGGGGCGGCGGCGCCACCGGATCGCGACTGGTCACCGGCACCACCGCCGAGCACGAGTTACTCGAACGGGAACTCGCCGAGTTCACCGGCGCAGAAACCGGATTGGTGTTTTCGAGCGGATACGCCGCCAACCTCGGCGCTGTCACCGCGCTGGCGGGCAGGGACACTCTCGTCGTCTCCGACGCGGGATGTCATGCGTCGCTCGTCGACGCGTGCCGGCTGTCCCGGTCGAGGATCGTCGTCACCCCGCACGGTGACGTCCGGGCGGTCGCCGGCGCTCTCGCCGCACGGACCGAACCGCGGGCGCTGGTCCTCACCGATTCGGTGTTCAGCACCGACGGCGACCTTGCCCCGCTGCGCGACCTGCACGATGCGTGCCGCACCCACGGCGCACTCCTCCTCGTCGACGAAGCGCACGGGGTCGGGGTTCGGGGAGCGGGTGGCCGCGGGCTCGTCCACGAGAGGGGTCTCGCCGGGCAGCCGGACGTGATCGTCACGGCCACCCTGTCGAAATCGCTGGCCTCCCAAGGGGGTGTGGTTCTCGCGGACGCCCGGGTGCGTGAACATCTGATCGACACCGCCCGCACGTTCATCTTCGACACCGGACTCGCTCCCGCCGCGGTCGGTGCCGCGCGCGGAGCCCTGAGGGTGCTTCGCGCCGAGCCCGGACTCGCCGGCTCGGTCATCGAGCAGGCCGCGCATCTCGCCCGGGTGACGGGTGTGCTTCCGCCACCCTCCGCGGTGGTGTCGGTGATCCTCGGTGACCCGCACGTCGCCGCGCTCGCGGCCCGGCGATGCCGCGAGCGCGGCGTGCACGTGGGTTGTTTCCGCCCGCCCTCGGTGCCCGCGGGAACCTCCCGCCTGCGCCTGACCGCACGGGCGAATCTCTCCGAGCACGAACGCTCCCTGGTGGACTCGGTGCTCACCGACGTAGTGGCCGAGGCCCGCACGTGACGACGCTGTGCGTCACCGGCACGTCGACCGGAGTCGGAAAAACCGTCGTGACCGCCGCGCTCGCGTCACTCGCCGCGAGCCGGGGACTGCGGGTCGCGGTGTGCAAGCCGGCCCAGACCGGGGTCGGCGACAGCGAACCCGGCGACCTCGCCGAGATCACCCGGCTCAGCGGAGCCGATATCGAGACCGTCGAACTCGCCCGATATCCCGATCCGCTCGCGCCCGATATCGCAGCCCGGCGCTCGGGACGGCCGATGCTCGATCTCGACCGAACCGTCGGCGCGGTGCGCGCCCTCGAGGACACCGCCGACCTGGTCCTCGTCGAAGGCGCCGGGGGTGTGCTGGTCCGTCTCGGCGCCGCCGGGTTCACACTCGTTGACCTCGCCGGGGCGCTCGGCGCGCCGACGGTGGTGGTCGTGGCCGCGGGCCTCGGCACCCTCAATCACAGCGCGCTGACCGTCGGGGCGCTGCGCGCGGGCGGCGTCGAATGCCGCGGACTCGTCATCGGCAGCAGTCCTGCCACACCTGATCTGGCCGAGCGCTGCAACGTCGGTGACCTGCCCGCGGTCACCGGTGTGCCACTGCTCGGTTCCATACCCGAAGGGGCGGGCGCGCTGAGTTCCGCGGAGTTCGTGTCCGCGGTACCCCGCTGGTTGCGGGACGTTCCGGTCTAGGAGGGAGAGTGCGCGACCACCCGGATGCCGATTCCCGCGAACCCGGTGCGTTCGACCTCGTCGATGATGAACCCCGCCGGTTCCAGATACGAGACGGGGTCCCGGGTGAGGTGGTCGGCGCCGAACCGGATCGAGAGCGGCTCGAGTACACGCATCCCCGCCGTTACGACTCTGCTGGTGGACGGGCCGTGCTCGGCGAGGACCACCCGTCCGCCCGGCACGAGCACGCGCATCGCTTCACGAGCGGCCTGCGCTGGGTCCGGGATGGTGCAGAAGGTGATGGTCGACAGCACGGTGTCGATCGAGTTGTCCGGAACCCCGAGTGACTGCACGTCGCCCCGGACCACCGTGCAGTGGCCGAGGTGGCCCGCCTCGATGCGGGCGCGTGCCAGCCGCAGCATGCCCTCGGAGAGGTCGACACCGAGGACTTCGGTGACGTCCGGCCCGTAGAGGGGGAGGTTGAGTCCGGTACCGACGGCGAACTCGAGCACCCGGCCACGTGCCCGCTCCACCGCCCACTGCCGGGGGCGACCGAGCAGGCGGCGTTCGACGACGCCGATCTGCGAGTCGTACCGGTCGGCCATGGCGTCGAAGACTTCCGCGATCCGTTCGTTGTCCGGACGAGCCACGACATCTCCGTTCCGCCTGCGTAGTGATCGGCGACAACCGCTCGTCGCAACCTGTGAAACGACTCGGGAGCACGCGCACCTGTCGTACTGTGAATGCAATCACATGGAGTCGGCGGGCGTCGGCGTGCCGACCGTTTTCTTCGGAGGTACCGATGTCCACCACCGACATGCATGATCTGCAGAACGCGATCGGGCAATTGCGTCGATGCGTCGGGTCGATCAGGTCGCGGTACGGCGATGCCGCGTCGGTCCGCAGGCTCTCCAACGACCTCGACCGTCTCGACATCGATGCGCGCGACTTCCAGGAGACACCGCCGCGTCCCCTGTGGGCGGCATCCGAGGACCGCATCCCGATTCCGGATTCGCCCTACGACGAGTCACTGTTCCGCGGAATCGACGCCGACGACGAAGGACTCGGCGGATTGCACGGGGAGCGGTGAGCGCGCCTGCCGGCGCCGGGGTCCGAACTGCGGCCCGGGCGCGCATTGCCGCGCGCACACTACGGACCGATCGGTGGTGGCAGACACCTGCACTGACCGTTCTCGGTCTGGCCGCCTTCATCGTCTACGCCACCGTGCGTTCGTTCACGCGTTCCGCCTACTGGGTCGACGACTACCACTACCTCACGCCCTTCTATTCACCGTGTGTCAGCGCCTCGTGTTTGCCGGGTTCGTCGCACTTCGGCGTGTGGGTCGGCGAACTCCCACGGTGGATTCCGCTGGCGTTCGTATCGCTGCCGTTCCTGCTGCTCTTCCGGCTCACCTGCTACTACTACCGCAAGGCGTACTACCGGTCTTTCTGGTTGTCGCCACCGGCCTGCGGTGTTGCGGAACCCCACCGGACGTATACCGGCGAAACCCGATTCCCCCTCATCGTGCAGAACACGCACCGCTACTTCTTCTACATCGGGTTCGTCATCTCGCTGGTCAACACGTACGACGCGATACTCGCGTTCCACAGTCCGAGCGGCTTCGGGTTCGGACTCGGGAACGTGATCCTGGTCGTGAACGTGATCTTGTTGTGGGGGTACACGCTCTCCTGCCACTCCTGCCGGCACGTCACCGGTGGCAGGCTCAAGCATTTCTCGAAACACCCTGTGCGCTACAAGATCTGGACGTTCGTCTCGAAGATCAACGCGCGGCACATGCAGTTCGCGTGGATCACTCTCGGCACGCTGGTCCTCACCGATTTCTACATCATGCTCGTCGCGAGCGGCACGATCTCCGACCTCCGATTCATCGGCTGACAGACCGGCACGACCGGCACCACACGAGGCACGACGCGATACGGAAAGGCACCACACATGGGGGAAGTCGAGCGGCACGACTACGACGTGGTCGTGATCGGAGCGGGGGGAGCCGGACTGCGGGCGGTCATCGAGGCTCGGCAGCGCGGACTGAGGGTCGCGGTCGTCTGCAAGTCGCTCTTCGGCAAGGCACATACCGTGATGGCCGAAGGCGGGTGCGCCGCCGCGATGGGCAACGCCAACTCGCGCGACTCGTGGCAGGTCCACTTCAAGGACACGATGCGCGGCGGAAAGTTCCTCAACAACTGGCGGATGGCCGAACTGCACGCCCGCGAAGCACCGGACCGGGTGTGGGAACTCGAAACCTACGGGGCGTTGTTCGACCGCACCCCGGACGGCCGGATCAGCCAGCGCAACTTCGGCGGACACACCTATCCGCGGCTCGCCCACGTCGGCGACCGGACCGGCCTCGAATTGATCCGCACGATGCAGCAGAAGATCGTCTCGCTGCAGCAGGAGGACTTCGCGGCGACCGGAGACTACGAGGCGAAGGTGAGGGTGTTCTCCGAATGCACCATCACCGAACTCCTTCTCGACGGGCAGGGCCGGGTCGCCGGTGCCTTCGGATACTGGCGGGAATCGGGCAGGTTCGTCCAGTTCACGGCGCCTGCCGTCGTCATCGCGACCGGGGGAATCGGCAAATCCTGGAAGGTGACCTCCAACTCGTGGGAGTACACCGGGGACGGGCACGCCCTCGCGCTGCGTGCCGGTGCCGCCCTGATCAACATGGAATTCGTCCAGTTCCACCCCACGGGGATGATCTGGCCACCGAGCGTGAAGGGCATCCTCGTCACCGAGGGGGTCCGCGGTGACGGCGGTGTTCTGAAGAACTCCGAGGGGGAGCGGTTCATGTTCTCCTACGTCCCTCCGGTGTTCAAAGGTCAGTACGCGGAGACGCCCGAGGAGGCGGACCGCTGGTACGAGGATCAGGAGAACAATCTCCGCACACCCGACCTGTTGCCGCGCGACGAAGTGGCGCGGGCCATCAACTCCGAGGTCAAGGCGGGTCGCGCCACCCCACACGGAGGCGTATTCCTCGATATCGCGTCGCGGATGCCGAGCGCGGAGATTATCCGGCGATTGCCGTCGATGCATCACCAGTTCCTCGAACTCGCGGACGTCGACATCACCCGGGAAGCGATGGAGGTCGGTCCGACGTGCCACTACGTGATGGGCGGCATCGAGGTCGATCCCGACACCGGCGCGGCGTCGGTACCGGGCCTGTTCGCGGCGGGAGAGTGCTCGGGAGGGATGCACGGATCCAACCGTCTCGGCGGTAACTCGCTGTCGGATCTGCTGGTGTTCGGCCGTCGTGCCGGGCTCGGTGCCGCCGACTATGTGCACGGTCTCACCACCCGGCCCGAGGTGGCCGACGAGGCGGTGGAAGAGGCGGCCCGCACAGCGCTCTCACCGTTCGATCCCGCCGACCACGACGAGGTGGAGAACCCGTACTCGCTGCACCAGCGGCTGCAGGGCGTGATGCACGACCTCGTGGGCATCATCCGCACAGCCGACGAGATCGAACGCGCTCTCGCCGAACTCGACGACCTGCGTGCGCGGATCCCCAACATTGCGGTGGAGGGAAACCGGCAGTACAACCCGGGCTGGCACCTCGCGCTGGATCTGCGCAACATGCTGCTCGTGTGTGAGTGCGTGGCGCGGGCGGCGTTGCTGCGCACCGAGAGTCGCGGCGGTCACACGCGCGACGACCACCCGTCGATGGACGCGAACTGGCGGCGGACACTGCTGGTGTGCCGCAAGTCCGGAGAGGACCGCATCATCCCGGAGGTGTCCGTCGAACAGGAAGAGCAGACTCCCATGGATCCGGAACTGCTCGAACTCTTCGATATCGAGGAACTCGCCAAGTACTACACCGACGAGGAACTCGCCGGTCACCCCGGACGGAGGCACTGAGATGGCCGACAGTGAGGGCTACACCGCCGAGTTCAGGATCTGGCGCGGGGACCGCGACGGTGGGGAACTGCAGGAGTATTCGGTGCGGGTCAACGAGGGTGAGGTGGTCCTCGACATCCTCCACCGGCTCCAGGCCACCCAGGTGCCCGACCTCGCGGTGCGGTGGAACTGCAAGGCCGGCAAATGCGGTTCGTGCTCGGCGGAGATCAACGGACGCCCGCGTCTGACGTGCATGACCCGGATGTCGCTCTTCGAGACGGACGATCCGATCGTCGTCACCCCGTTGCGGGGCTTCCCGGTCATCCGTGATCTCGTCACCGACGTGTCGGGTAACTATGCCAAGGCGCGGGAGATTCCGTCGTTCGCGCCTCCCCCGGACCTCGCACCGGGGGAGTACCGCATGCAGCAGATCGATGTGGAGCGCTCGCAGGAATTTCGCAAATGCATCGAATGCTTCTTGTGCCAGAACGTATGTCACGTGACGCGCGACCACGAGGAGAACCGGCCCGCGTTCGCGGGACCCCGGTTCTTCATCCGCCTCGCCGAACTCGATATGCACCCGCTCGATGTCGCGGACAGACGCGACCTCGCTCAGGACGAAGCCGGACTCGGCCTCTGCAACATCACCAAATGCTGCTCCGAGGTCTGCCCCGAATACATCCACATCACCGACAACGCCATCATCCCGATGAAGGAACGGGTGGCCGGTCGCCGCTACGACCCGGTGGTGTGGCTGGGCAACAAGCTGTTCCGGCGCTGATCGACCGGGTCGGGTGCGCCGGTCGTCAGCTGACGCGCTCACTCAGTAGCGGCACCAACTGCTCGAGCGCGAACGGAATCGACAGGGCCGAGTTCAGCGAGATGGCATTGGCGATGTCGCTGCCGCTGTCGAGGACGAGGAAACGACCGTCCCGGACGGCGGGAAGCTGCTGGAACAAGGGGTTGTCGGTGACCTCGGAGGTCTCGACGTAGATCGGGAGCACGACGAGCAGGTCGGCGTCGAGCATGCCCAGGTTCTCCTCCGAGATCGGGATGAAGAAGCTGTCCGTCTCGACGGCCTCCACCGCCGGGTTGTTGACGAACCCGAGGTCCTGCAGGAACTGCACGCGCGCGTCGCCGGAGACGTATGCGCCCCAACCGTCCGAGGTGTAGGCGGCGACGGTGACGGTCTTGCCGGCGAACTCCGGATGCTCCGCCGCCGCGGTGGCGAACTGCTCGTCGATGTCTGCGACCACTTCGGCGCCCTTGTCGGGGACGCCGAGCGCGGAGGCCACCATGGAGATCTGCTCGTCGCGCGGCGTCAGGTATGCCGTGGCGCCTTTCGGGGGACCGACCGTGGTGGCGATCGCCGAGAGCGTGTCGTACCGGCCCTGATCGCCCGAACTGGCGGTGTCGAGGATGAGATCGGGTGCCAACGCGGCAATCTGCTCGAAGGACGGGTCGACGGTACCGATGATCTCCGGTGACTCCGAATAGCCGTTCTCGACCCACGGGCCGACTCCGTCGCCACCGAAGGCCAGCCAGTCGCTCGCGCCGACAGGCTGGACGCCGAGCGCCAGTGCGGTCTCCGCGTCACCCCATCCGAGGGCTGCGACGCGCTCCGGCTGTGATTCGACCGTCACATCACCGAACATCGTTTCGATGGTGGCGGGAAACGCCCCGGATCCGTTGTTGCTCGTCTCTTCGGCCGAGTCGCTGTCGGTCGAGCCGCACGCTCCCACCGCGAGCGTGGTGGCCGCCATCAGCGCCACAAGTCGGAGTTTCACAGGTGTCCTCGTTTCACTTGCCGGTGCACGTCGTATGTGCGTTAGGCGATCCTAACCCCCGGGGGGTGCGGCACGGTATCTCGGCGTCCGAGTTACATCGACTGCGCCCATCGACCGACATCGCCACGTTCGAGCGCGAGTGCGAGCAGGTCCGGGAACCGGTCCGGGGTGCACGCGAACGCCGGCACACCAAGAGCACCGAGCGCCGCCGCATTCTCCCGGTCGAACGCGGGAGCCCCGTCGTCCGACAGCGCGAGCAACACCACCACCTGGACCCCGGCGGCGAGCATCTCGCGCACCCGGGAGAGCATCTCGGCCCGGATGCCGCCCTCGTACAAGTCGGAGATCAGCACGAACAACGAGTCCGTGGGGCGCGTGATGAGGGTCCGGCTGTAGGCGATCGCCCGGTTGATGTCGGTGCCGCCACCCAGTTGCGTGCCGAACAGCACGTCGACAGGGTCGGTGAGCTTGCCGGTGAGGTCCACCACGGCCGTGTCGAACACGACGAGGGAGGTGCGCAGCGCCTGCATCGAGGCGAGCACCGCAGCGAAGATCGCCGCGTACACCACGCTCGACGCCATCGACCCCGACTGGTCGACGGCGAGCACCACGTCCCGCTGCACCGCCTGCGAGCGTCGTCCGAATCCGACGAGACGCTGCGGTACCACGGTGCGATACTCGGGTTGGTAATGCGCCAGATTCGCGCGGATCGTGCGGTGCCAGTCGATGTCGCGAGTCTTCGGATTCGACGTCCGGGACGATCGGTTGAGTGCTCCCGATACCGCCGTCCGGGTGCGCTGGGCGATGCGTGCCTCGACCTCACGGACGACTTTTCCGACGACTGCTCGTGCTGTGGCCCTGGTCGTCTCGGGCATCACACTGTTGAGGCTCAGCAGGGTGCCGACGAGATGCACGTCGGGTTCGACAGCGTCGAGCAGTTCCGGTTCGAGCAGTAGCCGGTCGAGTCCGAGGCGGTCGACCGCGTCGCGCTGCATCACCTGCACGACCGTCGTCGGAAAATACGTGCGGATGTCGCCGAGCCAGCGCGCGACCTTCGGGGCCGAAGCGCCCAGCCCGCCGCTGCGCGGTCCGCCGGTCCCGTCCGCGTCGGTGTCGTACAGCGCGGCGAGCGCCGCGTCCATCGCCGAATCGGCTCCCGCGCCCAGCGCGGTGGTGGATTCTTCCGCGGCATCGCCGAGGAGAAGTCGCCAGCGCCGCATTCGCTCGTCGAATTCCGTTGTCATGCCGGGACCCCCAGAATCAAGGCGGTGGCCGCGACTGCACGGCGGCCGCGTTCGGGGTCGAGGGCCGCAGAGGTGCGGTGCTCGGGACCCCCTCGCACAGCCCGGCCGAGCAGACTGCGTTCCCCGTGTGCGAACGAACCGAATGTGCGTCGCAGCACGGGCAGGACATCGACGAACTCTTCGGAGTGCAGACCCGACACCCATGTGTCGATCAGGGACAGCAGATCGCGGTCGTGCACGAGCAGCAGCCCTCCACCGCCGACGAATCCATCGATCCAGCGTGCCTTCGCGGCCGCCGCGGACCCCACCGACAGCGCGCGAGCGACCCGGGTGGCGGTGGCGCGCTCGTCCAATCTCCCCACATCGCGAAGCATCCGTACCGTCCGGCCCGTGAGCACACCGTCGACATCGTCGCGGTCGCACACCGAGGCGAGGGTGTCGAGCCACCGGTCGGTCGCGCCGGGGTCGTCGCGCAGCGCCAGAGCCGTGTGCACCTCGTCGACGGCATTCCGCACCGTGTCGGCGGCGTCGGTGTCGAGCCCGGTCACGGCGGACGGCAGGCCCGCGCAGACACGAGCGAGGACCGCATCGGCGACATGCACCAGCGATGACAGATCGGTCCCGCGCACATCGCCGTAGCGGACCGTACGGATCAGAGACGGGAGTGCCGACATCAGGTGCAGCACATCGTGATCGAGTGCAGCAGCGGCGTCGATCGCAGTGACCAGTTCGGGCACCGCGTCGCGCAGATCCGCGAGCAATGCCTGTTCGAGCAGGTCGGTGACCTCGCCGAGCGTGGTGCCCGCGGTCCGGGCGCGGTCGAGCACCGTGGCGGATGCGGCAGCCTCGACGGTGGTGCCCCACCGGGACGCCTCCACGATGGCGACCGACAGTTCCGGATCCCATTGCAGCGACCAGGTCTCGCGAAACGTTCCCGTCGAACGCACCGCGCTCTCGGCCGGTAGCGCCCACTCGATCCCGAGCAGCGACAGCTTGTGCAACAGGCGGGATCGTTGCAGGTCGAGATCTTTGCGGAGGTCGAGGTCCAGTTTCTTGGCGATCGGGGCGCGTTTGAGCCGAAGGCTTTTCGAGCGCGCCTGCAGGTCGGCGTCCAGCGGGACCGTCGGGGTGTCCTCGGGGACCGCGCCGAGTGCTTCTCCGATCACGAGTGTGCGCGCCACGAAGTCGAGCAGCACCTCGTCGCCGTCGCACAGGACCGCACGGGTGGCTTCGACGGCCTCCGACAAACCGGGCACTGCGCGTCCGCGCAGCGCCGCGAGCGTATCGGCGAGACGAGTGGCTTCGATGACGTGCGCGCTCGAAACCGGGAGGTCTTCCTCCCGCAGCACCCGCGCGACGCGGGTGAACCAGCGTGCAGTCGTGTCGTCCGGGTAGCGGAACAGGTGGTCGTACCAGCCGGGTGACGTGATGCCCGCGCCGTAGCCGGACGCGGCAGACAGCCGCGAATGGGTCCACGGAACCCAGGTGAGCGCCGCTTTCACCTTCGGAAGACCTCTGAGCACGCGCGCGTCCGGCGCAGCCGGTCCGAGCGGCCCGCTGAGGGCGGGCGCGTGCATCGCGCCGCACACGACGGCGATGTTGCGGGCGCCGGCCTTGACCGCGGTGCGCAACACCTGCCGCATGTGGGCCTCGCGGCGCGCCGTGTGCTCGTCGAGTTCCACGTCGGCCCGCAAGGCCTCCATCGCCGCGGTGATCTCGTCGAACGCTCCGGCTCCCGAATCCTCTTCCTCCGCAGAGGCATGCTCGATCACGGCATCCCACCACTGCTCGAAGTCGTCGTAACCCGCGGCGGATGCCAGCGCCGCGAGCGGGTCCGTGCGCTCCGCAGATTCCGGAGAACGTTCCGCGGCCAACGAGATCGCCGCCGGCAGGTCGCAGAAGCGCACGTCGGCGTCGTGCAGGATCGCCCAGCGCAGGGCCTGCCACTCCGGCGAGAACGCCGCGAACGGCCAGAACGCCGCGCGCGCCGGTTCGTCGCGCACGTACGCGAGCAGCGCGACCGGTGGTTGCATCTCGTCGGACGCGGCAAGGGCGAGGAACGGATCGGCGTCGGCCGGTCCCTCGATCAGGACGGTGTCGGGCTCGAACTCCGCGAGTGCACGCAGCACTGCGCGCGCCGACCCCGGTCCGTGGTGCCGGATGCCGAAGACCCGGATCTCGGCGCCGTCGTTCACCCGGCGATCTCCCGGCATGCGCGATAGAAGTCCGCCCATTCGGGACGCTCCCGCACGACCGCCTCGAGATACTCGCTCCACACCACACGGTCGGCCACCGGGTCTTTCACCACCGACCCGAGGATGCCCGCGGCAATGTCGGTGGAGCGCAGGACTCCGTCACCGAAGTGCGCCGACAGCGCCAGCCCACCGGTGACCACGGAGATCGCTTCGGCGGTCGACAAGGTGCCGGACGGCGACTTGAGCTTGGTGCGCCCGTCGGTGGTGACCCCCTGGCGCAGTTCCCGGAACACCGTGACCACGCGCCGGATCTCCTCGGCCGCAGCGGGGATCTTCGGGAGCTCGAGCGCGGTTCCGAGTTGTTCGACGCGACGGGTCACGATCGCGACCTCGTCCTCCTCGCTGGCGGGCAGCGGAAGCACGACGGTGTTGAACCGTCGTCGCAGCGCCGAGGACAGTTCGTTGACGCCCCGATCGCGATCGTTGGCGGTGGCGATCACGTTGAAGCCCTTGGTCGCCTGCACCTCGATGCCGAGTTCGGCGACGGGCAAGGTCTTTTCCGACAGGATCGTGATGAGTGCGTCCTGCACGTCCGCGGGGATGCGGGTGAGTTCCTCGATGCGGGCGATGGCACCGTCGCGCATCGCCGTCATGATCGGCGACGGGACGAGCGCGTCCGCGGACGGTCCTTCGGCGAGCAGTCGCGCGTAGTTCCAGCCGTAGCGGACCGAGTCCTCGGACGTGCCGGCCGTGCCCTGGACCAGTCGGGTAGACGTACCGCTGATCGCAGCGGAAAGATGTTCGGACACCCAGGTTTTGGCGGTACCGGGGACGCCGAGCAGCAGCAGGGCGCGGTCGGTGGCGAGGGTGGCCACCGCGACTTCCATCAGACGTCGCGGCCCGACATACTTGGGAGTGATGACGGTGCCGTCGGACAGTTCGCCGCCCAACAGGTACGTCACCACCGCCCAGGGCGACAGTTGCCAGGACGGCGGGCGGGGCCGGTCGTCGAGCCGCGCCAGCGCCGCGAGTTCGTGCGCGTACTGCTGCTCCGCATGGGGGCGCAACAGCGTTGGTTCGGAAACGGCGTCGGTCAACTCAGCTCCTCGTGAAGGGTCTTACGCAGGGTCAAGGTGTCGGCGGCTGTCGCGAACAGGTTCAGCCGGTCGAGGTGGTCGGTGCGGTTCGCGGCGTCGGCGAGCAGTTCGGTGAGTTCGAACGGTGCGCGATGCGCGATCAGAGTGAGGATCGTCTGGAACGAGCGGACGCCGGTTCCCTCGTCGCCGTACAGGGCGATGAGTACCTTCTCCGCCAGGTCCCGGGGCCACGGCGCGGGGAGAGCGCCGAGCAGGTCGGGGTCGAGCAGGGCGCGGCCGGCCGAGTCGCGCAGATGCGCCACCAGCACGGGGCGGGGCAGCGACTGCGCGACGCCGGAACCGACCGTGCCGTCGCGCCGCAGCAGTGCGGCGGCCCATTCGCCGTTGCGATGCAGGGCAGTGGCCGCGGCCCAGCCCGCGTCGAGCGCCTCGCGTGCGGGTTCGTCGACGCGGTACTCGAGTACCTGCCGGGCAGTCGGAGCGATGTGCTGCCACGCGGCGGGCGGGGCCGAGGACACGACAGCCGTGAGCCGGCGCATCGCGACACCACCCGGCCGGGAGGCACCCTCGTCCACGCCGTCGCGCAGCGCTTCCTCGTCGAGTCGTTCCGGGACCTCGACCACGAGATCGCCGCCGGCGACGCGTGTCCACTCCCGCACCCGCCGGGTCATCCGCTCGGCAAAAGCAGAGTCGGGGAGGCGGCGCAGCAACTCGAGGGCGGTCGCGCGGACTTTGCGGCTGCGGTCGTCGAGCGCGTGCTCGAGCAAGGCTTCGTCGTGCTCGCCGAGGCCGTTCGTCAGCAGTTCGAGCAGGGCGGCCCGCTGCGCCGCTGTCTCCGACGACCACGATGCCGTCAGTCGCGCTGCGGTGGCGTGGGGGTCGGTGGCCCGCGCCACCGCGAACCACCGGCGACGCTGCGCAGGCGAGCCGTGCAGCCAGAGCCGCTCGTCGGACGGATCGGGTGTGACGAGGTGGGACCACTCCGGGTTGAGCGCTGCCACCCATTGGCCGCGGGCGCCGGCGAGGCGCAGCAGGTGCTCGCGGTGTGGGGTGTCGGGCGCGGCGAACCACAGCAGATCCACCACGATCTCGTGCGGTGCCCGGAACCGCTCGGCAAGCGCGAACCACTCCGGAAGCAGGGGAGAGCGCACGACGAGCAGTCCACGCAACCGCTCGGCTGCCGCCGGTGGGAGCGTGAGACGGTCGTCGTCCGGGGCAGGGCTCGGCAGGGTGCGCACCGTGGGGAGGGTCGCGGCGGTGAGGAACGCGGACTCGAGGGCGGCCGCCGCGAGCAGACGCGAGGCCGGATCGCCGGTCAGCGCCGTCGCCGCGTCGGCGGTGTGCAGCGCCGATATTGCCGGTGCCGAGCGGGCTGTGCCGAGCAGCGCTGCGGTCGACAAGGTTTCGAAGGTCTCCGTCACAGCGACAACTCCTGTCCTGCCGTGAACAACGACGCCGGTGCCAGGCGGGCGCCGTCCCAGTCTCCGCATACCGTCAGCGGGTGGCCACCCGCGACCGTGACGAGGCGCCACCGCGTGTCGTCGTCACCGCCGAGCGGCAGCGCGCGACCGTGCCGGTCGACGAGGTGCCAGGTTCCGCCGGACTCGACCGGGACGACGCTGTCGAGGAGCATCGGCCACGAGCGGATCCAGGGGTCGGCGCCGAGAACACGGGCGTACTCGTCCAGTGCCGCATCGAAATCCGGTGCGGTACCGGGCAGGGATGCCGGCAGCGTGGTGAACGGTTCGGGAGCGGCGTATCGCTCCCCGACGAGCGCGCGGAGCGGCGCGGCACCGGGATAGAAATGCAGGTCGGCGTCGACGAGCATGCCCGGCGAGGGAGTCGCGTCGGGGAACCGGGCGGTGCCGTGGGAGAAATCCAGAAGGATCGCCCAGCGTCCGGTGTTGCGGCCGCGTAACCACACCTTGCGGGTGAACAGTCGGCTGTCCTCGGAGATGCGGGTCGCGAGCACCTGCCATCGGTCGCGGACGGGTGGCTCGGAACGCACGTCGTCGGCGCGGGTGGGGAATCCGAGGTGGGTGCGCACCGAGCGCGCGAGAGGGCCGGGAAGATCGTCGAGCCTCCGAAACGCGACCACCAGCAGATGCAGACGCGCGTACTCGGTGAGCACCCGGGCCGGCCAGTCCACCTCGGTCGCGACGACCCCGGCGAGAGCGCGCAGTGTCGAGGCGACGCCGGGGACCTGCGCGTCGACCATGCGAGCCGCGATGTCGTCGTAGGTGGAATACCCGTGGTCGACGGCACCGAGACCGCTGCGGATCCGGTCGGTCAGCCACCGATCCAGGTCCTCCAGACCGGCGGCCGCGCGCTCCGCGCGACGCTGGACGGTCGCGGGATCGGGAGCCTTGGCGGGTTCGTCGCCCGGCTCGTCCGGGGGAGTGGTTGTCGCGGCGCGTGACGTGAGCCAGTCGGTGACCGAGCCGGGTGGGTCGGACTCCGGCACCATGCCGTCGGACCAGCGTATGAGCAGTGCGAGTGCGTGCTTGCACGGGAGTTTCCGGCTCGGGCACGTGCATGTGTAGGCGGGGCCGTCGAGGTCGATCGCGGTGCGGTAGACAGCGGTGCCCCGGCCGTGGCATTCACCCCAGAGTGCGTCGTCCTGCCGCCCTGTATCGATCCACCCCGACACCAGTCCGCGCGCAGCAGTCAGCGAGGACGGATCGGGCGCGGCGGCAGCGATCCGATCGGGAGGCCAGGGGCTTGTCACGTCCTGAGAACGTACGGCAGGGTTCCGACAGCTACCGAATCGTCAGGATGTGGCACGGGCGTTCAAACGCCTCCGGATGCCGTCGACGAAGAGTGTCAGGCCGAAGTCGAAACGGACTGCGGGATCGCCGTCGAGGAGATCGTCGTCCGAGGTCGGTGCCGTCTCCGTCGCGACGTCGGGCGACAACGGTCCCCGCGTCAGCGCGCCGAGTTCGGCGAGTTGCGCGCGGGACTGCTCGTCGACGGTGTGGCCGAGTACATAGTGCAACAGGGCGTAACCGGCGAGTTCGGCGTGCGCGCGGGAAAGTCCTCCGCGCTGCGCCGCGACGACGAACGCGTCGCGGGCACGAGAGGTGGTCAGCCGCGACGCGTAGGTGGACGCGACGAGTTCGGCGCCGTCGCGATGGGCGAGCAGGGCGGAGCGCAGCCGGTGGGCGAGTTCGGTGAGCGCATCGTCCCAGTCGGGGGAGTCCGGGTCCGCGTCGACGCCGTCGAGGATGCGGTCGGCCATCGCGCCGAGAAGGGTCTGCTTGTTGGGGAAATGCCAGTACAGGGCGCCGGGCTGGACGCCGAGGGAGGTGGCGAGCTTGCGCATCGTGAGGTCGCCGAGCCCGTATTCGTCGAGGATCGCCATGGCGCCGTCGAGAACGTCGCCGCGTCGCAACTGCACCGTGTCCGCTCCTGTCCGTCCCGCTGTACCTGGGCCTCCCGTTGACAGTATCCGACCCCACACCTAACCTGAACGCCGTTCAATTGAACACCGTTCAAGTTTCTTCGTGTCAGGAGACGCAGTGACCCAGGCGCCCGCTCGCACCGACATCCTCGACCTCGCCCGCGACCAGGTACTCCGGCGTGGGGTCGGGTTCGACCGCGACCGGACGCTCGAGGTGCTCCGCCTGCCCGACTCCCGGCTCGAGGAACTACTCGGCGTCGCGCACGAAGTCCGCATGGCGTGGTGCGGCCCGGAGGTGGAGGTCGAAGGCATCGTCAGCCTCAAGACCGGCGGCTGCCCCGAGGACTGCCACTTCTGCTCCCAGTCCGGCCTCTTCGCCTCACCGGTACGCGCCGCGCGCCTCGACATCCCGTCGCTCGTAGAAGCCGCGAAGCAGACCGCCAAGACCGGCGCGACCGAGTTCTGCATTGTCGCCGCCGTCCGCGGTCCCGACGAGCGGCTCATGGCGCAGGTGGCGGCAGGCGTCGAAGCGATCCGCAACGAGGTCGACATCCAGGTCGCGTGCTCGCTGGGCATGCTCACCCAGGACCAGGTCGACCAACTCGCGGCGATGGGTGTGCACCGCTACAACCACAACCTCGAAACAGCCCGCTCCTACTTCCCGAACGTCGTCACCACGCACACCTGGGAAGAACGATTCGACACGCTCCGCATGGTGCGGGAGGCCGGCATGGAGGTGTGTTGCGGAGGAATCCTCGGAATGGGCGAAAGCCTGGAGCAACGAGCCGAATTCGCCGCCGACCTCGCGTCGGTCGAACCCGACGAGGTGCCGTTGAACTTCCTCGATCCCCGGCCAGGCACGCCGTTCGCGGATCGGGAGGTGCTTCCGGCCACCGAGGCGCTCAAGGTGGTCGCGGCATTCCGGCTTGCCCTGCCGCGCACCATCCTTCGGTTCGCCGGAGGCCGCGAGATCACCCTCGGTGATCTCGGTGCGAAGCAGGGCATGCTCGGCGGCATCAACGCCGTCATCGTCGGCAACTACCTGACCACCCTCGGGCGCCGCGCCGAAACCGATCTCGATCTGCTCGTCGACCTGCAGATGCCGATCAAGGCGCTCGGCGAAAGCATCTGACGTGTTCGACGAATACACCGGCGCCGAACTCGCCGAGGGTGTGGAGATCGAGCGCCGCTTGGGAGTTCGGCTGGGCCTCGAACCACCGCGGTACTGCGTGCAGTGCGGTCGCCGGATGGTCGTGCAGGTCGTCCCCGACGGGTGGTGGGCGCGGTGTTCACGCCACGGTGCGATCGACTCGCCGATGCACGAGCAACGCTGAACGCCGCGGCTTCCCGGTCGGTGGGCGGCACGCGCTCAGTTTCGTCTCCGTTGCGGGCTCCTGATACGGGGTCTTCCCGGGTAACGCAATTCGATGTCGGCGACCGAGTGCCGGATGGTCATGCGGCGAATCCACCGTCGATGTTCAGGCTGGATCCCGTGATGTACGCGGCGTCGGGCCCAGCGAGATAGGAGACGAGGGCTGCGACCTCGGTGGTGGTGCCGAATCGGTCCGACGCCATGACTCCCAGCATGCTCGGCGCGGCAGGTCCGTCTGCGGGGTTGGCGTCGGTGTTGATCGGACCCGGCTGGATGTTGTTGATCGTGATGTCGCGCGCGGCCAATTCACGTGCGAGACCTCGTGTCAGACTCGCCAGTGCACCTTTGGTCATCGCGTAGATCGACTGTCCGGGAAACGGTGTCCGGTCGGCGTTGATACTGCCGATGTTGATGATCCTCCCGCCGCTGCCCATGTGGGTCAGCGACTCGCGGATGGTGACAACAGTGGATCGCACGTTGATGGTCAGCATCGCGTCGATTTCGTCCATCGTCAGATCTTCGAGCGCACCGAAGCTGCCGACTGCGGCATTGTTCACCACGATGTCGAGGCCTCCGAATCGGTCGACGGTCTGTGCGACCGCGGACGCCACGTCCTGTTCTTTCATGCTGTCCGCGTGGATGGCGTGTGCGATGCCGCCCGTTGCAGCCGCCGCAGCCACCACGGTTTTCGCGTGTTCCTCGGAATTGGCATACGTGAACGCGACGTGCGCACCTTCCTCGGCAAACCGCGACACGATCGCGGCACCGACGCCGCGGGATCCGCCGGTCACGAGTGCGGTCTTGCCTTCGAGTGCTCGTGTTGTCATGAGTAGCAACGTCCTTCGGTTATTGAGTGGTGATTCAAATAGAAGAGGAGCCGACTCGCTTTGTCAAATTTGAAGGATCATTCAATAATGGCTAGTGTGGTCGGCATGCCAAGGCCGAGGAAGTTCGACGAGCAGGACGTCTTGACCGCCGCGAGGGACACGTTCTGGCGGGGCGGATACAAGGCGACCTCGGTCCAGGACCTCGCCGAGGCGACCGGACTGGGGGCGCAGAGTCTCTACGGTGCGTTCGGTAGCAAACGGGACCTGTTCATGCGGATTCTCGACGAGTACTGCGCGACCCAAGCTGCCGGTCTCGAAGCTGCGGTCACCGCAGACCCCAGTCCGTGGCACGGGCTCACTACCGCAGTGGTGTTCGAGGACGACGGCCGTCTGGAATTGCCGCCCCAAGGCTGCCTGATGGCCAACAGCATCGCGGCTCTCAGCGCCCAAGACGACGAGGTGCGGGAACGGGCGTGCCGGGTGTACTCGGAGACTCTCGCACTGTTCGCTCGGCAGATCACCGAAGCTCAGGAACGCGGCGAGATCGATGCCGACGCCGAGCCGACAGAACTTGCCCGGGCACTGATCGCCGTCATGCAGGGAATCGAGTTTCTGCAGAAATCGGGAATCGCGGAAGACGAGGTGCGGCGCGCGAAAAATGCTGCTCTCGAGATGATCGAGCGATCCGTGGCGAAACCCGGCACTTCGGAGGGAAACCGCCCGTGACGACTATCGGAATCCTGGGTGCGGGCGAAGTGGGCAGCCAGATCGCTCGTGCAGCGGTCGGGTGCGGTTACACGGTGGTCATCGCCAATTCGCGAGGTCCGGAGACTCTGGCCGACCTTGTCGCCGAACTCGGCCCCTCGGCGCGTGCCGACACTGCGGCCGGTGCTGCGGCTGCCGGCGATTTCGTGGTGGTGGCCGTTCCCTTACGACTGGACAACAACATGCCGGTGCGCGAACTGGCGGGCAAGATCGTGCTCGACACGAACAATTACATGCCGTGGCGTGACGGTCACTTTCCCGTCGTCGATTCGGGCGAGATGACGGTCCACGAACTGCGCCAAGAACAGCTTCCGCATTCGAAGGTGGCCAAGGCGTTCACTCACATCCAAGCGCCTCGCCTCCTCACCTCGGCGAAGCCGGCGGGAAGCCCCGACCGTCACGCGCTCTCGGTCTCGAGCGACTTTCCCGATGCCGTCGCATTGGTCACCAGGTTGTACGACGAATTCGGTTTCGACACAGTCGACAACAGCCCGCTTAGCGAGTCGTGGCGCAGCGGTCCCGGCCAACCGGCGTGGCTCGCCCACGAACACCAGACGCGAGAACAGTTGGCCTCCAACCTTGCCGGAGCGCAACGACCCGGGCGCACCTGAGATCGCGCTTTTCCGAGGACTCTCCACGGTAATTCCCGTCCTGCTCAGCAGTGCCTGCCTGCGGCAGAGCGGTGTGCCGCATCCCACAACAGTCGCGAGGTCGGAGACACACGGGCAGCGCGTGCCCTCTTTGCGCTCGGCCGGTTGTCAGCGGCGTGTCACCCATTTGTTGGCCAGTCGATTGAACCTCGCCGGTGAGCCCTGCGCGACTGCCGCGAGCAGTCGTGCCTGCCATCCCACCGCACGGTGCACCCTGCCCCAGGCACGCCCCGGGCGGGTCGCCTCGTAGAGTTCGGCGGCGACATCGTCGGGAGTGAGGTGGATGCCCAGGGTGCGGACGGCACCGACGTTCATGTTCTGTGTCATCGCTGTGTCGACGAACAGCGGCCACAACGCGAACACCCGGATGTCGTACTGGCTCCATTCGAGTTCGAGAGCCTCCGTCAGACCGCGTACGGCGAATTTGGTCGCGCTGTAGGTGGCGAGGTCGCGTTGCCCGTAGATCGCCGACGCTGAACAGAGGTTGACCACCTGCGCGCCTGGGGTGCGGCGAAGATATTCGAAGGCACTGTGGCAGCCGAGGATGGTGCCCGTGACGTTGACGTCGACGATCCGGCGGTGCTGCTCGGGCGGAGTGTCCTCGAACGGACCGGACGACAGGATGCCGGCGTTGTTGACGAGGATGTCGAGCCGACCGTCCGGGCAGAACTCCGACAGTGCACGAGCCCAGGCGCCGGCGTCGGTGACGTCGAGAATGCCGGTGACGATGTCGGGCTGCGCGGCGGCGAGGCTGTGCAATCCCGCCGCGTCGACGTCGAAGGCGCCGACGCGGTAGCCGTGTTTCGCGAACTGCAGTGCGGTGGCCCGGCCGATTCCGGATGCGGCGCCGGTGACGAACACGCTGGGTTTGCTCATGGGAGGAGCCTAGACGCCGCGACTCGATTTACGCGCCGGCTGAGTACCTTTCGTTTCGACGCATCGTCGCCGCTGGATTCGCGGCCGCGGCGTCACAGCAGGAGTTACGACGGGAACCGGCACGGCGGCAGCGGAAACGAAAGTGCCGCTGACTCGGCCTTGTTTCAGCCTGAGTCCCAACATTCTCGATCAGCCGTACGTTCAGACCAGCGTCACCGTCCACCAGCGGGTGTCGGGGACTGGCGACATGATGCTCGGGACGTCATCGTCCTTCTGGTTCCTCGCCGGCGGTGACAACGCAGATATCCGCCTCGACTGGCACAACACCGACACCGGCGCTCGGGGAACGGAGAACACGTCGATCCGCTCCACTGTGCCTGCCCCTACGGCGTTCTTCCTGTTGAGCACGGGGCCTGGCCGGGTCGAATTCACGTTCCGTTCAGTCAACAGTCTTCTGTTGTGGAGCATCCCGACCAACACGTGTCGCGGCGTGATCGACGTGTGGTGAGCGTTCCGCACCCGCATCGGCGCAGCCATGATCACAACCATCGCGGAATCCGATCCCGGTGTTGTTGAAGTGGCGGCCGCCGCGCCTTGAATGGCAGACAGTCTGTCTTGTACTTCGACCGGGGACGCCGCTGATCGGGTGCAGGCGTCAACGATTCAGATGCTGCATGATCTCTCGATGATCGCGATCCGTGTGGGCTGGATTCTCATTGCCGCCATAGCTGTGCTGCTCGGAATCGGGGCAGCTACCAGCCCGATGCTGCAGATCACGGATTGCGAGTTGGACACGTACTCGCGGGAAGTCCCCAATCGCGAGGCCTGCAACGCTTCGATCCAAAGCTACTTCGGGAATGTAATCGTGCCTGTTCTTGCGCTGCCGGTTTTCGTGTCTCTGATACCTGTGTTCATGCCGCGCCAGCGTGTTGCTTGGCTGACAACGGCCGCACTTTCGTGTTTCCAGCCGTGGGGTTTTTCGCGCTCGTCTTCTCATGGAAGCCGACCTTGCTTGATCTGTTCGGTTTCTTTTGGCCTGCCGGGTTCCTGGCGGTGCTCGTGACCAGCCTCGCTCAGTTGATGAACCTTCGACGGAACGGCCCCGGCCCTCGGCAACTTGCACCGTGACTCGTCACCACGCATCGGAAGCGGCACACAGGGGCCAGTTTTCCTTCGCCACCACGGGTCAACCTTCAGTCGTCGTTGACACCCTCCCGCTCGTCGCCGGATCCACTGTCGTTCGTGACCGGGCGGCTACCTCGCCACTTGTCGGTGGCGACAGAGGCAGCTGCGGAGCGTTCGCTCAACCTTCATGTTGAACCGCTGCGTTGAGCATCGATCACGAACTTGGTGGCATGCCGGCTCGGCACGAGTCGGCGGCCTCGTTCGCGGCATGCGGTGAGGGCGGCGCAATCAGCTGAGGAGGTGGCGGTGCGGTGTTGTCGTGGGATCGACAGCGAAGGAGTCGGTTACACGAATTAACCATGATGAAACCGCCATATCGTTTCTCGCCACTATCGTGTGTTTCACGCCAGCGATCGGCGCTCTTCTCCCGACACGGCCGGCCCACCGGCCTCGTTCGAAGGACTCCTCATGGTCGAAACGCGCACCACGCCGCCCTTTCTGGTCACAGCAGACTTCTGGAAGTCGCTGCCGCAGATGTCCAACGACGAGTTTCCCGGCACAAAGGGATACATCGAGGACGTCTACCCGAACCCTGGAGGGTCGGACATGGCCGCCGGGTACTTCGCCCTGAAGCCCACCGATGCACCGCTCGACTACCTGTACGAATACGACGAGATGAAGGTTGTGCTGGAAGGAGAGTTCCGGCTCGAGAACCTCGACACCGGGCAGGTGGCCACCGCACGCGCCAAGGACGCGATCTTCTTCCCGAAGGGCTCCCGGATTCGCTTCACAACCCCGGACGGCGCACTGGCCTTCTACGTCGGCCAGCGCACCTTCGCGCCGTAGGGATACGTCATGAGCGTGTGTATGGAAACCACCAGCGTGCCGCGCTGGTACGAGGAGCAGCACATCGCCGAAGGCGGGCGGACCGTGACCATCCTGTCCTTCGGCGACGCGGCAACCGAGCATGCGCGAAAAGTTCTGCCCACCTTCCCCGGTCGCCGAGTGGACTGGTTACGGCTATCGACGAACTGGAACGACGCGTCGGCGGATACACTCCGCCGCCGGCTCGCGGCGGCGCGGGTCGGATTCCGACTCGTGCTCGTCGGTGAAGAGGCGCCGATACTCTCCGCCCGCGCGGAGGCTGTAGCCGCGGGACTGCTCGATGACGAGATCCTGCCGATCACAATCGGCCGCGAAGCACGCACCGTGTATTGCCCGCACTGCCACTCCACCCACCTCGCCTCGGCCGGGATCGGACAGGTCACCACCTGCCCGAACTGCGCGGTGGAACTGGTTGTCTATCACCACGTGTCGCGTCATCACGGCGCGTATCTGGGTTACATGTTCGATGCGGAGGAGCGCTGATGGCACTGGCAGCACGGACCGAAGTCCGACCTTCGATCGACGAGACGAGCCTCGCGCTCACCGTTGCAGAGGTCGCATCCCTTACTCAGGGGGTCCGGCACGTGCGCTTCACCGACCCAGCAAGACGCACCCTGCCGTCGTTCACCCCGGGTAGCCACCTGGTGCTCTGGTGTGGCACCGACGCCGACGGACGCCCACGCCGCAACGCGTATTCGCTGACAGGACCCGAGTTCGAGCCCGACCACTACTCGATCTCTGTACGCCTCGACGAGCACGGCCGGGGCGGATCACGATGGGTTCACGAGCTCGAGGTCGGGCAGGTGGTACGGGCGGGGATGCCGCGCAGCGCCTTCGCTCCTGTCCTCACCGCGCGACACCACGTGCTCGTCGCAGGCGGTATCGGTGTGACACCGATCCTGTCGCACGCGCGCGCCGCGCGGCAATGGGGACGGTCCTTCGAGGTGCACTACATCTTCCGCGACGGCGACGGACCGCACCTCGAGAACCTGCGCGAACTCTGTCGCGACCGGCTGCGCACCTACAACACGGCGGACGCCTTCTGGTCGCACATGGAACCTGCGCTGCTCGACCAGCCGCTCGGCACCCACCTGTACGTATGCGGCCCGTCCGGCCTCATCGATGCGCTCACCGGCCGGGCCCGCCACGCAGGATGGCCCGACGCGCGCCTGCACTACGAGCACTTCGGTGTCGGCGAGCTCGACCCGGGTACGCCGTTCACTGCCCACTTGCGCCGCACCGGAGTCGACGTCCCCGTCGATTCGGGAGTCAGCCTCCTCGAAGCTCTCGAATCGGAAGGAGTGGCGGTACCCAGCCTCTGCCGTCAGGGAGTGTGCGGCGAATGCCGTCTACCGGTGAGAGGCGGCGGTGTCGACCACCGTGACCTGTACCTGAGCGAAGCCGAGAAGGCCGCCGGCGACTGCATGATGCCGTGTGTTTCCCGTGCTCGCGGTGATCGATTGGAGCTGGACCTGTGAGCGCGATAGCAGGCATCGGGATTCTTCCGGAGCGGATTGTGCGGTTCCCCTTTCCCTTTCCGCACGACACCTACCGTTACACCACCAACGTCGAACCCGCCGGTACCCCGGTGACCACGCGGGCAGGAGGGTGGGGGGAGCACCCCGTCGACATCGACGGCTTCTACCTCGACGACCTCGCCGAACGTGACCGCATCCTCGACATGGACCCAACGCGGTTCCAGGCATTGCCGCACATGGAGATCGCCCAGTGGGACGCGATGCTCACGTTGATGAAGATGCTCGATGACGCGTACCCCCAGACGTTCTCCCTCGCGCGCGACGGCAAGTTGTGGCGCTGGTGCAACCGGGCGCTCGACGTCGAGCAGGCCTTCGTATTCGGTGAACGCACCACTCTTCCGGAACCGCCGTTGCGCTACATCGGCCGGCACATCCAGGAAGATGTCGTGCTGCTCGATCAACGGAACGGCGAATTGTGGGGCGACGCCGGTCTGGTGACGTTCGCTGCCGACTGGTCGCTGCGTTTCGACGTCGGCATGAGTTTCCTGCAAATCCACGGGCCGGTTCCGCGCGTCCACGCCGAGGGCGTGATTCCCCGCGCGCAACAATTCCTCATGGGACTCGAAGCGGGACAACGGTATCGACGCACGAACTGGTCGCTGAGCGTCGACCGGCGGCTGGACCAGTCCACCGAGACCTACCCGGTGTGGGGTCGCGACCGTCGCACGCTCGGTGACGGGCCACTCGAGCAGGTGGGACGCAGGCTGAATCTACGTGTGGAGGTGCAGCACCTCGTCCGGCTCGGTGTGTCGGGGACAATCATGTTCCTGATCCGCACGCACCTGCTCCCGTTCGAGGACATTGCGCTGGTACCCGAATGGGCCGGCCGCCTGTACCGGGTGCTCGAGGAACTGCCCGACGACATGGCCGAGTACAAGGGCATTGCGCGAACCCGGGGGCCGGGCATGCGCTGGCTGACGGAGTACGCGGGGGTGCGGCCGTGAGAATCTCCGGATTCCGGGACGGACCCCTCCCCGAAATCGACCTCACCGGCCGAAGCTTCCTGATCTTCAGGGCGGGCCAGTGCGCTGCTGCGGAAAAGGCTGTCCGGCAATGGTCATCGGACGCCGTAATCCGGGGCAAAGACTTCACGGTGGTGGACGACCCGGCCCTCGCGCACGCGGAGGTCCTCGTCGAGAATCTTCGCGTCGGTGGTCGCGTGATGATTGCCGGACCCGCACCGGACGCGATGGCGCTGACCGCAGCAGCTCGCCGCGCCGGAGCGCTTCCGTGCGAAACGGTCACCCACATCACCGAGTCCACAACGGTGGCGGTCTTCTGCCCGCACTGCGACACCACGCACCGTGTCGATGCTGTGCCGGGGGACCGCGTCGTCTGCTGTGCGTGCGGGATCGGCCTCGAGATCCGCCCACATCTGTCATCCCACCACGGCACCTACCTCGGTGCCGTTGCCTGACTCGATCTCTCGATCGGATCTCTCGGAAATGGAGCGACCGTGACTGTCACCAGCGACCTGCCCTCCCTGCCCTGGCCATTCCCCGACGGCGACAGGACGTTCCGCTACGGCGTGAACGTCGAACCGGCTCGTCGGCCGGTGCAAACACTCGCCGGCACCTGGGGTGCGCACGTATTCGACCTCGGACCGGATTACGTCGAGATGATGGCGTTGCGCCGCTCCGTGCTCGAAGCGGACCCGGGGCGCTTCCAGATCCTGCCCCACATGACCCCTGCGGCGTGGGACCTGATGATGTTCTGCTTCCGCGAACTTGCGGCGTCGTATCCCGAGGTGATGCACCTCGAGGACGAGGGCGGAAGCTATCGGTGGCGTAACCGACTTCTGGGAATCGATCAGCGCTTCGTGTTCGGTGACGCGACTACCTTGCCCGAGCACCCAATGTTGTTCGCCGGGTGCCAGGTCCCTGACGACGTTCTACTCGTCACCGAACGCGACGACCGCCTGTGGTTCGACGCGGCGGTGGTGACGTCGTCGGCCGACTGGTCGGTGAAGTTCGACATCGGCATGAACATGCACGAGATCCACAGACCTGTACCGGGACTGACACGTGACGGTGTCACCGACCGCGCCGAACAGTTTCTTCGGAGCCTCACGAGCGATCGGCCGTACCGACGCGTGAACTGGACGTTTTCGGCCGTGGGATCGCGGCGCCGCGATACCAGTCTCGAGACGATGCCGGAGTGGATGGACGACATGCCCCGGCTGATCGCCGACCGGGACTGGGGCCGGATCCAGCTGCGTATCGAGCTCGAGCACCTCATCAGGCTTCCGTTGACGGGCGCGATCGTATTCGACATCCGCACCTACATGGTTCCGCTGGCGGAGATCGCCGACTACCCCGCGTGGGCGGAACAACTTGCCGACATCGTCGAGGAACTTCCTGCCGAGATCGCGGCGTACAAGGGAATCGACGAGTACCGGATGCCCGCCATGGCCTGGTTGCGGAGCGGGTGGCGCCCGGATCTGCTGTCCCGAGTCGAGGGTGACATGCCGCACTCGGGCCGTTCACGAACGCACGTGCATCCGTTCCCCTTGGGGACCGAAGATCGCCAACGCTTCGCATGCGGTGGGGCCGGGATTGCCGATCCAGTGCGGCGTGCGCGTGTCGAATTCGACGACCTCACCCGGCGCGAGCACCATGTCGCGGGTACCCAGGATCAGGCGCAGCCGTCCACTGAGCACGTAGAGCCACTCGTAACCCTCGTGCGTCTGCAACGTCGGTTGAGTCACGTCATCGACCGTCGGCAGCACCATCTTGAAGGACTGAAGGCCGCCGGGACGCCGGGTCAGTGAAAGGAAGGTCCGGCCGTGCCGGGTCACCGCCTTCGGCCGGATTCTGGGGTCACCGGTTTCCGGGGCGTCGACGAGTTCGTCGAGTGCGACGCGGTAGGCGCGGGCCAGCGGCAGCAGAAGTTCGAGGGTCGGCTTGCGCTGTCCCGATTCCAGTCGGGAGAGGGTGCTGACGGAGATGCCGGTCTCTGACGCGAGGTCGCCGAGGGTGGCCTCCCGCTCGAGCCTGAGTTGTCGAAGTCTCGGCCCCACGCCCTTCAGTACGTCTTCGTCTGCCATAGCATCCAGTATGCCCGAATCGTTTGCTGCACCGGCAAGAATGTTTGCCAATTCTCGGCTCGGGACTGCACCCTCGGAACATGACCGATAACGAGAACTTCGATGTGGTGATCATCGGCGGCGGCGCTGCCGGCCTGAGCGGCGCGATGGCGCTGGGCCGGTCCCGTCGCCGAGTGTTGGTGATCGACGCCGGAGAACCCCGCAATGCCCCCGCCGAGCACGCGCACAACTACCTCGGCCGGGAAGGGGTCGCTCCGTTCGGCCTGCTGGCCGACGGCAGAGGCGAGGTGGAAGCGTACGGCGTCGAAGTCACCGGCGATCGGGTAGAAGCCGTGACCCGCACCGAGCACGGCTTCGCCGTGGGCACCGGAAACGGACGCCAGGTCGTGGCGCGGCGCGTGCTGATCGCGACCGGTGCGGTGGACGAGTTGCCCGACGTTCCCGGACTGGCCGCACGGTGGGGCCGCGACGTGCTGCACTGCCCCTACTGCCACGGCTGGGAGGTGCGCGATCGAGCGATTGCGGTGCTGGCGACCAGTCCAATGGCAGGACATCAGGGTCTGCTCTTCCGTCAACTGACCGACGACGTCGTGATCATCGTCGCCGACGGGGTGGAACTGCCGCCCGACGATGTGGAACGGATGGCCGCCATCGGTGTGCGG
This sequence comes from Rhodococcus sp. NPDC058639, assembly GCF_042717545.1. NCBI lineage: Bacteria > Bacillati > Actinomycetota > Actinomycetes > Mycobacteriales > Nocardiaceae > Rhodococcus > Rhodococcus sp. NPDC058639. Next base: position 216,792 of record NZ_JBHXRF010000007.1, read on the forward strand.
ATCGAGCACGGCACTCCGCAGGAGGTCGTCACCGACGGTGACCGTCTGGTGGGGTTGCGGCTCGCCGACGGCTCGGTCCTCGAACGGGAGGCGATCGTGGTGGGCACGCGGCCGCAGGTACGTCTCGAGTTCCTCGGGTCTCTGGGGCTGGAGCCGCAGCAGGTCGAGTTCGGTGGGGTGCCGATGGGCACCGTGATCGCGGTCGACGCGATGGGAGCAACCACTGTTTCCGGTCTCTACGCAGCCGGCAACGCGACCGACATCAGCATGACCCTGATCGGCTCGGCCGCACACGGAAATCGGGTGGGAGCCTTCATCAATGCGGACCTGGCGGCCGAGGACGCCGACCGTGCGGTCGCCGCGCGCAGGGCCGAGATGTTCGAGCAACCCGCGTGGGAGGATCGCTACTCCGGGGATCGCGTCTGGAGCGGAAACGTCAACCCGCAACTCGAGGCCGAGGCATCCGCTCTCGAGCCCGGGCGGGCACTCGACGTGGGCTGCGGCGAGGGTGCCGACGCGATCTGGCTGGCCGGCCGCGGCTGGTCGGTGACCGCCCTCGACTTCGCCGCCGCGGCATTGGACAAGACCGCCGCGCACGCAGCCCAGGCCGGAGTCGGGGACCGCGTCTCGACTCGCCAGGCAGACATCCGCAGCTGGGAGCCCGGTGAGGAACGCTGGGACCTGGTCTCGTCGCAGTTCATGCACCTGCCCGACGGCGGGATGGTCGACCTCACCCGGCGCCTCGGCTCCGCGGTCGCCCCCGGCGGCACCCTGCTCGTCGTGGGCCACCATCCCGACGACATGGCCACCGGGCTCCGGCACGGCCACCACTCGTTCCTCTTCACCCCCGAATCGCTCGTGCCGGCCCTCGAGGACGGCAAGTGGGAGATCGAACTCTGCGAGGCCCGATCCCGCACGGCCACCCACCCGCACACCGGCGAGGAGATCACCGTCCGCGACTCGGTGCTGCGCGCGCGACGACTCGGCTGAGTTCGCAGCGGTGTGTCGGTCGCGGCCTTGCAGCGCCGTCGACCGTGGCCCGGTCCGCGTGCCTCGGACCTGCCGGACGGCACTCGCTCGCCGGGCGAAGAGTGCATGTTTTCTCGCTTGACCTTCTCGCTACGGCAACTTCTACGGTCGGAGCCGAGACCGGACCGACCGGTCTCGCGGAACGATGGGAACGGATATGAGCTGGTCGATCGCGGATGTGGCGAGGATGTCGGGAGTCACCGCCCGCACTCTTCGGCATTACGACGACATCGGACTGCTCGAGCCTGCCTATGTAGGCGCCAACGGCTACCGCTACTACGAGGAGGAGCAACTGCTGCGCCTGCAGCAGATTCTCGTACTGCGTGAACTCGGCCTGAGTCTCGCCGAGATCGCACAAGCGGTCGACTCCGAGCCGGACACGCTCGCCGCCCTCAAACGGCAGCACGACCGCCTGCTGACGGAACGGAACCGACTGGCACGGATGGCCGACACGGTGGCGCGCACCATCGCCGAAATCGAAGGGACAACGGCAATGACCGGAAAGATCAACCGCCCGGAGAACTTGTTCGAGGGCTTCGATTACAAGCAGTACGACGACGAGGCCCGCGAGCGCTGGCCGGAGGAGTTCGAGCAGTCTCGCCGCAAGACCGCCACGCTGACCACCGACGACGTCGAGAGTATGCAGCGTGAGGTCACCGCGGCGATGATCCGTATGGCGGAGTTCATGGCCGCCGGAACCCAGGTCGGGGACGCGGCCGTGCAAGCGGAAATCCACACGCAGTACCAGGGCATATGCCGCATGTGGACCCCGAACCGGGACGCGTACAAGTGCCTGGGGCAGATGTACGTGGACGACGAGCGGTTCAAGGCGAACTACGAGAAGATCGCCGAGGGCCTGGCCGAGTATCAGCGAGACGCGATGGTCGTCTACGCAGACGAGAGGCTCGGCGACTAGCAACCGTCGCCTGACCCGGTACCCCCGAGCCGACCGGCTCGGGGGTACCGGCAGCTGTGAAGTAGCGTTCGCCATCCGCTCCCGAATCCGGCGGTGCAGCGATCAGGACTGCTCAGGCATCTGCCTGTGCGGACCGAATCTCCGACCGGGTGATGCGCAACAGGTCGTCGAGTGCATGCCGACTGCGAGTGAAGCAGGCGATGCGGCGGTCGAGGTCCTCGATTTCGGTGCTCAACCGTTCTGCGAAGACTCGATCGCAGTTGCTCGTCCACCTGCCTTCCCGGTCGTCGCGTTGGTCGATGACGATCGAGATCAGACGAGTGGGTACACCAGACGTGACGAGGTCGCGAATCCACTTCGCGCGATCGACATCGTCCTCGGTGTACTCGCGGTAGCCGTTCGCGCTCCTCGTCGGGTGGAGCAGACCCTCCTGCTCGTAGTAGCGCAGCATCCGGGAGCTGAGTCCGGTTTGCCGGGACAGGTCGCCGATCCGCATAGGTTCCCTCGATTTCGGGCTTGACCTTCACACTGATGTCAAAGTTTAGCGTCGGGCCATGACCGACATCGACGGATCGAACACATCCGAAAGCACGACGAACGAATCCACTTCGGTGATTGCGCAGAGCGATGCCGCACTTCCGTGGCCGAAGTTGATCGCATTGGCCTGCGCAGCATTCGCAACGGTGACCATGGAGATGCTTCCTTCGGGGCTTCTCCCGCAGATCGGTCGCGGCCTGGGGGTCGATCCGGCCGTGGTGGGAACGTTGGTCACGGCGTGGGCACTCACGATCGTGGTTACCGGTATCCCACTCGTCCGGATCACCAGAAAGGCTCGCCGGGCGCGGTTGATCCCCACCGCGCTCGGTGTGGTCGCGGTGGCGGGGGCGGCCACGGCATTCGCGCCGACGTTCGAGATCGCTTTGCTCGGACGAGTGATCGCTGCAGCCGGACACGGTGTGTTGGTGGCGGTAATCGTCGTGTATGTCTCCGACATCGTTGCGTCCGAGCGCGTCGGCCGTGCGATGGCAATCGTGCTGGCCGGGCCCACGATCGCAGGGTTCGTCGGGCTGCCCCTCGGAACTGCGCTCGCGGACGTGGTCGGGTGGCGTGCAATATTCGCAGGAGCGTCGGTGGTTCTCGCCGTCATCGCCATTGCCCTCGTGCCGATCCTCGCCGATACCGGCGGGTCGGCGGTCACAGCCGATGGTGCCACGGCGGCACGATGGGATCGCAGTGCCATTCCCTCCGTCGGGACCGCACTGGCCGGGGCGGTCGTACTGGTCGGACACTTCGTGGTGTTCACCTTCGTGTCGCTGGTGGTCACCGAGGTCGCGCAGTACCAATCCACTGCGCTCGCGTGGTTCCTCGCATTGTTCGGCGCGGCCGGGGCGGTCGGTTTGGCGCTGTCGGCCTGGCTCTCGGATCGCTGGCCGAGAGCGACCCTGCCCGCGGTCGCTCTGGCGATGTTCGCCGCGTTCGCCTTGTTGACGATCGCACCCACGATGCCTGTGGTTTTCGTGACCGCGATCGTGGTGTGGGGGACTGCTATCGGCTTGCTTCCACCCGTATTCCAAGTCCGCGTCGTCCGGCTCGCGTCAGCGCAGTTCCGTTCCCTCGCTGGAGCGGTGGCGATCACCCTTCTCAACCTCGGCGTCGCCGCGGGGGCTGCACTCGGAAGCCTGGTGGCCGGTTCGAGTACCGGTGCGTTGGCACCGGTCGCGATGGTCGTGACGGCCGTCGGCACTGTAGGTCTGCTGCTTCTCGGGCGGGTCCGGGAGGCCCGCGCGGGAGACACGCGGACTCCGAACTCCGCAGCAACCGACGAGGGTGGTGGTGGACCCGCGCCCACCACCACCCCGGTGTCGAACCCCCTACGCCGCGACAGCGTTCGACAGCGCGGTGAGACGGTCGCGTTCGAGGTCGGTGAGCGTGAGACGTGTGGCTTCGAGCAATGCCGGTAACTGCTCGATCCGGCTGACACTGGCGAGCGGGGCGACGACGCCGGGGCGGGTGAGCAGCCAGGCCAGCGCGACCGTGGAGATCTCGACGGCGTGGGCGGTTGCGATCTCACCGAGCGCGTCGACCACGGCGAGGCCGGCGTCGGTGAGGTACCGCGAGGCCATCCGCTCGCGGACCCGGCCGGTGACGTCGTCCTGCGACCGGTATTTTCCGGTCAGGAACCCGGATGCGAGAGAGTAGTAGGGCAGAACGCCCAAGTTGTGTTCGAGGGCGATAGGGGCGTACCCGGTCTCGTACTCCGCGCGGTGGACGAGGTTGTAGTGCGGTTGCAGCGACACGGGAGCGTCGAACCCGTGCGCGTCCGCGATCTCGAGCCATTCGGAGACCCGGGCGGGGGAGAAGTTGGACAGGCCCACATAGCGCACCTTGCCGTCGCGGACGAGTTCGTCGAACGCGGCCACGGTCTCGGCGAGTGGGGTGTCGGGGTCGTCGGAATGCGCGTAGTACAAGTCGATGTGGTCGGACTGCAACCGCTTCAGCGACGCGTCGGCGGCGGCGCGGATGTTCGCCGGGGCGAGTCCGCGGTGTTCGGGATGGTGCCCGACCTTGGTTGCGATCATCACCTCGTCGCGGTTGGCGCGCGCTGCAGCCCAGTTGCCGAGGATCGTCTCGGATTCGCCACCGGAGTTGCCGGGCGCGAAGGCGGAGTAGGAGTCCGCGGTATCGATGAGGTTGCCTCCCGCGGCGCGAAAGGCGTCGAGGATCTCGAAGGATGCCGTTTCGTCGGCTGTCCAGCCGAAGGTGTTGCCGCCGAGGGCGAGAGGGAAGATGTCGAGCCGGGAATTGCCGATCGTGGTCACGATGCTCCTGGGTAGGCCGATGTCGAGTACGTGCGCACCCTAGCCACACCTCGCCGTACCCGTGTTCGATCGAGGCGGGCGCTGCGGAGGTTCGGGTCGTCAGCTGGGCGGACGCAACGCGGCGAATTCGTCGGTCACGCGCAGCCGCGATTCGGTGAACCGGTACAGCGCGGGCGGCCGGCCACCGGCGGGGCCGGGCGGTGCGGTGTTCCCGGTCGCCGTCAGCACGCGGCGCCGGGCCAGTACGCGCTGCAGATTCGTCGCATCCACCTGGTAACCCAATGCGGCACAGTAGATGTCGCGCAAGGTCGACATCGAGAACTCTGCGGGCGCAAGTCCGTACGCGATGTTGGTGTAGGAGAGTTTCGCCGCCAGGCGGGTCCGCGCATTGCCGACCATCCGGCCGTGGTCGAACGACATTGCGGGCAGCTGGGAGACGGGATGCCACGACGTGTCCGCCGGTAGCTGCGGGTCGGACGTGATCGGAACCAGCCCCAGGAACGTCGACGCGAGGGTGCGTTCGCCGGGCACGCGGTGGGGATCGGAGTACACCGACAACTGCTCGAGGTGGGCGACCTCGCGCACGTCGACCTTCTCGGCAAGCTGGCGGCGCGCGGACGAGGTGAGGTCCTCGTCGTCGCGGAGCGTGCCTCCCGGCAGCGACCATGTTCCGGCTTCGGGATCGAGGGCGCGTTGCCACAGCAGGACCCCGAGTTCGGGTTCGCCGCCCGGGTTCCGTGACGAGGGCGGGAACGTGCGAACCTGGAACACCACGATGAGCACTTCGTGACGAGTGTTACTATGTGGCATGTTTTCGATTCTAAGTCGAAAACCCCTGAAAGCGGAAATCCGGGCGCAGCCCGCCCGGAGTCCCCTTCCCGAAGGAGCAAGGCCATGACCACGACCGAGTGGGCGGGCGCCGCCGCTATCGTCGACGGCCCCGGTGGTTACACGGGCATCGAGGCAACGCCGGAATGGGCCGACGAGGTCCGCCGGCTGGCCCGGGCGCGCAACGCGACGGTGCTGGCACACAACTATCAGCTGCCCGCCATCCAGGACGTCGCAGACCACGTCGGCGACTCACTCGCCCTCTCGCGCATCGCCGCGGAGGCCGAGGAAGGCACCATCATCTTCTGCGGCGTCCACTTCATGGCGGAGACCGCCAAGATCCTCAGCCCGGACAAAACGGTCCTGATCCCCGACGAACGCGCGGGCTGCTCACTGGCCGACTCCATCGACGCCGACCAACTCCGCGAGTGGAAGGCCGAACACCCGGACGCCGTGGTCGTCTCCTACGTCAACACGACTGCGGAGGTCAAAGGCCTGACCGACATCTGCTGCACGTCGTCCAACGCGGTCGACGTGGTCGCGTCCATCGACCCCGACCGCGAAGTGCTGTTCCTGCCCGACCAGTTCCTCGGCGCACACGTCAAGCGCGTCACCGGACGCGACAACATCCACATCTGGGCCGGCGAGTGCCACGTACACGCGGGCATCAACGGTGACGAACTCACCGCCAAGGCCAAGGCACATCCCGACGCCGACCTGTTCGTCCACCCCGAGTGCGGCTGCGCGACATCGGCGCTCTACCTCGCGGGGGAAGGCTTCGTCCCCGAGGACAAGGTCAAGATCCTCTCGACCGGCGGCATGATCGACGCGGCCCGCGCAACCGGCGCCAAGCAGGTTCTCGTCGCCACCGAGGTGGGCATGCTGCACCAACTCCGTAAGGCAGCACCGGGCATCGACTTCCAGGCGGTCAACGATCGCGCATCCTGCCCCTACATGAAGATGATCACGCCCGCCGCCCTGCTGCGCTGCCTCCAGGAAGGCAAGGACGAGGTGCACGTCGCCCCCGACGTCGCCGAGCGGGCCCGCCTGTCGGTGCAGCGAATGATCGCCATCGGAAACCCGGGCAGCGGCGAGTGACGACCCGCACGAACGCGGTGGTGTGGGAAGACCACACCGACCTCGTCGTGATCGGCGGTGGGGTCGCCGGCCTCACCGCCGCGCGGGCCGCGTCCCGGCGCGGGATGCGGGTGCTCACCGTGAGCAAGGGTGGGCCCACCGACACCTCCACCCAGTACGCGCAGGGCGGTATCGCCGTGGTCGCGCCGCACGGTGACACCGTCGACGCGCACGTCGCCGACACCCTCGCGGCCGGTGGCGGGCTGTGCGACGACGATGCCGTGCGATCGATCGTGTCGGCGGGTCCCGACGCGGTCGCCGCACTCCGCGACCTCGGCGCGGTGTTCGACACCGGCCGGGACGGCGACGTCGCCCGCACCCGGGAAGGCGGGCACAGCATCCGCCGCATCATCCATGCCGGCGGCGACGCGACCGGCGCCGAAATCCAGCGGGCGCTCAATGCCGCGGGTCTGCCCGTGCTGTTCGGTGCCGCCGCAGCACGGATCCTCACCGACGATGCCGGCGTGACCGGCGTGCTGGTGTTCGACGAGCGCGGCGCCGGTGTCGTCCACGCTCCCGCGGTGCTGCTCGCCACCGGCGGGCTGGGACAGCTGTACGCGTGCAGCACCAACCCGCCCGGGGCGACCGCCGACGGCGTCGCGCTCGCCTTCGGGGCAGGGGCAGGGATCGCCGATCTCGAGTTCGTCCAGTTCCACCCCACGGTGCTGTTCGCCGCTGGTGGCGTAGGACGGCGACCGCTCATCAGCGAGGCGGTCCGGGGGGAGGGTGCTCGCCTCGTCGATTCTCGGGGCGGATCGGTCACCGACGGTGTCCATCCGCTCGGCGACCTGGCACCTCGTGACGTGGTCTCCCGCGCGATCGCGGGTCGCCTGGCGGACCTGGGTGAGGATCACGTCTTCCTCGACGCGCGTCACCTCGACGGTTTCGCGAGGCGGTTCCCGACCATCACAGCCCTGTGCGCCGACGCGGGACTCGATCCTGCCCACGACCTGCTACCGGTCGCTCCGGCCGCGCACTACTCGTGTGGTGGCGTCGTCACCGACATCCACGGACGCACCCGGATTCCGGGGCTGTACGCGGCCGGGGAAGTCGCCCGCACCGGGCTGCACGGGGCAAACCGCCTTGCTTCCAACAGCCTCCTGGAAGGGCTGGTGCTCGGCGAACGCGCCGGCATCGCCGCCGCTGTGGAACGCGCCGGTCTGCGCGTCGAAGCGACCGACGCGTCGCCGCCCGTCCTTCCCCGGCTCGACCGGGACACGCTGCAACAGTTGATGACGCGGCACGCGTCGGTGGTCCGCGATGCAGACGGACTCGCGGCGGCGTCGGCCACGCTCGGTGCGGCCCCGAACAGCACGTGCATCGACGTGCCGCTGGTCGAAGACGCTGCGCTCACCGTCACCGCGCGGGCACTCGTCGCCGCGGCGGAGCGGCGCACCGAGTCACGCGGGTGTCATACCCGCAGCGACCACCCCGAGTCCGACCCCGCCGGGGCACACAGCATCGAAATGCGTCTCGGCATCGATGGCGACACCGTCGTCACCACCCCGCAACTGACAGGAGCGAACTGACATGGCCACCGCCCTGCCCGCCGGCCTCGATCTCGACGAGACCCGCGCGCTGGTCGTGCGCGCCCTCGACGAGGACCTGCGCTACGGACCCGACATCACCTCGGACGCCACCGTGCCCGCAGACGCGACCACCACCGCGTCGGTCGTGGCCCGGCAGGCCGGGACCGTCGCCGGACTCGACGTCGGACTCCTCGTCCTCGATCAGGTGATCGGACCGGATCACTATCGTGTGGTCGACCGGGCCGAAGACGGCCACCGCGTCGTGCCCGGCGAGGCCGTGCTCACCGTCGACGCACCGACGCGCGGTTTGCTCACCGCGGAACGGACGATGCTCAACATTCTGTGCCACCTGTCGGGCATCGCGACCGCCACGTCGCATTGGGTCGACGCGGTGCAGGGCACCGAGGCGAAGATCCGCGACAGTCGCAAGACGCTGCCCGGGCTTCGCGCATTGCAGAAGTACGCGGTGCGCGTCGGCGGTGGAGTCAATCACCGCATGGGTCTCGGCGACGAGGCCCTCATCAAGGACAACCACGTCGCGGCCGCCGGGTCGGTGCTCGCCGCGTTGCGTGCGGTCCGTGCGCACGCGCCCGGCGTCCCGTGTGAGGTCGAGGTCGACACACTCGAGCAGTTCGACGAGGTGCTCGCCGAGAATGTCGAATTGATCCTCCTGGACAACTTTCCGCTGTGGCAGACACAGATCGCGGTGCAACGGCGCAACACCTACTCCCCGCAGACCCGGCTCGAGTCGTCGGGAGGCCTGTCGCTCGAGGTCGCCGCGGAGTACGCCCGCACCGGAGTCGATTTCCTCGCGGTCGGTGCGCTCACCCATTCGGTGACGGTGCTCGATCTCGGCCTCGACATGTAGGTGTCAGCGTCCGGTCATCGCCCGGATCAGTGGTCCCGCGGGAAGTGAGGCGAACAACCGCGCTTCGTCGCGCAGGGAGGTGTCCTCGTCGAGGAAGCGCAGCACGGGCTCTGCCGACGTCCGCGCGAACAGCGCGGCGAACATGTCCTCGAGGAAACCTGGACGTTCGACAACGGCCGCGAGCAATGCGCGGTCGTAGCGTTCGAAACGGCTGTGGCGCTTGGGAAGATCGAACGGGTGTCCGTGCTGTGCGAACGACGACGCGATCGCTTCGCAGTCGCGTTGGATCTGCTCGTACGCATAGCCGCTGCTCGCTTTGAGCAACCCCGCAGCGGCTCCGATCCGGACGATGTGCCCGTCGCTGCGCTCCGCGGGCTGCGCCACCAGCGGTAACCGCGCCTGCTCCGACGCGCCGAACTCGTAGGCGCTCTCCGCAACTCCGAGGACCTCGGAGAAATAGACGCGCAACGCCGCGAGGTGCACATCGGCGGGCACGCCCGGGTTAGCAGGATCGAGAAAGCAGGTGTGCTCGACGAGCGCGTGATGGGCGTCGGTCGGGAGCACGTAGACGAAGGACGCCCGATCGGTCTGATCCGTGCGGAAGTCGAACAGCAACGGCACGTGGGGGTCGAACAGCGGGTCCTCCGCCCGAACAGGCACCCCGAGGAAGTCCAGGGCGGCATCGGCGCGGGAATCGACCGCCACCGGACCGCGCGCGTCGAACACCCAGTCGGGCCGTAGTTCTCGCCCGTCGTCGAGTGTCACCAGAGGCCGGTCGGCATCGTCGACGTCGACGACGTGCCCGGTCACCGATCCCACGTCCGGCACCGGATCGGTGTGGCGACGAACTGCCGCCACCAGCGCTGCACCGTGCACCACGCGGTAGCGATAGTGTCCGAGCGCGAGGGTCCGGTCGTGCCCGCCCGCATACACGCGCATCCGATCGAACGTCTCGGTGGCCGCGGAGTCGAGCAGGGCGGTGCGTCGCGTCCACGACGCCCACGAGGCGGCGGTGATGTCGCGGGCGGCGTCGTCGACCACCAGAACCGGGCCCGGCCGAGGACGTGTCGCTGCGAGATGCGCGGCGAGCGAGAGCCCGCTCAGACCGCCACCGAGGATGACGATGCCGCCGTGAAGCGGCCCGGTCCAGGTTCGAAGACTCACGAGTTCTCCGTTCGTCACGACTGGCGCCCATTCTGCGGCACCGGCAGTTCCGGTGCAGTGCTATTGCCTCCGGGGTGATCCCGGGCGAGTCCCGGAACTGCGTCGTTCCGAGGCCGGGGCCCCTCGATCTGGGGTACAACTGTTCATCTCGAGTACCAGCAATGTCGGATCGCGGGGTGGGGTGGCCCCGCGCGGAGCACAGTTCTCGTCAGCGGGGGCGGAGGGATTGACGATGCGGTTACCCATGGCACCGACCGATTCGATGTTCCTGCTCGGCGAATCGCCCGACCATCCGATGCACGTCGGTGGGCTTCTGCTGCTGCAGCCGCCGGAGAATTCCGATGCCACCGAACTGCGGGAGAGGTTCGACGAGGCGCTGCGCCGCGACGATCCGGCAGCACCACTGTGGCGCCAGCGGCCCGTCCGGTCGGTGACCACCCTGGGACAGTGGGCGTGGGAGGAAGATCCGAGATTCGACATCGAGTACCACGTGCGGTTCAACGCCCTGCCCGAGCCGGGAACGACCGAGGTCTTGTGGGAACTGGTTTCCCGGCTGCACGCCTCGTTGCTCGATCGCACCCGGCCGCTGTGGGAGATGCACCTCATCGAAGGTCTGGCCGACGGTCGGTACGCGCTCTACGTCAAGATCCATCACTCCTTGGCCGACGGCATCGGTGCGATGCGGTTGCTGCGACGCGCGCTCGGCGCCGATCCGAGCGAGGTCGGGATGCCCGCGCCGTGGGCAGCGACCGACGGGGCACCGCCCGCACGCTCGACGATGGCTGCGGCCATCGGCTTTCCCGGCCACGCCGTGCGCGCCGTCCGGGGTGTGGTGTCGGAGGCGCTGACGGTCGCCTCCGGCGCGGCCTCCCTGGTTCCGGCGCTGGTCGGTACGGTCGATCGTGCCCTTCACGACCGCGGGGGCCCGCTGTCGCTCGGCGCACCGCACACCATGTTCAACGAGCAGATCTCGGGTTCGCGGCGGTTCGCCGCCCGGTCGTGGCCGCTCGAGCGTCTCCGGCTGGTGGCAAAGCTCACCGACAGCACGATCAACGACGTGGTGCTCGCGCTGTCCTCGGGAGCGCTGCGGACCTATCTTCTCGAGCGCGACGCGCTTCCCGGCGAGTCCCTTGTCGCGATGGTCCCGGTCTCCTTGCGCAGCAAAGAGTCCGGCAACGACATCGCTGTCCTGATGTGCGATCTCGGCACCCGGCACTCCGATCCGGCGCACCGGCTCGAGCGGGTACGGAACTCGATGACCGAGGGCAAGCGTGCGATGCGCGGAATGAGCAAGGTCGGCCGTCTCGCGACGAGCGCAGTCGGTGTCGCCCCCGTCGCGGTCGGTGTACTGACCGGCAACCGGGCAGTGCCGTGGACGCCGTTCAACGTGATCGTCTCCAACGTTCCCGGGCCCGAGGAGCCGTTGTACTGGAACGGCGCGCGCGTCGACGCGCTGTATCCCCTGTCGGTTCCGGTGGACGGTCAGGCTCTCAACATCACGTGCACGAGCACCGACGACGAGATTGCCTTCGGGCTCACGGCGTGTGGGCGCACCGTGCCGGATCTGCCGTGCCTGCTCGACCATCTCGACGCCGAACTCGTCGCACTCGAAGCCGTCGTCACCACGGGTGCGTTCGACGAGGCCCGGTGAGACCCAGCCGGTGAGACCCACGGCGGCGGGTCGTTGGCTAGGCTCGACGCCCGTGACCGAATTCGAACCCGATGTGGTGGCGGCGGTAACCGCTCATATGAACGACGACCACGCCGACGACAGTCTGCTCATCGTGCGGGCGTTCGCCGAACCGCGCGCGGCGCACACCCGGATGACCGGCGTGAGCAGCGAGGCCGGCGTGTGGGTGATCGTGATCGACGGGCAGGAACAGACGGTACGGATCCCGTGGCTCGAGCCGGTCACGGACCGTCGCGGTTTGCGTACCGCGGTGGTCGCGCTCTACCAGGCGGCGTGCGCGCGGCTCGGCGTCGATCCCGCACGGCACTGATCCGTTACCGGACGCGGGTCTCCGCGATGATCTTCCGGTAGGTCTCCACCCCGTCGGTGGGCAGCCGGACGAGTGCGGGATCGGTCCGGGCATCGACCGAATACAAGCCGAAACGCGGTTCGTACGAACCCCATTCGTAGTTGTCGGTGATCGACCAGTAGTTGTACCCGAACACCGGTGCGGCGTCGTCGACCGCACGCATCATCTGGTCCACGTGCTCGCGCAGGTGCCGCGATCTGGTCCAGCCGTCCGGGCGGGGAGCACCATCCGCGGTCGCCATTCCGTTTTCGACGACATACAGAGGCATCCCGGGAAAGCGCCGGGTGTAGTCCATCAGTGCGTCGTACATCCCAGGCGGATGCGGGGTCACCGATGCCGGCTCCCCGGTGGCCGCACGGATCGCGGTGAGATTACCGGGGGCCACCCCGTAGTAGTAGTCGACGCCGACGAAGTCGAGGTGGTCGCGGACGCGATCGAGAAACCAGGTGTCGAGGTAGGGCGCCGCACCGGGAACATAGGCGGCGTTCGAGGTGACCTGCGCCCGCGGGTCGTACCGGTGGATCGTCTCGTAGGCCCCGCGATGCGCGTCGACGAGACGGTCGAACATCATCGGTGCGTCACCGGGGGAGAGGGCACCGTTGGACACCTCGTGCCACACGTAGACGCTGGGCTCGTTGATGGTCACCCACAGCGCGCCGTGTCCGGCGTAGCGTGCCGCCACCGTGTCCGCGTGGGCGAGCCACGCGTCGACCGTCCCCGGGTGGGCCCAGCCGCCCCGGTCGGCGGTCCAGCCCGGGTACACCCAGTGGTCGAGCGTGATCATCGGAGTCATGCCGTGCGCGCGGATCGTCGCGATCACGTCGTCGTAGTAGGCGAGTTCGGTGTCGTCCCACCGCTCCGGTTCCGGCTGGATGCGCGCCCACTCCACAGAGATGCGGTACACCCCGACCCCCAGGCCGGCGGCGCGTGCGATGTCCTCCCGGTAACGATGCCGGAAGTCCACGGCGGTGCCGACCGGATCGTGGCGCCCGCTCGCCGCGTACCGCGACCAGTTGCTGTCGGGGCCCGACCCCTCGGACTGGAAACCGGAACTCGACACGCCCCACAGAAAGGCGTCGGTGTCGGCGTGGGCAGGCCCGCCCGACACGGCTGCCGTCAGCGCCACGAGAGTGACGAGCACCACCCGCAGTGCCGCGCGAACGGGTGCGACGGACATCCGAGCACGCCACGCGGCAGCCATGTATCGCACGGTAGAGCGCCTGCGACGCGCCCGCGGCACTTCGAGACGGATTCGCCGGGCGTGCCGTCGGTCTATGGTCGACGAGGGCACACAACGCCCGCTACGGGGAGTGGATGACAGACCACTCCGGTTCATCGCGGATAATGGGGGTCGATCCCTGTTCTGCGAGAGAGGACACCTCATGCTTGCCCGCACCGACCTGCGTGGTCGTACACCCACCACCGCGGAGCTGAGGGGCGCGCTGCCCCGCGGCGGAGTGGACGTGGACGCGGTGCTCCATCAGGTCCGTCCCGTCGTCGATGACATCCGCGAGCGCGGAGCCGACGCCGCCCTCGACTACTGCGAGAAGTTCGACGGCGTGCGCCCCGCCTCGGTGCGCGTTCCCCAGGCCGAACTCGACCGCGCACTCGCCGAACTCGACCCCGCTGTGCGCGCCGCGCTCGAGGTCGCCATCGAACGGACCCGCAAGGTTCACGCCGAGCAACGTCGCACCGACACCGTCACCGAGGTCGTCCCCGGCGGCACCGTCACCGAACGCTGGGTGCCGGTCGACCGTGTCGGCCTGTACGTGCCCGGCGGCAACGCCGTGTACCCCTCGTCGGTGGTGATGAACGTCGTGCCCGCGCAGGCCGCGGAGGTCGAGTCCCTCGTCATCGCCTCGCCGCCGCAGAAGAACTTCGGTGGCCTCCCGCACCCGACGATCCTCGCTGCCGCCGCGCTGCTCGGCGTCGACGAGGTCTGGGCGGTCGGGGGTGCACAGGGCGTGGCACTGCTCTCCTACGGCGGCATCGACACCGACGGCGCCGAACTCGCCCCGGTCGACATGATCACCGGCCCCGGAAACATCTATGTCACCGCCGCCAAGCGGCTGTGCCGCTCGGTGGTCGGTATCGACGCCGAAGCCGGCCCCACCGAGATCGCGATCCTCGCCGATCACACAGCCGATGCCGTGCATGTGGCCGCCGATCTGATCAGCCAGGCCGAGCACGACGTCATGGCCGCCTCCGTCCTGGTGACCACCAGCCCCGAACTCGCCGACGCCGTCGATGCCGCGCTCGCCGCGCAACTCGAGCTGACCAAGCACCGCGAGCGGGTCACCACCGCGCTGTCCGGAAGCCAGTCGGGCATCGTGCTGGTCGACGACATCGAGCAGGGCCTGGCGGTGGTCAACGCCTACGCGGCCGAGCACCTCGAGATCCAGACGGAGAACGCGTCGGCTGTCGCCGCCCGGGTCCGCGCGGCGGGAGCGATCTTCGTCGGCCCGTGGGCGCCGGTCTCGCTCGGCGACTATTGCGCCGGCTCGAATCACGTGCTGCCTACGGCGGGCTGCGCGCGGCATCAGTCCGGACTGAGTGTGCAGACCTTCCTGCGTGGCATCCACGTCGTCGAATACTCAGAGTCCGCACTGAAGGACGTCGCCGGCCACGTGATCACCCTCGCGAACGCCGAGGATCTGCCCGCGCACGGTGAAGCGGTGCGGCTGCGATTCGAGGCACTCCGGTGACCGGCCCGTCGATTCCCGGCTCGCGCATCACGCTCGAGGACCTGCCGCTTCGCGAGAACCTGCGCGGCAAGTCGCCGTACGGCGCGCCGCAATTGTCGGTGCCCGTGCAGCTCAACACCAACGAAAACCCGCACCCGCCCACGCAGGCTCTCGTCGACGACGTCGCCGAGTCGGTCCGCGAGGCCGCGACACAGCTGCACCGGTATCCCGATCGCGACGCCGTCGCGCTACGTGCCGACCTCGCCGCGTATCTCACGCGGCAGACCGGTGTCGCCCTGGGCGTCGAAAACCTCTGGGCTGCAAACGGTTCCAACGAGATTCTGCAGCAGCTCTCGCAGGCGTTCGGTGGACCGGGCCGGTCCGCGATGGGATTCGTGCCGTCGTACTCGATGCACCCGATCATCGCGGACGGCACCCAGACCGAGTGGGTACCTGCGTACCGCCGCTCCGACTTCACCCTCGATGTCGAGGCCTCCGTCGCCGCCATCCGCGACCGGCGTCCCGACGTGGTGTTCGTTACCAGCCCCAACAACCCGACCGGGCACAGCGTCCCGCTCGACAGCATCCGCGAGATCCTCGACGCCGCTCCCGGCATCGTGATCGTCGACGAGGCGTACGCGGAGTTCTCGAGCGCGCCCAGCGCAGTCGCGCTGATCGATGAGTACCCGGCCAAGGTCGTCGTCTCGCGCACCATGAGCAAGGCATTCGCTTTCGCCGGTGGCCGTCTCGGTTACCTCGCCGCCGCGCCCGCGATGATCGACGCGCTGCTGCTGGTCCGGTTGCCGTACCACCTGTCGGTGATCACCCAGGCCGCAGCGCGCGCCGCATTGCGGCACGCCGACGACACCCTCGGCTCCGTCGCGGAACTGTCCGCCGAGCGCGACCGCGTCGCAGCCGAACTCGCCGGATTCGGATACGACGTCATCCCGTCCGACGCCAACTTCATCCTCTTCGGCCGTTTCGCCGATTCGGCCACCACCTGGCAGCACTACCTCGACGAGGGCGTCCTGATCCGGGACGTCGGCATCCCCGGATATCTGCGCACCACGATCGGCCTGGCACACGAGAACGACGAGTTGCTGCGGGTCAGTGAGAAACTCGCCGCTACGGAAATCGAGGCAACCCGATGAGCGACCGCATCGCGAAGGTCGAACGCACCACCAAGGAATCGTCCATCACCGTCGAGTTGAACCTCGACGGCACCGGCCGCACCGACATCTCCACGGGCATCCCGTTCTACGACCACATGCTCACGGCGCTCGGCCAGCACGGCAGCTTCGACCTCACGGTCCACGCGCAGGGTGATGTCGAGATCGACGCGCACCACACCGTCGAAGACACCGCGATCGTTCTGGGCCAGGCGTTCCACCAGGCCATCGGCGACAAGCGCGGTATCCGGCGTTTCGGGGATTCCTTCATCCCGATGGACGAAACGCTCGCCCACGCGTCGGTCGACGTGTCGGGACGTCCGTACTTCGTCCACACCGGCGAACCGGATTACCTGGTGCACTCGGTGATCGGTGGCTACCCGGGCGTGCCCTATGCCACCGTGATCAACAAGCACGTCTTCGAATCGTTCGCGTTCCACGCGCGGATCGCACTGCATGTGCGCGTGCTGTACGGGCGCGACCCGCACCACATCACCGAGGCCGAGTTCAAAGCAGTCGCACGTGCGCTGCGCGAAGCGGTCGAACCCGATCCGCGCGTCACCGGCGTGCCGTCCACCAAGGGAACGCTCTGACGGTATGGATGTCGTACTGACCTACCTGTGCTTCATCGCCGCCGGGATCCTCGCGGGCGGCACGTGGTCGATGTGGAAGGCCCGCAACACCCTCTTCGCGGGCATCCTCTTCGCCCTGGGACTGCTGGCAGTGATCGCCGGTGTCCTCCGGTTGATGTGACGTGGCCGAATCCGGCGTGACGGACAACCCGAAGCTGTTCGGAGTCCGGGGACTCGTCGCGGCGTGGTCGACATCCGCGGCAGCGTTCGCGGGTTTCTCACTGTTGCTTCCGGTGGTGCCCTGGGCGATCGCGGAAGAAGGCGGGAGCGATACCGTCGCGGGCTCGGTGACCGCGGTGTTCATGTTCACCACGGTGCTCACCCAGATCGCGATGCCCAAGCTGCTCCGCAGGTTCGGCCATCGCGCGACCCTCGTCGCGGGCTGTCTGTTCCTCGGTCCGCCGTCCTTGCTGTTCCTCGTGTCCATGGAGCCCGCAGCTGCCCTGGGAATCTCTGCGATCCGGGGGATCGGCTTCGGGATGATCACGGTGGCCTCCGCCGCGCTGGTGGGCGAACTCGCGCCTGCCCGACTGCTCGGGCGTGCCACCGGCATGCTCGGTATCGCGATCGCCGCGTCGCAGATGATCGGACTGCCCACGGGGCTCGCACTGTCCGAACGGTTCTCGACCACACCGGTGTTCGTGCTGGGCGCGATCCTGTCGTCGGCGGGACTGATCGCCGCAGCGCGCCTGCCGCGTCTCGAAGCGCGCACGGGCCCGCGCCCGGCGCGCATGCCGTTCGTGCTGCTGTTGCTCCCGACCGTGGCGGTGGGCGCCGGCGCGATCGCATACGGCGGTCTGACATCGCTGCTCGCCATCGCCGTGGCCGACCTCCCGGTCGCGGCAGCACTGGCTGTACTCAGCGGTTCGACGCTGGTCGGCCGGTTCGGCGCCGGGGCTGTCGCGGACCGGGTCGGTGCGGGCCGGATGCTTCCGGTCGGGCTCGGACTCGCCGCGCTCGCCATGGTGCCGTTCGCGCTCGTCGCCGACGGCCGGGCCGGCGCCGTGGCTCTCATCGGGGCGGCGGTGTGCTTCGGGCTCGGGTTCGGTGTCGTGCAGAACGAGGCGCTGCTCATCGCGTTCCGCCGAGCGGGCTCAGAACACATCGGTTCGGCCAGTGCAGCCTGGAACATCGGCTTCGACGCCGGTACCGGCGCGGGCTCCTTCGCGCTCGGTGCGATTGCCGCGGCCGCCGGATATCCGACGGCGTTCACCATCGCAGCGGTGCTCGTCCCCGTTCTTCCGCTCCTGGCTCGGCTCGCCGGTCCCTCGGAGCGTCCCGGTGTGCCACAGGTCACCGAGCGGCCCGGCACGGAATAGGGAGGACCCTGCCACCGCACGGGGCTGTTCGTGCCGCCGCATAGAATCGAGGCCATGAGCACAACCAAGGTCGCCGTCCTCGACTACGGCTCCGGCAATCTGCACTCCGCGACGCGAGCGATCGCCCGTACCGGTGTGGACGTGGAGGTCACCTCCGACCCCAAGGTTGCGCTCGCCGCCGACGGGCTCGTCGTCCCTGGCGTCGGGGCATTCGACGCCTGCATGCGGGGCCTTCGCAGCGTCGGTGGCGAGAAGATGATCGGCACCCGGCTCGCAGGTGGCAGGCCGGTGCTCGGCATCTGCGTCGGCATGCAGATCCTCTTCGAAGACGGTATCGAGCACGGCATCGAGACCGAGGGCTGCGGCGAATGGCCCGGCACCGTCGAGCGTCTCGACGCGCCGGTGCTGCCGCACATGGGATGGAATACCGTCGAAGCCCCCGCCGATTCGGTGTTGTTCGCCGGCATGGACCCCGACACCCGCTTCTACTTCGTGCACTCGTACGCGGCGCAGAAGTGGGAACTGCCGGACCCGGAGCGGCTCGCTCCGCCGAAGCTGACCTGGGCCGAACACGGAAGCCGCTTCCTCGCGGCCGTCGAGAACGGTCCGTTGTCGGCTACGCAGTTCCACCCCGAAAAGTCCGGGGATGCCGGGGCGCAGTTGCTGAGGAACTGGGTGAACTCGTTGTGACACGTGGCGGGGACGACGAGCCGGGTGCGAACTTCTCGCTGGCCCGGCTCGCCCTGTCCTCGCTCGGTGCGGCGGCCGCGGTGCTCGCGCTCGTCACCGTGGTCATCGTGGTACTGAAGCCGAGTCCGGGACTGAGCCTCGCGATCGCGCTGCTCGGTGTCGTGGGCGCCATCGGAGTTATGGGATTCGTGTCGGTTCGCACCACCCGCCGCGCCTTCGGACGGGACGAGCGTCGATCCTGACGGCGGAGTCCGCGCTGTAGGACGCCGGGGGTCGAGAACTCCTTCATGACCTCTCTGTCACCGGCAGTGCTTCCGGCAATCGGATCGCAGGTTTCGACGCTCAGCTCCGTTCTCCCGTTGCTTCGAGATGACGGAGCACCGCCACGACCCGCCGGTCGGAGTCGTCGCCTGCCTGCAGGCCGAGTTTCGAAAAAATATTCCGAATATGTTTGTGCACAGCATTTTCCGTGATGAACAGTCGACTTGCGATTGCGCTGTTGCCCATTCCTTCAGCCATCACCCCGAGCACCTCCCGCTCTCGCGCGGTGAGGCCGGAGAGCCGGTCGGCGGCGCGCTGTCGCGCGAAGAGTTGAGCCACCACTTCGGGATCGATGGCGGTGCCGCCACCGGCGACACGGCGGAGTGCCTCCAGAAAGTCCCCGACCCGCCCGACACGTTCTTTGAGCAGGTACCCCGTGCGGTGTGCGCCGCCCGCGAGCAGTTCGGTGGCGAAGCTCTGCTCCACGTAGGCCGAGAGCACGAGAACCGCGAGGCCGGGGTGGGCCGCTCGCGCCGCGACGGCTGCGCGGATGCCCTCGTCGGTGTGGGTCGGGGGCATGCGGACGTCGACGATCGCGACGTCGGGACGATGGCGCTCGACCGCCTCGAGCAGGGTGTCGGGATCACCCACGGCGTCGACGACGTCGAGTCCTTCGCCGCGCAGCAACAGTACGAGTCCTTCCCGCAGCAGTGCATCGTCCTCGGCGACCACTATCCGCACGGGATCACCGCCGTCACGAGCGTCGGTCCACCGGCCGGGCTGTGCACCTCGAGCGTTCCGTCGTGGGCTTCGACGCGTCCCTGGATTCCGGCGAGACCGGATCCCGGCCGGACGACCGCGCCGCCGATACCGTCGTCCTCCACCTCGACGACGAGTGTGTCGCCCTGTCGGTGCGCCCGCACGTCGGCCCGCTGAGCCCCGCTGTGGCGGGTGACATTGGTGAGCGCTTCGGCGACGGTGAAGTACGCGATGGCTTCGAGGGCCACCGGGCAGCGAGGGGATACGTGGGTGTCCACGCGCGCCTCGACCGCGCATTGTGCGGCCAGCGCCGACAATGCCCCCGGTAACCCTTCGGATTCGAGGACCGGCGGCAGGATGTTCCGCACCACCGAGCGCAACTCTGCCAGCGCCAGTTCGGCGCTCTGCTGGGCACGTTCGAGCAGCGGGTCGGCGGTAGCGGGATCCCGTGCCAGTGCTCGGCGGGCCGCGCCGGTGAGGACCGCGACGGTCACGAGCCGATTCTGTGTGCCGTCGTGCAGTGCCCGTTCGATCCGTCGCAGCTCCACGGCGTGTGCGTCCAGGGCCGCGGCTCGGGTGGCGGTCAGTACTGCGACGCGTTCGGAGAGGTCGAAATCCGGGTGCGGAGCAAGGAGACGGACACCGGGCGCGACCTGGGCCTTCAGCAACAACGGCGACAGCGACAACCACAGGGTCGCCCAGACGAGACCGGCGACGACGGCCCACCACGCGTCGGTCCACGTCGTGACAGAAACCAGGCCGCCGACGAAGGTCGCGGCACCGGGCGAGACGAAGTGCCACCACAGCGGCGTCGCGAGATCCTGTATCGCATTCGACAGGAACTGCAACGGCAGCAGGCCTACGACGAGACCGAACGTCGCGTGGATGCCCATCCAGGCGACATCTCGTCGGGGGCCGGGATCTGCGCGCAGGAATTGCCAGGCATCGTGCCAGTCGGTGGGAACGGGTCCGTAGGGCGAGCGAACAGACCGTCCCATCGCGGCCAGGCGGCGTCGTTCCAGCTGTGCGATCCACCGGACGGCGGACAGTGTCGGTCCCAGTAGAAGCAATCCGATACCCACCAGGCTGAGCAGCGCGACCGTGATCAACGCGATCACAAGACCCAGTGCAAGTATCGCGGTGCCTGCCCCGAGTGCGAGCCATTTCGTCGCGAGGACGGCCTGTGTCGTTGTTGCCGTTGCCTTTTCGCGCAGCGTGGTGGGCCAGGCGTCGCGAACCGCTGTCACGTGTCCTCCTCGGATCCTCCTTCGGGTGGAGGTTGTGGGTGTGCGAGACGACGTTATGCGGTGGTCGACGGTGCCGTCCACGTGGGCGGGTAAAGGTACAGCCTGCTGTACCGGACTGGGGTAGAGGACGGGATGTCGGAACGCCGCGTCTGCTCATAGCGTCGAGTCGAACCACAAACGACATAAAGGAGACATCGTGGACGACGCTTATCGCATTCGAACGAACCAGGTATCCGGGGAATTCGATCCATCGACGACGACGGATGCCGCGTCCTCGGGCGCGACGTCACGCGACTGGGTGACAAGCGCATTGTGGGCCGCGCTCGCCGTGTTCGTGGGACTGAACGCCGCGTTCTCGATCATTCGACCCGACACCATCGTGTTCTCGCTGGTGTTCGGTATCCCCGGCGTTCTCTGCCTTGCCGTACTGGTGATGCGCTACCTGAGCCGGCGGCACGGGTGACCACTGCCGCTGCGCGCACGACCCTCACCGTGGCAGGAGAGTCCGGTGGGATACCCGCTGTCCGGCTGGAATCCGTGACCAAGGTATACCGGCGTGGTATGGGCGCGCCTGCTCTCGACGACGTGAGCCTGACCGTGCCACGCGGGGTGTTCCTCGCGATCATGGGTCGCTCAGGCTCCGGGAAGAGCACACTGCTGCACTGCGCCGCCGGACTCGACGCACCGACGCGGGGTGCCGTCTGGATCGGGGACACGGAGGTCGGACGGCTGCGGGAAAGTGCCCGCACGCGGGTGCGGCGGGAGCGGGTCGGGTTCGTCTTCCAGGCCTACAACCTGATTCCGTCGCTGACCGTCGAGGAGAACATCACCCTGCCGCTGCGGCTGGCGCAGACACCCGGCGACCCGGCGTGGCTGACCACGGTCGTCGACCGGGTCGGGCTGGGTGAGTTCCTGTCCCGCATGCCCGGTGATCTGTCCGGTGGGCAACAGCAGCGGGTCGCGGTGGCGCGTGCTGTGGCAACCCGCCCGGACGTCATCTTCGCCGACGAACCGACCGGAGCACTCGATCCTGAGACCGGCGACCGGATCCTTTCCCTGCTGGGTGATCTCGTGCGTGATCTCGGGCAGACCGTCGTGATGGTCACCCACGATCCGGCAGCGGCGGCCCGGGCCGACAACGTCGTGGTGATGGCCGAGGGCCGCATTCAACAGATCGTGCACAATCCCGACACCGTCGGGCTGACCGCAGCCCTGGGCGGGAGAACCCGATGACGGTGCGATTGCCCAGCCGAGGGAGCGAGATGCTGGCCGTGGCGTGCGCGGTGGCGGTGGGCGCCGCGCTGGTCGCGTTCTGCCTCGTGATGGCCGAGTCGGGCCTGCGCTCGGCTGTGCCGGCCGAGCGGTTCGCCGGTGTCGACATCCTCATCGGTGGTGACCAGACGGTGCGGCAGGACGAGGACTTCGACCTCGTCCTGCCCGACCCCGTCGGAGTGCCTGTCGACCTGGCCCCCGCCGTAGCGGAGATCCCGGGTGTGCGGGCGGTGGCGATCGATGTCGGTTTCCCGGCAGCGGTCGCAGACGGTCGCGGCGGGGTGGTGCCGGTGGAGTCCGTCCGGCGCAACGGGCACGGCTGGGATGCGTTCCTCGGCACCGTCGGACTGATCGGCGCACCCCCGATCGGCCCCGACGACGTCGTGCTGGCTGTGGATGCGGCCGACGCGGTGGGCGTCTCGCCCGGCGACCCGGTGCAGGTGTTGCTCCGTGGCGAGGTGCGGGATATGCGGGTCAGCGGTGTCGCGGATCTGCGGGGTGGTGGTGTGTTCGTCAGCGATGCCCTGGCGCGAGATCTTGGCGGCAGGCCGGACGGCGTCGTGGATCTGCTCTCCGTCGTCCTCCATGACGACGCCGATATCGGTTCGGTCACCGACCGCGTCGAGGCGCTCGTGGACGGTCGGGGTCTGGTGGTTGCGGCGGGCGACGACATCGGCCGAGTCGAACGGCCCGCTGCGGCGGCCGGGGCCGGAATGCTGCTGGCATTCGCGTTGTCGGCCGGAGGAGTGGTGGTGACCCTCGTCGGATTCATCACAGCGGGAGCGGTGTCCGTCGGGGTGGCGGGCCGGTCGCGCGAACTGGCGTTGTTGCGTGCGGTGGGCGCGACACCGGCGCAGATCCGATCGATGACGGCGCGGCAGATCACCGGAGTGGCGCTCGGCTCGACGATTGTCGGGATCGCCGCGGGCATGCTGGGGGCCGCAGCAGCCACAGGACCATTGGTGGATCTGGGACTGCTCGCGCGCGGGCAGTCGCTGAGTTGGAGTCCCGTCCCGGCGTTGGCAACCGGGCTGTTGATGCTGGGTGTGGTTCAGGTGGCGGCGCGAACGGGGTCCTTCCGGCTCTCCCGGATGTCCCCGGCCGACGCGATGGTGGAGACCGAAGCCGAACCGCGCAGTGCGAATTCCGTGCGCACTCCCGTAGGGTCCATCGTCCTTGCGCTGGCAGCCGGGTCTGCCATCGTCCCGCTCGTGACGCGTAGTGAGGCCGCCGTGATGGGTGCCGCGTCGGGGACTCTGCTGGCGGTAATCGGTGTTGCACTGATTGCCCCGGCGGTGGTCGGTCGCCTCGGTGGATGGCTCGCGGCCCGGTCCGGGCCGGCGAGCCGCTGGCTGGCCGTGCGCAACTCGGGAAGCTATGCCGTGCGCACCGGTGGGACCGTCAGCGTCCTCGCGCTCGCGGTCGGGTTGCTGACGACCCAGGTGTACGTGGGGTCGACGGTGAGCGCGGCGGTCGACCAAGAGGTGAGGGAGGGCACGGTAGCGGATGTGCTCGTATCCGCGCCCGCGGCCGGCGGTGTGTCCTCGGCGACGGTCGCGGCGATTGCGGATGACCCGTCCGTTGTTGCGGCGGTTCCGATGGTCGGGTCGACGGTGATGAGACCCGTCGACGAGCACGGTGTGGCGCTCGTCGAGACCTACCCGATGTCTGTTGTCGGCTCCGGAATCGACGGGGTTCTCGACCTCGGGGTCGTGGACGGAGACCTGTCGAGACTCGACAACAACTCTGTGGCAATTGATTCCGCGACAGCTCGGTCGTCAGGAATCGACGTCGGGCACACAGTGTCGCTGATCCTGCCCGACGGAACGGCGGTGGAGCCGACGGTGGTCGCCATCTACGCCCGGGGCTTCGGGTTCGGCAAGATCGTGGCCTCGTTCGAACTGCTCTCCCAGGGGGCAAGCGGCCCGTACGATTCGGTGCTCATTTCTGGTCGGACCCCCGGAGTTGCAGCAGATCTCGACGATCTGATCTCGGTGGCTCCCGGCTTGCGGATCGACGACGCGACCGCTGCCCTCGTCGGTCCGGTCTCGCAGGATCCCGCTCGCGTGCTCAACCTCGGGATCTCCGTGGTACTGATGGGCTACATCCTGCTCGCCGTCGCCAATCGCCTTGTCGCGACCACTCTTCGGCGTCGACGGGAATGGCAGCTACTGCGAGCTGTCGGGGCCACCCCGCGCCAGCTCCGCACGATGGCGCGGACGGAAACCGTGCTGGTGTGTGTCGGCGCCATCGCTGTCGGACTGGTGATCTCACTCGGTCCGATGTCGGTGCTGGCTTTCGGGTTCGTCGGCAAGCCTTGGCCGCAGGGTCCGTGGTGGCCGGTGGCAGGGACGGTCTTCGTCGTCTGTGTGGTCGCGTATGCGGCGACGATGCTGCCGGTGCGCCGCTTGCTGCACGGCGCGAGTATCCCTCAGCCGCCAGGGTGATCTGTCGGGTGTCGGCCCGCTACGTCATCCCCACGGCCGAGAGACAGCCGACTCCAGGCGCGGCTACTCGCTCATCCACACTCCGTCGAGCATCGCGGACCCCATCCCGTACATCCGCACCCCGTGCACGTCCGGACCCGAGACGACCGACGGCGCCGACTGGACGTAGAAGACGCCCGGAGCCAGATCGACGAGACGTTGCTGCGCGACGTCGTATGCCGCCTTGCGCTCCTCGACGGTGGTGCCGACGCGGCCGGAGTCCAGCGCGTCGTTGAGTTCAGGGTCGTCGATGCCGGTGGGGTTGCCCTGGGATCGGGCATGAAACGACGTCCACAGTGACGAGTCCGGGTCCTGGACGACGGCGGCAGCGATCGTCATGTCGAAGTCGCGGGCGGCGACCCTGGCCTGCGCTGCCGTGAAGTCCATGATCTCGACGGCGATCTCGACGTTGTCGAACGCCGCGAGTTGCGCCTGGACACTTTCCGCCACCGATTTGATCTCCACCAGGGAGTACGCCAGGAACGTGAACTTCACCGGAGTGCCTTCGGCGGCCAACTCGTCGAACAGGCGTTGTGCTTCGGCGTCGTCGGATTCGGACAATGCGATGTTCTCGAAGAACGGTGAGTTCTCCGGGAACAGCGTCCGAGGGACAGTGCCGGTGCCCTCGAACACCGCGGTGTTGATTGCGTCCAGGTCGAGCGCGAGAGACACCGCGCGTCGCGCACGAGTGTCATCGAACGGACCCCGGCGGGTGTTCATCGCGAGGTACTGACCTCCGCCGAGCGGAACGACGGACGTGGACAACCCTGCACTTTCCGCTTTGCTCAGGTTGGACCAGCTGCTTTCGGACGCCAGATCGGCACTGCCGGAGGTCAGGGCGTTGAGGCGTTGGTTCGCGTCGGGCACCGGGCGCAGGGTGATGCCGTCCAGGTAGGGCCGCGGCGCATCCCAGTAGTCCGGGTTGCGCGTCAGTTCGAGCACGTCCTGCCGAGCCCACTTGGTGAGGGTGAACGGCCCGGCGCCGACGGGATTCTCGTCGAACGCCTGCCGGCCCTTCGCCAGTGCGGTGGGGGAGGCGATCCAGTTGAGTCCGGAGAGCACCAGCGACGACGCGAACACCGGGCTGGGGGCGACCATCATGACCTTCAGTGTTTCGGCATCGACGACCTCGGTGCCCGCGATCTGTGCGGCCTGCCGAATCGACTCCGATCCGTTGGCCGGGTCGCGCAGGCGATCCCAGTTGTATGCCACCGCGGCGGCGTCCAGGGCAGTGCCGTCCGTAAAGGTCAGTCCCGGCCGGAGTTTCAGGACGAACGTGCGGCCCCCGTCGTCGGTCGAGAAGTCGGTGGCCATCGAATACTCGATGTCGAGGCTGTCGACGTCGTTGGTCATCAAGGTGCCGTACAGGGCGTTGCCGAGCAATCCGGAGTTTGTCCACACGTTCGGAAGCGCGACGGGGTCGAGGCTGACCGGCTCGCGGATCTGGATGGCCTGCAACGTGCCACCGGAGACCGGGTCGCCGACGGGCGTGCCGGGCGCGGACGCAGCCGAGGTATCGCCGCTGCTGCACGCGGTGAGTGCGAGGGCGGCGACACACAGTGCCGCGAGTGTCGAAGTGAGGGAGCGTCGTCGTCGGAGCATTGGTGCCTCGTATCGGATGGTGGGCCGGAAGTTGCCGCGTCCGCTCAAGCTCGCGCCGGAAAGAACACAACTACCGGTTGAGCAAAACAGCGTTCTCATAGGAGCGGAACGTAGTTCTGTCTACCTCACCCGGGGGCCGGTGGGAAGAGGTTGGCGGAGCTTCCTCGAATGTGAGTGGCTACAACTCGTCGGCTCTGCGCCGGAGATCGACTCGGCACTGCTCCCGAAGTCACGGGGCCGACGAGACGACCGTAGGTCCTCGACCTCAACCCCACCGATGCCTGGGCTGGGCAGTAGCCCCAATGACCTAAGAGACCAAGAGACCTGATCGCCTCGGTTCTGGCGCAGATGGCCGCAGCCCGACAGGAAATGGTTCGACGGGGCCGAACGGCGGGAAGCGAATCGCAAAGCTCGACCGTGGGTGACCCTCTATGACAGCGAAAGCGACCTGGGAGTACGGCTTTCGACGCCGACACCGGACAGCCAGGCGCCCGAGTGCGCTGGGACGACCGACAATGGCAATGGGAGCCTGGGACGGCGACGGCTCGCTCGACCGCGACACCGTGAACACCTGAGGCGAAGCATCATCAGCTCAATCCGGCACCGCTGCCACCGAGGTCGCCGACGCAGCCGCGATGCGCCGTCTTTGTGCGCGCCACCCACCGGATCGGCGAAGACTCGCCGTATGTGAGACTGCGCATCAACGCCCCGATTCCGGATCGGTGATTGTCGCGCCCAGTCGCGTCGCCGATGCCCTCGACCGTATCGACCTGTACGAATACGAGGACATAGCGGCGGCCGCGGTCAAAGACGGCATCGTCGAGTGCTGCCATATCGAGGCGAACCCGCGGATGCCGAAAACGGTTAGCGAGTGCAGATCGCCCTTCTCGACTGTCTACGCGCCCGGTCCGGGATCGGGTTCGTGTGCAGGTTCGAGGCCGGAAGACGAGTGACCGGTCACGCGTGGCTCACTGGGTCGGGCAGACCGCGGCTGCCGCGGATGCGCTGCCGCAGCGGCAGCCAGTGCGGACAGCAGGGCATCGCGCTCGCTGCGATCGGGTGCGACATCGACCTCGTCCTCGGTGCGGCTACCCGGTCGGTTTGGGTTCACATCGGGGTCGGCGACGTGTGTGCGGATGAGAGCGGCGAGACGACCCGGCGCGATCGTGAGGCCGTCGACCGGGCGGCGTCGGTCGATCATCGACACCAGAGCGAACAGGGCCTTGGCCGCATCGCCACGGGCACCCTTGCGTGGGGTGTCGAGCTTCCACTCGGGGAGCCGATCCCGATACTCGTGGGCGATGACCAACAGGGCGCACAGATCGGTGACGTCCTTCGGCGCGAGGCGGCTGCGCCAGGCAAGCGCTTTGAGCACGACCGCCTGTTCGACGTCGGGGACCGGCACCTCGAACGTCAACGTCTCGGAGGCGGTCAGACGTGCGCGGACCCGCACGTCGAGAGGATCGGTGGCGAGCACGAGATTCAGCCCGGGAATCGCATCGAATCCTCGGCCGCCGTACTCGATCTTCGCCAACGAGCGTCCGCTGGTGCCGGGGACCAGCAGGTCCACCGACAGTGGAGTCGCCGAGCCTGAGGGCGCTTCGTAGTGATTGCCCGTCACCAGCCTGTATCCGCGCTTGACGAGCGCTTCGTGCAGGCCGTTGTCGGCAGCGGCGACGATGTCCATGCCGGCGTCCGCGTCGGCGGTCACCCGAGCGACCGAGTCGGTCGTCGGATAGATCCGGTTGAGCAGGTGCACCATGTGCCCGCCGATCACCCGATAGTTGCTGCCGTGGGCCGCCGCCGCGAGCGCAGCCCGCGATCGGCCGCGTTCGATGCGGCCAGGACTTCGACCTCGGTCACAGTGCGCCCTTCTTGATCGCGGCGAGCAGGTGCTCGGCGGCCTCGTGTGCGTCGGCACCGGAACTGTGGAGCACATCGTGCACGGCGATCAGCGGATCGGCCAGCAGTGCCGGTTCGCCCGCTGCGGCGGCGGTGCGCCACAGTGTCGGATCTGCCGGTACCGTGACCGCCAGGGTGTGTTCCTCTGCGGTGGCGGGACCGAATCCGGCTGTGGCCACGTCGACGAACTCCGGGACATAGAGCACGGCCTGGGCCGGTAGACGCCACGGTGCGTACACGTCGGCTGCCGCATCGCCGCTGAGGAGCACGGTGACATCCCGGTCGGTGCAGAACTCCACCGCGGTGGCCGCTTGGGCGAGCACCGGGTCGACGCCGTACCAGTATGTCGTCGCACCGCCCGGGCCGGGATAGTCGGCCAGATAGTCCTCGAGCAGTGCCTCGCGGGAGTCGGCGACCCAGCCCGCCGGGGTCCGGCGTATGTGACGGCACTGTCGCAGTGCCAACGACACCGCCTGCTGGGTGACGTCCAACGCCGCTGCCAGTTCGCGTTGCGGCATCGGCTGGTCGGTCAACAGAAGCAACCGCTCGATCGCCCAGCGGGTCCACGGTTTGCGGCCTCGGACCGGGGTCACGCTCGACGCGGGCCGGGGTGCGGCTTCGGGTGTCGCCGGGTAGCGGATGCCACCGAATACGAGCAGATCCTCGTCGGGTGCGATCACGTCGACTTCGCCGGCGGAGGCGAGACTTCGCAGGTGTGCGGTGGCGTGTGGTGTGACGATCAGCGGGCGACGAGCCGGGGTGGGAGTGTTGAAGAGGGCGGTCAGCGTGTGTGGGGTGGGGGGACGCCGCCGCACATGCACGGTCGTGGACACCGCCCGGCCGTCGGGAAGCGTCAGGTCCAGCTCGTGCAGTGAGCCCGACGCGATGCGGATGCCGGCTCGGCGCAACAGCTCGACCGCGTCGGTGAGAACTGGTGCTGTCGCTTTCATTCTGGTTCACCCCTCTGCCTGCTGATACAAGCATAGATGAGAATTGCTGCTTTAGCTTGTATTAGTCGGCGGGAGATGGGGCCCGGTGATGGGACGGATTCGCCGATTGGCCGGTCGGAGGTGCGGAGTGTCAGAAATCCATGTTGTTGTAGCGGTCTTCCCACTCCGCTGTGCAATCGATGAGGGCCTCAAGTTGCCCTTCGTCAATGGCAGCTGCGACCTTGTCACGGAACTGCTTGTCGGAAGCGGACGTCCAGTCCAGCTTCGTCTGGCTACCCGTGTAATTCGTTCCGCTGAAAAAACACCCTCCCACTGGAGCAACTTGCCGCATCTGCCACGCCCGGTGCCGCCAGCCCCAATCCGACTGTTGCGGCGGTGGCTGCCAGCGCCGACAAAGTCCTTTTCACTTTCGACATAGTTCCTCCCCTTGACGTACTGATTACCGACTTCATCACGAATCATTACCCTTGGTTCCGACGGCCTAGAAACAAACCGGGAGGTCGTTATGGTACTGAGACGGTCTCTACGAGCTGAGGATGATTGAGAGCTGTGCGCGACCGGAATCCTGATCGACAGCCACCTGGGCGTCCTGCGACCGTAGTCCCGTGAACGACTGCGTCACCCCTTCACGCGGCGGAAATGTCAGTACCTCGACGACTTGACTTGCCTCCGCCGCCGTGACTCGTGGGGGGTAGTGGGGTTCGCCTTCTCCCCATGGAAAGCCGGTGAAATCGACTTGGAGTACACACCTTCCCGCAATCGGTACGCGCTGAGTATCAGCATAACGGAGCGGAACGTCGACGAATCGTACCGACCATCCAAGCTGACCATCACCAGCGAACTGGTAAATGATACGTTCCACTCCGGGGGCGGACTCACCCATGGGCGAGATTGACACGTTCTCGAGTTCCGCTGGCGTCGGCGGTGTTGATTCTGATGTCACTCCCGATTCGTCCGGAGGCGCTAGTGCTGGACCAGGCGGGTTCCCTCCTTGCCCAACAGCTATCTGGCCTGACCACCCTTCTGTGCGCGAACAGTTCGAAGGGGCCGAATCTGCGGCATATTTTTGCGGGTTGGTCGTCGCCCCGCAAGACATACATGCGATGAGCACGAAGGAGAGTGTCAAGATCGGAATGGGCTTCAGTACCATTTGGGCACCTTTCGGGAGAAAGGATGACGTCAGGTTCTGTCATCGTGGACCACGTCAGGCGGTCTCGGACACCGAAAGATCGGGTGACGGTTCCGGGACGATGTTGACCGGCCGTTCAAGGAGCTTGCCCTTGTGGAACAACGCACCAGCCCGCACCAGCGCAACCAGCTGCGGCGCATTGACCGCCCGCCACCGCGACTGGGCCGCCTCGATCAGCTTGTAGGCCATCGCCATCCCTGCCGCCCTCGGACCCGGGCCTTTGGTGACCTTGGTCCGTAAGCGCACTGTCGCGAAAGTAGATTCGATGGGATTCGTCGTGCGTAGGTGCACCCGATGTTCGGCCGGATACCGGAAGTATTCGAGCAGTACATCGGCGTCGTCGGTGATCTTCTTGACCGCCTTCGGATACTTCGCCTCGTAGTCACGTTCGAACGCCGCGATCGCCACCTGCGCCTTGTCGATGTCCTCAGCCCCGATGATCTCCTTCATCGCTGCCAATGCACCAGGATGCGCCGATTTCGGTAGTGCGGCAAGAACGTTGGACTGTTTGTGGAACCAACAACGTTGCTCGCGGGTCTCGGGGAACACCTCCCGCAATGCCTTCCAGAACCCGAGCGCGCCGTCGCCGACCGCGAGCACCGGGGCCCGCATTCCCCTCCGGCGGCAGTCTCGCAGCAGATCGGCCCAGGATTCGGTGGACTCTCGGTAGCCGTCGGTGAGCGCGACGAGTCCTTACGGCCGTCAGCACGCACACCAAGCATGACCAGCAGGCGCAGTTTCTCCTGCTCGAGGCGCACTTTCACATGAATTCCGTCGACCCATAGGTACACGTAGTCGACCTCTGAGAGAACCCGCTGGGCGAAGGCTTTCGCTTCGTCCTGCCATTGCGCGGTCAGGCGGGTGATCGAGGCGGGCGACAGGCCGGCGCCGCTGCCGAGGAACTGCTCGAGCGCAGGTCCGAAGTCGCTGGTCGACAGGCCGTGCAGGTACAGCAGCGGCAGCGCCTCAGATACCTGGGTGGACTTGCGGGCCCAGGCCGGCAGGGTCGATGAGGCAAACTTCTTGCGCTCACCAGTATCCGGATCGACCCGCTTGTCGTTGACCCGCGGCGCCTTCACCGGCACCGCACCGGCGGCGGTCATCACGTCGCGTTCGGGATGGTAGCCGTTGCGCACCACCAACCGGTGGCCGTTGTCGTCGACCTCACCGGCATGGCGGGCGATATAGTCGGCGACCTCGGCCTGCAGGGCTGCGGCGAGCATCTGCCGGGCGCCGTCGCGGACGATTTCGTCGAGCAGCGACCGGCCCGCACCGGCGGTGGTGCCGGTCTCATTCGGGCCCTGACCTTCGTGTACTAGCGTGAGCACGGGCGTGCCTTCCCGCCAGCGCGCCAATGCTGGTCTTGATCAGATTCTTGTGACTTCGTAGATCATCTTCCGGGAAGGTACGCCCTCCTGGGATCCACAGGTTCTGATCATTGCTCCGCGATCAGGAACGACGGCCTCTTTGGCGTTTCAAAAGCTAAAAGGTTAATGAGACATCAGGCGGGAGCTGAAATTCGAGACCGCTTCTGTCGTTTTCAGAAGTGGGCGCCGCCGATCCGGCCTCTGGCGCGGGCAGCGGTGACGCCGGCAGAAGTGCGTTCATGGATGAGATTGCGTTCGATTATGTGGGCAAGATCTGGAAGTCAAGATGAATGACCACCCCTTTGTTGCCCAGTTGCTACGCGATTGGTCGCGAACGATGCGCTGACCCGTTGAGGCCAAGGTCGAACTTGAAGCAGTGCTCCGATGAGATACCGAAAGAAGATTCTCGGCCATGGAACAGGGCAATCCTGCCCCTCAAGGTAATCCGTGCTCAATGGCTTCGTCCATCGACTCTTCCGAGCCTGGGACTCGTAAGCGTGCCCAGCAATGAATCACTAAGTTGTGACACTGACTAGCATGTGTCACATTCTAGTTGTGAATCAAGGAAATTGGCCTTCAGGGTGGCTGCGTGGCGTGATCGAACTCGCGGTATTAGCCATCGCCGCCGAGGGCGAAACTTATGGATATGTTCTCGGCGCCCGCTTAGCCGAGGCCGGACTCGGCACGATCAAGGGCGGCACCCTCTACCCAATCCTCAATCGCCTTGTAGATAGCGGTGCCCTTACCGCCGAGTGGCGTCAAGGAGATGGCGGTCCCGGTCGGAAGTTCTACAGGATGACCGACGAAGGGCTTGCCCGCCTCTCATTAGAGCGCCAACAGTGGCTGTCTTTCAGCGGCCGAGTCACGTCAATCATCAACCCCGAAGGACACACGAACCAGTTGAAAAATACACTGCCGAACTCGTCAAGGAGCTGAGAGAGAACGGGGTTGCAGGCAAGGTCATCGGCGATTCGGTAGCTCAAGTTGAAAGCCACGTCGCCGAAGGCGGGGATGAACCGGCAGATGTCTTCGGAACACCAAGAGAGTTCGCGAAACAGCTCGCGCGCGGCCACAAGAAATCAGTCGGCTGGCCACTCTACGTCGCCAGCGTAATACTCACAGTCGGCGGAGGAATATTTCTGCTGAGAGGGATCTTCGGAGCGATCCAGGACAGACAGCTCCTGTGGGGGACCCCGCCCGCCGTAGGGATCATCGTCGGCACGCTCTCGATTCTGGCCTGGATCACCCTAATGATCATCGCAGCAGATCCGATCAAAGATCCCCGCCGTCGCAAAAACGTCAGCTACCCGAGCTGATAGATAGATCGAGGTGTCCGCAGGTCGGACGTTCAACGGCGTGCGCAGTCGACTGCTGGATACGGCAAACACACTTGGTACTGCCTCGCAGGCAGTCAGTCGGGGCGTCCGCACCGTAGGGAAGATGTGCCGTTCGGTTCCGGGTCTTCACCCAGGTCGGCCAGAAGTCCTGTGATTCGGTCGACGGTGCGTTGGTGCCGTTCGACCTCCCGGTCCCACCCTCGTTCGACGGCATCGACGATCAGTGCATGTTCGGTGACCAGCCTCGATCTGGGCCGGGGTGCGTAATCACTGGTAGTCAAGAACTTCGAGCAGGTCAGGACAAGATCGCATTCGCACGGTCCCTCCTGTGGGAGGCGCAGGCAATGCCCGAGTTCGAGTTCGGTCTCGAGAAAGTTTGTCTGCAGCCAGGACACTGCCTCGGGATCGAGTTGGTGCTCGCGCAGTGCCTGGGCGGCTGGTCCCGCCAACGCGACTCCGCCGAGATGCCGACCGAGGGCGTCTTGGTACTGCTGTTTGACAGTCGGGTCCGATAAGGACGCGTAGATCAGCGACATGTGCGGCGTGCGATGCCCGAGCACGGCCATGATCGTCTGCAGCCGGGCTCCGCCCTCGGCGAGTTGGGTGCCGATGGTGTGCCGAAATCGGTGCGCGCTCACGGTGGGCCGGCCCTGCGAGTCGATCAGTCCCGCAGTGGTGCAGGCGGCTTTGAGCGAGAGGTCGAACAGAAATCCCTGGGACAACAATTTGCCTCGTTGCGTAAAAACGTACTCGACAGCGCGTCCGGCACTGACGTCGTATCTTCCACGTGCGCCACGCGCGCGAGCCACTTCGATCAGCGGTTGAAGTGCGGAAGCTGCGTCGGGGTGCAGCGGAATCGAGCGTTCGGTGTAGCCCTTCCCGACGGGGATGCGCAGTCGAGGGTGCCCGTCCGGATAGGTATCGAGGCAGTCGAGCGCAAGTCGGCGGATCTCGTCACGTCGAGCGCCTGACCAGCGGGCCACGATCAACGCGGCCCGCTGATACGGGTCGGGCAGTTGCTCGATCGCGCTCATGAGAGCGGCAAGCTCGTGGTCGGGGATGAACCGCGGCACGGTCTTGGCGATCTTTGGAATGTCGCCTCGGGCAAAAAGCACCCGCCCAGGAACGTCCTCCCAACCCCACGATGCGGTCTCGCTGACGAACCGGGACAGAATGGTCACGATCGAGCGCCGGGTGCTCACAGCCAGGGGAAATTCGGTCTGCTGGCTGGTCTGCTCACCGAGCCACCGCAGGAACTCCTCCGCATGCTCACGGGTGAGCTGATCGAAGCTCTCGACCTCCGGGTGCGCCTGTCGCAGCCACAACACCAGACGGCGCAATGCATCGCGGAAGTGGCGGACGGACTGCTCACGCCCGAGCTTCGCCTCCAGATGCAATTTCAGGTAACGGTCGATAACAGACTGCATCCGGGGTGGAGTTCCTACCGGCGTGAGCCGGGCGGTCCAGGAACCAGCGTCGACCCGACCCGGCGGCTCAGTCTCGACCTGCCCGATGGTGAACAGCAGTAGGTGGGCGGCGTTGAGCCGGCTCGTCACGGTGCGCCGGAACGTCTCGACCGGGTCCACAGGCAGCCTCTTGCCACGAGAGCGCCTGTAGAACTCGCGAATCGGTTCGTGATGTAATCGATCTACGAAATCGTCAGCCGCATAACGCATCTCCTCAACATCCGCGGGGCGATGCTGCTCGGATTCGGTGTCAAGGTGGAGGACATCTACTACACCCCGGGCATCGAGGGTGGTGAAACCTGGACCGACATGCGTACGTTCGAGATCGGAACGGTGGTCGATCCGACCGCGGCCGAATTCGCCGCCGCAACTGTCCTCACCGGCAAGACCATGGCGAAAAACCGCGACGAGATCACCGACCGCTACCGTCGCACAGACGCACGCAGCACCGACGAGCACGGCGCACGCGCAACCCGGAAAGCAATGGGCGAGAACTTCGCTCCCAGCGTCCTCAGCGAGCTGGCCGACATTGTGGGCAAGCGCCAGGAGCCGACAGCCGCACTTGCAGCACGAGTCGGTCTCCTCCTGACCACCGACACCCAAGCCCGCGACGCCGCTCTGGGTCTCGCAGTGATCGACACGGCAGTCGCGTCCGAAACAATGGCGGCAGTCGCACGGATGCTCCAAGGTCCCGAGCGAGTGGCCACGCTGACGGCGGCTGGGTTCTTCGCCTACGTCGACTCAAGGACCGAGCGCACGGTGCGCCATCGACGCTGCCCGCGCCGAAGCCGCCCAGCATCCCCTGTGCAACACGCGACTCCTCGATCTGATCGAGCAGGCGCTCGACGCCGGAATACACCCGAAGCAGATGCGCAAGGTGTCCGGTACCGGAGTCGGGATCGGGCGCAACACGTGCGGCGTCGAACTGCCCACCCCGAGTCCTGACTGGCTCTGAGCCGCCAACAAGCGAGGCCCACGGAATCCTTAGTTCCGGGGGCCTCGCCCGTTTGCGCAAGAACGGTGCAAGACTCGAAGTGGCCGGCATAGCTGGGCGCCTGCGGTCAGATCGGTCGCAGGACTCATCCGGCGGTAGTCACAAACCGAACCGTCCCGTTAGTCCGCAGACGGGCGAAGAGGTCGTCGGGGTGCGGCCGGAAGGTGGAAGCTTGGCACAGAATCCATCCTGCCCGTGGTTGTAGACCCTGGAGTGGGGTGGGGGAGCGTGGTGGCCGCAGGAAGCTCAACCGGCCAAGCGATCCCCCCGTGGCATTGGAGTCTGGTTGGCTGATTGACGCCCCAACTTCACACAGCCCCTGCCGGACTCTGAACGGTCTGACTCGGCCACAGTCGATATCGCCATCGACTGTCCACAACGGCCGTCGCAGGACCGGCTCGAACAACGCTGACACCTGCCCCGCAGGACCCACCGGGCGGCAGGCTCGGAAAGCAGCAGCGCGCGGCGGTCGATGCGTAGGGTCGGAAGGGTAGGAGCCTGCCGTGGCAGCACGCGATCGACGACGGCACGTGATCGACTCGATGCAGAGGAGTACCGCATGAGACTGACGGACAAGGTTGCCGTGGTGACCGGTGGTGCAGGCGGAATCGGGCGAGGGATCGTCCGGGCGTTCACCAAGGAAGGTGCCCGCGTGTTGTTCGTCGATATCGACGACAACGCCGGACGGGCGCTCGAGGAGGAACTCGGCGGCGCGGGCAAGTTCATGAAGGCGGACATTTCCGTCGAGGAGAACGCCGCAGCGATCGTGGCGGCTGCGGTGGACGCGTTCGGCCAACTCGACGTTCTCGTCAACAACGCACACGCCTCCCGGCAGGCGCCGCTGCTCGAGACCACCCAGGAGATGCTCGACCTGTCCTTCGGAACGGGCTTCTATCCCACGTTCTGGCTGATGAAGGCGGCACATCCGCACCTCGCCGCGCAGCGCGGATCGGTGATCAACTTCGCTTCCGGAGCCGGTATCGACGGTCTTGTGACACAGGGGTCGTACGCGGCGGCAAAAGAAGCGATCCGCGCGATCAGCCGTGTCGCCGCCAACGAGTGGGCCGCCGACGACATCAATGTCAACATCATCTCGCCGCTCGCCCTGACGGAGGGCGTCGAGGCTTACATCCAGGCGAATCCCGGCATCGAGAAAGCCTTGTTGGCCAAGACACCGCTGGGCCGTTTCGGCGACCCGGAGGCGGACATCGGCGGGGTGGCGGTTTTCCTTGCGAGCAGGGACGCCGCCTATATGACAGGGCAGACCTTGATGGTCGACGGTGGCACCATCAAACTGCGGTGACCGCAGCGGGTGGCCTCCGGCCAAGGCGCGTGGTGGCGCCCATCGTGCAGGCACTAATGTAGGGACAGTGAGCCTGGTCCTTTTGCCTGCAGTCGACGTTGCCAACGGTGAAGCAGTTCGCCTCGTACAAGGAGAGGCAGGCAGCGAAACCGGTTACGGATCTCCCCGCGACGCCGCCCTCGAGTGGCAGAACGCCGGAGCCGAATGGGTGCATCTCGTCGACCTCGACGCCGCCTTCGGCCGTGGTGACAACCGTGAACTACTCGCTCGTGTGGTGGGCGAACTCGATGTGAAGGTCGAACTCTCCGGCGGCATCCGCGACGACGCCACGCTGGCCGCGGCGCTCGCCACCGGGTGCGCACGCGTCAATCTCGGTACCGCCGCCATCGAGAACCCCGAGTGGTGTGCCCGCGCTATCGGTGAGTACGGCGACCGGATCGCCGTCGGCCTCGACGTCAAGCTGATCGACGGCGAGTGGCGGCTGCGCGGACGCGGCTGGGTCTCGGACGGTGGAGACATGTGGGAGGTGCTCGAGCGCCTCAACCGCGACGGCTGCTCGCGCTACGTCGTCACCGATGTGACGAAGGATGGCACCCTGACCGGACCGAACCTGGACCTGCTGCGTGAGGTGTGCGCTGCCACGGACGCGCCTGTTGTCGCGTCGGGCGGTGTCTCGACTGTCGACGATCTGCGTGCCATCGCCACGCTCGTCGATGAAGGCGTCGAAGGCGCCATCATCGGCAAGGCGCTCTACGCAGGACGGTTCACACTGACTGAGGCGCTCGACGCCGTGTCCCGCTGATCCGATGACTGCATCCGTCGATCTCGACCGACTGCGCTCGGTAGCGGGTGATGTGCTCGACGAGGTGGCGGAGCGTTTCGTCGCCGGGCACGGGGCTCCGCGCTCGGTCGACAAAGGACCGAACGATTTCGCGACCGAGCTCGATCTCGAACTCGAACGGCGAATCTCGGGTGAGCTCGTCGACCGCACCGGAATTGCTGTGCACGGTGAAGAGTTCGGCGGGCCGGCGGCCGACGAGGGCACCGTGTGGTTGCTCGACCCGATCGACGGCACCGTCAACTATTCGGCAGGCCTGCCGATGGCGGGCATCCTGCTCGCTCTGGTCCAGGACGGGATTCCCGTCATCGGGCTGACCTGGCTGCCCCTGACCGATCAGCGGTTCTCCGCCGTCGCCGAGGGCCCGCTGTGGTTCAACGGGAACATCGCCGACAAGCTGAAGCCACGTCGTCTCGAGGACGTGATGGTCGGGGTCGGCAGTTTCGACATCGACAGCCGGGGGCGCGTGCCGGGCACGCAACGCCTCGCGGTGATCACCGAGTTGAGCCGGCGCGTCTCGCGCCTGCGGATGCACGGATCGACCGGCGTCGACCTCGCATACACCGCTGCTGGCTCGCTGGGCGGTGCCGTGGTTTTCGGCCATCACCCCTGGGACAACGCCGCCGGTGTCGCACTCGTGCGCGCGGCAGGCGGTATCGCCACCGACTTCCACGGGCAGCCGTGGCGCATCGGCTCGGGGTCGGTGCTCGCCGCCGCACCCGGAATCCACGGTGAAATACTGGACATAGTGCAATCCGCGACGGATCCGCGTTTCGAAGGAGATCGATCATGACACTGGCCGTGCGGGTCATCCCGTGCCTCGACGTCGACGCGGGACGCGTCGTCAAGGGTGTCAATTTCGAGAATCTGCGCGACGCCGGTGACCCCGTCGAACTCGCCGCGCTCTACGACGCTCAAGGCGCCGACGAGCTGACGTTCCTCGACGTCACCGCGTCGAGCGGGGACCGGGGCACGATGCTCGACGTGGTCACACGCACCGCCGAGCAGGTGTTCATCCCCCTCACGGTGGGTGGCGGCGTGCGCACCGTCGAGGACGTCGACCGCCTGCTGCGCGCCGGTGCCGACAAGGTATCGGTCAACACTGCGGCGATCGCGCGTCCCGAGGTGCTGAGGGAGATGTCCGAACGCTTCGGGTCGCAGTGCATCGTGCTGTCGGTCGACGCCCGTACCGTCCCCGCCGATCAGCAGCCGACACCGTCGGGCTGGGAGGTGACCACCCACGGAGGTCGCCGCGGTACCGGCATCGATGCAGTGGAGTGGGCGCGCCGCGGCGCCGAACTGGGAGTCGGGGAGATTCTCCTCAACTCGATGGACGCGGACGGCACCAAGGCGGGATTCGACCTCAAGATGATCGCGTCGGTGCGCGAGACGGTCGACGTGCCCGTGATCGCCTCTGGTGGGGCGGGAGCTGTCGAACACTTCGCGCCTGCGGTCCATGCCGGTGCCGACGCGGTCCTCGCCGCGAGTGTCTTCCACTTCCGTGAGCTCACCATCGGCCAGGTCAAGGACGCGATGCGAGCAGAAGGGATCATCGTCCGATGAGCGAGATCCTCAACCCGGACATCGCCGCCCGGCTCAAGCGCAACGATGACGGCCTGTTCGCCGCTGTCGTCCAGGAGAAGTCGACGGGCGACGTGCTCATGATGGCCTGGATGGACGACGAGGCGCTGGCCCGCACCCTCGCGACCCGCAAGGCCACGTACTACTCGAGGTCACGGCAGCAGTACTGGGTGAAGGGGGAGACCTCCGGACACACGCAGTACGTGCACGAGGTGCGGCTGGATTGCGACGGCGACACCGTGCTGCTCGTCGTGGACCAGGTCGGGGCGGCATGCCATACCGGCACCCACACGTGCTTCGACACCGACGTCTTGCTCAGCGCTGCACCGCACGAAGAATCCCACTGACTTCCGGAGCCACGGACAACCGGCAGTGTCCGGCACATTCTGGTGCTCCGATTGCCCCGCCCCGCATTGCGGGGCGGGGCTCGGGTCTATGAGGGCAACTCGAAGTTGCCGAACAGCACGGTCGCGAGACCGAGCGCCACGACGATGTTGACCACCGTCGCCGATCCGAACACGATTACCGGGCGCCATCCCGCGTCGCGCAGTCCCTTCGCGGAGAACTCCAGGCCGATGGAGACGAACGCGAAGATCAGGAACCACGTCCGCAGGTCGTTGATGGTGGAGATGTCGGCCTTGCCGTCGTCGACGAACTTCACCCACAGCGTGCCGATCACCGACGCGGCGATGAAACCGAGCACGAATTTCGGGAAGCGCTCCCAGAAGTCACCGATGCTCGGGCGGGCCGAGCCGGGGCGACGCTCCACCTTCAGCGCGAAGTAGGCCGTCAACCCCACCGCCACGAAACCGATGAGGGCGTTCTGGGTCGTCTTGACGATCGTGGCGATCTGCAGGGCGTCGTCGCCGAGGATCGCGCCGGACGCCGCGACGGCGGCGGTGGTGTCGATGTTGCCGCCGATCCAGGCGCCGGCGACGACATCGGACAGTCCGAAGACACCGGCGAGCCAGGGCAGCAGGAAGATCGAGGGCAACGCGAACACGATCACCAGCGACGCGGCGTACGCGAGCTGTTCCCGCTTGGCCTGCACCGCCCCGGCCGCGGCGATCGCGGCACTGACCCCACAGATCGACACTGCGGCGGACAGCAGCGCCCGCAGCTTCTCGTCCAGTCCGAGTTTCCCGCCGAACCACCAGCTGAACGAGAACACGGCGGTGATCAGCAGCAGACCTTGCAGGATCGCCGGCCCGGCTGCCGTCGCGAGCACGGTCAGGTTGATGGATGCGCCCAGGAGGACCAAGCCGGTCTTGATGAAGAACTCGGTGCGGAAACCACCGGAAAGCTTGTCGCGCACGCCCGTGCGGGTCAGGACCAGATTCCCGAGCAGGCCGAGCACGATCGCGTAGACCGGGAACTCGATCGCTCCCGCCACCCGCTCGAAGGGGCCTCCCTCAGCCCAGTCCGGGACGTTCTGCTCGAGGAATCGTGTGAGGGCACCCAGCACGATGACGACGGCTACACCCGCCGCGGCCCATGCAGGAGCGGAGGGACGCCGTGCGGGTGCCGCCTCGACCTTCGTTGCACCGTCTGCCTGGGGTGCGCTCTCGGTCTCGACGGCGGCGTTCCGCCCGTCGGTATCTCGCGTCGTCACGGGACCAGCCCGGAGGGAATCACGCCGAGCAACACGGCGGCGATGAGGATCAGGCCCGCGACGACTGCGGCCCAGTCCTCGTTGAGCAACGTGGCGCGCGCGGCATCCACACGCTGAGGTTCGTCTGTCATGAACGCAGCCAACCAACGTGGTGGCGTCACGTCACGAATTACGGTCGGCCCGAATGAAACCAGTGACTAATCGGCCGTCATGTGCTGCACCACGTCGTTCGTCGTCCCGAAACCACCGAATCTCCCGTTCACGGCGGCTACCGGGTCAGGTCGATGACGCGTGCCCCTCCCTGGGCGGCAGCACAGAGCTTCTGGCCGGAGTCGTCGTCGACGGAGTAGATCTCGCACCGGCACAGCGCCTGAGTACGGCCGCCGTTGACGACGGTAGCAACCGCCCGCAACAGCGGGCCTTTCGCTGGGCGTAGGTAATCGAGGGTCATACCCGTCGTCACGATCGACGGGCCGAGGACCGTACCGGCGGCGAAGGTGAGTGCGTTGTCGGCCGCATAGGCCAGAACCCCGCCGTGTGCGAAACCGAACTGTTGCAACAGGTCCGGTCTGAGCGGAATCTCCAGTTCGGCGCGGCCCCTCGTGTAGACGACGAGCTGTGCACCGATCAGAACACTGAACGGCTGAGACATGAGCGTCTGTTGGGCTTCGGCGAGTGTGCTGATCCCGGTGACGTCGTCGGGCATATCCGGAACATACACGGGGAGGCCTGTGGCAGGGGTCCTGTCGGCGAGCACGCAACCGTCGCTGCCGTTTCTGATCAGGTCGGCGACAGTGGTCATCCGTGTAGCCGATCAGTTGCCGTGCCTCTCACGACCGGCTCGATCACTCCGAACAGTGCGCTGTATCCGCTGCAGTGCGCGCTGTAATTCGTCCCGGTCGTCGAACAACCGCACGGAGTCGCCCGCGA
Source organism: Rhodococcus sp. NPDC058639 (assembly GCF_042717545.1). Classification (NCBI taxonomy): domain Bacteria; kingdom Bacillati; phylum Actinomycetota; class Actinomycetes; order Mycobacteriales; family Nocardiaceae; genus Rhodococcus; species Rhodococcus sp. NPDC058639. Next base: position 258,711 of record NZ_JBHXRF010000007.1, read on the forward strand.
CCAGACGACGCTCACTGCCCCGTCCGGCCGCGACGAGAACATCTCCGGGGCCGGCGTAGGAGGCGGCGATCTCGAAAGCGCGGCGACGGTCGCCTTCGACCACAACGTGGGCGCTCTGCGCGGCATGTGCACCTTCGGCGACCGCCTCTCTGAGGAGACGAGGGTCGTCGTTGTACGGACTGTCGTCGGTGACGACGACGACATCGGCGTAGGTCGCTGCGGTGTGGCCGATCGGGAACCGTTTTTCGGGATCGCGCTCTCCGGTCGCGCTGATCACGAGAATCAGTCGCCGCTCGGCTGCCAGTGACCGCAGGAACGGCAGTAGTTCCTGCTGTCCGGAGGTGTTGTGCATGAAATCGACCAGGGCGAGGATGCCGTGGTCGGCATCGACGCGCTCGAGTCGGCCGGGCACGCAGGCGAGGGTTTCCAAGCCCGCAGCGGCCTGCAAGACGTCGCGGCCCGCTGCGGCAATCGAGGTGAGCGCTGTCAGTGCATTGGCCACCTGGTGGGGGCCGAGAAGGGCCAGTCGCACTCCTGCGTGCCCGGTTGGAGTGTGCACGGTGAAGGTGCTGCCGTGAACGTCGCACCGGATCGAGTCTGCGTACACATCGGCGCCCGGGTCCAGCGTCGAATGCGTCCACACCGGTACGTCCGTTGCGGCGGCCAACCGTCTGCCGTACTCGTCGTCGATGTTCACCACGGCGGCCTGCGCGCGGTCGGAGGTGAACAGTGCCGCCTTGGCGGCGAAATACTGCTCCATCGTGTGGTGGAAATCGAGATGGTCGGGTCCGAGATTGGTGAAGGCGGCTGTCCGGAACCGCACACCGTCGACGCGGCCGTGGCTGATGGCGTGCGACGACACTTCCAGCGTCACCGCTCGCGCGGCCTGGTCCCGGAACTGCGCGAGGGTCCGATGGATCACCGCGGCCTCCGGCGTGGTGTGTGTGGCGGGTCGAGTGCTCTCGGGGCCCCGGACGACGACACCGCCGATCAAGCCTGTGACGACCCCGGTGGCAGCGAGTGCGGCGTCGAGGAGATAGGTCGCGCTCGTTTTGCCGTTGGTACCGGTGATGCCATGGACATGCAGTTCGTGTGAGGGATGGCCGTAGATCCAGGACGCCAGCCCGCCGACCCGGTCGCGTGGCCGGTCGACGATCAAGGTGGGCAGGACTCGAGAAGACCGGTCGCTGAGCACGGCGACCGCGCCGCGGGCCGCAGCATCGGCATCGAAGTCGAGGCCGTGGAATCGGTGTCCGGGAAGAGCCACATACAGATCGCCGGGTTGCACCGTTCGGGAATCGTCGCTGATGCCGGTAACCGTGCGGTCGCGCCCGTCCGCGGGTCCGGCACACCGAACATCACGGAGGTGTTCAGCAACGTCGCGGATCTGGATCCCACGGTCGGGACGGCGGCGATCGTCCGGGTCGAGGCGCACAGGAGCGAATACCCGGTACGTGAATAAACTATGTCCCGCAGTTAAGGGCGCAGGAACGAGGCGGGACATCTGCCGAAGCAGCCACCGACTCGGTCATGAGGTGCAGGACCCAGGAGTGCGTCCAGCGACGGCAGCGCCGAATACCACGGCACAATCAGGCGCACACCAATTCTTTTCGCAGCTGGGTGATGGGCCGTCGTGCGGGTCGTCCACGGGGGCGTTTGCGAGCGACGATCGCACCCTGGTTGATGATTTCGCCACCCCACACTCCCCATGGCTCTCGGCGGGCGAGTGCTGCCGCGAGGCAGCGCGCACGCACGGGACATCCGGTGCACAGGGATTTAGCCAGTTCCAGGTCTGACGGGGCCTCGGCAAACCACAGATCGGGGTCGCAGCCGTGACACGGGAGGGTGTCGACGCCCGCACGGATGAAATTGTCGCCCACACCTGATGCGGTCGAAAGTTTTTCGCTCGGCACGAGGGCTCCTAGAGGTTCGATCGAAGAGTGAATGCGATGCGAACTCGGCCGGAAACGCCAAGGGCCACGGTCCGCTGGACGTCGTCTCTGGCTGAAATCGGAGGGTTTACCGGGTAGACATCCCGACGAACGGTCCGCCACGAGGGCTGCTGCGCGCCGGCGCCATATGCGACGGCATGTGCGGTGCGCGCATCGAAGGGTGCGGCGACTGCGTAAATATTGATGCCGGCGGCCCCACGCAGCACGGCGATTGCCGGCCACTGCACCGTGAACAGCACCGGGCCGGTGCGCGGGGGAATGAAATCTGCGCCCCGCACGAGGCGTGCCGTTACGTGCCCCTTCCGGGCACGCTTTCGGTGCACGCTCGCACGACCCCATACCCGCAATATTCGCACATACATTCGAATAAATGTAGACCCAGATTCGATGGCGGCCCGATCGCAATTCCGCAGTCCGCTCGGCGTGGGTCTACGCCCTCGCCTCCCTCGCAGGCGACCGGCACACCTTCGGCAACGACGACGAACGTCGGGTGTGCATCGACCTTCGGGGCGCCTGCCCTCGCTCCGGTCGGGCATCGTCAGCGGGCTACGCCACCGCGCCGGCCCCGACCTGTATTCCACCCGCATAGTTGCAGGAAGGAGACCGCTCCGACCGCGAGCGGGTTCGGCGGTGGAGGAAGGAGGCTCGGAGCGCTGGATGTGGAAGGTTCCGTCAGCTCAACGGCACGCCGCCCACGCCCCAGTTCTCGCCGGGAACCTCGGTGATCGTCACCCACACCTTGTCCGGATTCTTTCCGGCTGCCTCGGCGTACGCCGAGGTCACTGCTGCAATTACCGCGCGCTTCTGCTCCGGCGTGAGACCCGGAGTCTGGCTGATCTGAATCAAGGGCACAGCGACGACTGTGCCATACCGGGCGCCCGGCCCACCGACGCCGCCCGGACCCTGCGTGCTCGGCGTCCCGAGGAATGTCCCCCCGGACCTTTCGCATTGCGAGAGAATAGTGTTCTCTGTATTGAGAGTTATATATACGTAAACTGAAAGTGGATAGGGGAGCGCATGTTGCTGGATCCGAGTCCGGATCAAGAGTTCTTCCGGGACACCACATCTCGGTTCCTCACCGACCGGGTGCCCGTGGCCGAGATCCGTCGCCTTCGCCACGACCCGGCGGGGTTCGGCGCGGAATACTGGCGAAGCGGTGCCGAACTCGGCTGGACCAGCCTGCTCGCGGGGGAGGACACCGGCGGTGGGTCGATCGGTGAATACGGCCTGGTCGACCTGACCTTGGTCGCGTACGAGTTCGGTACGCATGCGGCTCCGGGCCCGCTGGTCCCCACCAACATCGTCGCCGACGTCCTGAGCCGGCACGCCGAGGCGCACGGCGATGTTCTCGCTTCTCTCGTGGAAGGAACTGCCACCGCCGCATGGTGTTTCGAGGAACCTCGTGCGGGCAGTAAAGTCGCCTCCAGCGGCGTCGAGATCACTGTGGACGGCGACGAGGTCGTCGTGCGCGGAACGAAGCGTCCCGTCGAGGCGGCGGTCTCGGCCGACTTCCTGCTCGTGACCGGCCGTACCGGTGACGGGCTCTCGCACGTGCTGGTGCCGCGCGAGGCCCCCGGTGTGCGGGTCGTTCCCCTGAAATCCATCGACATCACCCGCCGCTACGCCGCCGTCGAGTTCACCGATGTCCGCGTACCCGCCACCGCGCTCGTCGGTGCCGCAGGCGGCGCCGCAGCCGACATCGAACGTGCGCTGCGCATCGGCGCCGTGCTGGGCTGCGCCGAATCCGTCGGCGCTCTCCAGGCCGCGTTCGACCTCACGGTGGAATGGGCGTTCGACCGGTACTCGTTCGGCCGTCCGCTCGCCTCCTACCAGGAACTCAAGCACCGGTTCGCGGACATGAAGATGTGGCTCGAGGCCAGCCACGGCATCAGCGACAGTGCTGCGCACGCCGTGGCGACGCAGGCAGCCGACGCCCCCGAACTGGTCTCCGCCGCAAAGGCGTACATCGGTCACTACGGCGGAGAACTCTTCCAGGACTGCATGCAGATCCACGGCGGCATCGGCATCACGTTCGAGCACGACCTGCATCTGTTCGCGCGGCGCGGCGCCGCCAACCGGTCGAACTACGGGACGCCCGCCGAGCACCGCGTCCGCATCGCCGACATCGTCGAATACCAGGAGGCCAACCGATGACCGTCGAGAGTTCGGCGACCGACCGGGATGTGGAATCGCTCGACGATTTCCGTGCCCGCGCCCGCACATGGATCAGCGCGAATCTGCAACGGTCCGACTTCGCGTCCCACATCGGGGTGCTGCGCGAGGAAACCTCCGACGAGGACGAACTCGCCGCGGTCCAACGGGAGCGCGACCTTCAGCGCGCACTCTTCGACGCCGGGCTCGCAGGAATCTGCGTGCCCCGCGAATACGGCGGACAGGGGCTCACACGGCCGTACCAGCAGGTACTCAACGAGGAACTCCGGGGCTACGAATACCCGTCGCGGCTACAGGTGCCCACCTTCGTGCCGTGCACTGCGGTCCTCCTCGAGTTCGGTACCGAAGAACAGAAGCGACGGCACATCCCCGCCATACTCAAGGGCGAGGAACTGTGGATGCAGATGCTGTCCGAACCGAGCGGGGGATCCGATGTCGCGGGCGCGGTGACCACTGCGGTGCGAGACGGCGAAGACTGGATTCTCAACGGGTCGAAGATCTGGACCACCGGGGCATGGTGGTCGGACTGGGCGCTGTGCCTGGTCCGCACCAACTGGGATGTGCCCAAGAACCGCGGCCTGACCGTCTTCATGCTGCCGTTGAAGCAACCGTCCATCGAGGTGCACCGCATCGAAATGCTCAGCGGGTCCAGCGAATTCTGCCAGGAGTACCTCACGGATGTGCGTGTGCCCGACAGTGATCGCATCGGCGAGGTCGACGACGGCTGGACCGTGGGAACGCGGTGGATGTTCCACGAGCGGATGTACCAGAACTCGCCGTACACCACGATTCCGGCGGGTTCGGTGCGCGGCGGATCCCGTATCTCGGAATTGTTCGCGGTAGCCCGCGACGCGGGTCGGCTCGACGATCCGGTCGCACGCGATCTTCTCGGCGAAGCCCGGGCGCTCGAACTGGCCAAACAGGCACTGAACAAGCGCGTCGGGCAAGGGATGGCGACGAGGACGATCTCGGACCAGTCCGCGAGTATCTCCCGGTTGATGTCCGGCGTGGTCGAATCCCGTTTGGTCACCATCGGATACGAGTTCACGGGTGCGGACGGCGCCGCGTGGGACGAGGACGACGGCGCAGTTGCCGAGCGCGGAGTCGATTATTTGCTGCGGCAGGTGTGGTGCATCGCCGGCGGCACCACGGAGATGGCGCGCAACGCGATCAGTGAGCGGGTGCTCGGCATGCCGCGCGAGCGCAGCCACGATCCAAATCTCGCGTTCCGCGACGTGCCGAAGGGCCGCGCTGCGGGATAAACGAGATCAGGCCTTTCCGGTGCCGGAGGCGATCCCCTTGTCGATCTGCTCGACGAGCACCGTGCCGAGGCGCGTGAGGTCACGCACCTGAGAGTCGTCGAGTCCGTCGAAAACCAAGCGCTGGACCGTGTCCACGTGTGCGGGGGCGGACTCGACGACTTTCGCGTGCCCGGCGTCGGTGAGCACCGCGTAGGACCCGCGGCCCCCGGTGACCGGTTCGCGGCGCAGCCACCCGCGCTTGCCGAGGCGGGTCACGACGTGGGACAGGCGCGAGAGCGACGCGTTGGCCTCGGTGGCGAGCGTGCTCAGCTGCAACCGGTGCCCGGGAGCCTCCGACAGCACGGCGAGCACGAAGTACTCGAAGTGCGTCATGTCCGAGTCGCGCTGCATCTGGGTGTCGAGCGCCGCGGGTAGCCGAGTGATCACCGAGACCAGCACGCGCCACGCCGCCTGCTGGTTCGCATCGAGCCACCTCGGGTCGTCGCTGTTCATTGCCGGTGTCCTCGTTTCCGTCGTCCTGTGTCCAGCCTGTCAAAGCGGGGGACGGCACGTACGCCGGGGGAGGCGATTCGGCGGACCTGCCCGTGACACGCTACGATACTTGAAGCTTCAACTTAAGGAGTTTCATGAGCGAGATGCCTGCCCTCTATCTCAGTCACGGGGCACCGCCCCTGGTCGACAGCGACCTGTGGGTGACGCAACTCCGCACCTGGGCCGCGGGTCTGCCGCGCCCGACAGCGATCCTCGTGGTCTCGGCGCACTGGGAATCCGCACCCCTCACGATCGGGTCCACCACCACGGGGACACCACTCGTCTACGACTTCGGAGGCTTCCCACGCCGCTTCTACGAGGTCACCTACGCCTCGCCCGGAGCACCGGACCTCGCGCGCCGGGTGGCGATGCTGATGCCCGACGGGGAACCCGTCGTACAACAACCGCACAGAGGCCTCGACCACGGCGCCTACGTGCCGCTGACCGTGATGTATCCCGACGCGGATGTCCCGGTCCTGCAGATATCGCTGCCGAGCCTGGACCCGCAGCGCCTCCTGCTCCTCGGTGAGCGATTGCGGCCGCTGCGTGACGAAGGGGTGCTCATCGTCGGCTCCGGTTTCACCACCCACGGACTCCCGTTCCTGCGCGACCCGCGACCCGAAGCCCCCGCGCCGGGGTGGTCCGCGGAGTTCGATCACTGGACGGGCGAGCAACTGGCGCGCGGGGATGTCGACGCATTGCTGGATTTCCGCAACCGCGCACCCGGCATGCCCTACGCCCACCCGACCACCGAGCACTTCGCTCCGCTGTTCGTCACCCTCGGGGCATCCCGCGACCCGGCGCAGCCGCCCGAACAGGTCATCGACGGATTCTGGATGGGATTGGCGAAGCGGTCGATCCAGGTCGCCTGAGGCACGTGGTCGTTCCGGAGGTGGCGCACGTCCGGTTACGGACGACCGCGCCTGCGCCGCCCCGGGTGATCCCTGGGATGATGTCCTCATGTCCGGCGAGCCCACCACCATTCCCGCAGCCACCACCGATTCCCCCGCAGGTGGCTGGTCCGATTCGACCACGACGCGAGAGCAGTTCCGGCAACTGGCGCGCGAGCACCGTGTGGTCCCGGTGACCCGCAAGGTGCTCGCCGACGCGGAGACACCGCTCTCGGCGTACCGCAAGCTCGCCGACGACCGTCCCGGCACGTTCCTGCTCGAGTCCGCCGAGAACGGCCGGTCGTGGTCCCGGTGGTCGTTCATCGGCGCGGGCAGCCCCGCGGCGCTGACCGTCGTCGACGGCGAAGCCGCGTGGTACGGGCACGTCCCCGCCGGTACGCCCACCGGGGGCAACCCGCTCGACGTGCTCAGGGACACCCTCGACCTGCTCCACACCGACCGCATCCACGGTTTGCCGCCCCTGACGAGCGGCATGGTCGGGTATCTCGGCTACGACACCGTGCGGTATCTTGAAAAGCTGCCGGACCACTCCGAGAACGACCTCGAGATTCCCGAACTCGTGATGATGCTTGCAACCGATCTCGCGGCCGTGGACCACCACGAAGGCACCATCTGGCTCATCGCCAACGCGGTGAACTGGGACGGGTCCGATCAGCGCGTGGACGAGGCCTACGACGACGCGGTCGCGCGCCTCGACCGGATGACGGCCGCGCTCGCCGCACCGGCACCGGCCACCGTCGCGACGTTCTCGCGCCCCGAACCGGCATACCGTCGCCAGCGCACCACCGAGTCGTTCGGCACCGACGTCCGCAAACTCATCGGCGACATCGAAGCCGGCGAAGCGTTCCAGGTCGTGCTCTCGCAGCGCTTCGAAATCGACTGCGACGCTGCGCCCATCGACGTCTACCGCATGCTCCGCGCGTCGAACCCGAGCCCGTACATGTTCCTGCTGCACATTCCGGGACCGGACGGCGACACCGCGTTCTCCATCGTCGGTTCGAGTCCGGAAGCGCTGGTGACCGTCGCGGACGGCACAGCCACCACACATCCGATCGCCGGAACGCGGTGGCGAGGTGCCGACGAGGAAGAGGACACCCTGCTCGAAAAGGATCTCCTGCACGACGAGAAGGAGAACGCCGAGCACCTCATGCTCGTCGACCTCGGGCGCAACGATCTCGGCCGGGTGTGCGCGCCGGGCACCGTGAAGGTGCACGACTACCGGCACATCGAGCGGTACAGCCACGTGATGCATCTCGTGTCCACCGTCACCGGGCGGCTGGCCGACGGCAAGCGCGCGCTCGACGCCGTCACCGCGTGCTTCCCGGCGGGAACGCTTTCGGGTGCACCCAAGGTGCGGGCGATGGAATTGATCGAAGAACTCGAACCGACCCGCCGCGGCATCTACGGCGGCATCGTGGGCTACCTCGACTTCACCGGCGACGCGGACACCGCGATCGCGATCAGATCGGCACTCATCAAGGACAAGATCGCGTACGTACAGGCCGGTGCCGGCATCGTCGCCGACTCGGTACCCGACGCGGAGGACACCGAAGCCCGCAACAAGGCGATGTCCGCGCTCGCAGCGGTCGCTGCGGCCGCGACCGTCACCAACTACAGCGGGGACGTACGGTGACCGCCCCGGACCCGCAGACCGGCGACAATGCCCGGGCGCGCACAGGTGTGAGCAGGCGTCCCACGGTTGTGGCGGCGGCGCTTCTCGCCCTCGGCGCGGCCGCACTGTGGGGTTCGAGCCGGATGACCTGGGTGCGGGCCGAATCGTCGGACGGGCTCGGTGCCGATCGTGTCACCGACCTCGAAGGTGCGAGATGGGCCGCAGCCACCACCCCCCTCGCGCTGGCGCTGCTCGCCGCTATTGCCGCGGCGTTCGCGGTCCGGGGGCGGGCTCTGCGTGTCGTCGCGGTCGCGGTCGCCGCGGTCGCGGTGGCCGCCGCTGTTCCCGCGGTGCAACTGCTTGCCGGCGGCGGAGATCCGGAGACGGCAGCCAGGATCGCCGAACTTCCGGGCCGTGCCACGGTCACCGCGGTGACCGTGTCGCCGATGCCGGCGGTCTTGGCGCTGCTGGGCGCGGTCCTGGCGCTCGGCGCCGCGTTCGCACTGTGGCGCACCCCGCGCGAGCAGGCAGGGTTGTCGTCGAAGTACGACAGCCCCGCAGTACGCCGTGACGCGGCGGTACGACGGGCCGACACCGACGAACCGATGACCGAACGGACGCTGTGGGACGCAATGGATGCGGGGGAGGATCCGACCGTCGACCACGGTGACGAGGGGCACGACGACGGAGGCTCATCGGATTCGGGTACCCGGCGATGAGCGCTGTGGGCACGCGCACTAGGCTCTGAGGAAATCCGATGAGCTTAATCACATCGGGATTGACAAGGGTGGGAAAGGACTCGAGCCACGATGACAGTTCTCGACTCGATTCTCGAAGGTGTGCGAGCCGACGTCGCCGCCCGTGAGGCAGTTGTCGACTTCGCTTCCGTCAAGGCCGCCGGTGCTGCCGCGCCCGCGCCGATCGATGCGAAGGCCGCTCTCCGCGAGCCGGGCATCGCAGTGATCGCGGAGGTCAAGCGCGCCAGCCCGTCCAAGGGTGCGCTCGCCGACATCGCCGATCCCGCCGAGTTGGCCAAGGCATACGAAGCAGGCGGTGCACGCGCGATCAGTGTGCTCACCGAGGAGCGTCGCTTCCACGGCAGCCTCGCCGATCTCGATGCCGTGCGTCGCGCGGTGCGTATCCCGGTGCTCCGCAAGGACTTCGTCGTGGGTCCGTACCAGATCCACGAAGCGCGTGCTCACGGTGCAGACATCGTGCTGCTCATCGTGGCGGCCCTGGAACAGACCGTGCTGACGGCGTTGATCGATCGCACGGAATCGCTCGGGATGACCGCCCTGGTGGAAGCCCACACCGAGGAAGAGGCCGACCGCGCGCTCGAGGCCGGCGCGACCGTGATCGGAATCAACGCCCGCAACCTCAAGACCCTCGAGGTCGACAAGAACACCTTCGGCCGCATCGCGCCCGGACTGCCCAGCCACGTCATCAAGATCGCCGAATCGGGTGTCCGTGGACCGGCCGACCTGCTCGCCTACGCCGGAGCAGGAGCCGACGCGGTGCTGGTGGGCGAGGGTCTGGTGACCAGCGGCGACCCGCGTCAGGCCGTCGCCGAGCTGGTGACGGTGGGCACACATCCGTCGTGCCCCAAGCCTGCACGCTGAGCCGTCGCCGGGGCCGGACCCGAGCACGATCCGCGTCGCCAGGTGGGGCAGACTGAAGAAGTGACTGCAGACGATTCCGCACTTTTCGCCAAGGGGCACGGCCTTCCCTCGATGAGTGACGCCGTATCCACCCCCACCGCCCATGAGCCGGACGTTCGTGGCCACTACGGGGTGTTCGGTGGACGTTACGTCCCCGAGGCGCTCATGGCGGTCATCGAAGAGGTCACCGCCGCGTACGAGAAGGAACGGACCGACCCCGGTTTCCTCGCCGAACTCGACCGGCTGCAGCGTGACTACACCGGCCGGCCGTCCCCGGTGTTCGAAGCGACCAGACTGAGCGAGCACGCGGGTGGGGCCCGCATCCTCCTCAAGCGGGAAGATCTGAACCACACCGGCTCCCACAAGATCAACAATGTGCTGGGGCAGGTCCTGCTCGCCAAGCGCATGGGAAAGACCCGTGTCATCGCCGAGACCGGTGCCGGGCAGCACGGTGTCGCCACGGCCACCGCATGTGCTCTGCTCGGGCTCGAGTGCCGCGTCTACATGGGCGAGGTCGACACCGAGCGTCAAGCCCTCAACGTCGCCCGGATGCGCCTGCTGGGATCCGAGGTCATCGCCGCCAAGACCGGGTCGCGCACACTCAAGGACGCGATCAACGAAGCGATGCGCGACTGGGTGACCAACGCCGACAACACGTACTACTGCTTCGGGACCGCGGCCGGGCCGCACCCGTTCCCCGCGATGGTGCGCGACTTCCAGCGCATCATCGGACTCGAGTCGCGTGTGCAGGTGCGGGCGATGACCGGTCGTCTGCCCGACGCGGTCGTCGCGTGCGTCGGCGGCGGGTCGAATGCCATCGGCATCTTCCATCCGTTCATCGACGACCCGTCGGTCAAGCTGATCGGCTGCGAAGCCGGTGGGGACGGCGTCGACACCGGCCGGCACGCCGCGACCATCGGCGGCGGCACCCACGGCGCACTGCACGGTGCCTACTCGTACCTGCTGCAGGACGAAGACGGACAGACCATCGAATCGCATTCCATTTCAGCAGGTCTGGACTATCCGGGTGTCGGCCCCGAGCATTCGTGGCTCGCCGACATCGGTCGCGCGGAGTACCGGGCGATCACCGACAGCGAGGCGATGGACGCGTTCGGGCTGCTGTGCCGGACGGAAGGCATCATTCCCGCGATCGAATCCGCACACGCCGTGGCCGGAGCCCTGAAACTCGGACCCGAGCTGGGGGAGGGCGCGATCATCCTCGTGTGCCTGTCCGGCCGGGGCGACAAGGACGTCGACACCGCAGCCAAGTGGTTCGGCTACCTCCCGGACAACGCCAGCGACAGCACCCAAGGAGCCGCGCAGTGAGCGCCCCGCACGAACGCCTCACCCAGATATTCGACACCTGCCGGGCGGAGAACCGCGCCGCGCTCATCGGGTACCTCCCCGTCGGCTATCCGACCGTCCAAGGCTCGCTCGAAGCCATGACCACCCTGGTCGAGGGCGGGTGCGATCTCATCGAGGTCGGCATCCCGTACAGCGACCCGGTGATGGACGGCACCACCATCCAGGAAGCGGCGTTCGAGGCGATCGCCAACGGCGTGAAGGTGCGCGACGTGTTCCGGGCGATCGAAGCGGTGAACGCCGCCGGCGGCGCAGCGGTCGTGATGACGTACTGGAACCTCGTAATGCGCTACGGCGTCGAGAACTTCGCCCGTGATCTGGCGGCTGCCGGAGGCCTCGGGCTCATCACGCCGGACCTCATTCCCGACGAAGCGGGAGAGTGGATCGCCGCCGCCGAGAAGTACGGCCTCGGCCGGACGTTCCTCGTCGCACCGTCGTCCACCAACGAGCGGCTCGCCAAGACGGTCGACCAGTGCGTCGGATTCGTGTACGCGACGTCGACGATGGGTGTTACCGGCGCCCGCGACCAGGTCGACAACCGCGCACCCGAGATCGTGGCGCGGGTGCGCACCCACAGCGACATCCCGATCGGCGTCGGACTCGGGGTCCGGAACGGTGCCCAGGCCGCCGAGATCGCCGGTTATGCGGACGGCGTGATCGTCGGCTCGGCGCTCGTGACAGCGGTGGGCCAGGGCCGCGACGCGCTGCTCGCGCTGACGCAGGATCTCGCGAGGGGCGTGCGCTCGGCTACCGTGGCCTCGTGACATCGACTGCGTCTGTTCTGGCTTATCTGCCGAGCCCCGCACAGGGCGTCTGGTACGTCGGGCCCTTTGCCCTGCGCGCCTACGCCCTCTGCATCATCGTCGGCATCGTCGTCGCCATCTGGTGGGGCGATCGTCGCTGGGTCGCCCGCGGCGGTCAGCCCGGCACGGTTCTCGACATCGCCGTGTGGGCCGTCCCGTTCGGCCTCATCGGCGGCCGTCTCTACCACGTCCTCACCGACTGGCAGAAATACTTCGGGGAGGGCGCGAACCCTGCGGATGCCCTGAAGATCTGGGAGGGCGGCCTCGGAATCTGGGGTGCCGTCGCGCTCGGCGCCGTCGGAGCGTGGATCGGCTGCCGCCGCCGCGGGATCCCGTTGCCCGCATTCGGCGACGCGCTGGCACCCGTGATCCTGCTGGCCCAGGCCATCGGACGGCTCGGCAACTGGTTCAACCAGGAACTCTACGGGCGGGAAACGACCGTCGCGTGGGGCCTCGAGATCTACCAGCGCAGCGACGACGCCGGTCGCGTGTCGCCGGCATTGATCGACGGCGTCTCCACCGGCGAAGTGGCCTTCGTCGTCCACCCGACCTTCCTGTACGAGTTGCTGTGGAACGTCGCCGTGGTGATTCTGCTGGTGCTGATCGACCGCCGATTCGCCATCGGGCACGGACGCCTGTTCGCGTTGTACGTCGCGGGCTATTGCGCCGGACGGTTCTGGATCGAGCTGATGCGTGCCGATGCGGCAACCGAGATCGCCGGAATCCGCATCAATACCTTCACCTCGGGCATCGTGTTCGTGCTGGCGGTCGCCTACGTGATCTTCGCGCGCAAGGGCCGCGAAGATCCGGCCACGCTCGGCGGCACGCCTGCCGACCCGCAGGTCGCGCCGGGCGACGAGGACTCCGCAGCCGAGGCGCCCGAGGGTGAATCGTCTGCAGCCGAGACGCCCCGCGCAGGGGACGACGACGAGGCCGAACGCGCAGCTAAACTAGATGGTTCACGGTCAGGCAAGAGCAAGGGAGACAACTCGTGACCGCACCGGAACCGGGCGCTTCCGACTCGCGCGACGCCGAACCTGCCAAGCCGGACCTGCGCAAACACTCCGACACCGGGGCGCCGGGCGGAGACACCGCGCACCACGACGAGCCCACCCGGGACTTCGGCCGGACCTTCGACTACGACGCGACCGCGCAAGCCTCGCTGTCCGAGCAACAGTCCCCGGCGGAGTCGTTCGGCGGTCACACCGGAACCCCCGGCCCCGGCTGGGATACCAACTCCGGGATCGGCAACGGTCCCGGCTGGGGCTCCACGCCGAGTTACCCACCGCCGGCGGCGCACCAGTCCGACTATCCGCCACCGGGCGGCTATCCCTACCCCGGTCCGAACCAGGGACGGGAATCCGCGTCGCCGGGGCCTGTCTACGGCGCTCCGGACCCGGGCTATCCGACCGCCGCTCCGGGCTTTCCCGCACAGGGTGGCCCGCAGTCGGGATACGGCACCCCGCCTGCCTACGGACCTCCGCCGACCTACGGGAACTCGCCTGCCTACGGCAGCCCCCAGGGTTATGGCGCGACCGAGGGATACGGCACCGATCCTTCCGCCCCGTTCGGACGCGACCCCTATACCGGCGAGGCGTACTCGGACAAGTCGAAGGTCACGGCCGGCGTACTCGAGATCCTGCTCGGCGCCTTCGGTGCCGGACGCTTCTACCTCGGCCAGCCCGGCACGGCGGTGGCGCAGATCGCGGTCACGTGGTTGACCTGCGGTATCGGGGGCATCTGGCCGGTCATCGACGGCATCTTGATGCTCACCGGCAAGGTACGCGACGAGCACGGACGACCGCTCCGCCCGTAGCGGCCGGCGTCGATCGGTGACGGGTTCACACGAGCGGCGAACCCTGCGGCCCGGACCGAACGACCAGGATTGAACCCGACCGCACCGGGTATACGCGGTCCGTGCCGCCCCTCGATCTCTCCCGCCGCTCCCGATCTGCAGGACCCCTGCGCTCGGCCGTGTCCGGAGTGTTCCGGGCCGCTTCGGCGCTGCGGGGTGCGCGAGCGTTCCACCCCGAAGGCGCGTTGTTCCGCGGACATCTGGACGTACAGGTGGAAGGTGGGCCCGTGCCCCCGGGGCGCTATGACGTCACCGGCCGGCTCTCCCGAGGAATCGGACTGCCCGCCGGCGTTCCCGACATTCTCGGTCTCGCGCTGCGGGTCTCCCTGGAATCGGGCCCCTGGGATCTGTTGCTCGCGACCTCGTATCTCCCGGCGCGGGCGGTACTGCTCCCGGTGCGTGGCTGGGAGAGCGCCCGTTACAGCAGCGTCGCCGCGTACCGCAGATACGGTGACGATCGGGTGCGATGGGTGCTCGCGACGCCCGTGGGACGACAGCCGAACACGACATCGGCGGACGATCTCCGGCCCGAGGTGCTGCCGCTCGTCTTCTCGCTCGGCTGGGCGCCCGCGCGGGGCCCGGCACTCCGCTTCGGGGACGTCACCCTCACCTCGCGACTCGCGGTGGACGATTCCGCGATGACCTCGTTCGACCCGGTGGTGCACTGTCCCCCTACGTTGCGGATGTGGCCCGACCTCGTCGCCGAGATGCGCCGGGACGCGTATCGCGGTAGCCGCGCGGGACGGGGAGCCTCTCTCGATGCGTGAGGTTCTCGATGCGTGAGACCGGTGTCCGTGTATCCGATAGATGAGGAGATGACGTGATGGCAGAGAAGAAGAACCGTTCGGACGGCCCCGACGAGACGGACGAGGCGAGCGCGTCGCACGCCCGCGAACCCAAGGGCGGCCGGCCCGGACCCGCCGACGAGGGCGGGACCGGCGGGATGGCGACCAGGGAGAATGCACCCGAAATAGCAGAGGACCCGAAGGACTGACACACCGGGCTGCCGCTCCGGGTACGCGCGTGCGGGTTACGGACTCCGATGGTGGGCGCGCACCTTGGGGGCTAGGCTCGAGGCGTGACCCGACGTACCAAGATCGTATGCACAATGGGCCCGGCTACCTCGGACCCCGACGTCCTCCGGGAACTCGTCGACGCCGGCATGGATGTGGCGCGGCTGAACTTCAGCCACGGAGATCACGCCGATCACGAGCTCCAGTACAACCACGTTCGTGCCGCCGCGGAGTCGTCCGGCAAGGCGGTCGGCGTGCTCGCCGACCTCCAGGGACCCAAGATTCGTCTGGGCCGGTTCGCCGACGGACGCACCGTCTGGAACAACGGTGAACTCGTCCGGATCACCGTCGACGACGTCGTGGGCACCCACGACCGCGTCTCGACCACGTACAAGGAACTCGCGCAGGACGCGGTCGCCGGCGACCGGCTGCTCGTCGACGACGGCAAGGTCGGCCTCGTGGTCGAATCCGTCGAAGGAAACGACGTGGTCTGCCGCGTGACCGAGGGCGGCCCGGTCAGCAACAACAAGGGTGTCTCGCTGCCCGGTATGAACGTCTCCGTTCCGGCGCTGTCCGAAAAGGACATCGCCGACCTCGAATTCGCGCTGCAGCTCGGTGTGGACTTCATCGCTCTGTCGTTCGTACGTTCTCCGGCCGACATCGAACTCGTGCACGAGATCATGGATCGTGTCGGCCGCCGTGTCCCGGTCATCGCCAAGCTCGAGAAGCCCGAAGCGATCGAGAACCTCGAAGCGGTCGTGCTCGCATTCGACGCGGTGATGGTCGCTCGCGGCGACCTCGGCGTCGAGCTGCCGCTCGAAGAGGTCCCGCTGGTGCAGAAGCGCGCGATCCAGATCGCCCGGGAGAACGCCAAGCCCGTGATCGTCGCGACGCAGATGCTCGAGTCGATGATCGAGAACTCCCGCCCGACCCGCGCGGAGGCATCCGACGTCGCGAACGCCGTACTCGACGGCGCCGACGCCGTCATGCTGTCCGGCGAGACCTCGGTGGGCAAGTTCCCGATCGAGACCGTCAAGACGATGGCGCGCATCATCGCGGCGGTCGAATCGGATTCGACCGACGTTCCCGCCCTGACGCACGTTCCCCGCACGAAGCGCGGCGTGATTTCGTATGCGGCCCGCGACATCGGCGAGCGGCTCGATGCGAGCGCACTCGTCGCGTTCACGCAGTCGGGCGACACGGTGCGCCGACTCGCGCGGCTGCACACCCGCCTTCCGCTGCTCGCCTTCACGCCCGCGCCGAGCATTCGCAATCAGCTGGCACTGACGTGGGGCACCGAAACGTTCTCGGTGCCGCCGGTGGACACCACCGACCAGATGGTCGAGCAGGTCGACGCGGCGCTGCTCTCGCTCGGGCGTTACCAGCAAGGCGATCTCGTGGTGATCGTCGCAGGTGCCCCTCCGGGACGGACGGGTTCGACCAACCTGATCCACGTACACCGGCTGGGGGAGAAGGACACCCGGTGACGGGTGTCGGCACGTCGGATCTCCACGTCCTCCTCGGACTGTTCGATCTCGAGCAGACCGGGGAGGACGTGTTCTGCGGCGAGCATCCTCCGCAGGTCGGTGCCCGGA
Source organism: Rhodococcus sp. NPDC058639 (assembly GCF_042717545.1). Lineage (NCBI taxonomy): Bacteria > Bacillati > Actinomycetota > Actinomycetes > Mycobacteriales > Nocardiaceae > Rhodococcus > Rhodococcus sp. NPDC058639. The sequence continues at coordinate 275,437 of NZ_JBHXRF010000007.1, forward strand.
CGTTCGGAGGGCAGCTCGTCGCGCAGGCACTCGTCGCGGCGGGGCGCACGGTCGGGGACCGGCCGGTGCACGCGATCAACGCGCACTTCATCCGAGGTGGAAACGTCAAGGCGCCCATCGAGTACCGGGTCGCGCGGCACCGCGACGGTCGTGACTTCGCGAACCGGATGGTGACCGCCTACCAGGACGGGCAGGAACTGTTCGTCATGCTCGCAGCGTTCCAGCGCTGGGGGAAGGGACTCGAGCATTCCGTCGGAGTTCCGGAAGTTCCTCTGCCGGAATCACTTCCGTCGATCGGGGAGCGGTTGCAGGGGTTCGAGGCGCAGTTGCCGTACTTCGCGGGGGCGCTCAAGCCCATCGACATGCGGTATGCGAACGACCCTGCCTGGGTGCTGCGGGGCACGGGCGAGAAGCTCAACCACAACCGTGTCTGGATGCGTCCCGACGGTGAGATGCCGGACGACTCGCTGCTGCATGCGGCGACTCTGGCCTACAGTTCCGACACCACGGTCCTCGACTCGATTCTGACCACGCACGGACTCTCGTGGGGTCTCGACCGGATCGTCGCAGCCACCGTCAATCATTCGATCTGGTTCCACCGCCCGCTCCGATTCGACGACTGGCATCTCTACGCCACCGAGTCGCCGGTCGCGGCCGGCTCGCGTGGGATGGCGACGGGGCGGTACTTCGACCTCGAAGGGCAACTCGTCGCGACGGTCGTGCAGGAAGGTCTGGTCCGGCACTTCCCGTCCCGTCGCTGAGCGCAGCTCACATCGGGTCGGAGCAAAGCTCACGTCCGGTCGGCGGAACTGCCGTGCATCCGCTCGATCGCTGCCGACAACCGTCGCAGCGCCGACACGGCCTCCTCGAAGTCGTCGCGGCCCATCTCGTCGCACAGACGGCGCGCGGCCGTCGCGTGTGCGGGGCCGATCTGTGCGACCGCCTCGAGACCCGCCGGCGTCGCGGCGACCAGCTTCGCGCGGCGATGCGCCGGGTTCGGCCGGTATTCCGCCAGACCTTGCTCGACGAGCAGATCTGCGATGCGCTGCACGCTCTGGCGGGTGATGCCCATCTCGCGCGCGATCCCCGCGACCGGCAACGGCGTGGTGAGTACGGCGCCGAGTACCTGCCACCGTGAGGCGGTCAGGCCTGCGGGTGCGGCGAGGGTCTCCGCGAGGTCCAGGAATTGGCCGTTGAGACGGAACGACGTCAGGGCGGCGGCGCTGAGCAGTTCCGGAATCGAGGTCTCGGTCGTACTCATCCCTCGTGTGCCGTCAGTTCGTAGTAGCCCGACGGGTCGTGCTCGCCGTAGAGCTTGTACCAGGCGGTGAGCACCTCGGGTGTGTACAGATCCAGGCGCTCGAAGATCGCGCGGGCGAACTCGACGGGTGCGATGCCGCTTGCGGTGAGGAGATCTCGGTCGGTGACGGCGAGGTCGTCGCGGTAGAGGTGTGCGCCGCCGTATCCGACGCTCTCCAAGAATTCCTTCGCGTTGCTGGTGTGGGCGTGGTCGTCGAGCAGGCCCGCCCGCGCGAGTCCGCCGGTTGCTCCACAGATCGCGGCGACCGGGACGCCGGCGTCGAGCAACTCCCTCGCTTTGTCGGTGAACGGAGTGAAGGCCTCGGTGGGCGAGATGTTGTTGCCCGCGAGCACGAGCATCGCGGAGGCGGCCGGATCCACCTCGTCGAGTGTGACATCCGGCACGATGCGGAGACCGCCCATGGTGGTGACCGGGTCGCGGCCGGTCGAGACGGTGCGGACGCTGTAGCGCCCCGGCTGACGTTGGAAGTCGGGATTTGCGATGTTCGCCATCGCGTATCCGATCTCCCAGTCGGCGAGCGTGTCGTACACGGCGAAGTAGACGATGCCATCCATGACAGTACCCTGTCATTATGACAGTGTGCTGTCAATGATCTGCCGTCGAAGGACAATTTGCCCGACTGCCGCGTCGACGATTAGCCTCGTATCGACCACTCGGTGGTTTTGCTGTCGTCAAGGGTCGAGCCGACCCATCGGAGGGGACATGTTCGGCATGAATCGAGCACAGGACATGCACACACGTGCGGGCATCGCTGCCCCGTCGTGTTGTTGCGCCTGCCTCTGATACCCCCGACCGGGGCATAGGTCCCCTCGGGAGCCGTGCCCGAAATCCGTCCCCGAACCGTGCGCCGTTGGCCTCGTCACCCGAGCCCGCGACGGTTCGAAAGGATCCTCCGCATGTCCGATTCGACGGCACTCCCCGTCATCGATCTCGCCGACTTCGACAGTGCACCCGAAACACGCGATGCTGCGCTCGACCGTCTTCGCACCGTCACGCACGAGATCGGCTTCTTCCACCTCGCCGGCCACGGGATCGACCCCGCGGCGGCCGATCGCCTGATCGCTGCCTCCCGCGAGTTCTTCGCGCTTCCCGACGCCGCGAAACTCGAGGTCGAGAACAGCCACTCACCACACTTCCGCGGTTACACCCGGGTCGGTGGTGAGCGCACCCAGGGCCACGTCGACTGGCGCGAACAACTCGACGTCGGGCCGGAACGCGACGCCGTCGCCGAGTTCGATCCGGCACGTCCCTGGGAGGTGCTCCACGGACCGAACCTGTGGCCCGCGCAGGTTCCGCAGTTGCGGGCGGCGGCAGTGGAGTGGATGGACCGACTGCAGGTGGTCGGTCTGCGCTTGCTGCGCGCCTGGGCCGAATCCCTCGGGGCGCCCGCAGATTTCTTCGCCGAGGCCTTCGCCGACCCGGACCCGCTTCTCAAGATCGTGCGCTATCCCGGCCACGATCGATCGGTGACCGAGCAGGGAGTAGGCAGCCACAAGGATGTCGGCGCGCTGACCCTTCTGTACCCCGAACCCGGGAGCACCGGCTTTCAGGTGCAGCGCGACGGCGCATGGTTCGAGGTCGACCCGCTCCCGGGGCACCTCCTGGTCAACATCGGTGAACTCCTCGAGGTGGCCACCGGCGGATACCTCACCGCCACCGTCCACCGCGTCCAACCGCCGGCGCCAGGAACGGATCGGGTGTCCTTGCCGTTCTTTCTCAATCCCGCACTCGACAAAGCGTTGCCGACCATCCCGTTGCCGGATCACCTTGCACCCGCGGCGCGGGGCGTGGGACACGACGCGCACGGCGGAGCGCTGCACGCGGTGTACGGGCTCAACGCACTCAAATCCCGGTTGCGTGCTCATCCCAACGTCACCGAGCGATACCACGCGGAGTTGCTCCGCTCGTTCGAACTCGGCCGATGACCGCGTCCTCGCCTGCCGTCCCCGCACTGCCGGTGCCGGATTCGTCCGGCCCGAGCACACGCCCGCCGTAGCCTGAGAGCCAACCCGTCCGGACTGCGCGATCCCGCGTCGTCCCGGGCGCTCCCACAGTTCCACCCTGCCGACCACCGGCAGTTCCACAACGGAAGGTAGTACCCGATGTTCCTGCGTCGTACCGTCGTCGCGACCACCGCTTTCACCCTCGCTCTCGGCCTGGCCGCCTGCTCGTCGTCCGGAGGAGACGAGAACACCCTCCGGATCTCGGCCTCGTCGACGCCGCACGTCGAGATCCTCGATCACATCGTGAGCACCGGTGCGCTCGGCGACTACCAGCTCGACGTCCTCGACATCACCGGTGAGGTCGATCCCAACGAGTTGCTCGAAGCCGGTGACGTCGACGCGAACTTCTTCCAGCACGAGCCGTACCTCATCGACTGGCAGAAGCAGAACGGTGTCGACGATCTCGTCGCCGTCGCCGATGTGCACCTCGAGCCGCTGAGCCTGTACTCGAACAAGATCGGGTCGCTCGACGAGTTGAAGGACGGCGACACCATCGCGGTGCCGCGCGACACCACCAACTACGCCCGCGCGCTGTACCTGCTCGAATCGGCCGGCCTGATCGAGATGGACGTGCCGTTCGACCAGGCAGATCTCTCGGTGGTCACCGAAGCGAACATCACCGCGAATCCGAAGAACCTGAAGTTCTTGGCTATCGAGCGGCCCCAGCTCGCGCGTCAGCTCGACGACGCGCAGGTCACCGCCGCCGTGATCAACTCCAACTACGCCCTCGAGGCGGGCCTGACCCCGGCCGAGGACGGCATCGTCACCGAGCAGGTCGACGGCAACCCCTTCTCCAACCTGCTCGTCGTGCGCGCCGAGAACGAGAACGACCCCGCAGTGGTCGCACTCGCGGACGCTCTCGAGTCGCCCGAAACCGCTGCGTGGATCGAGGAGACCTACTCGGGTTCCGTCGTTCCGGTCCAGCCCGCGAACTGATGATCGTCGTCGACAACCTCGTCAAGACCTTCCCCGGAGCCGGTGGCGCCGGGGAGGTCGCGGCGTTGCGAGGGGTTTCTCTCGACATCCCGGACGGAGAGATCTTCGGCATCGTGGGTCCGTCCGGATCGGGCAAATCCACTCTTCTCCGGTGCCTGAACCTCCTCGAAAAGCCCACGTCGGGTCGCATCCTTCTCGGCGGGGACGACCTCTCGACTCTCTCCGGGGCCGAACTGCGCTCCGCGCGGCGCCGGATCGGCACCGTCTTCCAGCAGTTCAACCTCCTGCATTCGCGCACCGTCCTGCGCAATATCGAGTTGCCACTCGAACTCGCCGGATTGAGCAAGGACGAGCGACGCGCCCGCGCGGCGTCGCTGATCGACCTCGTCGGCCTGTCCGGCAAAGAGAAGAGCTACCCGTCCCAATTGTCGGGCGGCCAGCAGCAACGCGTCGGCATTGCGCGCGCGCTCGCCGCGGAACCCGAGGTGCTGCTGTGCGACGAAGCGACCAGCGCCCTCGACCCCGACACCACCGACCAGGTGCTCGACCTTGTCGCCGAGGTGAACCGCACCCTGGGCGTGACGGTCGTGGTGATCACCCACGAACTCGGGGTGTTACGCAGAATTTGCACGTCGGCGGCGCGACTCGAAGCCGGACGGATCGTGGAGACCGGGCGCATCACCGATCTCGTCGCCTCGGCCGACTCGGCGCTCGGTGCCGCCATGCTGCCGGTCGGTGACGACCCCTCGCTGGGGTCGAGCGCCGATACCGCGGTGGTCACCGCAATCGGAGACGCAGCGCACGGGCCGTGGCTGTCCCAGATGATCCGGGCTGCCGACGCCGATATCGCCGTCGTCGGCGGGCGGGTCGAGCAGGTCGGCGACGTGACGGTCGGCCGGATGCGTTTGCGATTCACGACGGACACCGACCACGCCCGGGTCGAACGGTTCGTGGACCAGCACCCGCACCTGACCCTGTCGTGGGGCGCGGGGACCGAACTGGAGGGACTCACCGAATGAGGTCACATCCGCGATGAACAAGCTCACTTGGTACGACTCCTTGCCCGAAGTGTGGGAGGCGACCCTCGAAACCCTGTACATGGTCACGGTGTCGTTCGTGCTCACCGTGATCGGGGGAGTGCTGGTGGGCATCGTCCTGCAGATCACCTCCCCGTCGGGCCTCCTGCCGCGGCGGACGCTCAACACGGTGCTCGGCGTGATCGTCAACCTGTTCCGGTCGCTGCCGTTCCTGATCCTGCTCATCGCGCTGATCGGAGTCACCCGGGCGATCGTCGGCACCGCGATCGGCCCGACGGCAGCGATCGTCCCGCTCACCATCGGCGCCATCCCGTTCTTCGCGCGGATCGTCGAGTCAGCGTTGCGGGAGGTGCCGCGCGGCCGGGTCGAGGCGGCCCAGGCCATGGGCGCGTCGACCGGGCAGATCGTGCGGAAGGTCCTGCTGCCGGAAGCGGTCTCTCCTCTGGTGGCCGGCGCCACGCTGACACTCGTCCTGCTCGTCGGGTATTCCGCCATGGCCGGGGTGATCGGCGGCGGTGGTCTCGGCGACTTCGCGATCGTGTACGGCTACCAGCGGTTCAATACCCCCGTGCTCCTCGTCGCGGTGGTCGTCCTGATCGTGATGGTGCAGATCATGCAATCCATCGGAGACGGCATCATCCGGGCGTACGCGCACCGGCGGTGACCGTTGCGTCCGTCGCCCCGAGCGGCCGGCACCACGGGTGAGAGGGGCGAGACCCTCGAATCGGGATCCGCACGGCGTCAGGGATCCTCTCGAGGGACGGGTACGTCCCGGCCGGGTCGGTGACGCGGAGGACACAAGCCGGTGACGAGGCACTAATCGATTGCGAGACGTCTATCACAGTTGATAGAATTTTCGTTACCGAATCCGCTCTCGTCGAGTGGGTGGGGAGCGCAACGCTGAATCCGTCGAACGACGGAGGTGCACACCGCCGTACCGAGAACTCGGTCGGTAAGGGTGCGGACGTGGGGGCGTCCGGCGACTGTGTTCCAGGGAGGGAACGGAGATCGTCATGGCTGCACACCGCCGAAAGGCATCCGAAAACGCGCCGTCGTCGCAGCGGAGGATGCTCGCCATACTCGTTCTCTCCGCCATGCTCACCATCGGGTTCATCGCTGCCGCACTCACCGGCTCGTACTCGATCGGCCTGATCTCGTCGTTGCTCATCGGAGCGTGCATCATCGTGGCCCACCTGATGATCGCACCCGATGCGATCACCGCGCGAGGAGACCGGTACGACCCTGCGCGGCAGTAGTTCTCGCCGAAATCGGCGTTTCGGGATCATCGCTGCCGGGTGCGATTCGCACACCGCCGGAGCGCCGACGACAGGGTCAGGCCGAAAGGCATCCCGACTCGTGTTGATCGACGACCCAGCGGGCGATCTCGAGCAATTTGATGTTGGCGTTCTGCGATGTCTTGACCAGCAGCGCGAATGCTTGCAACCCGGTGAGCTGTTCCCGGTGCATGAGAATTCCCTTGGCCTGACCGATGATGTCGCGGCTCGCCAGCGCAATGTCGAACTGCGCCTGCGCCGACGCACCGATCATCGCGATCGACGCGTGTTGCGCCAGGACACTGCCGACGAAACGCGACTCCTCGTCGAATGCGATGCCATCGTTGCCGTAGAGGTTGAGCGCGCCCAGATTGTCGCCCACGACGAAAAGTTGGAACGACAGCATTCTGCGCACGCCGAGACCGAACGCGGCACGGGCGAAACGTGGCCAGCGGGTTTCGGTCGCCATGTCCTCGATGTGCACCGTCCGGTGCTCACGCAGGGCGGTCAGGCAGGGGCCCTCTCCCAGTGCGGTCTGCAACTCGTCGAGTTCGGCAACGGTCGGATTGGTCGGCGCCTCGGCTGTAGTTTCGCGGCCTTCGACCTTCGAGATGCCGGCCCCCCATGCGCCGGGTATCAGACTGACAGCACCACCGGTGATCCCCCGCAGCGTGGCCTCGGGGCCGCTCTCGTTCTGGAGCTCGATCGCCAGATCGCCGAGGAGCTGCACCAGTTCCGGGGGAGAATCCGCGTTCATATAGTCGAGGATAAGGGTCGCGCCGGGTGGTGACGAACCGGCCACCGGGCGCGGAATTCCGTGAGGAGGTTTGCGCCCCGCAATTCGGGGTATTTCGTGTCCACTGGTTCAGTCGGTCCAGAATCGCGCCGACGCTCTCGTGTCCGGGGGATTTCGAGTACCTTTTTCCGGCATCGATACGGCAGACAGCGACGGCGTTCCGAGTCCGATTCGCGACGGCCTGGCAACGGAGGGGCGAGCGCCCCATCAGACCCGGTCGACAGATCGACTGTGTGCTTCCGATACGGACTGCAGATCCTCACACCTACGCAGACACCGGATCGGCAGGCGACGCCGGTGCCCGCGGACGCTCTTCGAACACCGACGAGAAGAAGGCGAACGTTATGCGGATCGCGATAGTTGCCGAGCACATCAGCCCAACTGCCGCTGTGGGCGGAGCTCACAGGGACCACAGTGCGCCGCATATTGCCGAGCTGTCGGCGGCGCTGTCCCGGGCCGGCCACACCCTGACCGTCTACACCCGCCGCGTTGCCCACGAACTGCCGGACCGGGTCGCCACCGAGCACGGTTACACGCTGGTCCAGGTGCCGGCGGGCCCCGCCACCGTGTTGGCAGAACCTCTTCTCGTGCCGTCGATGAGCACATTCGGCAGTTTCCTTGCACAGGAATGGATGCGAAACCGGCCCGATGTCGCTCATGCGGACTCGTGGACCACGGGCATCCCGACCCAACTTGCAGCCCGCGACCTCGGCGTGCCGACCGTGCAGTCCTACATCACGCTCGGCGTTACCGAGCACGGTCGGGGGAACAGCCCGGACAACGACACGTCCAACCGAATCCGGCTCGAACGCGTGCTCGCCAAGGGGGCCGGACGTGTCGTCGTGACCTGTTCCGAGCAGGTGTCCGACCTGGCGCGGATGGGCCTGCCGCGCACACGAGTGTCCGTGGTGCCCCTTGGTGTGGACCTCGACCGTTTCACCGTGTCGGGATCCGAAACAGCCCCGCGGCGAGGCCAGCGGTACCGGCTCGTCGTAGCGGGGGAGTTGATGCCGGAGGAAGGACTCGACGTCGCCGTAGCGGCGTTGCCACTGATGCCGGACACCGAACTGGTTATCGCCGGCGGAGTCGCACACGACGCAGCGGTCGACGAGCGCACGCGGTTGCTCGACCTCGCCGAGAAGCTCGGAGTGCACGACAGGGTGCACGTCGCGGGGTATGTCTCGCATGACGACATGCCGGCACTGCTCAGGTCTGCCGACGTGGTGGTGTGCACATCCGGGCGCGAACCTTCCGCGAGTGTCGCTCTCGAAGCAATGGCGTGTGGACGCCCGGTGGTCGCCTCGGCGGTCGGTACTCTGCGGGACACCGTCGTCGACGGGGTGACCGGGCTCCTGGTACCGCCGCGTTCACCACGCGCTCTGGCCACGAGCGTGCGTGAGTTGCTCGCCGACGTTGTCCGACACGGTTCCTTCGGGGTGGCAGGGCGGGATCGTGCCGTCACGCGTTATTCGTGGGACCGGGTCGCCACCGACACCCTCGCCGCCTACGGACGGGTGGTGCGTCGATCCCACCCCCTGCCCAGCAGCCGCTCACATGCGAGCACCGTGGCACGAGGTCGCGTGAACACAGGGGAGGAGCGCGCTGACGCGGTTGCTCGAAAGCCCTCGGACGATCTCGCCGTCGGAACCCAGGACTTCGACACCGGCAACTCGCAATGAGACCTTTCGCGACACGCCCGGCGGCTACGGCCGGATGCGCCCGCCCCGTCTGAGGAGCCTCTAGCATCGGGCGCGTGACCGCCGCGCCCAACAGCACCAGTCCCTCCGCGCCGCTGCGGATACTCCTCTACAGCGACGACGCGGGTGTGCGCGCCCAGTTGAGGTCTGCGCTCGGAGACCGGGTGCACCCCGACCTGCCCCCGCTCGAGTACCTCGAAGTGGCCACTGCGCCGGTGGTGATCGCACACATGGACGCGGGGGAAGTCGACCTCGCGATACTCGACGGTGAGGCGGCGCCCGCGGGCGGACTGGGCATCGCGAAACAACTCAAGGACGAGATCGATCCGTGCCCGCCGATCGTGGTGCTCACGGGCAGAGCCGATGATGCGTGGCTCGCGTCCTGGTCGCGTGCCGAGGCGGTCGTCACGCGTCCGATCGACCCGCTGACGCTCGCTCGTGAAGTGGTACGGCTGCTGCGCCCGACCGACCGCTGAAGCGCCGGGGAACCGCTACCGAACCGACCGCTCAGTACCGAACGGCGCGGACGAACCTACCCCATCCGCACCTTGCTCCCGAGCGGACACGCGCGACGGAATTCTGCATCCGAAATCGCTGACAAGTGCGGCACGAACGCTACTAGTGTGTGTGCGGTAGCTCACATGTGACCGAGTTGTCCTGGATTGCCGGGCTCGGGCACCCGGGGACGAAGGTTCTGTGACTACGGCACGACCGGGAGACGTCAGCGGAACCGGAGGTGGCGATGAACGTCTATGTACCGATCCTGGTGCTGGGAGCGATCGCTGTCGCGTTCGCGGTGTTCTCGGTGGTCGTCGCGTCGATAGCCGGCCCGAGCCGCTACAACCGGGCCAAGCTGGAAGCGTACGAATGCGGTATCGATCCGACACCGCAGCCCGTGGGCGGTGGACGTTTTCCCGTCAAGTACTACCTCACGGCCATGCTGTTCATCATTTTCGATATCGAAATCGTCTTCTTGTATCCGTGGGCGGTGAATTTCGACGCGCTGGGCGTGTTCGGACTGCTCGCGATGGGGCTGTTCATGGTCAATGTGTTCGTCGCGTACGCCTACGAATGGAAACGCGGAGGACTCGCCTGGGAGTAGCCGGGGTGACGCACCCGCCGAGGGGTGGTGCCGTCGAAGTGGCTGCGCGAGAAAGTGATCCACACCAACGACGGAAGTGGTAGGAGTCGAACATGGGTCTCGAGGAGAAGGTGCCGAGCGGGTTTCTGCTGAGCACGGTCGAAACCCTCGCCGGATTCGCACGAAAGGGTTCGCTGTGGCCGGCGTCCTTCGGCCTCGCGTGTTGCGCGATCGAAATGATGTCCACTGCGGGAGGCCGCTACGACCTCGCACGATTCGGGATGGAAGCCTTCCGGGCGTCCCCCCGGCAGGCCGACGTCATGATCGTCGCCGGCCGGGTCAGCCAGAAGATGGCGCCGGCGCTGCGCCAGGTCTACGACCAGATGGTCGAACCCAAATGGGTGCTCGCCATGGGGGTGTGCGCGTCCTCGGGCGGCATGTTCAACAATTACGCCATCGTCCAGGGCGTCGACCATGTGGTGCCGGTCGACATCTACCTGCCCGGGTGCCCCCCGCGCCCGGAAATGCTGATCCACGCGATTCTCGCGCTGCACGAGAAGATTGCGCACATGCCTCTCGGTGCCAACCGCGAGGACGCTGTGCGCGCCGCCGAGGAGGCCGCACTCTCGGCACGCCCGCTCATCGAGTTGACGGTGCCGCGGCGATGACGGGCGAGCACTCCTCCGAGACCGGCAGGGAACAGATCGACTCCGAGACCGGCAGGGAACAGATCGACGTCCGGCGCGGCATGTTCGGTGCCCGCGACAGCGGCGACACCTCCGGGTACGGGCGCCTCGTACGGAGGATCACCCTCCCCGGCAGTTCGCCACGGCCCTACGGCGGCTATTTCGACGATGTGGCCGACGCGCTCGTCGATGCGCTGGGGCCCACCGCGGGTGAGGGCTTCGCCGACGCGGTCGAGAAGATCGTCGTCTTCCGCGACGAAATGACGATCCATGTCCGCCGAGAGCATCTGCCGCACGTCGCTCTCACCCTGCGCAACGACCCCGCGCTGCGTTTCGAACTGTGCCTGGGCGTCAGTGGGGTGCACTATCCCGAGGAGACCGGGCGGGAACTCCACGCGGTGTACCCCCTCATGTCCATCACGCACAATCGGCGCGTGCGACTCGAAGTCACTGCACCGGAGTCCGATCCGCACATCCCGTCGCTCTACGCCATCTATCCGACCAACGACTGGCACGAGCGCGAAACCTACGACTTCTTCGGAATCAGGTTCGACGGTCACCCCGCCCTGACCCGTATCGAAATGCCCGACGACTGGTCCGGGCATCCCCAGCGCAAGGACTACCCCCTCGGCGGGATCCCCGTGGAGTACAAGGGCGCCACCATCGCGCCTCCGGACGAACGGAGGGCATACAGCTGATGAGCGACACAGCAGCGACGTCCGGCGCCGCGCGTGACGACACTATCCTCACCGCGTCCGGCCAGGACTGGGACGAGGTCGTCACGGCCGCCGCGGCGGCGGGCGAAGACCACATCGTGGTCAACATGGGTCCGCAGCACCCGTCCACGCACGGCGTCCTTCGGCTCGTCCTCGAGATCGACGGCGAAACCATCACCGAAGCGCGATGCAGTATCGGCTATCTGCACACCGGGATCGAGAAGAACCTCGAATACCGCAACTGGACGCAGGGCGTCACGTTCGTCACCCGCATGGACTATCTCGCGCCGTTCTTCAACGAGGCTGCGTACTGCCTCGGCGTGGAGAAACTGCTCGACATCACCCACCTCGTGCCCGAGCGGGCCGACGTCATCCGGGTGATGCTCATGGAACTCAACCGGATTTCCTCGCACATGGTCGCCCTCGCGACCGGAGGTATGGAACTCGGCGCCACCACGCCGATGCTGTTCGGCTTCCGCGAGCGCGAACTGATCCTCGACGTCTTCGAAACCATCACCGGACTTCGGATGAATCACGCGTACATCCGGCCGGGCGGGCTGGTCCAGGACCTCCCCTCCGACGCGGTCCCGAAGATCCGCGATCTGCTGGCGATCCTGCCCTCGAGGATCCGCGACATGGAAATGCTTCTCGACGACAACCCGATCTTCATCTCGCGCACCCGGGGCATCGGCTACCTCGACCTCACCGGGTGCATGGCGCTGGGCGTCACCGGGCCCATCCTGCGGTCGACCGGACTGCCGCACGACCTGCGCAAAGCACAGCCGTACTGCGGATACGAGAACTACGAATTCGACGTGGTCACCGACACCGGCAGCGACTGTTACGGCAGGTACCGGATCCGGATCGGTGAAATGAAGGAGTCGCTGAAGATCGTCGAACAGTGCCTCGACCGGCTCCGCCCGGGCCCCGTGATGGTGGAGGACAGGAAGATCGCGTGGCCGTCGCAACTTACCCGCGGCAGCGACGGTCTCGGCAATTCCCCCGAGCACATCCGCCGGATCATGGGCACGTCCATGGAGGGACTGATCCACCATTTCAAGCTCGTCACCGAAGGACTGCGGGTGCCCGCGGGCCAGGTGTACGTCTCGGTCGAGTCGCCTCGTGGCGAATTGGGGGTCCATATGGTCAGCGACGGCGGCACACGGCCCTACCGGGTGCACTACCGCGACCCGTCGTTCACGAACCTCCAAGCGGTGGCTGCCATGTGTGAGGGCGGCATGGTGTCCGACGTGATCGCCTCGCTTGCGAGCATCGATCCGGTGATGGGTGGGGTGGACCGATGAGCACCGAATACGTCCGCAAGGGAGACACACCCGTTCCCACCGGAGGGCAGGAACCGGTCTTCCTTCCGCTCGGGCCGCGACCGGAGGAAGACGCCGCGATCGTGCGCCCGGGTGCACGCCGCAGCTATCCCGACGACGTGCTCGCCCGTCTCGAGAAGGATGCCGCCGAGATCATCGGCCGCTACCCCCACGATCGGTCCGCCCTGCTTCCGCTGCTGCACCTCGTCCAGGCCGAGGACAGCTACATCACGCCCGCAGGACTCGAATTCTGCGCCCGGCAACTGGGATTGTCCGGCGCGGAGGTCGCTGCGGTCGCCACTTTCTACACCATGTACCGGCGCAAGCCCGCCGGCACCTACCACGTCGGAGTGTGCACGAACGCGCTCTGCGCCGTCATGGGCGGTGACGAGATCTTCGAAACTGTGCGGGATCATCTCGGCGTCGGCAACGGCGACACCACCGAGGACGGCGTGGTCACGCTCGAGCACATCGAATGCAACGCCGCATGCGATTTCGCCCCCGTGATGACCGTCAACTGGGAACTGTTCGACAACGCCTCCGTGGAGTCCGCGGTCGACCTCGTCGACGACCTCCGTGCGGGACGGCCGCCGCAGCCCACCCGCGGCGCCGCGCTCACGACCTTCCGCGACACCTCCCGGCTGCTCGCCGGATTCCCCGACGAACGCGACGGTGCGCTCGAAGCCGGCGGCAGCGCCGGTGACGCCTCGCTGGCCGGTCTGCGCGTCGCTCGCGATCGCGGTATGGCCGCCCCGCCGGCGCCGCGCGACGGCGACGACCACGCCGACAGCGACCCAGGAAACGTCGGGACGTCTCTGACTCCCGTGCTCACGCGGACCTGGGGCGATGACGAAGCGTGGACCCTCGACACCTATCGCCGTCATCACGGATACGAGGCGTTGCCGATCGCCCTCGGCATGGAACCCGACGCCGTGGTGTCGGCGGTCAAGGACGCGGGCCTGCGCGGACGTGGGGGCGCCGGCTTCTCCACCGGCACCAAGTGGTCGTTCATTCCGCAGGGTGACGACAAGCCCCACTACCTCGTCGTCAACGCCGACGAATCCGAGCCCGGGACCTGTAAGGACATCCCGCTCCTGTTCGCCACTCCGCACGCGCTCGTCGAAGGCGCGATCATCGCGGCCTACGCGATCCGCGCGCGGCACGCGTTCATCTACCTCCGCGGTGAGGCGGTTCCGGTACTGCGGCGACTGCAAGCCGCGGTCGCCGACGCGTACACCGCCGGATACCTCGGCAACGACATCCTCGGCTCCGGATACGACCTCGATCTCGTCGTGCACGCCGGCGCCGGCGCCTACATCTGCGGCGAAGAAACCGCGATGCTCGACTCGCTCGAAGGCCGTCGCGGCCAGCCGCGACTGCGGCCACCGTTCCCCGCGGTCGCGGGCCTGTACGCGTGCCCCACCGTGGTCAACAACGTCGAATCCATCGCCAACGTGCCGCCGATCATCCGCAACGGAGTCGAGTGGTACCGGTCGATGGGCACCGAGAAATCTCCGGGATTCGCCTTGTTCTCCTTGTCGGGGCACGTCACGACTCCGGGCCAGTACGAGGCTCCGCTCGGGATCACGCTGCGCGAACTGCTCGAGTACGCGGGCGGTGTCCGTGCCGGTCACGAGCTGAAGTTCTGGACTCCGGGCGGCTCGTCCACACCGATCTTCACCGCCGAGCACCTCGACACACCGCTCGACTACGAAAGTGTCGCCGCCGCAGGATCGATGCTCGGGACGCGTGCCCTGCAGATCTTCGACGACACGACATGCGTGGTCCGGACGGTGTTGCGCTGGAGCGAGTTCTACGCCCACGAGTCGTGCGGGAAATGCACCCCCTGCCGCGAAGGCACGTGGTGGCTCGTGCAGATCCTCGAGCGGCTCGAGGCGGGCCGGGGCACCGAGGAGGACCTCGCCACACTGCTCGACATCTCCGACAACATCCTGGGCCGGGCGTTCTGTGCACTCGGCGACGGTGCGACGAGTCCGATCACCTCGTCGATCGGGTACTTCCGCGACGAGTACCGCGCACACGTCGAACAGGGCCGCTGCCCCTTCGATCCGCACAGCGCCACACTCGCCGCCGGCGCAGTACGCGAGGAGACTTCATGAGCACAGCTTCCGGCACGGACCCGGCCGGCACCGCCCCGGCGGACGATCAGGTCACCGTCACCATCGACGACGTCGAAATCCGCGTCCCCAAGGGAACATTGGTGATCCGCGCGGCCGAATTCGTCGGCGTGCAAATCCCTCGCTTCTGCGACCATCCGTTGCTCGACCCGGTCGGAGCGTGCCGGCAGTGCCTGGTGGACGTCGAAGGGCAGCGCAAACCGCTGGCCTCGTGCACCACCGTGGTGACCGACGGCATGGTCGTCCGGACCCAGGCCACCTCGCCCGTGGCGGACAAAGCGCAGCGCGGAGTCATGGAATTGCTGCTCATCAACCATCCGCTCGACTGCCCGGTGTGCGACAAGGGTGGTGAATGCCCTTTGCAGAACCAGGCATTGAGCAACGGACGCGCCGAATCCCGGTACATCGAAGAAAAGCGCACCTACCCCAAACCGATCGCGATCTCGTCACAGGTGCTGCTCGACCGGGAACGCTGCGTCCTGTGCGCGCGCTGCACCCGTTTCTCGGATCAGATCGCCGGCGATCCGTTCGTCGACATGCTCGAGCGTGGGGCACGGCAACAGGTCGGCATCTACACCGAGGAACCGTTCGAATCGTACTTCTCGGGAAACACCGTGCAGGTCTGTCCCGTCGGGGCGCTCACCGGCGCCGCCTACCGATTCCGGGCGAGGCCGTTCGATCTCGTGTCCAGCCCGAGCGTGTGTGAACACTGTGCCAGCGGATGCGCACAGCGCACCGACCATCGTCGCGGCGTGGTGCTCCGGCGACTCGCCGGTGACGATCCGCAGGTCAACGAGGAGTGGAACTGCGACAAGGGCCGGTGGGCGTTCGCGTACGCCACCCTGCCCGGCCGGCTCACCGGCCCGCTCGTCCGCGACGACTCGGGTGAACTCGTCCCCGCCTCCTGGCCCATGGCACTGGCCGTGGCGGCGCGCGGCCTGAAAGCAGCCCAGGGCACGGCCGGGGTACTGGTCGGCGGGCGGCTCACCCGGGAGGACGCCTACGCATACGCGAAATTCGCCCGCGTCGCGCTCCGGACCAACGACATCGACTTCCGGTCCCGGATCCACTCGGCGGAGGAAACACAGTTCCTCGCCACCCGCGTCGCGGGACGCGGCATCGGTGTCACCTATCGCGACCTCGAGAACGCGCCGGTCGTGCTCCTGGTCGGTGTCGAACCCGAAGAGGAATCACCCATCGTGTTCCTCCGGCTACGCAAAGCCGTCCGGACCGGGCGAACCGCGGTCTGGACCGTCGCGCCGTATGCGGGTGCCGGGGCGAAGAAAATGCAAGCCCGCGTGCTCGGGTGCGTTCCCGGCACCGAGGCGGAACTGCTCGACGCGGTGCGCTCGGGCGACCGGCAGGATTTCGACACCGACCTTCTGCGCCGCGACGGGGCAGTCGTTCTCGTAGGTGAGCGTCTCGCCGGCGCCCCGGGCGGACTCACCGCCGCCGCCCGGCTCGCCGACGCCACGGGTGCGCGCCTGGCGTGGATCCCGCGGCGCGCCGGGGAACGTGGCGCGCTCGATGCGGGCGCGTTCCCCGCGCTGCTTCCCGGTGGCCGTGCCGTCACCGACAGCGACGCGCGGCGCGAGGTCGCCGCGGTGTGGAATCTGCCTTCGGCGGACGCTCTTCCGGACGTTCCCGGTCGCGACACCACTGCGATGCTCGAGGCCGCGGCAGCAGGCGATCTCGGCGCTCTGGTCGTCGCCGGAGTGGAGATCGCCGATCTCCCCGACCCGGACGCGGCGCGGGCGGCGCTCGCCGCCGCGCCGTTCGTCGTCAGTCTCGAAATGCGCCGCAGTGAGGTCACCGACCGTGCCGATGTCGTGTTTCCCGTCGCGTCCGTGGCCGAAAAGTCCGGCACATTCGTCGACTGGGAGGGTAGGGCACGACCCTTCGGAACCGCACTGCGCGAGACCGACTCGATGCCCGACCAGCGTGTACTGCACGCGATCGCGGACGCCATGGACATCGATCTCGGTGCGTCCGACACCGCGTCGGCGCGGACCGAACTCGACCGTGTGGGCGATCGTCCGGCGCCGGACGCACCGCTTCCCGACATCATCTCCACCGAACACGAACGCCCCAGTCTCGGCGAAGCGGTTCTGGCAACCTGGCGGATGCTGCTGGACGCGGGACGGCTCCAGGACGGCGAGCCGAATCTGGCCGGGACCGCGCGGGTACCGGTCGTGCGGCTGTCGGAGCCCACGGCCGCCGAGATCGGTGCCCGCGACGGCGAATCGGTCACCGTGTTCACCGAGCGCGGTGAGATCACGCTGCCGCTCGTGATCGACGCGCTCCCCGAGCGGGTGGTGTGGCTCCCGATGGCCTCGCCCGGTGCCGGCGTTCACGAACACCTCGCCGCGACGGCCGGTGACGTGGTGGGTATCCGTGCCGCGCTTCCGGATACGGAGGTACCGCAATGATCATCTCCGCCGACCGGTCCGTGCCGACCGCGCGGGAGGTCGACCTGTCGATGTTCGGGATCGACCCCTGGTGGCTCGTGATCGTCAAAGCAGTGCTGATCTTCGCGTTCCTGGTGCTCACCACACTCGTGCTGATCCTCGCGGAACGCAAGATCATGGCGTGGATGCAGATGCGGGTCGGACCGGACCGGGTCGGACCGAAGGGGCTGCTGCAAACCGTCGCGGACGGCATCAAACTCGGCCTCAAGGAGGGCATCATCCCCAGCGGGGTGGACAAACCCCTCTACCTGCTCGCGCCCGTGATCGCGACCGCCCCCGCACTCATGGCCTTCGCGGTCATTCCGTTCGGTCCCGTGGTCTCCGTGTTCGGGGAACGCACCCCGCTGCAGTTGACCGACCTTCCCGTCGCAGTGCTCTACATCCTCGCCGTCACCTCGATCGGTGTGTACGGCATCGTGCTCGCCGGATGGGCGTCGGGATCGACGTACCCGCTGCTGGGCGGAGTGCGCTCGACGGCGCAGGTCATTTCGTACGAGATCGCGATGGGACTGTGTTTCGCCGCGGTCTTCCTGCTCGCCGGCACCATGTCGACGTCGGGGATCGTCGCCGAGCAGACGGGGATCTGGTTCGCCCTGCTCCTGCTGCCCGCATTCCTCATCTACTGCGTGTCGATGGTCGGTGAGACGAACCGGGCGCCGTTCGACCTTCCCGAAGCCGAGGGCGAACTCGTCGGCGGGTTCCACACCGAATACTCCTCCCTCCGGTTCGCGATGTTCATGCTCGCCGAGTACGTCAACATGATCACCGTCTCGGGGCTGGCCACCACGTTGTTCCTCGGTGGCTGGCGCGCACCGTGGCCGCTGAGCATCTGGGACGGAGCGAACACCGGATGGTGGCCGCTGCTGTGGTTCGTCGTGAAGATCTGGCTGGTGCTGTTCGTATTCGTGTGGCTGCGGGCCACACTGCCCCGCCTGCGCTACGACCAGTTCATGGCACTGGGATGGAAGGTGCTCATCCCGATCGCCGTGGTGTGGGTGATGGTGGTCGCCGTCATCGTTCTTCTCGCCGACGAAGGGCGCCTGCCCGCCACCGCGTCGCTCGTCGTCGCGGGCATCGTCGTCTCGGCGGTCTCGCTCTGGTACCTCGGGTACCGGTGGCGTCGCACGGCAGACCCCCGCAACGACACCGGCACCGGCACAGCCGTGCCGCCCGTTCGGCACGACCCCACGATGGGTGGCTACCCGGTGCCTCCGCTGCCAGGGCAACTGCCCGCGAGTGCGCCGGCCACAACCCAGGAGGAGAGCAATGTCTGAATTCCTCGGCCCGCTCGCCGGTTTCGGCGTGACCTTTTCGACCATGTTCAAAAAGCCCAACACCGAGTTCTACCCGGAAGAAAAGAACCCGACCGCGGAGCGTTACCACGGCCGCCACCAACTCAATCGGTACGCGGACGGACTCGAGAAATGCATTGGGTGTGAACTCTGCGCGTGGGCGTGCCCGGCCGACGCCATCTACGTCGAGGGAGCGGACAACACCGAGAGCGAACGGTATTCGCCGGGTGAGCGATACGGACGCGTCTACCAGATCAACTACCTGCGCTGTATCGGCTGCGGACTGTGCATCGAGGCGTGTCCCACCCGCGCCCTGACGATGACCAACGACTACGAGATGGTCGACGACAACCGCACCGATCTCATCTACGACAAGGATCGCCTTCTCGCGCCACTGCAGGACGGAATGCAGCCACCGCCGCATCCCATGTCGCCGGGGGCCACGGACGAGGACTACTACCGCGGCACCGTCCCGCCGGTGGACGACGGCGATGCGTCGGCTCCGACGGAAGGGCAACAGTGATGAGTGCGCCGGGGACAATGCTGCTCGCACAGGAACTCACCCGCACCTCGACCGGGGAAGGGGTGCAGTTCTGGATTCTCGCGACCGTCGCGGTCATCGGTGCACTCGGCGTCGTCGGCGCGGCGAAGGCCGTCTATTCGGCGATCTTCCTCGCCATGACCATGGTGGTGCTCGCCGTGTTCTACATCGCGCAAGGGGCGTTGTTCCTCGGTGTCGTGCAGGTGGTCGTCTACACCGGTGCCGTCATGATGTTGTTCCTGTTCGTGCTCATGCTCGTGGGCATCGACTCGTCGGATTCGCTGGTCGAGACACTGCGTGCACAGCGTGTTCTCGCCATCGCGGTGGGAATCGGCTTCGGGGTGCTGCTGATCGGCGGACTCGGAAACGCAGCGGTGACGGGCTTTGTCGGCTTCGACTCCGCCGACGCGGCCGGAAATGTCGAAGAACTCTCCGTACTGCTGTTCCTGGACTACGTCTGGGCCTTCGAACTCACCGGCGCTCTGCTGATCACCGCGACCATCGGCGCGATGGTGCTCGCGCACCGGGAACGGCTCGGTCCGCGGCGCACCCAGCGTGAACTCTCCGAGGAACGGTTCCGCAACGGAGGCCGGGTGACTCCGCTGCCCGGACCGGGCGTCTACGCCCGGCACAACGCCGCCGATGTTCCGGCGATGCTTCCCGACGGCTCGTTCGCGGACAGTTCCGTCGGTCCGCTGTTGCGGCGGATCGGGCGGGACTGGGGGCCGGGCGATCTCGGCATCCAGGGCCCCACAGAGCAGGGGGAGTCCCGACGCGCCGGTGACGAGGGGGAGCGGCCGTGAATCCCGAGAACTATCTCTACCTGTCAGCGTTGCTGTTCACGATCGGCGCCTCCGGAGTGCTGTTGCGGCGCAACGCGATCGTCGTCTTCATGTGCATCGAACTCATGCTGAACGCGGCGAATCTCGCGTTCGTCACGTTCGCGAGAATGCACGGCAACCTGCACGGTCAGGTCTTCGCCTTCTTCACGATGGTGGTCGCGGCAGCCGAAGTGGTGGTGGGGCTCGCGATCATCGTCACCATCTTCCGGACTCGTCGCTCCACCTCGGTGGACAACGCGGATCTTCTCAAATACTGACGGTCGCCCCCAAAGGACGGTGAGAGTGACGAACCACGACGCGCCGAGAGGACACAGGACATGAACTCGTTCCCCTCGTCGGCACTCTGGTTGATTCCCGCGATCCCACTGTTCGGGGCAGCGGTACTACTACTCGCGGGGCACCGCAGCGACAGGTGGGGTCACCTGCTCGGCTGCGGCACCGCAATCGTGTCGTTCGTGCTCGGCGCGGTCGTGTTCGCGCAGATGCTCGGCACGGACGCCGACGCACGCAGCACCGGGCAGACTCTGTTCGACTGGGTGTCCGTCGGCGGGCTGCAGGTCGACCTCGGGCTCCGGATCGACCAGCTGTCGGTGTGTTTCGTGCTGCTGATCACCGGGGTGGGGGCGCTGATCCACCTCTACTCGGTCGGATACATGGCCCACGACGCCGCCCGTCGGAAGTTCTTCGCGTATCTCAACCTGTTCCTCGCGGCGATGCTGGTGCTGGTTCTCGCCGACAACTTCCTCGTCCTGTACCTCGGCTGGGAGGGCGTGGGACTCGCGTCGTATCTGCTGATCGGTTTCTGGCAGCACAAGCCCTCCGCGGCGACGGCCGCGAAGAAGGCGTTCGTGGTCAACCGCGTGGGAGACATGGGACTGCTCGTCGCGCTCATGATCATGTTCGCCACCTTCGGCTCCTTGGACTACGACACGGTGTTCGCAGCCGTACCCGACGCGAGCGAGGGGATCGTCACCGCGCTGGGATTGATGCTGCTGCTCGCCGCGTGCGCGAAATCGGCACAGCTGCCGCTGCAATCGTGGCTCGGCGACGCGATGGAAGGCCCGACCCCGGTCTCCGCGCTCATCCACGCGGCGACGATGGTCACCGCCGGCGTCTACCTCATCGTCCGGGCGAACGCGGTGTTCGAGGCCGCACCAGCCGCGAGGCTCGCCGTGGTGATCGTCGGCGCCGCCACGTTGTTGTTCGGCGCGATCATCGGCTGCGCGAAGGACGACATCAAGAAAGCACTCGCCGCGTCCACGATGAGCCAGATCGGGTACATGGTGCTCGCCGCCGGGCTGGGACCCGCCGGATGCGCCTTCGCGATCCTGCATCTGCTCACCCACGGATTCTTCAAGGCCGGGTTGTTCCTCGGCGCGGGCTCGGTGATGCACGCGATGAACGACGAGACCGACATGCGCCGATTCGGCGGGCTGCGGACGGTCATGCCCATCACCTTCGCCACGTTCGGTCTCGGGTACCTCGCGATCATCGGCGTTCCGCCGTTTTCCGGGTTCTTCTCCAAGGACAAGATCATCGAAGTCGCGTTCGCCGAGGGCGGGGTGCGGGGAGCCGTACTGGGAATCGCGGCGTTGCTCGGCGCGGGGCTGACCGCGTTCTATATGAGCCGCGTGATGATCATGACCTTCTTCGGAGAACGGCGGTGGGAGCAGCCCGCCGAACCGCACGAAGCCCCACGGATCATGACGTGGCCGATGATCGTGCTCGCGATCGGATCGGTGGCCGCGGGCGGTGCGCTGGTGGCCGGCGGGGCGCTCGAGCATTGGCTCGAACCGGTGGTGGGGGTCGCACCCCACGGCGGCGGACTGCCGGTGTGGCTGGTCACGACGCTCACACTCGGTGTGGTCGCCGTCGGGGTCGCCGCGGCGTACCGGCAGTACGCGACGCGACCGGTGCCCGAGTCCGCCCCGGTCGACGTGTCGTCGTTCACGACTGCCGCCCGCCGGGACCTCTACAGCGACACCGTGAACGAAGCGGTCTTCATGCGTCCCGGGTGGGTGGCGGTCAGTGTGCTCCGTGAGGTCGAAAGCCGCGGAATCGACGGCACGATCGACGGAACGGCAGCCGTCCTCGGTGGTGTGTCCCGCCGGTTGCGCCGACTGCAGACCGGGTTCGTCCGGTCGTACGCCCTCTACATGTTCGCGGGCGCGACGATCGTCGTCGGCGCCCTGATGCTGGTGAGACTGTGATGGGGGTGAAGCGCTCGTGACCACCGTGCCCTGGCTGACGATCCTGTGGGTCCTCCCGCTGATCGGCGCACTGCTCGTCTTTTCTCTGCCTGCCCGGCTGTCTGCCGTGGCGAGGATGCTCGGGCTCGGGGTGGCTGTCGCGGTCCTGCTCGTGGGCATCGGGCTGGCCGCCGGATTCGATCCGTCCGGTGACCGTTTCCAGTTCGTCGAATCGCAGCCGTGGATACCGTCTTTCGGTTCCGGGTACCGGCTCGGAGTCGACGGCATCGCCCTCGTGCTCGTCCTGCTCACAGCAGCCCTGGTGCCACTGCTCATGCTGGCAGGGTGGAACGACGGCCGTGATTCCGACGAACGGGATGCCGACGAACGGGATCCCCACGATCTCGATTCCGGCGACCGGGCAGAACGGTCGCGGCCCCGCTCCGCGCACACCTACGTCGCGCTGATACTGCTCGTCGAAGCGATGGTGCTGGTCTCGTTCACGGCACTGGACGTGCTGCTGTTCTACGTGTTCTTCGAGGCCATGCTCATCCCGATGTACTTCCTCATCGCGGGTTTCGGAGGCCGGGGGAGCGACCGCGGCACACGGTCGCGCGCCGCCGTGAAATTCCTGCTCTACAACCTGCTCGGTGGTCTCGTCATGCTCGCCGCCGTGGTCGGCCTCTACGTAGTGACCGCGCGGGCGGGGCTGGGCAGCGATCCGGGTTTCGGCACCTTCGACGTCCGGGTGATCACCGAGGCCGCAGCGGCCGGGGACCTCGGCGTCGCTCCCGTCGTGCTCAACTTCCTGTTCCTCGGTTTCATGGTTGCCTTCGCGGTCAAGGCGCCGTTGTGGCCCCTGCACGGCTGGCTTCCCGACGCGGCGGTACAGACCACCCCGGTGGCCGCGGTGCTCATGATGGCGGTGGTCGACAAGGTCGGTACC
The DNA here is from genome assembly GCF_042717545.1 of Rhodococcus sp. NPDC058639. Taxonomy (NCBI): domain Bacteria; kingdom Bacillati; phylum Actinomycetota; class Actinomycetes; order Mycobacteriales; family Nocardiaceae; genus Rhodococcus; species Rhodococcus sp. NPDC058639. The sequence goes on from NZ_JBHXRF010000007.1 coordinate 298,722, forward strand.
TTCGGCATGTTGCGGTACTGCCTGCAATTGTTTCCGGAAGCGTCGGTGTATTTCGCGCCGGCGGTGGTCACGCTGGCGGTCGTGGGAATCGTGTACGGCGCGATGCTCGCGATCGGCCAGACGGACTTGATGCGCCTGATCGCCTACACCTCGATCTCGCACTTCGGTTTCATCGTGCTCGGCATCTTCGCGATGACCGCGCAAGGTCAGGCCGGTTCGACGCTGTACATGGTCAACCACGGCGTCTCGACCGCAGCACTGTTTCTCATCGCGGGATTCCTGGTCTCGCGCAGAGGGTCCCGTGCCATCGCCGCCTACGGCGGGGTGCAGAAGGTGGCACCCGTCCTGGCCGGCACGTTCCTCGTCGCCGGCCTGGCGACACTCTCGCTTCCCGGTCTGGCGCCGTTCGTGAGCGAGTTCCTCGTCTTCGTCGGCACGTATCCCCGCTACGAGGTGGCCGCCGTGATCGCGACCGTGGCGCTGGTCCTCTCGGCCCTCTACATCCTGTGGCTCTATCAGCGCATGATGGGTGGCCCGGTCCGCGGCGACGCGTCCGGTGACGCCGAACAGCAGGGCACCCGCGTCACCGACCTGGTGCCGCGCGAAATCGCCGTCGTGGCACCGCTTATCGCTGTACTCCTGATTCTCGGTCTCTACCCACAGCCGGTACTCGACGTGATCACACCCGCGGTCGACGCCACGCTGATTTCCATCGACCTGGACCAACCCGAGCCGACCGTTCCGTCGGACAGTCCCGTAGCCGAGCCCGGCTCGGGTGACGGCACCGAGGAAGGGGCCCACGAGTGATACTTCCCGACAGCGGAGCCGTGCTCGCACAGTCGTTACCGGCGCCCGACATCGACTACGGCATGCTCGCACCGATGCTGTTCGTCTTCGCGGCTGCGGTCCTCGGAGTTCTCGTCGAGGCATTCGTTCCGTCCCGGGCGCGATATGCCACGCACGTCGTACTGAGTCTCGGTGCACTGATCGCCGCGCTGGTATCGGTCGTGCTGCTGATCGGCACCCGAGGGTGGACGGTGGGCGGGGCGGTCGTGATCGACGGCATCACGCTCTTCCTGCAGGGCTCGATCCTGGTGGTGTCGGTGCTGTCCATCGGGCTCGTCGCGGAACGGGGCGTCGAGACCGCGCCCCTCCCGGAACCCGACGGTGGGGGAGCGCCGAGGCGCACCGACGCATTCGTACCCCAAGCCGCCGCGCTGCCCGGCAGTGTCGCCGAGCGTGAGGCGACCGAGGCGGGAATCACCCGTACCGAGGTGTTTCCCCTGGCACTGTTCGCGATCGGCGGCATGCTGCTCTTTCCCGCGTCGGGCGACCTGCTCACCATGTTCGTCGCGCTCGAGGTCCTGTCGTTGCCGCTGTACCTGCTGTGCGGACTCGCCCGCCGACGTCGGCTGCTCTCGCAGGAAGCGGCACTGAAATATTTTCTGCTCGGGGCGTTCTCCTCGGCGTTCTTCGTCTACGGAATCGCCCTCCTGTACGGCTATGCGGGCACGGTGCAACTGCCCGGGATCGCCTACGCGGTCACGGCGGGAATCGGAGACGAGACGGTCGCCCTGATCGGCGTCGGCCTGCTGTCCGTCGGGTTGCTGTTCAAAATCGGTGCGGTGCCGTTCCATTCGTGGACCCCGGACGTCTATCAGGGGGCGCCCACGCCGATCACCGCCTTCATGGCCGCCGCGACGAAGATCGCCGCATTCGGTGCCCTCATGCGAGTGCTGTACGTCGCGGTGCCGGGCTTGAGCGACGATTGGCGCCCCATCCTGTGGGCGGTCGCCATCGCGACGATGCTCGTCGGGGCGGTGCTGGCGGTGACCCAAACCGACGTCAAGCGCATGCTCGCGTACTCGGCCATCAGCCATACGGGATTCGTGCTCACCGGCGTCGTGGCCTCGAACGCGGTCGGGTTGGCGGCCACCCTGTTCTATCTGTTCGTGTACGCCGTGGGTGCCGTCGGCGTGTTTGCGGTGGTCAGCCTGGTCCGCGACCCGGACGGCGAGGCGTGGGATCTGTCCCGGTGGGCCGGTTTGGGCAGGAGATATCCCGCCCTCGGCGCGGTGTTCGCGTTGTTCCTGCTCTCGCTCGCCGGTATCCCGCTCACCAGCGGATTCATCGCGAAGTTCGCTGTCTTCGGTGCTGCGGTTGCGGGAGGCGCGGTGCCGTTGGTGATCGTCGGTGTACTGGCCAGTGCCATCGCCGCGTACTTCTACGTCCGGGTGATCGTGCTGATGTTCTTCAACGATCCGCCCGACTCCCCACCGGAGTTCGCGGCGACGAGCACGTCGACGGGTGCGGTGGTGGCGTTCGCGGCGGTCATCACCATTCTGCTGGGCATCATGCCTTCGCCCGTGCTCTCCCTCGCGGAGCAAGCCGTCGGATTCCTGCAATAGCGGTCCGGGGATCACCACTGCGGCGGGTCGTGAGCCCGGCGATCAGATTCGATGTACGCGCTCCGACGACAGGTGATGCGACACCGGTGTGCCGGTGCGGGCGAGGTGCACGGGGTCCAGGTCGAGGCGGCGCAGCAACTGGGCATTGAGGGCCACCACGATTGTGGAGATCGACATCAGGATGGCGGCGACCGCGGGTGAGATCGCGATCCCGGCGAAGGCCAGTACCCCGGCGGCGAGGGGCACGGCGACGACGTTGTAGCCGGCGGCCCACACCAGGTTCTGCCACATCTTCCGATAGCTGGCGTGGGAGAGTTCGATGATCGACAGCACCGCCCGTGGGTCGTTGGCCGCGAGCACCACCCCGGCGGATTCGATGGCCACGTCGGTGCCGGCGCCGATGGCGACGCCGACATCGGCGCGCGCCAGAGCGGGCGCGTCGTTGACACCGTCGCCGACCATCGCGACGGTGCGACCGCGCTGCTGTAGTTCGGCGACCTCGGCGTCCTTGTTCTCGGGCAACACCTCGGCGAACACCTCGTCGATGCCCAGGTCTGCGGCCACGGCCTCCGCGACCTGCCGGGCGTCGCCCGTGATCATCGCGACGTCGATTCCGCGGGCGTGCAGAGCGTCGATCGCCTGCCGGGATTCGTCGCGGACGGCATCTTCGAGCGCCACAGCGCCGAGCACGCGACCAGCCAGCACGACGTGCAGGACCGCCGCGCCGCGCCGGACCCAGCCACGGGTGACTCCCGCGACGTCGTCGGGCACCGACAACCGCAGGTCGGAGAGCATCGCCGGGCCGCCGACGATCACTTCCGTTCCGTCGACGAGCGCACGCACCCCGCGCCCCGGCAACGAACGGAAATCCGTGGCGCTCAGGCGGTCGGACGCGGCGACCCGGTCGTCGGCCGCAGCCACGATCGCACGGGCCACGGGATGTTCGCTGTCCGCTTCGACTGCCGCGGCCAGGGCGAGCAGGTACGCGTCGCCGGTGTCCGCCGTGGCGGTGACCGCCGTGACGCGCGGGCGGCCTTCGGTCAGCGTGCCGGTCTTGTCGAAGAGAACCACATCGACGGTGCGCATGCGTTCCAGCGCGAGCCGGTCCTTGACCAGCACCCCGGCCTGCGCGGCCCGCGTGGTGGAAATGGCGATCACGAGTGGAATGGCCAGACCCAGGGCATGAGGACAGGCGATGACGAGAACGGTGACCGTGCGCACCACGGCCTCGTCGAAGTTGCCCAGCAGCGACCAGATCAGAAACGTCAGCACGCCCGCGCCGGCAGCGAAGTAGAACAGGAACGCAGCGGCCTTGTCCGCGAGCGCTTGGGCGCGGGAGGAGGAGGCCTGGGCGTCGGCAACCAGACGCTGGATGCCGGCCAGTGCGGTGTCGTCGCCGACTGCGGTGACACGCAGTCGCAGGGCACTGTCGGTGGTGACGGTACCGGCGACCACCGTGTCGCCGACGCTTCGGGCGACAGTCTTGGATTCGCCGGTGATCATCGACTCGTCGACCTCTGCACGCCCCTCGACGACGGTGCCGTCGGCGGGCACGCGGGCTCCGGCGCGCACCAGCACCAGGTCGCCGGTGGACAACTCGGTGAGGGGGACTTCGCGGGTTCCGTCGCCGGTGATCTTCTCCGCGGTGTCCGGGAGCATGGCAGCCAACGCTTCGAGGGCTCCGGACGCCGATCCGAGGGCGCGCATCTCCAGCCAGTGCCCCAGCAGCATGATCACGATCAGCAGGGCCAGTTCCCACCAGAAGTCGAGTTCGAACCCACCGATTCCGAGCGTGGTGACCCACGATGCGACGAACGCGACGGTGATCGCCATGGCGATCAGCAGCATCATTCCCGGCCGGCGAGAGCGGAGTTCGGCCCAGCCACCGGTGAGGAAGGGCATACCGCCGTAGAAGAAGATCACCGTGCCCAGAACGGGCGGAATCCACGAGGCGCCCGGGAAGTCGGGCAGGCGATAGCCGAGCAGGTCGGCCACCATGTGGCTGAATGCGACCACGGGCACAGCCAGGACGAGACTGATCCAGAATCGGCGGCGGAACATCGCGGCGTGGCCCGCATGTCCCATATGCCCGGCGTGGTCGGCGTGTCCCGCCTGACCACCGTGCTCCGCATGGGCGGGATGCCCGGCGTGGGTCACGTGGTCGGCGTGCGTGGCCGAGTCCGGATCGGAGTGACCGGGTTCCGGATGCGGCATGAGTCTCCTCCCGACCGACGTCGATCTGCCACCGCGTGGACCCGCCACCGGGAGTCCCGGCGGATGTGCACGGCGCTTCGATCGATTGTGCGCCCGGAGCGTTGACCTCGGGACAGGTTGGGCGACTCCCGTCGGCTCCAGGGTCGTTGCATTGACCCCGGGCGGAGTGCTGTCATCGAACACACGGATCAACGGGAGGGGCAGAGGTGACTGCCGTCGAAGAGTTCGAAGACCTGCGTCCGCTGCTCTTCGCCATCGCCTACCGCATCCTCGGGAGCGTCGCCGAGGCCGAGGACGCGGTCCAGGAAACCTGGGTGCGATACGAAGCATCCGAAACCCGGGCGGACTCTCCTCGAGCGTTCCTGTCCACTGTCGTCACGAGGGTGTCGATCAACGTGCTCGAATCGGCCCGCGCGCGCCGGGAACAGTATGTGGGCGAGTGGCTTCCGGAACCGATGCTCGATGAGCCCTACGACGATCCGGAGCGCTCGGCAGAGCTGACGGAATCGGTGTCGATGGCGGCGCTCGTCCTGCTCGAGCGACTGACCCCCCTCGAGCGCGCCGTCTTCGTATTACGCGAGGCATTCGGATTCGGTTTTGCCGAAATCGCCGAGATCGTCAACCGGTCGGAGGCGGCGTGCAGGCAGCTTGCGGTGCGAGCACGTCGTCACGTCGATCGAGGCGCGGTCCGATTCGATGCCGATCCGCACGCTCATGAACGGCTCACCGCGAGGTTTCTCACGGCGTTTCAGAACGGTGACGTCGACGGCCTGCGTGAACTGCTGGCCGCTGACGTGCAACTCGTCGCCGACAGCGGCGGCAAGGCGCCGGCGGTGCGGAAGGTTGTCGTCGGCGACGAGAAGGTCATGCGTCTGCTCGCCTCGTATGTGGCGCCCATGGCGCAGATCGGCATGGTGCTCGAACCCCGAGACATCAACCGGCATCCGGGTCTGATCGTGCGGGACAACAGTGGTGCCGTCGTGCAGGTCATGACCTTCGACATAGTCGACGGAAAGATCGGCGCGGTCCGGGTCGTGATAAACCCTGACAAACTCGCTCACCTGGGACGGGTCGCAGACGTACGTGTGCTCGCGCAGCAGTTGCGCGACCTGCAACGACCGTGAAATCACGGGTGATCCTCCGCAGCCGTGTCACAAACACCGTGCCTGTCTTGTCTTCGATAACGAGGGCTCGACACAGAGCCACGTACGGATCGGAGAAATCATGTCTCAGCCACGCCCCCGCGTCGTCGTGATCGGCGGTGGATATGCGGGAACGGTCGCCGCCAGTCGCGTGAGTAGGAAGGCTGCGGTCACCGTGATCAATCCTCGGCCGCACTTCGTCGAACGGACCCGGCTCCACCAGTTCGCCGTCGGAAATCATCCTGCTTGCGGCGACTACCGCAAACTCCTGGGGAAAGGAACCGAACTGCTGGTCGACACCGTGACCCGCATCGAATCGCCCGCGCGGACCGTTCATCTCGCCACCGGCGGCTCCGTCGGGTACGACTACCTGATCTACGCCGTCGGGAGCACCGCGACGCGGCGGGCCACGGTGCCGGGAGTCGAACAATTCGCCTTCCCGATAGCAGAATTCGAGCACGCCGAGCGCTTTCGGCAAGCGCTGAGCACGCTCGACAACGACGCGGTCATCACAGTGGTCGGCGCAGGGCTCACCGGTCTCGAAACAGCCGGGGAACTCGCCGAGCAAGGGCGTCGGGTCCGTCTCGTGTGCAGCGGTGTCATGGGCCCGGCGCTGACCGAGAAAGCACGCCGCGCAACGTACGAAAGGCTGTCGAACCTGCACGTCGAGGTGATCGAGAATGCGCGTGTCGTCCGGGTCGGCCCGGATGAGTTGGCGCTCGAGGACGATAGCGTTCTGCCCAGTGCGGTTACCGTCTGGACCGCCGGATTCGGGGTTCCCGAACTCGCCCGCGCGAGCGGTGTCAGCACGGATACGCTTGGTCGGATCCTCATCGACGAGACACTGACGAGCATCGACGACGACCGTGTGATCGCCGCAGGAGATTGTGCAGCACCTTCGGGAGATCCGGTTCGGATGGCATGCCAGTCTGCACTTCCGATGGGGCTCACCGCGGCCGACACGGTTCTCAGCCGTATCGCCGGCGAAGAACCCGCGACTCTCGACTTGGGATTCAACGGCATCGGTATCAGCCTGGGACGACGCTCGGGCGTCGTCCAGTTCCACGAGCGGGACGACACCCCGAAAGATCGGGCATTCGCCGGCCGGATCGCACTGTCGGTCAAGGATCTCGGGCTGAAAGCCGCCATGGCGGGCCTTCGCGTGGAGGCACTACGTCCGGGCACCGTCGCCTTGTTGAGAGGCGGCCGGCATCCGTCCGACACTGCAGCGCGTACCGCTGGCCCTGCTCACGCCGCCACAGAGGAGAGCACTCGATTCTCCGACACGCGCTGAGGAAAGGATCGCCGGCGCACAGCGCGTCGCGTTACCGGACGACGGCGAGATTCGTACCGGCCCGGGGTGTCATGGCATGGCCAGGCAGGGGAGTCAGCGCGTCCACAGTCGCGGCTCGCGGTAGCGCCCGGCGACCACCTGCGGCTCGACGATGTCGTCGAACGCCTCGATCAGTTGCTCGGGAAACCACCGGGGATTGGTGTCCGCGGTGGTGGCCACAATCGTCAGTCGACGCTCGCGTGCCGTGACCGCCAGGTCGGTGAGTGCGGCACGGGATGGGGCGCCCAGCGCCGCCACGGTTGCTGCGAGGTCGGCCACGAGCAACAGGCGAGGCCGAGCCATCACGGTGGCCGCGAGATCGGTGACCACGCGGGACATCTGCGCGGGTGTCATGGCGGAGAGACACGCAACGGACGGCCGGGCATTGAGCCCCGTCAGCCAGCGGTGCCGATGGTGCGGATCGAACACGACCACGTCATGAGTGCCGCCAGACAGCGCGTTCATGGCCGCCAGGTCGAGCGAGACGCTGGGCGGGGCGAGTCGCTCGTCGCGTGCGATGAGGAGGTTGCGCCCGGCCGACAGATCCCAGGACACGGGCATGCCCGCACTGTCGCGGCCGAATGGAATAAGTGTCCGGCGGGTGGGGGTGGCCGCAGTGCATCTGGATGCGCCGCGCGGCAGGCCGTCGCCCGGCGTCCGCGTCGGGCGTGCGGGGGCAGCGCCGGAACAAGATCGGGGTGCGGGGGGAATGACCGGCGGCGTCATGGCGGGAGTCCGTTCCGTGTCGGTGAGGTGCGAGGCAATCTCCGATACGGCAAAACCCTAGACGGGACCTCCGACAGAATCCGGGTCCGCTCCCGTGTGCGGGACTACTGCCCATTGCGGTGCCGGACGGCGAGCGCGCCGCGACCTGCGCTACTCCGACGGTGCCGGCGGACCAAGTTCGAAAGCCGGATGCAGGTGTGCCTCGGCTTCGAATACTTCCGCGGGCGCGTTCTTTTCGGCGTGGAAGTAATCCCGGGTAGCTGAGGCGACGGCGACATAGTGCTTCAGGACGGGTCCGGCCTCGTGTGCCGAGATTTCACGCACGGAATAGTCGTGGTTGCGGAACCTGCGCGTCAGGCGGACGTGGCCCGCCGCGCGGGCGTTGTGAACCCAGGGAACCGACCCGTACGGCGCGACCAGCCAGCGCCGGTCGTCGTGCTGGACCACCGTCACCGGATTGGTGCGAGGGCGGCCCGTGTGCCGGCCGCGGGTGGTCAGCAGGTGGGTGTGGGGCACGAGGCCGGCGCGTACCAACGCGCTCATGACGATGTTCTCGAGGCGATGCGCGCGACCCCGGCTGTAGGTCCGGATCTTCCGGGGTTGCTCGTCGGGAGCGGAGCGGTCGGGCGTGTCTGCATTCATGGTGCCTCCTGCGCGATTCGAGCCGCGGTCGATACGGAGTGTCACGTCATCGTCCGGCCGCACAGACCGCCGGGGAGTGTCGGGGGTCTATTCGTGTGGAGGTTCGCCGGTGACGACATGGTCGGCGTGGTTCATGCCCTCGCGGACGAGGCGGGCGAGGTGCCCGTCACGGATGCGGTAGATCACGCGCCGACCTTCCTTGCGGGTGTCGACGAGGCCGGTGAAGCGCAGTTTGGCCAGGTGTTGACTGACTGCGGTACGGGAGGCCCTGCACGCATCGGTAAGGGCGGTGACATCGGCTTCGCCCTGCGTGAGCAGCCAGAGGATATGGAATCGGGTCGGGTCGGCGAGCATCCGGAATGTGGAGGTTGCTGCGTCGAGCCGCTCCTGGTCGGGTGCGACGGGGTGGCTCAGGCTCGCGGACCGTTGCGCCGCTTCGATTCCCGGCTTCATCGCTCACGCCCTTCCTGCCGGCACCGACTCGGTGATCGGCTCGGTCCGCGCCGGCCATGCCCGGGCAGCAACCAGTCCTGCGAGTGTAGCGAGAACGGTGAGGGTGATCGCCGCTATCGGCTGGCCCGCGGTGGCCCCGACCCAGCCCGCGATTGTGTAGGTGAAGAAGAAGCAGAAGTGTGAAAGCGAGAACTGCGCGGTGAACACCGCACCCCTGTTCCTCGGGTCGGATTCGAACCGCAGCAGCCGCGCCGACGGCGTGTTGATCAACGACGTACCCATGCCCATGACGAGCCAGATCCCCGCGAGCAACGCCCACCCGGCGCCGCGGCCCGGGTCGGCGACCAGCAGCGCGACCGTCGCCGCCAGTCCGATCGGCAGGAGGGCGGCGCCCGTGAGCATCACCCGCCGGTCCGGGATCCAGGCGAGCAGCCGTGGCAGCGTCAATGCCGCCAACATCGACCCGCCCCCGTAGATGCCGAGCGCAATCGCAACACCGGTGTCGGAGCCGTCGAGGAGTTCGCGGACGTAGACGACGGTGTTGACCAGCACCAGCCCGGTCGCTGCTGCGACCGACAGGTTCAGTGCGAGAAGGCCCCTCAGCCGGGGCCGGGAGAACATCACCCGCGCCCCGAGGGTGATCCGCTGCACCAGCGGGACCGAACGATCGGCGGGCGCGATCATCGGCAGAGTCGTGGAGACCACCAGCAGCGCAGAGGCGACGAACCCGGCGACGGTACCGAGGAACAGATAGTTGTAGGTCACCACCGACAGCAGCACCGCCGCGAGGATCGGGCTCAGCAGCGACTCGAGGTCGTAGGCCAGCCGCGAGAGGGAAAGCCCCCGGGTGTACTCGTCCTCGTCGACGAGCACCGACGGGATCACCGACTGGAACGCGGGTGTGAACGTCGCCGACGCCGCCTGCAACACGAAGATGAGCACGTAGATCTGCCACGGCTGATCGACAAACGGCAACGCCAGTGCGATCACCGCGCGCACCACATCCGCACCCACCAGCAGCGCCCGCCGCGGCACATGATCGGTCACCGCCGAAATCACCGGTGCGATCACGACGTAGGCGACCATCTTGATCGCCAGCGCCGTGCCCAATACCGCGCCGGCCTGGGCGCCGGCCAAGTCGTATGCGAGCAGGCCGAGCGCGACGGTCAGCAGGCCGGTGCCGACGAGCGCGACCACCTGCGCGGTGAACAATCGGCGGAACGTGCGGTTCCGCAGGGTCGCGAGCACCCGGCTACCTCCTGAACCACATTTTTGCTACCGCCCACGATACGCCTATAGGTGCGCACGTACGCACACGTGTGGCGAGTGGAACCGCGTGGGTGATCCAGCCCGTACAGCTGTGGCCGATGAGGTCGCCGCGGGTTGCAAGTCCGTGTTGTCGAGACCGGACGAAAGGCGACGACGATGCGCACACTAATTCTGTCTGTCATGACGACGCTCGACGGCTTCACGGCGGGACCGAACGGGGAACTCGAGTGGATCGACGTGGCGGACGACGAACTGGACTCTCGCATCGTCGAGTTGCTTGCCGGGATCGACGGCATGTTCTTCGGGCGCGTGGCCTATGAACTTCTGGCGCAGCATTGGCCCGCCGCCGAAAAGTCGAACAGGGAAATCGAAGCCGAACAGGCGCGGCTGATGAACTCGCTGCCGAAGTACGTGCTCTCGCGGTCGTCACTCGCCACCGACTGGAGGCCGGCCCGGCGGGTCGGCGACGACCTCCCGCGTGAGGTCGCGCAGATGAAGGAACAACCAGGTAAGGACTTGGCCCTCTTCGCCGGGGCGACCGCGATCTCTGCCTTCGCCTCCCACGATCTGATCGACGAATACCGGCTGATGGTCTTCCCGGTGCTGCTCGACAAGGGAATGCCGCTTCCGCCCCTGGGACGCCGAAACCTGCGATTGGTGGAGTCGACGACGTTCGCGCAATCCGGCGTCGTTCTGCTCCGCTGTCTTCCTCGGGCGGCGGGGCCGACTGCGTAGGGTTCTCCGACCTGTGGAAGCAAGGGCCGTCGGCCGGGTGGGATTCGGGCGACTGAAGCGGATCGGCAAGTTCCGGCTGAGCGCACAGGCGAAGTGAGTCCGACCGCCGCGCGGCACCTCACCGTGCGGCGGTGCGGCCCGGCGCTCAGAGCCGCCGCATCACCGACACCACCTTGCCCAGCACGACCGCGTTGTCGCCGTCGATCACCGAGTATGCGGCGTTGCGGGGTTCGAGATAGACGTGACCGCTGCGGCGCCGGAAAACCTTCACAGTCGCCTCGCCGTCGATCATCGCCGCCACGATCTCTCCGGAGTGGGCCTCGTCCTGGCGACGGACGACGACGACATCGCCGTCGCAGATCGCGGCGTCGATCATCGATTCCCCGCGCACGCGCAAGCCGAACACGGTGCCGGTGCCGACGAGTTCGCGGGGGAGATCGAGCACTTCGTCGGGATGCTCCTCGGCGAGGATCGGTGTGCCGGCCGCGATGTCGCCGACGACGGGCACCGACACCCTGTTGTCGGACGAGCGGCCCGCAGACGATCCGGCCAGGAAGGGCCGCACATCGAGTTGGCGTGCCATCGCGGAGCCACGGCGCAGGAAACCCGCATCCTCGAGGAGTCGGAGATGCTTCGACACCGTCGACGTCGACTTCAGGCCGACCGCATCGGCGATCTGCCGGGTGCTCGGGGCAGAGCCGTGGGAGGCCACCCAATCCCGGATGGTCGCCAAAATTCGCTGCTGGCGAAGCGGAAGGGCGGAGGCGTCGAGGCCGCCGAACATGTCGAGATCGTCGTATCCGGTCACCCGGCGATCCTAGGGGAGTGGTCGGACTCCTGAAACGGGCGATGGTGCGGGACCACGTAGGTGGTGCCGCACCATCATTCGTCGACCGGTGTGGTGGTGCCCTCGGTGAGACTCGAACTCACACTGCACGGGTTTTGAATCCGTTTCCTCTGCCAATTGGGATACGAGGGCGTGCTTGCGGAGACCACTGTAAGGGATCAGGCGCGGCGATCAAACACCGGTACCCTTCAATGGTTCCACCCCTTCGCGGGGGCCGCCAGAGCACGATGGGAAGGGCCGATCATGACAACCGCGCCGCACGACAGCACCGCAACTCCCCGGAGGGTCGTCGTCGCGGAAGACGAGACGCTGATCAGGCTCGACCTGGTGGAAATGTTGCGCGAAGAGGGATACGACGTCGTCGGCGAAGCGGGCGACGGCCAGCGGGCGGTGGAATTGGCCGAGGAACTCTCGCCCGATCTGGTGATCATGGACGTGAAAATGCCCCGCCGGGACGGAATCGACGCAGCGTCGGAGATCGCGCAGCGCCGCATCGCGCCTGTGGTCATTCTCACAGCGTTCAGTCAGCGCGACCTCGTCGAGCGTGCTCGCGATGCCGGAGCGATGGCGTATCTGGTCAAGCCGTTCTCCAAGAGCGACCTCGTTCCCGCGATCGAGGTGGCCGTGAGCCGGTTCGCCGAACTGCGCGAACTCGAACGTGAAGTCGCCGGCCTGTCGGAGCGGTTCGAGGCCCGCAAACTCATCGACCGGGCCAAGGGCCTGCTCATGGCGAAGCACGCCATGACCGAACCGGAGTCGTTCCGCTGGATCCAGCGTGCCGCCATGGACCGCCGCACCACCATGAAGCAGGTCGCCGAGGTTATCGTCGACACGCTCGGTTCCGAAGCGGCCGGCTGACTCCGCTCGTTACGGCCACATCAATTCTCAGGCCCGAAATATAACGGTCGGGTCACAACGATTTCGGCAGTGTTCGAATCGTCACTTCTACGGCTATGTTTCGACCCACGTCCGGCGCAGTGCCGGGGGGGAACAGGCAATTGAAGGAGAGTTGGATGGCAAAACGGACCTTTGTCCGCGCCGCTGCGGTTCTCGGTGCTGTGACACTCGCGCTCGCGGGGTGTAGCTCGGACAGCGACGATTCCACCGGTGGTTCTGCCGACGGCGGTGGTTCTGCGACCGCCACGACTGTCGACACCGACTGCGAACCCGCCCAGGCGACGGCCGGAGCCACCCCGGCGACCGGCCCGCTGAAGATCGGCACCCTGCTCCCCGAGACGGGCAGCCTCGCGTTCCTCGGTCCGCCGGAGGTCGCGGCGGTGCGCTTGGCAGTGGACGAGATCAATGCTGCCGGTGGCGTCCTGGACCAGCCCGTGGAGCTGATCCCGGGTGATTCGGGCGACACCACCACCGATACAGCGAACGCCACCGTCGACCGGGAACTCGCCGCGGGTACCCAGGTGATCATCGGTGCGGCGTCGTCGTCGGTCTCGCTCAAGGTGATCGACAAGATCGCCAGCGCGGGCGTGGTCATGTTCTCGCCTGCCAACACGTCCGATCAGTTCGTGTGTTACGCCGACCGCGGCATGTACTTCCGTACCGCGCCCACGGACTCCCTGCAGGCGCAGGCACTTGCTCAGCTCATCGCCGAGGACGGCGCTCAGCGCGTCTCGATCCTCGCGCTGAACGATCCGTACGGCACGGGCCTCGCCGAGAACACCGTGACGAACCTCGTCGACGCCGGTATCCCGGAAGACCAGATCCAGAAGATCATCTACGACCCCAACGCGCAGTCCTTCAACGCTGAGGTCGACCAGGTTGCCAACTTCGGTCCCGACGCCGTGGCGATCATCGGGTTCGAGGAATCGGCCAAGATCATCACGCGTATGGCCGAGGTCGGCATCGGCCCGTCCGACGGCATGGCGGTCTTCGGTGTCGACGGGAACATGGGCAACGCGCTCGGCGACAGTGTCGCCGACGGCCTGCTCGCGGGCATGGCCGGCACGACTCCTCTCACCGACACCGGTGAGGCCTTCCAGCAGCGTCTGCTCGAGGTCGACCCCGCGCTCATCGACTTCAACTACGCCGGAGAGTCTTACGACGCAGCTGTCGTGTCGGCGCTAGCCGCCGAGGTGGCCGGCTCCACCGCCGGCGTCGACATCGCGGCGAACATCAACGCGGTCACCAAGGACGGCGAGAAGTGCACGACCTTCCAGCAGTGCAAGGACCTCCTCGCATCAGGACAGGACATCGACTACGACGGCGCGACCGGCGAGCTGTCGTTCGTGGATGCAGGTGAGCCCGGAGTCGGCTCGTACGGCCGTCTCGTCTTCGGACCCGACAACACCTTGACGACCGAGGATTACATCGTCGTGGGTGGCTGACAGACACGTAGAACCCTGACGGGGCCGGTCATCCAATCGGATGACCGGCCCCGTCGTGTGCGGCGGATACCCGCGTCAGGGAGTCTTCTTCTCCTTGCTGCCCGCGAGAGTCCCGAGATACAACTCGATGACCTTGGGGTCGTGCATGAGGTTGGACCCGGTGTCGGTGTAGGCGTTGCGGCCCTGATCGAGCACATACCCGCGGTCGCAGATCTGCAGGCAGCGCCGCGCGTTCTGCTCGACCATGATGATCGACACGCCCGCAGCATTGATCTTCTTGCAGCGGATGAACACCTCGTCCTGGAACATCGGCGACAAGCCCGCCGACGGTTCGTCGAGAAGCAGGACCGACGGATCCATCATCAGTGCGCGGCCCATCGCCACCATCTGCCGCTCACCACCGGACAACGCTCCTGCCTTGACCTTGCGGCGTTCCCCGAGAAGGGGGAACAGGGTCGAGACCCGGTCGAACTGCTCACTGAACTGCTTGGGCCGCAGGTAGATTCCCATCTCGAGATTTTCCTCGATGGTCAGCGACGGAAAGACGTTCTGCGTCTGCGGGACGTACCCCACGCCCTTACGCACGAGGACGTGCGCGGGCGCCGAGGTGATCGATTCGCCCCGGAGCGTGACTTCGCCCCGCCGCACCGGGATCAGGCCGAAGAGTGCTTTGAGCAGAGTAGATTTGCCGGCACCGTTCGGGCCGATGATCCCGACGATCTCACCCTCGCGGAGAAAGAAGTTGCAGCCACGCAGGATGTCGACGCCGGGGAAGTAGCCGGCGACGACGTCGTCCGCGCGCACGAGCGCGCCCTCGGCCAACCGCGCGTGTTCGCCGGGGGTCGCGGCCGATTCGGCCGGGGTCATGGACCCGGTGGGCGGGGTGTCGCTCATGACTTCTCCTGAGATCCTGGTAGATCGGTGGGGCGCACCGCGTCGGGGTCGGACAGGTCGGCTCCGGACTCGAGAACCTGTGCTTCGGCCTCGGCGAGAATCTCCGCCAACTCTGCGGTCGCGCCGACCGGATTGCCCTCGTCGTCGAATTCGAGTGCCTGGTCGTGGTGGCTGCCGAGATAGGCGTCGACGACCGCATTGTTGTTCGCGAGTTCGTCCGGTGGTGCTTCGGCGATCACCGATCCTTGGGCCATCACCACCACCCAATCGGAGATGTCGCGGATGACATCCATGTCGTGCTCGACGAACACCACGGTCATGCCGTCGTCGCACAGCGATTTGATGTGCCCGAGGAGGCTTTGCGTCAGTGCAGGATTCACGCCGGCCATGGGCTCGTCGAGCATCACGATCGTGGGGTCGGTCATCAGTGCGCGTGCCATCTCGAGCAGTTTGCGCTGTCCGCCGGACAGTGACCCGGCGAGATCGTCGGCCTTCTGCTCGAGGTTGAACCGGGCGAGCAGTGCGTGGGCGCGTTCGGTGATGGCGCGTTCCTGCGCGTGCCATGTCCAGGGGAGCAGCGCGCCGGCCATCCGCTCACCCGTCTGGTGACGTGCCCCCAGACGGACGTTGTCGAGCACCGTCATCTTCGACAGCGCCTTGGTGAGCTGGAACGTGCGCACGATGCCCTGCCGCGCGACACGGTGCGGAGCCATCCGGCCGAGGGATCGGCCGTCCATGCTCCACGTTCCGGTATCCGCGTGGTCGAAACCGGTGAGGAGATTGAACAGGGTGGTCTTGCCCGCCCCGTTCGGACCGATCAGGCCCGTGATGCAGCCGCGCTGGATCTCGAGATGAGCGACGTCCACGGCTTTGAGCCCACCGAAGGTCCGGGAAATGTTGTCCACCACCAGGATCGGATCAACCTTCGGGCTTCCCGGATCATGGGGGACATCCGCGAACACGGCGACTCGTTGCTCGCGCGACAGAGGCGTGCGGATGGTGGTGTCAGGCATCGAGTTGTACCTCCCGCTTGCTTCCCAGGATTCCTTGCGGTCGGAACACCATCATCACCGCGATGAGGATGCCCAGGAGTACGAATCGCATCGCTCCGACCTGCTGCTCGGTGAGCGAGAGCAGTGGATCGGATCCGGAGATCGCCTGGCGCAGGAACGCGTCGGGGAGAGTGAGGATGAACCAGAACAGCATCGCCCCGAGGACCGGGCCGAATACCGTCGCGGCACCACCGAGGATCAGCGCGCCGAACGCGAAGAACGTCTGCGCGGTGGAGTAGAAATCGGGATTGATGGATTTGGTCTGCAGAGCATTGAAGATGCCGCCGAGTCCGCCGATCATGCCGCCCAGCACGAGGGCCTGCATCTTGTAGACGAACACGTTCTTGCCGAGCGCGCGGGCGGCGTCCTCGTCCTCCCGGACCGCTTTGAGGACGCGTCCCCACGGACTGTGGGACAGCAGGTAGACCAGGCCGCACAGCAACAGCACGAGCGTCCAGCCGACCACCATCGCCCACAGGTCGTCGCCGTAGAAGCGCATCCCCAGCAGGTTGTACTGCTTACCGGAGTCGAACGGACTCAACGCGGTGAAAGGGTCCGCGAAGCCCCACAGACCGCGCGTCGATCCGGTGACGGAGTCGGAGGCGGTGGAACGGAACACCAACCGCAGGATCTCGGCTGCGGCGATCGTCGCGATGGCGAGATAGTCGGCGCGCAAGCGCAGCGTCGGGATACCGAGCAGCAAGGCCAGCAGAGCCGGCAGGGCAAGGCCGACGAGTATGCCGGCCCAGAGGGGCTGGTCGTAGGTGACGGTCATGATGCCGACCCCGTACCCGCCGAGGAGTGCGAAACCGATCTGGCCGAAGTTGAGCAGGCCGGCGTAACCGAAGTGGAGGTTCAGGCCGATTGCGAGAAGCGCATAGAAAATGGCCGACGGCCCGATCATCTGCGCGAAGGACACTTGGAGAACAGCGAGGAGGTCCATGTGTCACCCGATCCTTGTTCTGCTGCCGAGGATGCCCTGAGGGCGAATGACCAGAATCACGATGAGCACCAGCAGACCGCCGATGTACTTCAGGTCGGGATTGATCACCAGTGTGGACAACTGCACGAGCAACCCGACGACGACACAGCCGAGCAGCGCGCCGTAGGCAGTTCCGAGTCCGCCGAGGATGATCCCCGCGAACATCAGCAGGAGCAGCTTGAAGCCCATCTCCCACTGGACGCGTCCTCCGAGCTCGGAGAGACCGAACAACACACCGCCGAGCGCGGCGAGTCCGCCGCCGAGGCCCCACACGAAGCGGATCACCTTCTCGACGTCGATGCCCGACGACGCGGCGAGATCGCGATTGTCGGCGACCGCGCGCATCGCTTTGCCGATCCGGGTGCGCTGGAGCAGCAAGGCCACCCCGACGAGCACCACCAGGCTGATCACGATGCACGCGAGATTGACCGGGGTGATCGCGAGCGGACCCCACTGGAGCTGACGCTGTGCTTGGTAGTCGTTGTAGGGCTGAGCGCGGTCGGAGAAGAAGATGAGGATCAGGTATCGCAACGCGATGGCGAGACCGATCGACACCACGAGCTGTGCGATCAGGCCGGTGCGCCGCCGCCGTAGCGGAGCCCAGACCAGCGCGTTGTTGAGCCAGCCGATGATGACGCCGACGATGATCGCGAGGATCGTCGCGGGTATCAGCTGGATGCCGAAACTGACGTTGAAGACCCAGGCCGCGACCGCGCCCAACGTCACCAACTCGCCGTGCGCGAAGTTCGTCAGACCCGTCGTCCCGAAGATCAGGCTCAGGCCGACGCCTGCGATCGCGATGATCAGGCCGAACCGTAAGCCGTCGACAATCGTGCGGATCAGTGTCTCCGCGAACGCCACATTCGATCCGGACCGCGCCTCACCGAACGAGAAGATCACGGTGTTGGGCTGGCCGGCGGCGACATCGCGGGTGACGGTCGACTGCACGGTCACGTCGTCGGGGAGGCTCTCGCCGATGACCTCGAAGACGTATGTCCCCGGCGGCACCGCGAGTTCCCACCGGCCACCGTCCGCGGACTCCGTTTCGCCGACGACCTCGCCGGCCGCGTCCGACGCGCGGACCGTCACGCCGTCCAGCCGTTCTCCCGCATTGTTGAGCGTGCCGCGGACCGTGACGGCATCGTCCGCACTCGGTGGTGCGTCGGCGGGAGGTGCTGTGGCGCCTGTCGGCGAAGGCTCAGGAGGGTCTTGGGCGGCGGCGGTGCCGGCTCCTATCGCTAGGCCGAAAACCGCCACCATGAGCAATAGCACGATTTGGATTCCGGACGCCCATCGACGTCTCCGGAGTCTCACCGTAGGGGCCACGCAGGTCCTCCCGAATCAGGTGCAATGTTGTCGAGCGCGACGCCTGGGGCGGTGTCGTGAGTGGGCACTTTAGCGTCTGTAACGGAATTGCACCGACATCCCCGGTTTCCCACGTGTTTCGTTCCCGTGGCTCACGAAAACACCTGTGTTTCGGAGCCCGGGGCGCCCAGTCACCACTCTCGGGGCTTCGACGGGTGTCGGGGCCGGTCCCTAGACTGAGCGCGTGACCCGTGCATCCTCCTCGACTACGCCCACTGCGGACGCCGACGCCCGCCCGACCCTTCTCCTGCTCGACGGACACTCTCTGGCTTTCCGTGCCTTCTATGCGCTGCCGGCGGAGAACTTCAAGACCCACAGCGGGCAGACCACCAACGCGGTGTACGGGTTCACCTCCATGCTGATCAATCTGCTGCGCGACGAGCAGCCCACGCACGTGGCGGCGGCCTTCGACGTCAGCCGCAAGACCTTCCGGGCCGAGTTGTTCGCCGCGTACAAGGCCCAGCGCAGCGCCGCTCCCGACGAGTTCAAGGGTCAGATCGAGCTCACCAAGGATGTGCTCGGCGCGATGGGCATTCCCGTGATGGCGATCGAGGGGTATGAGGCCGACGACCTCATCGCCACGCTTGCGACGCAAGCCAACGCCCTGGGTTACAAGGTGCTGGTCGTGACCGGCGACCGCGACGCGCTCCAACTGGTGAACGACGACATCACCGTGCTGTATCCGCGGCGTGGCGTCTCCGATCTCACTCGCTTCACCCCCGAGGCGGTCGAGGAGAAGTACGGCCTGACGCCGGCGCAGTATCCCGACTTCGCTGCGTTGCGCGGTGACCCGAGCGACAATCTTCCGGGTATCCCGGGCGTGGGAGAGAAGACCGCCGCGAAGTGGATCAGGGAGTACGGCAGCCTCAGTGGTCTCGTCGACAGGGTCGACGAGGTGCGCGGGAAGACGGGTGACGCGCTCCGCGAGAATCTGTCCAACGTCCTGCTCAACCGGCAGCTCACCGAGATGGTGCGCGACGTGGCTCTGCCCTACTCTCCGGATCAGCTCGCGCTCGCGCCCTGGGATCGCGACCGCATCCACCGCCTGTTCGACGACCTCGAGTTCCGGGTGCTGCGAGATCGGCTCTTCGAGACGCTCGCCTCGTCCGCACCCGAAGCCGAGGAAGGTTTCGAGGTGCGCGGCGGGATCGTCGAGCCCGGTGCGCTCGGTGACTGGCTCGCCACGCACGCTGTCGCGGGCCACCGGCACGGACTGTCGGTGGTCGGATCCGGAACGCCGTACGGCGGCGAGGCCACTGCTGTGGCGATCGCGGCGGCTGACGGTGAAGGCGCCTACGTCACGACGATCGCTCTCACTCCCGAGGACGACGCCGCGCTCGCCGCGTGGCTCGCCGACCCGGCCGTCGAAAAGGCTTTGCACGAAGCGAAATCGGCGATCCACGCCCTGCGTGGCAGGGGTTGGACGCTCGCGGGCGTCACCAGCGACACCGCGCTCGCCGCGTACCTCGTCCGGCCGGGACAGCGCAGCTTCAAGCTCGACGACCTGTCCTTGCGCTACCTCAAGCGGGAACTTCGTGCGGAGAACGACGGCGACGGCCAGCTGTCCCTGCTCGACGATGCGGACGCCGTCGACGAGGAGGCCGCGCAGACCCAGATCCTCGCGGCCCGCGCGGTGGTCGACCTGGCCACGGCGCTCGACGCCGAACTCGCAGACATCGAGTCGGTGGCGTTGCTGTCCGAGATGGAACTGCCGCTGCTCGGGGTGCTCGCAGACATCGAGGCCACCGGCATCGCCGTGGATGCGGACCACCTGCACGACCTGCAGTCCGGTTTCGCCGCCGACGTCGCCGCCGCAGCGAACGCCGCATACGAGGTCATCGGAAAGCAGATCAATCTCGGCTCACCGAAGCAACTGCAGGTCGTCCTGTTCGACGAACTGGACATGCCCAAGACGAAGAAGACCAAGACCGGGTACACCACCGACGCGGACGCACTGCAGGGCCTGTTCGACAAAACCGGCCACCCGTTCCTCGAACATCTTCTCGCGCACCGTGAGTCGACCAAGATGAAGACGACGGTCGACGGGCTCATCAAATCGGTGGCCGACGACGGCAGGATCCACACCACGTTCAACCAGACGGTCGCGGCAACCGGCCGACTGTCGTCGACCGAGCCGAATCTGCAGAACATTCCCGTACGAACCGATGCGGGACGGCAGATCCGCGAGGGCTTCGTCGTCGGCGACGGCTTCGACATGCTCCTGACCGCCGACTACAGCCAGATCGAGATGCGCATCATGGCGCACCTCTCGGGCGACGAAGGACTGATCGAAGCCTTCCGCACCGGAGAGGACCTCCACACGTTCGTCGCGTCGCGGGCGTTCGGGGTGCCGCTCGAGGAGGTCACTCCGGAATTGCGACGCCGGGTCAAGGCCATGTCCTACGGATTGGCCTACGGCCTGAGCGCCTATGGTCTCGCGCAACAGCTCAAGATCTCCGCGGACGAGGCGCGTGCGCAGATGGAGGCGTACTTCACCCGGTTCGGTGGGGTGCGCGACTACCTGCACAACGTAGTCGAGGAGGCCCGGAAGGTCGGTTACACCTCGACGCTGTACGGGCGACGCCGCTACCTGCCCGACCTGAACAGCGACAATCGTCAACGCCGGGAGGTGGCCGAGCGCGCGGCGCTGAACGCCCCGATTCAGGGCACGGCGGCCGACATCATCAAGGTCGCCATGATCGATGTGCAGCGCGCGCTGCGGGCCGCGGACCTGCGGTCCCGGATGCTGCTCCAGGTGCACGACGAACTCGTTCTCGAGGTCGTCGCCGAGGAACGCGAGCAGGTCGAGGCGATCGTGCGGGAGAAGATGGACTCCGTGATCGACTTGTCGGTGCCCCTCGATGTCTCGGTCGGCTACGGCCGCAGCTGGGATGCCGCCGCGCACTGACGGGCCGCACATACGGATACCGGACAACGACGACAACGTCCTCCCTACCCGCGAAGGGTGGGGAGGACGTTGTCGTGACGGGGAGACGCGGCCGCGACGGATCGTGGTCCGGGTCGGTCAGTTCTGGGCGTTCTGCGCTTCCGCGATCTGCTTGCGCACATCTTCCATATCGAGTGCCTTGACCTGGCTCACGAGATCGGAGAGCGCAGCCGGGGGAAGGGCGCCGGCCTGGTTGTAAACGAGAATGCCTTCCCGGAAGGCCATGATCGTCGGGATCGATCTGATGTTCGCCGCCGCCGCGATGCCCTGCTCGGCCTCGGTGTCGACTTTGGCGTGCACCACGTCGGGGTGCTCCTCGGACGATGCCTCGAAGGTCGGGGCGAACTGCTTGCACGGGCCGCACCAATCGGCCCAGAAATCGACGAGCACGATGTCGTTATTGGTGACGACCTCATCGAAGTTCTGCTGCGTGAGAGCTTGGGTTGCCACGGAAATCCTTTCGTCGGCGTATCGACGGGTCCAACATCCGGACGTCTCGTTTTCTTCCCGCCACGCTACGCGAGGGGTTCCGCCCGTGTGGTGTGGTCGGCCCGTCGATCGGGCCCGGCGGTCAGGACACCGGTACGGCGTCGGCGGCCCGGAAAGCACGCCGATAGGCCTGGGGGGTGGTCTGCCGAAGCCGCAGGAAGTGCTGCCGGAGCACGGCGGCGGCACCGAACCCGACACGGTCGGCGATCACGTCGACCGGAAGGTCGGAGTCCTCGAGGAGTCGCTGGGCAGCGAGAACTCGCTGGTCGCGCAGCCAGCGTGCCGGGGTGGTGCCGGTTTCGGCGGTGAAGCGCCGCGCAAAGGTGCGGGGCGACATGTGAACTTTTGCGGCGAGGGCCGGAACCGGCAGGTCTTGTTCCAGATGTTCGGTCATCCAGTCGAGCAGCGGGCCCAAAGTCTCGCACTCGTACTCGGGGAGCGGCATCGCGACGTACTGGGCCTGGCCACCGTCCCGGTGAGGGGGGACCACCATGCGCCGGGCGATCGTGTTGGCGACGTGGGAGCCCTGCACCGTGCGGACGATGTGCAGGCACAGGTCGATGCCCGCGGCGGTGCCCGCGCTGGTGAGAACCGGGCCGTCCTCGACGTAGAGGACGTTGGGGTCGACCAGCGCCTCGGGGTACATGGCGGCGAGACGATCGGCATGTCGCCAGTGGGTGGTGCAGCGCCGGCCGTCGAGAAGCCCCGCCGCACCCAGGAGGAATGCCCCGGTACACAGGCTCGCAACGCGGGCACCGCGATCGACTGCCGCACGGAGTCGCTCGAACAGCGGTTCGAGTTCGGATGCGTCGGCACCATTCCCGCAGAGGAAGGACGGATCGTCGAGGGAGGCCGTGTCGGTGCCGCCGGCGGGAAGCACCACCAGGTCGGCCTCGTCGATCTTCGCCAGGTCGTAGGGCGCGTCGACCGTGAACCCGAAGCGGGTCCGGGACGGAGTCGGGCTCCCGGCGATCAACGAGAAATTGTAGGTGGGCAGGCCGTCGTCGGATCGGTCGAAACCGAAGACCTCGCACGCGACGCCGAGTTCGAACATCTCGGTCCGGGGCAGGACCGGGACCACCACTGTCTCGAGTTTGTCGGCCATGACGTCAGTCTGCACCCTGGGTGGCAGGAAAGCGAGCAATCATGTCGTTTCTGCCACTGTTGCGCGGTATCGGCGCGCGGGACGCTGGTAACCATGATCTCGCTGATGCTTCTACTCCTCGTCTTACTCCTGATTCTGGATGTGCTCGCCCTCATGGGAAAAACGCCCGACACCCATTTGGAGACAACGCAATTCGGAGACTACAAGTTTTGAGCACCGATGCGGTGCGGTCAGACCAGCCACCATTCGCGTTTGGCCGTGCCGTCCCACCGACGGATCCCGGCGCTCGTCCCGCTCAGGTCGCGGCCTCCGATGCGTGCCGCGACGAGGGCCGCTCCGATGCGATCGGCGGGGACCCGCCGGGCCAGGGTCACGTGCGGGGTCCACTCGCCGGGCCGGATGTGTGCCGGTACCCCAGGGCACGCTTTCAGCAGTTCGAAGACCCGCGCATGCAGATCGAGGAGCGCGGACGACGGTACGACCAGGCGCGCGAGGGTCGCGTGCCGGTCTCCGAACACGACGACACCCCCGAGCCGTACAGCCAGGGGAGTGTCGGTGAGGGTCGCGCGTACCGCGTCCTCGACCTCGGACGGGATCTCGGCCGAGACGAACAGGGTCACGTGCGGCCGATTCGTCGGGGAGCGGACGCGCCCCTGACTGTCGATTCCACCGTCGAGCATGCGCGTCCACTCGTCACGCACCGCCGCGTCGAGGCTCTCGTCGAGCAGCAGTTCCACCGACTGCACCATGGTGAGCAATGATGACCGGGTGACCGACCAGACCGCAATGCCCGGCGAGGCGACACCACCGGCAGTACTCCCCGGAACACGTCCACACCGCATCGGCCTTCTCGAAGGCGACGGCATCGGCCACGAGATCGTCCCGGCGACGCGGGAGGTCGTGGATGCGGCGGTGGCCGCGGCCGGAGGAGTCGGGGTGGAGTGGGTCCCGTTGCCGATCGGGGCCGAGGCGATAGAGACGCACGGCACGCCCTTGCCCGAGGAGACGCTCGACGCGCTCGAGAGCCTCGACGCCTGGATCCTGGGTCCACACGACAGTGCGTCCTACCCGGAGCCGTACCGGAGGCAGCTGACTCCGGGCGGACGCATCCGCAAGCACTTCGACCTCTATGCCAACATCCGGCCCGCCCGCGCACTCACCGGCGTGCGGGCGGTCTCACCGGCGATGGACCTGGTGGTCGTGCGCGAGAACACGGAGGGCTTCTACGCGGACCGCAACATGGCGGTCGGAAGCGGTGAATTCATGCCGACCCCCGACGTCGCCCTCGCCGTGGGTGTCGTCACACGGGCTGCATGTGAACGGATCGCCCGTACCGCGTTCGACCTCGCGTCGAAGCGTCGCGG
Source organism: Rhodococcus sp. NPDC058639 (assembly GCF_042717545.1). NCBI lineage: Bacteria > Bacillati > Actinomycetota > Actinomycetes > Mycobacteriales > Nocardiaceae > Rhodococcus > Rhodococcus sp. NPDC058639. The sequence continues at coordinate 323,031 of NZ_JBHXRF010000007.1, forward strand.
CCGCGTCACCATCGTCCACAAGGCAAACGTGCTGTCGATGACCACAGGACTGTTCCGAGACGTCTGCCGTGAAGTAGGCCGCGACTATCCGAGCGTGGAGGTCGACGACGCCCACGTCGACGCGATGGCAGCGCTGCTGGTCCGGCACGGCGACCGGTACGACGTCATCGTGACCGAAAACATGTTCGGCGACATCCTCTCCGATCTGACCGCCGAGTTGTCGGGTTCGCTCGGCACCGCAGCGTCGGTCAACGCCTCGAGCACCAGAACGATGGCGCAGGCGTCACACGGTGCCGCGCCCGACATCGCCGGTCTCGGGCGGGCCAATCCGATCGCGCTGATATCTTCTGCTGCAATGCTTCTCGATAGGCTCGGGGACACGTCCGATCCTTCCTTCGCCGCAGCCGCGCGCAGGATCGAAGCTGCCGTGAATGCGACGGTCGGCTCCGGAATCGCCACCGCCGACCTCGGTGGGACGGCGTCGACCGCCGAGTTCACCGACGCCCTGATCGAGCGCATGCGCGACCTCTGAACCCGGAGGGATCGGCGCGGGATTCGGTCGCACGGGCACCGGAGTGGATACTGTTTCTCTGTGAAAGAAGCAGTGCGCACCCACGGCAGGGGGCACACCGGCGACACACATCCCACCGAAAGCACCGGATATTCCGGACGCAAGGCGAGCGGAACGCGCCGCGGTCGACGGATCACGGCAGCGGTTGTATCCCTGTTCGCGGTGCTGTGTGTCACGACGGGGTGTGTCGTCAACTCGGAATCGACCGTGCCCGCGGGCGACCGTGTCCGCGCCGAGCGCGTCGACAGCATCGCGTCCCAGCTTCCCGACTGGGCTTCCGACCCCGACCTCCAGATCGGCGTCAACGTGCCCTATGCCCCCAACGAGTTCCGGGACGACGACGGCACGATCGTCGGCTTCGGTGTCGAACTCGCGCAGGCGATCGGCGACGTGCTGGGCGTGCAGACGGTCTTCAACGAGGCCGACTTCGACCGGATCATCCCGGCGGTCCAGGCCCGTACCTTCGATCTGGGTTCCTCGTCGTTCACCGACACGCTGGAACGCGAGGAAACGGTCGACTTCGTGACCTACTACAACGCAGGGGTGCAGTGGGCGCAACGGACCGGCGAGCACGTCGATCCCGACAACGCCTGCGGGCTGCATGTCGCCGTGCAGACCAACACCGTCGAGGACATCGAAGAAATCCCCGCGAAGAGCGAGGCGTGTGTCGCGGCAGGACTCCCGCCGATCGACAAGGTCAAGTACGACAGCCAGGACGAAGCGGCGAATGCGCTCATCCTCGGACGCGTCGACGCCCTGTCCGCCGACTCACCGGTCACCGCGTACGTCATCGCCCGGAGCGAGGGCCGACTCGAGGCCGCGGGACCGCTGTTCGACGCGGCGCCGTACGGCTTCGTCGTCGCGAAGGGATCACCGCTGGGCCCCGTACTGCAACAGGCTGTCCAGTACCTCATCGACTCCGGCGTCTACGCCGAGATCCTCGAGCGCTGGAACATGTCCGTCGGGGCGATCACCACGTCACAGATCAATGCGGCAACGAGCTGAGAGGGAACCGATGAGCGAGCACACGCATCCGAGCGGTGCGCCTGCGACCGAACCGGAACCGATCCAGGCGGTTCCTCTCCGGCACCCAGGACGCTGGATCTCCGGGGCACTGGTGCTGATCGGGCTGGGCCTGTTCGTGTGGGGCGCAGCCACCAATGAGGCCTACCGCTGGGATGTGTACGGCCAGTATCTCTTCGACAGCCGCATCACCGCAGCCGCCTGGAAGACGGTGCAGTTGACGGCACTCGCGATGCTCATCGCGGTGTTGCTCGGTGTCCTTCTCGCCGTGATGCGACTGTCGCCGAACCCGGTGCTGAAGTCGGTCTCGTGGCTGTATCTCTGGGTCTTCCGTGGCACCCCGGTCTACGTGCAACTCGTCCTGTGGGGCCTGTTCCCGTCGATCTACAAGCAGATCGATCTCGGCATCCCCTTCGTTCACCAGTTCGTCCACATCGACGTCCAGGGGCTCAACGCCGCATTCCTGTTCGCCGTCGTCGGTCTCGCCCTCAACGAAGCCGCCTATATGGCGGAGATCGTTCGCGCCGGCATCGGGTCGGTTCCGGAAGGACAGGTCGAGGCGTCGACCGCGCTCGGGATGTCCTGGTCCCAGACCATCCGACGCACCGTACTGCCCCAGGCCATGCGGGTGATCATCCCGCCGACGGGCAACGAACTGATCAGCATGCTCAAGACCACCTCGCTCGTGGCGGCGGTGCCCTACAGCCTCGAGTTGTACGGCCGAGCGCGAGACATCTCAGGCGCGAACTTCCAGCCCATCCCGCTGCTGCTCGTCGCGGCGACCTGGTATCTCGCCATCACCAGCGTGCTGATGGTGGGCCAGTACTTCATCGAACGGCACTACTCGAAGGGGATGAGCCGCCAGTTGACGAACCGCCAGTTGCAGGCCCTCGCCGACGCACAGGACACGCCGGCCGCCGCGCCGAAGACCCCGAAGCACCCCGGAGGTGGGCTCGCATGACCTCGACCGAAACGCCGATGGTTCGTGCGGACCGCGTGTGCAAGAACTTCGGGGCCGTCAAGGTGCTCAAAGGCATCTCCCTCGAGGTGGGACGCGGTCAGGTCGCATGCATGATCGGACCGTCCGGGTCCGGCAAGTCCACCTTCCTGCGATGCATCAACCACCTCGAACGCGTCGACGCCGGGCGCCTCTACGTCGACGGTGAACTCGTCGGTTACGCCGAACGCGGCTCCAAGCTCCACGAGCTTGCGCCCAAGGTCGCCGCCCGGCAGCGCCGCGAGATCGGCATGGTGTTCCAGCACTTCAATCTGTTCCCGCACCGCACGGCGCTCGAGAACATCATCGAGGCTCCGATACTGGTGAAGAAGGTCAAGCGCGCGGAGGCGGTGGAGCGCGCGCGCGAACTCCTTGCCCGCGTGGGCCTGTCCGACAAGGCCGACGCCTACCCGGCGCAGTTGTCCGGGGGCCAGCAGCAGCGCGTCGCCATTGCCCGTGCCCTCGCGATGGACCCCAAGCTCATGCTGTTCGACGAGCCCACCTCGGCGCTCGACCCGGAACTGGTGGGTGAGGTGCTCGCCGTGATGCGGGATCTCGCCGCCGGTGGGATGACGATGGTCGTGGTCACCCACGAGATGGGTTTCGCGCGCGAGGTCGCCGACGAACTCGTGTTCATGGACGACGGTGTCGTCGTCGAAGCCGGCAACCCGAGCGAGGTGCTGTCGAATCCGCAGCACGAGCGCACCCGCGCGTTCCTGTCGCGCCTGCTGTAGCCGCGTCGGCGCCGGGTTCAGCCGGGCTTGCGGCTGCAGAAGATCGCGGTGCCCGGGAAGTACTCGCCACGCAAAGGGCTCCACTGTCCCCATTCGCGGTCGAGGTGCTCGGGCCACTCGGGTTCGATGATGTCGTACACCTCGAGTCCTGCCCCGACGAGTTCGCGCACCCGGTCGCCGATCGTGCGGTGGTGTTCGACGTAGGTGGCGGTGCCGGAGTCGTCGAGTTCTACGTAGGGCGTGCGGTCGAAGTAGGGGAACATCGCGACCAGTCCCTTTTCGGTCGGGTCGTCCGGGAAGATCCACCGCATCGGATGGTTGACGGAGAACACCCAGCGGCCGCCCGGCCGCAGCACCCGCGCGACCTCCCGCATGACCTGCGCCGAATCCGCAACGAAGGGCACGGCCCCGAAGGCCGAACACACCACGTCGAAGCTCCCGTCCGCGAACGGGAGATTCTCGGCGCCGGCCTGCACGAGCGGAACGCGACGCTCCGGGGGTGTGTCCGTGGCGTCCATCGCGGTAAGTCCGCGCTCGAGCATCGCCATCGAGATGTCCAGTCCGACGGGGTGGGCGCCGTGCTCGGCCAGCCACCGCGCGCACGGAGCGGACCCGCAACCGATCTCCAGCACGTCTCGCCCGACGATGTCGCCGAGCAGATGGACATCGCCCTCGTGGAGTCCTTCGGGGCACCAGACGAACTCGCCGGCGGCCGAGTCGACGCCGAGGAACTCGCCGTGCGTGCGGTGATAGTCCTCGGCGTCGGCATCCCACCACGCTCGGCTCGCGCGCTCGCTGTCGCGGGAGCCGAGCCGGAGGCGCCCGACCTTGGAGGTGCCCAGTAGCGCGTTCGCGGATGCGTGCCGTTCCTCGGGTGACAGCTGGGGCTGGTGAGATGCTGTGCCGGAGGGGTTTTCGGGGCTTGGCATGAATCCGAGCGTAAAGGTCTCGCGGGGGCGGGCACGCGGGCGGGGCGTCCTGGTTTGCCCAGCTCCCCTGCGGGCGCGTAGCCTGGTGGTCGCGAGTGTCCGCTGCTCGGCTTCATCGGTCGGACGGGGACGCTCGCCGTGATTCAATCACCGCTTCATCGCAGTGTGCGATTCGCGTGCCCGACCGAAGTTCCATCAACCGACTATCAACCCGTCCGGAGCAACTCAACACATGGCCTCCACCACCGTCACCTCGCCGCAGGTAGCCGTTAACGACATCGGCTCCGCCGAGGATTTCCTCGCCGCCATCGACGCCACGATCAAGTACTTCAACGATGGCGACATCGTCGAAGGCACGATCGTCAAGGTCGACCGCGACGAGGTGCTGCTCGACATCGGTTACAAGACCGAAGGCGTCATCCCCTCCCGTGAGCTCTCCATCAAGCACGACGTCGACCCCAACGAGGTCGTGTCCGTGGGCGATGAGGTCGAGGCTCTGGTCCTCACCAAGGAGGACAAGGAAGGCCGCCTGATCCTGTCCAAGAAGCGTGCGCAGTACGAGCGCGCCTGGGGCACGATCGAAGAGCTCAAGGAGAAGGACGAGGCCGTCAAGGGCACCGTCATCGAGGTCGTCAAGGGCGGCCTGATCCTCGACATCGGCCTGCGTGGCTTCCTGCCCGCGTCGCTCGTCGAGATGCGTCGCGTCCGCGACCTCCAGCCGTACGTCGGCAAGGAGATCGAGGCCAAGATCATCGAGCTCGACAAGAACCGCAACAACGTGGTCCTGTCGCGCCGCGCATGGCTCGAGCAGACCCAGTCCGAGGTCCGCAGCGAGTTCCTGCACCAGCTCCAGAAGGGCCAGGTCCGCAAGGGCGTCGTGTCCTCCATCGTCAACTTCGGCGCCTTCGTCGATCTCGGCGGTGTCGACGGCCTCGTGCACGTCTCCGAGCTGTCCTGGAAGCACATCGATCACCCGTCCGAGGTTGTCGAGGTCGGCACCGAGGTCACCGTCGAGGTTCTCGACGTCGACCTGGACCGCGAGCGCGTGTCCCTGTCGCTCAAGGCGACGCAGGAAGATCCGTGGCGTCAGTTCGCCCGGACCCACGCGATCGGCCAGATCGTCCCGGGCAAGGTCACGAAGCTGGTTCCGTTCGGTGCGTTCGTGCGCGTCGAAGAGGGAATCGAAGGCCTCGTGCACATCTCCGAGCTGGCCGAGCGCCACGTGGAGGTCCCGGACCAGGTTGTCGCAGTCGGCGACGACGCGATGGTCAAGGTCATCGACATCGACCTCGAGCGTCGTCGTATCTCGCTGTCGCTGAAGCAGGCGAACGAGGACTACACGGCCGAGTTCGACCCGTCGAAGTACGGCATGGCCGACAGCTACGACGAGCAGGGCAACTACATCTTCCCCGAGGGCTTCGATCCCGAGACCAACGAATGGCTCGAGGGTTACGAGAAGCAGCGCGAGGAGTGGGAGTCCCGCTACGCGGAGGCCGAGCGTCGTCACAAGATGCACACCGCTCAGATCGAGAAGATGGCTGCCGACGAGGCTGCCGAGGCTGCTGCCGGCGTGTCCAGCAGCAACTACTCGTCCGAGACGGATGCCGAAGAGCCCGCCGAGCAGACCGGTGGCTCGCTGGCCAGCGATGCTCAGCTCGCTGCACTGCGCGAGAAGCTGTCCGGCAACGCCTGACAGATCTGATCGACTCTGATCGAGGGAAGACCCCGCACCGATTCGGTGCGGGGTCTTCCGCATTTCGGCGTCTGTACCGTTCCTAACGTCGCGTCGGCATTGCTTCGGAGGGCGGACGACGACGGCGACCGCCTCCCGTCGGGAGGGGTCGCCGTCGTCGTGAGCGTGACCGTAGCGGTCCGACTGTGCGGGGGAATCAGCCCACGGCGGGAGTGGCCCACTGCGCGGGAATCGCCGCGGCGCGCTTGCGCATGGCGGCGTGACTGTGCCGCGCGTTGCTCAGCAGTGTGGTGAACCAGTTGCGCCGGTGCTCGGCGAGCGCGGCGGCCACCTCGGGGATGAGGACGCAGTGAACACTGTGTTCCATGCCGAGGCGATGTCGACCGGAAGGTGAGGGGGAGGAACGCATAGGCTGCCTTCTCGATGAACCGGATATCCGGAGTCGGACGCTTGGACAAGACGATAACCGACGGCGAGCCGCGTACCGCGAATTTATTGCAGGTGAGAGACGTGTTTCCCCAGGACGGGCGCTCTCGCGACCTGCCTGTGACCGCTCCGTGACTGTGCTGTGATAGCGGCGGGTCGGCTCACCCCTTCCGGTTGTGTGGTGCAACACTGGGCGGCGTGCTGCGAATGGGGTTGACCGGAGGTATCGGCGCGGGTAAGTCCACTGTCGCCAAGGAACTCGTGAATCTCGGGGCGGTGCTCGTCGACGCCGACACGATCGCGCGGGAAATCGTCGAGCCGGGCTCGGAAGGTCTCGCCGAACTCGTCGATGCGTTCGGCGAGGACATTCTCCTACCCGACGGGTCGTTGGACCGTCCCGCGCTCGCTGCCAAGGCGTTCGCGACCGACGACGCGCGAGCCGTCCTCAATGCCATCACCCATCCGAGGGTCGGCCGCCGCACCGCAGAACTCGTTGCCGCGGCACCCGAGGACGCGATTGTGGTGCAGGACATCCCCTTGCTCGTCGAAGGCGGAATGGCGCCGATCTTCCATCTGGTGGCCGTCGTGCACGCGGGGGAGGACGAGCGACTCCGCCGGCTGGTGGAGCTACGGGGAATGCCAGAGTCCGACGCTCGTGCCCGGATCGCGGCGCAGGCCACGGAAGAGCAGCGGCGCGCGGTGGCCGATGTCTGGCTCGACAACACCGGCGAGCCGGACGATGTCGTGAGCCGGGTACGGGCGCTGTGGACAGACCGTCTGGTGCCGTTCGAGCGCAACGTGCGCACCCGCACCGCGGTGACACCGGAGCCGGTACTGGTTCCGGCACGCCTCGAATGGGATCGGTCTGCGCAACGACTGATCGCTCGACTCGCCGTGGCCTGTGGCGGCAGCGCGGTGCGCATCGACCACGTGGGGTCGACCGCAGTGCCAGGGCTCGACGCAGTCGACGCGCTCGATCTGCAGGTCACGGTGCCGGACCTCGCTGCCGCCGACGCGCTCGCGGAGCCGCTGGCCGTCGCAGGTTTTCCGCGCATTGAGCAGGTCGATCACGACCAGCCGAAACCTTCGTACGGCGCCGGCGGCGAGACGGACCCGGCGATGTGGGCGATGCGATTGCACGGAAGCGCCGATCCGGGGCAGCCGGCGCGCGTCGCGGTGCGCGTCGACGGATGGCCCGGGCAGCAGTTCGCGTTGTTGCTGCGCGATTGGCTGCGCGCCGACGCGGCAGCAGCGGCCGAGTACGCCGACGTCAAGCGTGCCGCAGCAGACGCAGCGGCGGCATTCGGCGATCCGCTCGAGGCGGCCGCGGCATACAGCGCGGCGAAGGCTCCGTGGTTCGACCGTGCCTACCATCGCGCCTGGTCCTGGGCGCAGGAAACGGGTTGGAGCGCATAGCCCAAGGCATTGCAGGCTACGGATGCGCGGGAATTCCCGCGCACCCGCCTCCGTTAAGATGATTGAGACTTCAACTAACTGACGGAGGTACAGACGTGCAGTTCGGCATTTTCACCATCGGGGACGTCACACCGGACCCCACCACCGGCGCCGTCCCGACCGAGCACGAGCGAATCGTCGCCATGACCGAGATCGCACTGAAAGCCGAGGAGGTCGGGCTCGACGTCTTCGCCACAGGCGAGCACCACAACCCGCCGTTCGTGCCGTCGTCACCGACCACCATGCTCGGCTGGGTAGCCGCACGAACCGAGAAGCTCATCCTCTCCACCGCAACCACGTTGATCACCACCAACGACCCGGTCAAGATCGCCGAGGACTACGCGATGCTCCAGCATCTGTCCGGTGGCCGTGTCGACCTCATGATGGGTCGCGGCAACACCGCGCCGGTCTACCCGTGGTTCGGTAAGGACATCCGGGAGGGCATCCCGCTGGCCATCGAGAACTACCACCTGCTCCGGCGCCTGTGGCGCGAGAAGGTCGTCGACTGGGAAGGCAGGTTCCGAACCCCGCTGCGCGGTTACAGTTCCACGCCCATGCCGCTCGACGAGACCCCGCCGTTCGTGTGGCACGGTTCGATCCGTTCGCCGGAAATCGCCGAACAGGCGGCGTTCTACGGCGACGGGTTCTTCCACAACAACATCTTCTGGAACAAGGAACACACCCAGCAGATGGTCTCGCTGTACCGGAACCGCTTCGAGCAGTACGGACACGGCGCAGCCGAGCAGGCCGTCGTCGGACTCGGCGGCCAGGTGTTCATGGCGAGCACCGAAACGGAGGCCAAGCGGGTGTTCCGTCCGTACTTCGACAACGCGCCCGTGTACGGCCACGGCCCGTCCCTCGAGGAATTCTCGACGACGACACCGCTGACCGTGGGCACGCCCGAACAGGTCGTCGAACGTACCCTCGGCTTCGCCGACTACGCGGGCGACTACCAGCGTCAGCTCTTCCTCGTGGACCACGCCGGGCTGCCGCTCGAAATGGTGCTCGAGCAGATCGAGATCCTGGGTCGCGAGGTGGTGCCGGTGCTCCGCACCGAGTTCGAACGCCGGCGACCCGCGCATGTGCCGTCCGATCCGCCCACCCACGTGTCGCTCGTGGCCGAAGGCCCCGGGTCACCGCACCGGCTCGTCACCCCGGCTTCGACCGACGGGGCCGGAGCCCGGAAATAAGCGAGGGAAGTGCCGACGTCACCGCCAGCTGATCGGCAATCCGACCGAGGCCAGCCACGCGTCGACGTCGTGACCGTGGGCGGCGATGCCGTCGACCGCTTCGAACGCGCGCAGCACTGCCAATTCGGCCTCGTCCGTGTCGAGCAGACCCGCAGCGACGGCGGCGAACAGTTCGTCGACATCTTCTACCGCGGTGCCACGGCCGGTGCGGACGAGAAGATCGAGGTAGTGATCGCGCGAATGCCACACGTCACCGTCTCGCCAGTACTCGCCCACATCGACGTACCGATCCATGTCGCGCTCGTGCCCGGGACGGTAATGGAAGATCGTCACCCGGAGATGCCGGGAGGGCAGGATCCAGGACTCCACGTACCCGAACTCGTGGTGGTCCGCCGGCCGCGCCATGTACAGCCCCCACGGCTCGACCCGGTACACCTCGACCGGTCGCACATTGCCCTTCGGGTCGGTGTTGGTCTGCGCGGGAACATCGAAGCGTTCCACTTTGATGGGGTGAAGGTGCGGCGGCATGACCGCACGTTACCGCCCTTGCGGGGCGTTGCGCCTCGGCGGGGGATCGGCGGGCCCGTCGGCCCGCCGCACGTGTCGGTGGGACCAATTACCCTGGAATCATGGCGTTCGCAAGTGAGCATCCTGTAGTCGCCCATTCCGAGTTCCGTCCGGTGGGCGAGATCGAACGCACCGACGCCCCGTTCGAGGTCGTCAGTGAATACGAACCCGCCGGCGACCAGCCCGCCGCGATCGACGAACTCGAGCGCAGGCTGAAGGCAGGGGAGAAAGACGTCGTCCTGCTCGGTGCCACCGGTACCGGCAAGTCCGCCACGACCGCGTGGCTCATCGAGCGGCTGCAACGTCCCACCCTGGTGATGGCACCCAACAAGACCCTCGCCGCACAGCTCGCCAACGAGCTGCGGGAGATGTTGCCCAACAACGCGGTCGAGTACTTCGTGTCGTACTACGACTACTACCAGCCCGAGGCGTACATCGCGCAGACCGATACCTACATCGAAAAGGACTCGTCGATCAACGACGACGTCGAGCGGTTGCGGCACTCCGCGAGCTCGTCGCTGCTCTCCCGCCGCGACGTCGTGGTGGTCGCCTCGGTGTCCTGCATCTACGGCCTCGGCACCCCGCAGTCCTACCTCGACCGCTCGATCCAGCTCGAGGTCGGACTCGAAGTTCCGCGCGACGCCCTGCTCCGCCTGCTTGTCGACGTGCAGTACAACCGAAACGACCTCGCCTTCACTCGCGGCTCGTTCCGGGTCAAGGGCGACACCGTCGACATCATTCCGGCGTACGAGGAACTCGCGGTCCGCATCGAATTCTTCGGCGACGAGATCGAGGCGCTGTACTACCTGCACCCACTCACCGGTGACGTCGTCCGCAAGGTCGATTCGTTGCGGATCTTCCCGGCGACCCACTACGTGGCCGGTCCCGAGCGGATGGAACGCGCGGTCAAGGACATCGAAGCCGAACTCGAGGAACGCCTCGCCGACCTCGAGAACCGCGGCAAGCTCCTCGAGGCGCAGCGACTGCGGATGCGCACGCAGTACGACCTCGAGATGATCCGCCAGGTCGGTTTCTGTTCGGGTATCGAGAACTACTCTCGGCACATCGACGGCCGGCCCGCCGGCACCGCACCCGCGACGCTGATCGACTACTTCCCGGAGGACTTCCTTCTGGTCATCGACGAGTCCCACGTCACGGTGCCGCAGATCGGCGCGATGTACGAAGGCGACATGTCGCGCAAACGCAACCTCGTCGAGTTCGGATTCCGGCTTCCGTCGGCGGTCGACAACCGCCCGCTCACCTGGGAGGAGTTCGTCTCCCGCATCGGGCAGACCGTCTACCTCTCGGCGACGCCCGGACCGTACGAACTCGGGCGGACCGGCGGCGAGTTCGTCGAACAGGTCATCCGCCCGACCGGTCTGGTGGACCCGAAGGTCGTCGTCAAACCCACCAAGGGCCAGATCGACGATCTGATCCACGAAATCCGGGAGCGGGCCGACCGCGACGAACGCGTGCTCGTCACTACTCTCACCAAGAAGATGTCCGAGGACCTCACCGATTACCTACTCGAACTCGGCATCCGGGTGCGGTATCTGCACTCCGACATCGACACGTTGCGCCGCGTCGAACTGCTCCGGCAGTTGCGCCTGGGGGAGTACGACGTACTCGTGGGCATCAACCTGCTCCGCGAGGGCCTCGACCTCCCCGAGGTCTCCCTCGTTGCCATTCTCGACGCCGACAAGGAGGGATTCCTCCGCTCGAGCACGTCGCTGATCCAGACCATCGGACGCGCGGCGCGCAACGTCTCCGGCGAGGTGCACATGTACGCCGACAAGATCACCGACTCGATGGCGCGCGCCATCGACGAGACGGACCGCCGGCGCGAGAAGCAGATCGCCTACAACAAGGAGCACGGCCTCGACCCGCAACCGTTGCGCAAGAAGATCGCCAACATTATGGACCAGGTGTATCAGGAAGCAGAAGACACCGAAGCCATCGAAGTGGGCGGATCGGGCCGCAATGCCTCCCGTGGACGCCGGGCGCAGGGCGAGTCCGGGCGGGCGACGAGTTCCGGCGTCATCGAAGGCCGCGATACCACGACGATGCCGCGAGCCGAACTGGCCGATCTCGTGCAGCAACTCACCGACCAGATGATGCAGGCCGCACGTGATCTGCAGTTCGAGCTGGCGGGACGGTTGCGCGACGAGATCGCCGATCTCAAGAAGGAATTGCGGGGGATGGACGCCGCCGGTCTGAAGTAGATCCGGAGAACCGCTCCCGTGGGCCGCGACGGCTCCGGGACGCGTCCCTGTGGCGTGGGACCCAAATCCCCCATGTGGCCCGGTGTCCCGATACTGTCTACGCCAGCGCCGGGCGGAGGGTTTCGCATCTCTTCCACCGGCACCATCGGCGGCACGCGCCGGTGACCGGATACACGATGGAGGAACGAATGAGCGCCTACCGGACCATTGTCGTCGGGACGGACGGTTCGGAGTCGTCGTACAAGGCGGTGGAGAAAGCGGCTGCCCTCGCGGGAGACGCCGGCGCCAAGTTGGTCATCGCCTGTGCGTACTACCCGGCCGATCCCAAGGACACGGCACACGCCGCGGACGTGCTGCGCGACGAGGCATATCAGATCACCGGATCTGCACCGACCTACGAAATCCTCCGCACGGCACGGGAGAAGGCCACCGTGGCCGGCGCGAAGAACATCGTGGAACGGCCCGTTGTCGGTTCACCTGTGGAATCCCTCCTCGCCCTCGTCGCAGAGGTCGATGCCGATCTCATCGTGATCGGTAACCGCGGACTGAACACCCTCACCGGCCGACTCCTCGGTTCGGTGCCGTCGGACGTCGCCCGGAAAGCGACCTCCGACGTGCTGGTCGTGCACACCGTCCGCTGACAAAGCCCGCGCGAACGCCCGGGGGTCAGCAGTAGGTGTCGCGCGTGATCTCGACATAGTGCCGGGCGGCATCGCCGCCCGGCATCGTCGTATGCGTTGCCGCCGCGGCGTACGACGCAATCGGCCGCGCTGTCTCCAGGATGCGTTCCTCCGGCATTCCGGCTGCGAGCTGATCGCACAGTCCGCGCGCGACCGCGAGCAGGGTCTCGTCCGGAACATCCGCGACCAGTCCCGCACCGTCCAGCGCGTCCTTCATGCGTGTCGCGCGCGCGTCCAGCACCGGTGGCTCGGCCGCTGCCGTGGGTGTTTCCACCGCCTCGACAGGGTCGGCTGTGCCGGCCGAGCATGCGGCAGCGGCGAGTACTGCCGCGCCGGCGAGCAGAACCCGGGCCGCGACGCCGATCGGCCACCGTCCCCGTGCTATCACCCTCACCTCACACCGTCGACGAACCGGACGTTTCTGTCAGCGGTGCCGTGGCGGATGGCACCGTGCACAGGACCGTACCTTCCCGGCATAACGGAATCGTTCCGATCGACATCGTGCTGCTTCCACACTGCTACTTCAAGACCGCGCCTGCTCAACACCGCGCCTTGGCGGCGAGTCCGTCGAGTACCCGGGGGAGCGGGGTGGTGTGCAGCACGCCGAGTCTCTGGGTCGCTCGGGTCAGCGCGACATAGAGGTCGTTCATGCCGCGGGGAGATTCCGACAAAATCTCGGACGGCTCCACCAGCAGCACGGCGTCGAACTCGAGGCCCTTGACGTCCTTGACGGCAGCCACCGTCACCGACGGCGAGGCGAGGTGCGCCCACTCCGCTACCAGGCGGGCAGGTACCAGAACGGCCGTCGTGCCCGGTCCCGACTCCTCGTCCAGTGCGCTGCGCACCGCGTCGACCAAGTTGTCGGCCTCCACCGAGCGTGCCCAGGGTTCGTAGCCTGATTCGCGCACCGACTCCGGCGGGAGTTGTTCGGGGTCGATCTCCGCGAGTACCGCGTGCGCGACCCGCATGATCTCCGCCGGCGTCCGGTAGTTGACGGTGAGCTCGGCCTTCTTCCACCGGTTCGCGACATACGGCTCGAGGACCCGCTGCCACGAGGTGCTGCCCGCCGGATCACCGGTCTGGGCGGTGTCGCCCACGAGGGTCATCCACCGGTTCGGGATTCGGCGCATCAGCGCCCGCCACGCCATCTCCGACAGTTCCTGCGCTTCGTCGACGATCACGTGCCCGTAGGTCCAAGTACGGTCACCCGCAGCACGTTCCGCGGTGGTCTCGTAACCCCGGTGGTCCTGGCGCTCCGCGAGCTGGGACGCGTCGATGAGGTCGTACGCCATGAGCAGTTCGGGGTCGAGGTCGTCCTCGAGATCTTGGGGTGCCGAACCGGTGAGGATGTCGAGTGCGCCCTGGGCGTCGGCGATCTGCCTGCGCCACCTGCGGGACGCGCGTTCTCGTTCCGCAGCGTCGTCGACCCCGAGCAGTTCGGCGATCTCGTCGAGCAGCGGGGCATCGGCGGCGCTGAAACGTCCTGCTCTGTCCGGGCGGTACAGCGCCTCGATCTGGTCTTCCGAGAAGTGGGGAGCGGCCGAGGCAAGACGCTCCCGTGAGGCGAGCAGATCCGTGAGCACCTGCTGCGGGGTCAATTCCGGCCACAACGCGTCGATCGCGGAGACGATGTCCCGGTCCGCCCGCATCTCCGACCGGATGTCGTCGATGTCGTCGCGGCTGAGCAGGTTACCGCCGTTGACCAAGTCGGTACCGATGATGGAGGCGAGCTGGTCTGCGAGCGCTTCGATGACCGCGGACACGAAAATCGGACGAGCAAGATTGTGTGGCCGACGCGACGAGCGTGCCCGGCCGCGTGCACGCGAGACCGATTTCCGGTCGAGCGTGAGGCGGTAGGTGTCGAACGACACGGGCACCGGGGAACTCGGGACCTCCTGCCGGTCCCGCACCGCCTTCTTGAGGATGTCGACCATGGCCGACGAGCCCTTGAGCTCACCGGCCTCGCGGCTGTCGTCCAGCGTGGCCTTCACACCCGGATACAGATCGCCGATGGTGGACAGCAACACGCCCGTCTCACCGAGCGAGGGCAGCACCTGACCGATGTAGTCGAGGAAGGTGGAATTCGGGCCGATGATCAGCACGCCGCTCTTCGCGAGTTGCTTACGGTACGTGTAGAGCAGGTATGCGGCGCGGTGCAGCGCTACCGCGGTCTTCCCGGTTCCCGGTCCACCCTGCACCACGAGCACGCTTCGGTGCTCGGAGCGGATGATCGCGTCCTGCTGGGCCTGGATGGTGGCCACGATGTCGTGCATCTGCCCGGTGCGGGCGGCGTTGAGGGCCGCCAGCAGGGCGGACTCGCCGGCGACTCCGCCCGCCGCCGGTGTATCGGAGTGCTCCTGCGCGGCGTCGAGATCGAGGTATTCGTCGTTCAGGGCGGTCACCGAACGTCCACGACTTCGGATGTGGCGACGCAGCACCACGCCGTCGGGTGTTGCGGGGGTGGCCAGATAGAAGGGCCGCGCCTGCGGTGCCCGCCAGTCGAGGAGAAGCGACTCGTAGTCGTTGTCTTCGTCCAGGATCCCTATGCGTCCGATGTATCGGTTGTCGAGGCCCCCGTCGTGGTCGACCTCGTCGTCCCGCACGTCGATGCGGCCGAAACACAGGCCGTGTTCTGCGGCGTCGTACTTCGCGAGATCCTCGGTGTACATCTGGGTGAACGATTCGCGTTCGGAGCGTGCTTGCGGGGTGCCCCCCGACTCCCGGAGCACGCGGGTCAGCCTCGTCTTCGCGTAGTCGCGCAGGTCGTCGAGGTGCCGGTAGAGCATCGAGACGTATGCCTGCTCAGGCTCGAGGTCTGGGTGGGACGCGCCATCGGCCGGCACATGAACTCCTCGGATAGGGACAGATCGAACGCGTGGGGGCGTCGACGGAAGTGCCCGAGAAGTCTAGTCGGATCGCTCCGGGTGCCGGGGAACACCCGGTCACAAACGCGGCAGGCACGCGGATCCCGTGGATACGCGTGCCTGCCGCTGGAGCCGAATCGCTCGGCTCGGTGTGGTGCCGATGACCGGTGTTACCGCTTCTCGAGCGCCTTGCGGTTCTTCTCGAGTGCCTTCTCGGCCTGCTTGCGTGCCTTCTCGGCGCTGGCCCGGGCCTTTTCTGCCGCCTTCAGGGCCTTGCCGTTGAGCACCGCCGAGCGCTCGTCGGCAAGCTGTGCCCATTCGTTGCTGCGATCACGTGCGGTGTCGAGGAACTTGGTGCCGCGCACCCGCGCGACCTCGGCGATCTCCGGGCCGCGTTCCTTGGCGACGCCGAGGAGTTCGGTGCCGCGCTCACGGGCGGTGTCCGCGAACTCGGGGCCGCGTTCCTTGGCGACGTCGAGCAGGCCGGTGCCACGCTGGCGTGCGCGCTCGGCCAGTACCGGACCGCGGTCGCGTGCGACTTCGAGAAACTCGTTGCCGCGTTCCTTGGCTACCTCGGCGAATACGGGACCCCGCTCCTTCGCGACCTCCAGAAGGTGGCCGCCGTGCTCGGCAGCGTCTCCGGTGAGGGACTTCACGCGTTCGGCCACGGTGTTGAAGGCGTCCGCAGCACCGTGGTCCGAGGATGCCGCCAGGGGGAGTGCTGCGGCGACCGAGGCCTGGGCGCTGCGAGCGGCGCGGCGACCGCGCCAGCCGAGTGAGGGCTTGCCTTCGGTGTCCACGGCTGCGATGAGGAGTCCGCCGAGAAGGCTGACGCTCTTGATGAACTCGGTGCGCTGCCGGGACCGCGTTTCGGCGTCCTGTGCGTTCCAGAAGTCGTGGCCGACCGCAGTGCTGGGTACGAGAGTCCCGGCGAGGGCGAGTGCCGAGAGTCGAGGAGCCTTGCCCAGCGCGAACAGTGCGCCGGCGCCGATCTGAACCGCTGCGTTGAGCTGGATCAGCGTCTCGGGATTGCTCGGGAGCCGATCGGTGACCGAGGCGGGCAGTACATTCACCGCCTGATCCAGCCCGGGTTGGGCCGCGTTCGCCCGCGGAGCGGGATTGCGGAGGGCGTCGACGCCCCCGGCAATGAAAATGGACGCGAGCATCGGTCTCGCGAGTCTCCGGACGATCATGTAATTCCTCCCGTTGTCGGGTGTGTTGCCACCGCGACCCGTGTACCCCGACCCCGGCAGGAATATGCCCGCCGACGCGCACGGACCTGACCGGAGTGTCCGATTCTCCGCCTTGCCCGTATTCGAACCGGACGGAAATCGCTGATAGCCCGAATACCCGCTGCGTATACGCAACGGGCACAACCCCCGCTATGCCGGGGAGGGTCGTTCGGGTCAGTCGATACGAGCGATGTCGGGCCGGGCGGTGACCGGAGCGGCAAGTTGCTGCTCGTCGCAAATCCGCTGCAGCTTGGCGAGCGTGGCGTCCAGTCCGGGTCCGCGGCGGGGGCCGGGGGTGAAGGATGCGGGCAGATGTCGCATTCCCTGGATCACGCCGATGGTGTCGTAATGCACCGTGCCTTCCGGATCGCACCGGAAGTCCGGCATGCGATCGAGTACCGCCGTGACCATCGACTTGAACACGGTCCGGGCGACGTTGGATCCGACACAACGATGAATCCCGAGTCCGAAACTGAAGTGACGGTTTCCTTTTCGATCCAGAACGATATCGTTCGGGTCGGGGAACACCGTCGAGTCACGGTTGGCCATCGCCCACGACAGCCACAGTCGATCGCCTTCGCGCAGTTCCGTGCTGCCCACCTGGCAGTCTGCGGCAACCGTCCGTCCGTCGCCGGGTGCAGGGGTGAAGAACCGCAGGAACTCTTCGGTGGCCGAATCGAGCAACTGTTCGCGGTCGCGGATGAGCACGTCACGCTGGTCGGGATTCGACGACAGCCACTCGAGGGAGTGGGCCGTGAGGGCCGTCGTCGTATCGAAGCCCCCGCCGATCAGCAGCCCGAGCATGCCGAGCTGTTCGAGGTCGGGCGCCGGCTCGCCGTCGATGCGCAACTCGACGAGCGCGTTGACGAGTCCCGGACGAGGGTTCGCCTTGATGTCGGCCAGATTCGACAGCAGGTCGATGCCCATGGCGCGGTGCATCTCGGCCACCCGCTCGGCGTCCGGGGAATTCTCCGGTGTGTAGACCGACGCGTGCACCGGTTCGCTGTACACGGACCATTTCTCGATCGGGATGCCGAGCATGGCGAGGGTGAGGACGGCGGGCACGATGTTGGCCAGGTCGTCGACGAAGTCGATCCGTCCGGACTCGATCTTCTCGTCGAGTGCGGCGTGGACTGCTTCGTCGATGAACGGTTCCCACCGCTTCACTGCGGCGGGGGACAGGTAAGGGTTGAGGACCTGCCGGTAGAGGCGATGCTCGGGATCGTCCATCTCGAGAATGCCGCCGCGCACCATGACCGCGCGCCGCGCGGTGGGAATGGAAATCCCCTTGTATCCGCGCCGAGTGCCGTGAACATCGTGGTCGTTCGACACGCCGGCACTGCGTGCGAGCTCGAAGACCTCGTCGCTTCCGCTGGCTACCCAGTGCCCGTCATAGGTGTCGGTCCAGGCGAGGGGGCACCGGGCGTGAAGATCCTGGGTGATCTCCTCGAACTGATGCCGGTATTCCGGGGTGTGCCGGTCGAAATGGGCCCGGGGGTGCTTACGGTCCCGGTCGACGGGCGCGTCATCGATGGTCACAACTGTTCCTTCGCGGTACAGGGATATTCGGGCGGGGTCGTGTTCGCTCGGTGTTCTCGTCGTCTGCGTCAGGTGCCGGATGCGGGGACGGTGCCGGCCGCATCGCTGGAGTCGCGGTCGCCGGACGCGGCGCGTACCGCGCGGACGATGCCCTGGTAGCCGGTGCAGCGGCACAGGTTGCCCGAGATCGCTTCCCGGATCTCGTCGTCGGACGGCGACGGGTTTTCGCGCAGGAATGCGGTCGCCGAGACGATGAATCCCGGTGTGCAGAAACCGCACTGGAGTCCGTGCTGGTCCCGGAAGGCTGCCTGGACGGGGGACAATTCCCCGTCGGCGCCGGCAAGGCCCTCGATGGTCGTCAGTTCGGCTCCGTCCGCCTGGACCGCGAAGATCAGGCACGCGCGCACGGCCTCGCCGTCGAACAGGACTGTGCACGCCCCGCACACGCCGTGCTCGCATCCCAGATGTGTGCCGGTCAGGCCGCACCGCTCGCGCAGGTAGTCGGCCAGCGTCAAGCGCGGCGGTATGCGATCGTGACGGAGCGCGCCGTTGATACGGACACGGATGTCGACGTCAGTCATCGAGTGCCTCCTTCACAGCGCGGTTCCACGCGCGAGCTACCATCGCGGACCCGACACGGCGTCGGTACCCGGCCGTGCCGTGACCGTCCGACGGAACCGCGTCGAGAGGTGCGGTCGCGTCGCGGCCGACGTCCTCGGCGGAGATCGTCGATGCACCGCGCCCGATCAGTTCTGTTTCGACCGCTCGCGCGCGGATCGGTGTCGGGCCCATCCCGAAGACCGTGACCGCGCACCGTTCGATCCGCTCGTCCGCATCCACGCGGAGCGCGACCGCGGCACCCGCTACCGCGAAGTCGCCGTTGCGGCGGGTGAATTCTTCGATCGCACAACCGCATCGGCCGCTCCACACCGGGAATGTCACGGCGGTCACCAGTTCGTCCGGTTCCATCGCCGTCGTCCACATTCCCTGGAAGAACTCGGAGGCGGGGATCGTGCGCAGCCCCCGGGGAGAACGCGTTTCGATGTCGGCATCGAGAGTCACGGCCACCGCCGGATACTCCGCTGCCGCGTCGGCGTGCGCGAGGGAACCGCCTATCGTGCCGCGATTGCGGATCTGGAAGTGCCCGATGAGCGGTGTCGCGCGGGAGAGCAGGGGAACGCCTCGGGCGATCACCTCGGACCGGCCGACCGTCGCGTGCGTGGTGGTGGCTCCGATCCGGACGGTGTCGGTCCCGGCGGTGATGTCGGACAGGTCGGTGAGTCGCCGGAGGTCCACGAGGTGCTCGAATACGGCAAGCCGCAGGACGAGCAGCGGCATCAAACTCTGCCCGCCGGCGATGAATTTGGCCTCGTCACCGAGTTCGGCGAGCAGGCCAACCGCCTCGTCAGCCGTCTCCGGTGCGTGATAGTCGAACGCGGCGGGCTTCATTCGTCGTCCTTCGCGGCCGTTCGGGCGTCGTCGATCATCTTCAGAACGGCAGAGGGCGACAGCGGCAACTGCGAGAGTTCGACTCCGAACGGCGCGAGGGCGTCCACCACCGCATTGAGCACCGCGGGGGTCGCGCCGATCGCACCACCCTCGCCCACGCCCTTGAAGTTGCCGGGTCCCGGGCTCGGAGTGTCGATGTGCCCGATCTCGATCGCCGGAATCTCGGACGCCGTCGGCAGCAGGTAGTCCATGAAGGTGGTGGCGACGGGGTTGCCGCTCTCGTCGTAGGCGAGATGCTCGTACAGCGCGCCGCCGATTCCCTGGACGGTGCCCCCGCAGATCTGGCCCTCCACCACGCTCGGATTGATCATCTTGCCGCAGTCCTCGCTCACGATGTAGCGGAGCAGGGTCACCTTGCCGGTCTCGATGTCCACCTCGCAGGTGCACACGTGGGTGGCGTTGGCCCAGATCATCATGTGCGGTGTCCGGTAGCGCCCACTCGCCTCCAGACCCGGCGGAACATCAGGTGGCAGGGCCTCGCCCTGGAAGTAGGCGATATCCGCGATCTCGGCCAGCGACAGTGTCTTGTCCGGTGCGTTCCGCACGGACGCGGTGCTGTCGACGAAGTCGATCTCGTCGGGAGTCGTGTCCAACCGGTGTGCCGCGATCGCCACGATCCGTTCACGCAGGCCCGCGGCGGTCTCGGCAATCGCACCTGCCGTCATCGACCCGGACCTGCTGCCACCGGTCCCGGCCCCGAACGGAGTGACGGCTGTATCGCCCTGGACTGTCCGCACATCCGCCATCGCGACGCCGAGGGCATCCGCCGTCAACTGCACCACGGTCGTCTCGAGGCTGTTGCCTGCGGAGCCACCGGCAACGTAGACGTTCACCTTGCCGGTCGGCTCGATCCGGATGGTGGCGCCCTCGGTGCTGTGGAACGAGGTTCCGCCCGTGGTCGGCTCGACGTAGGTGCACGTGCCGACGCCGAGGTACCGCCCCTCGGCGCGGGCGCGTCGCTGCTCTTCCCGGAAGTCCTCGTAGCCGAGCATTGCCACGGCCTGCTCGAGAGTTTCGAGGGGCGAGATGTGGTCGAGCGGCATGCCGTGCGGGTTGAACGCGGGCAGGTCCTCGCGGCGGATCATGTTGCGACGCCGCAGTTCGACGGGGTCGATGCCGATCCGGCGGGCGGCATGGTCGAGAAGCACTTCGCGCGCGACGGATTCGAACTGCCAGGGACCACGGTAGGCCAGCCGGCCGACGGTATTGGAGTAGTGGAACTTCACGCTGAAGGATGCGTCCGGGACGCGGTAGGGACCCGGGAACAGCATGCCGACCACGACTCCGGCGGTGAGAGGAGAAGGAGTGGGGTAGGCACCCACGTTCTGCACGTGGTCCATTCCCGCCGCAAGGATCCGGCCTTCCGCGTCGAAGGCCATCCGCACGTCTGCGTGCTCATGACGCGCCATACCCGACGACATCAAATTCTCTTGACGGTCCTCGATCCACTTGACCGCCGTGCCGAGCGTGCGTGCCGCGAGCTGGATGCAGATCTCCTCGCGCAGTGGCGCAACCTTCAGTCCGAAACCCCCTCCGGTGTCGCGCGCGATCACCCGGACCCGGTGTTCGTCGATGCCGAGCAGCCGGGCACAGAAGCCGCGCACTTCGTGGGGCGACTGGGTGGAGATCCACACCGTCATCTCGCCTGTCGAGGCCGACCACTCCGCCACCAGCCCGCGGGTTTCCATCGGAACGGGTAGGTAGGCCTGCTGGAAGATCTGCTGCTGCACGGTATGTGCGGCAACCTCGAAGATCGGATCGAGGTCCGATGCCGGACGTCCGGCCATCTCGCCGGCAGAGTTGCCGGCGAACCCGGCGTGCACGAGATGCGGTGACGAGTCCGCGGTGACGTAATCGAGTACCGGTTCGAGCGGTTCGTACTCGACCTCCACGAGTTCGACGGCGTCTTCCGCGACGTACCGGTCGACGGCGATGACGAGGGCCACCGGGTCTCCGACGAACCGCACCTCTTCTTCGGCGAGCGGCGGTCGCGGTACCGGCGGCATGCCGGGCATGTCGAGCGCGTAGGAGATCTGGTGCGCGACGGTGTTCAGTTCGGCGGCGGTGTATACCGCGAAGACGCCCTCGAGCTGCAGTGCCGCAGAGGTATCGATGGTGCCTATTCGCGCGCGGGGCAACGGACTTCGCACAAAGCAGGCGTGCACCATCCCGGGCCGTGTCACGTCGTCGACGAACGTGCCGGCGCCTGTGACCAAGCGGAGATCCTCGATGCGCGGCACCGAGGTGCCGACGACACCTCGCGCCACGGCGTCTTCGCGGACGGCCGGGGGAGCCTGCGTGCGGGTCACCGGAGTGCTCGTCGCAGAGGGCGGTTCGGTATGCGGGAAAACGACGGCGGGAGTGTCATGCGGCAGGTTCTCCGTTCACCTGGACTGTCCGTCAGGCGTCCGCTGAAGGCTTGTGCCCCAACAGGTTCGAGAATGAAAGCGCAAACACGTGCGGGTTCGGCACGTGCGGAATGTCTAACATCGCCGACGGTACGATGTCAACAAGATATGTCGTCGACGATTATGTGGTTGCGATTTCGCGAGAATTACATTTACGTGTGGTCAGGTCTCCGCGCGGTCCGGACGATGCACCCGCGGCGCGTCCGCAGCCGCGTCGTCCCGCGACAGGACCAGGTCGGTGACGCACTCGAAGTGCGGGGCCGCGCCACCACGGCTCGTGGTTCGCTCGATCGACAGTCGCGCCGCTCGGCCGTGCAACCGGAGCGTCGCGATCTGGTTCCCGAACGTCGGCCCGGCGATCCGATCCCACTCCACGGGCGACCGGGGAATCGGAGTGACAAGCCGGAGCACCCCGCGTACCGACCGTTCCGCCACGCGACTCCACGCCGCCCGGAACCCGGCCCGAACCGCGGCCGGGACCCGATTGTGGAGCGGTGAACACGTCAACTGATAGACCTGCGAGTCGGTCGGGAAGGTGAACCGTGCGCTCGCGGCATAGGCGTGGTGGACATCGCCCGACAGCACACAGATCGTCGCCGGCGGGGTGCCGGCCGCGTCGGTCCGGTCTCCGCGGGCGACCGCGCCGAAGAGTCGTGCGAGACGGTCGAACGAATCGTGGAACGCCGCCCAATGCTCGAGGTCCGCGCCGCGGCGCAGACTCTCCGCCCAGCGTGCGAGTCGCGGACCCCGCGTACCGGACGCCAACTGCTCGTCCCAGGCCTCCGCATCGTGCAGCGCGCGGGGCAGCAGCCAGGGCAGTGACGTTCCGACGAGGAGATGGTCGTAGTCGCCCATCGTCTGGTCTTCGATCCAGTCGAACTCCGGATCGGACACCATCTCACGCCGATCCGAGGTGAGGACCCGCCCGCACCGTGAATCGATCACGAGAAGACGCACCGACCCGAAATCCCGGCGATAGGACCACTGCATACCGCGCGCGCCGTCGGCCTCCTCGTCGGCTTCCGACGCGAACTCGCGCAGCAGGGCGGTCGCGTCTTCGGCGGCCACGCGGACCTCGGCGTACAACTCGTTCCGGCGCAGTTCCGCGGGCGAGAGGTTTCCGAGGTGCTGGTAGATCCAGTACGACATGAGCGCGCCGACGATCCGCTCCTCCCACCAGTTGCTCGCCTCGAAGTCGGCGCGCCAGGATTGCGAGGTGTTCCAGTCGTCGTGCACGTCGTGGTCGTCGAAGATCATCGAGGTCGGCACGGTCGACAGCAGCCACCGCACCTCCGGGTCCGACCACGCCTGGGCATAGAGCCAGGTGTATTCCTCGAAGTCCCGCACCTGGGCGCCGGGCGGTTCGTCGAGGTCGTGCCGCTCGCCGACGCGTCGCAGGATTTCCGGGGACAGTTCGTCGGCATAGACCTGGTCGCCCAGCAGCATCAACGCGTCTGGCCACAATTCGCGCGGTTGGGTCCTCATACGCTGCGCATACACGACGAGAGCATCCGCGCCGAGCGACTCGTCGGCCCCGCCGTCGCTCCCGGTGGTGGCGACCCGGCACGACCCGAATGCGAGATCGAACCGGGCGTCGTCGCTCAGGGACCGGATGACAGAGGCGTCGGCGTTCTCGAGCGGCCAGACGTCGGTGTCGTCCAGTCTTACGCGGTACGGAGTGGTGGAACCCGGTTCCAGACCGTCTATCACCACGAGGGCGTAATGGTGTCCCGCGACGGACCACGTCCGTTCGGAACGACCGAGTATCTCGACGGTGCACGGAGCAGACGTCTCCACCCACACCGTGGCGTCCGTGGATCCGACGTGCCTGAGGACGGGGCCGAGCAGAAGTGCCGCCATGGTTCACCGTGCCGGAGTTCGCAGGAGCGAGGCCTGATGCGACCGAATCGTACCGGCTCGGCCGATCGATCCCCGCGAAACGAGCGCGGGAAAACGCAATCGGGAGGACTCTGGTCATGCCGGACTGCTCGGCCCGGCAGAGCGTGTAACGAGGGGAGCCCGGCGTGGACGACAGCCAGGACGATAGTGATTGGAACAACCTCGATGACGACGCGAAGCGGCAGGCGCAGGAAGAAGCCGAGAAGGTTCGCATGATGTACGAACCCGGTGTCCGGCGCACCGCCGTCGTTCCGGGTACCGACGGAATGGTCTCCGGTACTGCGTTCGCCGAGCCCGACGAAGAACAGCGGGAGGACGAATCGGAAGCGGACCGGCAGTAGAGCGGTCGGCCGTCCTGTCCGGCGTCCAGTCGTACGCGCGGGGGCGTTGTGGCGATGACATGGAAGTGCACCCGAACGGGCCGCGGTAGGGGCAAGATGTGCCAATGCCCGCACACATCACCACCGCACCGCCGACAGTTCACACCGCCCTCCTCGGTCTGGGGGTGTACCGGCCTCGCCGCGTCGTTCCCAACGCAGAGATCGTCGAGCGCATCGACTCCACCGACGAATGGATCAGGACCCGCTCCGGCATCACCGCCCGCCGCTGGGCCGAACCCGACGAAACGATCGTCTCGATGAGCACGGCCGCTGCCCGCGACGCGCTGTCCGCAGCGGGCATGGATGTCGATCAGATCGATGCCGTCGTACTGGCCACGTCGTCGCAGATGGTGCTGGGACCGTCCGCGGGGGCCGTGGTGGCCACCGAACTGGGCATGCAGAACACCGCCGCCTACGACGTATCCGCGGGCTGCGCCGGGTTCTGCTACGCGCTCGGAAACGCGGCGAGTCTCGTCCGCGCCGGCCAGGCCCGCAACGTCCTGGTCATCGGCGTGGAGCGACTGTCCGACCTGCTCGACCCCACCGACCGCACGTGCGCGTTCATCTTCGCCGACGGAGCCGGGGCCGCAATCGTCGGCCCGGCTGAGGAGGAGGGGATCGGGCCGGTCGCCTGGGGCTCGGACGGCAGCCAAACCGACGCCATCAAGCAGGACAAGGATTTCCAGCAGTATTTCGGCGAGGTCGACGCCGCACTGGCCGGCGGTCCGACGCCGGTACGCCCGTACATCCGGATGAACGGCGCGGCCGTTTTCCGCTGGGCCGTGACGTTCCTCGAGACGGCGTGCAAAGACGCCCTGGCGAAATCCGGCGTCACGGTCGACGACCTCGATGCCTTCGTGCCGCACCAGGCCAACAGCCGCATCACGGACGCCCTGATCCGGACCTTGGGACTACCCGACGGCGTGGCGGTCGCTCGCGACATCGCGGAAACGGGCAACACCAGCGCGGCATCGATTCCGATGGCCATGGAAGAGTTGTTGCGATCCGGCGCGTCCAAGCCCGGTGACACGGCCCTGCTGCTCGGGTTCGGCGCCGGGCTTTCGTATGCCGGGCAGGTCGTCCGGATGCCTGCAATCGTGTAACCGCGACCGGCGGGTGCCGGTCGCGGGCACCCGTCATCGCGCGGTCGGGTCCACCGTCTCCGCGAGCATCTCGTGCGGGTAGTCGGCTGCGCGGTGCTGGAACGCGGTGATACTCGGATTCCGGATCACTCCGTCGCGAATCTCGATCGCGCGGGCGATGACCTGGTCGCCCGCCCAGGCATCCGGGCCGGAGAGGACCGTCCGCACGTGGGGGAGCAGCGCTGCGCTGATTTCCCACGTCGCGGAGTTCCACAGGTACGACGGACTGTGATCCACGGCGTAGTAGTGGATGTTGTTGCCGACCACGAAGCTCGGCTCGGTAAACGAGGTGGGACGCGCCCAGCTGAACCCCATACCGGCGTCGCACGACACGTCGACGATCAGGCTGCCGGAGGCAAAGGCCGCCAGATCCTCCTCGATCAGGAAGGTCAGCGGATCGTTGGGATCTTGAAGCACGCAGTTGACGACGATGTCGTTTTCCGCGAGGTACGGCGCGAGAGGCACCCGTCCCTCGTCGGTGAGCACGAAGCTGCGATGCGGGTCGGTGGCGTCGTGTTCGAACCGAATGATGCGCGCCGAGTGGATAGGCGATCCGACGGCCGCCACGTCACGGTTGGTGAGCACCCGGACATCGTCGATGCCGTGTGCGTTCAAGGCTGTGACCGCGCCCCGGGCCGTTGCCCCGAACCCGATGACGACGGCGCGCAGACGACGGCCGTAATCACCGGTGCACCCGATGATCTGCAGGCCGTGGATCACCGAGCAGTAACCGGCAAGTTCGTTGTTCTTGTGGAACACGTGCAGCCCGAAGCTTCCGTCGCTGCGCCAGTGGTTCATCGCTTCGAAGGCGATCAGCGTCAGCCGCCGGTCGATGGCCTGCTGCGTCACTTCGCTGTCCTGGACGCAGTGCGGCCAGCCCCACACCGTCTGGCCCTCCCGGAACTCCGCGAGATCGCTCGCCTGAAGCTTGGGCAGAGCGATCACGTCGCACTCGGCGATCAACTGCTCCCGGGAGCGAAAACCCGCGACGAAGGGCTCCAGATCGGTATCGGACACACCGAACGGCGCGCCGTAGCCGGGCTCCAGATAGATGTGGGCACGCACATCTTCGTCGATCCGGGAAAAGTGGTGCGGATGGATCGGCAGACGCCGCTCGTTTTTCTTCCGAGAGTGCGCCAGGACACCGAGATCAAGCATATGTAGTTGTGCTCCTGCGGGATTGGTGATGAGGGGAGAGTTGTGTCAGCGCTTCTTGACGTGCGCGACGATCTCGGGATCGGCCTGGGAGTTCGCGCCCGACTTCTTGTCGGCCCGCTTTTCCTTCAGCGACTTGCCGGACTTCTTGGACATGGAACTGCGAGGCGATTTGTCGGCCATGCTGCCACCCTCAATTGAGGACCTGAGCGGTCCTGATGGCCTGACACTACGGGATCGCCGGCCCGGAACCCCGCTCCGGCTCGAATGCGGGGCGCCGAACGGCCGGCGGTGAGGCTCCGGTCGATGACCTGCGACTCGCGTCCGTCACCAGCCGCGTTCGCGCCACTCGCCGAGGTGCGGACGCTCCGCGCCTAGGGTCGAGTCCTTGCCGTGCCCGGGGTAGAACGCCGTGTCGTCGCCGAAGCGGTCGAAGATCTTCGCTTCCACGTCGTCCATCAGCGAACGGAAAGCGTCGTCGTCCGGGGTCTTGCCGACGCCGCCCGGGAACAGGGAGTCGCCGGTGAAGATGTGGTGCTTGCCGGTGCCCTGTTCGGTGAGAACCAGCGCGACCGACCCCGGTGTGTGCCCTGCGAGGTGAATCACCTCGAGATCCAGGTCACCCACCCGAATCGACTCTCCCTCGGAGAGAATCCGGTCGGGTACGACCGGCAACGGTCCGGCGTCGAGCGCGTGCGCGGCGGTGGGGACACCCGTCTCCGCAGCGACCTTCTCGAGGCCCTGCCAGTGATCCCAGTGCTGATGGGTCGTGACGATGAGT
Organism: Rhodococcus sp. NPDC058639; assembly: GCF_042717545.1. Taxonomy (NCBI): domain Bacteria; kingdom Bacillati; phylum Actinomycetota; class Actinomycetes; order Mycobacteriales; family Nocardiaceae; genus Rhodococcus; species Rhodococcus sp. NPDC058639. The sequence goes on from NZ_JBHXRF010000007.1 coordinate 350,427, forward strand.
TCGAGATGCGGGGCATTGTCGCGCAGGAACTGCACCAGTGTGTCGGGTTCGTTTGCGGCATCGATGAATACGGATTTGCCGGTCGCGGTGTCGGTGACGAGGTAGGTGTTGTTGTTCATCGGGCCGACGGCGAGTTTGACGATCTCCGCGCCGGGCACCGCGCGTCGCTGGGCGGGACCCCCCGGGGTGACGTCGCCGGTGTAGGTGTCCTCGATGATCACGGGCTGCTGCGTCATACCCGCAAACCTACCGTCGCCACGCGCGGGACGGGACGAAGCGCGCCCGGCTTCTGTCGGTACCCGCGCCTACCATGGATCAAGGCCGAACCTCGGCCGTGTCTACAGGAAGGATATGGCGTGGCGGACCGCCTGATCGTGCGTGGAGCACGGGAACACAACCTGCGGGGAGTAGACCTGGACCTACCGCGCGACAGCCTCATCGTGTTCACCGGCCTGTCGGGATCGGGCAAGTCGAGCCTCGCGTTCGACACCATTTTCGCGGAGGGCCAGCGGCGCTACGTCGAATCGTTGTCGGCATACGCCCGGCAGTTCCTCGGACAGATGGACAAGCCCGACGTCGACTTCATCGAGGGCTTGTCGCCGGCAGTCTCCATCGACCAGAAGTCCACCAACCGCAATCCTCGATCCACGGTCGGCACGATCACCGAGGTGTACGACTACCTCCGTCTGCTGTACGCCCGCGCGGGCACTCCGCACTGCCCGGTGTGTGGCGAGGAGATCTCCCGGCAGACGCCGCAGCAGATCGTCGATCAGGTCCTCGACATGGAGGAGGGCGCGCGATTCCAGATCCTCGCGCCGGTCGTCCGTACCCGCAAGGGCGAGTTCGTGGACCTGTTCGAGCAGCTCACCGTGCAGGGTTACTCCCGCGTCCGGGTCGACGGCGTGGTGTATCCGCTGTCGGATCCGCCGAAGCTCAAGAAGCAGGAGAAGCACGACATCGAGGTCGTGGTCGATCGGTTGGCTGTGAAGCCGAGCGCCAAGCAGCGCCTGACCGATTCGATCGAGACCGCGTTGCGCCTGGCAGAAGGCGTGGTCGTCCTCGACTTCGTCGACCGCGACGAGAACGCGCCGGATCGTGAGCGCCGGTTCTCGGAGTCGCTGGCGTGCCCCAACGGACACCCCCTGGCGATCGACGATCTCGAGCCGCGCTCGTTCTCCTTCAACTCGCCCTACGGCGCGTGCCCGGAGTGCGCGGGCCTCGGTGTCCGGAAGGAAGTCGACGTCGATCTCGTCGTGCCCGACCCGGACGTCAGCCTGGCAGAAGGTGCGATCGCGCCCTGGTCGATGGGCCAGAGTGCGGAATACTTCACGCGCCTGCTCACCGGTTTGGCCGACGTCATGGGCTTCGACATCAATACTCCGTGGAAGAAACTGCCCGCGAAGGTTCGCAAGGCGGTCCTCGAGGGCAGCACCGACCAGGTGCACGTGCGGTACAAGAACCGGTACGGCCGCGTCCGTTCGTACTACGCCGAGTTCGAAGGTGTGATGCCGTTCCTGCATCGTCGCCTCGAGCAAACCGAGTCCGATCAGATGAAGGAACGCTACGACGGGTACATGCGGGAAATCCCTTGCCCCGCATGTAAAGGCGCCCGGTTGCGGCCCGAGATCCTCTCGGTCACCATTACCGCCGGCAACCACGACCGCAGGTCGATCGCAGAGGTGTGCGACCTGTCGATCGCCGAGTGCGCCGAGTTCCTCGACACCCTCACCCTGGGTAGCCGCGAGGCGGCCATCGCAGGCCAGGTGCTCAAGGAGGTGCAAGCGCGGCTCGGGTTCCTCCTCGACGTGGGCCTCGACTACCTCTCGCTCTCCCGCGCCGCCGCGACCCTCTCGGGTGGGGAGGCGCAGCGCATCCGGCTGGCCACCCAGATCGGCTCCGGCCTCGTCGGTGTCCTGTACGTGCTCGATGAACCGTCCATCGGCCTGCATCAGCGCGACAACCGGCGGCTCATCGACACCCTCACGCGGCTACGCGATCTCGGGAACACGCTTATCGTCGTCGAGCACGACGAGGACACCGTCCGTGCGTCCGACTGGGTCGTCGACATCGGTCCGCGCGCGGGCGAACACGGTGGCCGGGTGGTGCACAGCGGCACCTACAAGGAGTTGCTCGACAACCCCGAGTCGCTGACCGGCGCGTACCTGTCCGGCCGTGAAGCCATCGAGATCCCGGCGATCCGTCGTCCCGTCGACCCGAAGCGGCAGATCACCGTCGTGGGAGCGCGCGAGAACAATTTGCACGGGATCGATGTGTCGTTCCCGCTCGGCGTGCTCACGTGCGTGACCGGCGTATCCGGTTCGGGTAAATCCACGCTGGTCAACGACATTCTCGCGACGGTGATGGCCAACAAGCTCAACGGGGCGCGCCAGGTACCCGGCCGGCACACCCGCATCAACGGCCTCGACCAGCTCGACAAGCTCGTGCGCGTCGACCAGTCTCCGATCGGTCGCACGCCGCGGTCCAACCCCGCGACCTACACCGGGGTGTTCGACAAGATCCGCACGCTGTTCGCGGCCACCACCGAGGCGAAGGTGCGCGGGTACCAGCCGGGACGCTTCTCCTTCAACGTCAAGGGCGGACGCTGCGAGGCGTGCTCCGGTGACGGCACGCTGAAGATCGAGATGAACTTCCTGCCCGACGTCTATGTGCCGTGCGAGGTGTGCCACGGCGCGCGGTACAACCGCGAAACCCTCGAGGTGCACTACAAGGGCAAGACGATCGCCGAGGTCCTCGACATGTCGATCGAGGAGGCGGCCGAGTTCTTCCAACCGGTCACCTCCATCCACCGGTATCTCAAGACGCTCACCGAGGTGGGGCTGGGATACGTGCGGCTCGGCCAGCCGGCGACCACGCTGTCCGGTGGTGAGGCGCAGCGCGTCAAGCTCGCGGCCGAACTGCAGAAGCGGTCCAACGGACGCACCGCGTACATCCTCGACGAGCCCACCACGGGTCTGCACTTCGAAGACATCCGCAAATTGCTCGGCGTCATCAACGGGCTTGTCGACAAGGGCAACACCGTCATCGTCATCGAGCACAACCTCGACGTCATCAAGACAGCCGACTGGGTGATCGACATGGGACCCGAAGGCGGAGCCGGGGGCGGCACCGTCGTCGGCCAGGGCACGCCCGAGGACATTGCCGAGGTGGAAGCGAGCTACACCGGGCGATTCCTCGCCGAGGCGCTCGCGCCTGTACCGCCCGCGCCCAAGAAGGCTCCGGCCCGGAAGCGGGCCGCGAAGAAGAAGGTCGCGGCGAAGTAGTCACGCAGGAACACCCGGGAGCGGCGCCGAGCGCCGTGTCCCGGGTGTCTTGCTGTGGGGTCGGATCAGTAGACGGGGCCGGTGTACTTTTCGCCGGGACCGAATCCGGGCTCGTCGGGAGTCGACGATGCCTCCCGGAACGCGCGCTGCAGTGCTTGCAGGCCCTCGCGGATCGGTCCGGCGTGCGGTCCGAGGTATTCCACGGAAGCGGTGACGAGGCCGGCCAGCGCGGTGATCACACGTCGCGCCTCGTCGAGATCGAGGTGGCTGCTCTGCTGGGGGTCGGCGTCGCCGAGGCCCAGCTTCTCGGCGGCCGAACTCATCAGCATCACGGCAGCGCGGCTGATCACCTCGACGGCCGGGATCTCGGCGAGTTCGCGCACGTCGTCCGGCGCTACGTTCGGGTCCTTGGGATCGGGTGCCTCGGTCATGCATCGAGGATCCCACTGCGCCCGGAAGCGACGCAGTTCGGGTGGTCGCTCGCGGGCCGATTCGATGCCGACGTGCATCTTTGCTAGACTTGTCCTCACGACCGCCCGTGCATACCAGCATGGGCAGCAAAGTGGAGTCCGACTCCCACCTCTGGCGGCACAATAGATGCAGTTCAGTGGTCCGGTCTTCCCGGTGCTCGCACCGTGGATGCCGCATCCTCCGGGATGCTGGGGCGTATGTGCAGTGCAACTGCCGTTCGTCGACCGGTCGGTATCGGACCCCGCGTGGAGCCTCGGCACCACAGCGGGGTCTTTTCGTCGAGGAACTCGGGCCACCTGCTGCGGTGCGGTCACACCGACCCACCGTTCTACCTAGGAGGCCACATCAGCGCTGAGACCCGCATCAACGAACGCATCCGAGTTCCCGAGGTCCGTCTCGTCGGACCTGGCGGAGAACAGGTCGGCATCGTGCGTGTTGAAGATGCACTCCGCCTGGCCATCGAAGCCGATCTCGACCTCGTCGAGGTGGCGCCCGACGCTCGGCCGCCGGTCTGCAAGATCATGGATTACGGCAAGTTCAAGTACGAGAACGCGCAGAAGGCGCGCGAATCGCGCAAGAACCAGCAGATGACCGTGATCAAGGAGCAGAAGCTCCGGCCCAAGATCGACGATCACGACTACGAGACCAAGAAGCGCAACGTCGTTCGCTTCCTCGAAGCCGGGTCCAAGGTCAAGGTCACCATCATGTTCCGTGGCCGTGAGCAGTCGCGTCCCGAACTCGGGTACCGGTTGCTGCAGCGTCTGGGTGCGGATGTCGCCGAACTCGGCTTCATCGAGACCTCCGCGAAGCAGGACGGCCGCAACATGACCATGGTGCTGGCCCCGCACAAGGGCGCGAAGACCCGCGCGAAGGCGCAGGAAGCCGCCCATGCTGCACCGGTCAACACCGCGCAGCCCTCGAGCACCGCGCAGGCGACGCAGGCATCTACCCCTGCGACCCCGCCGCCGGCGCCGCAGCAGGGCGACGCCCCAAGCAGCTAGCCGCTCGAACCAGCACACCCGGTGCTGCGTGCGAGCACCGATGTACACACCGACAAGAACTGAGGACTCCATGCCCAAGTCGAAGACCCACAGCGGCACCGCGAAGCGATTCAAGGTGTCCGGCAGCGGGAAGATCCTGCGCCAGAAGGCCGGGCGCCGCCACCTTCTCGAGCACAAGCCTTCGACCGTCACTCGCCGTCTCGACGGCGTGGCAGTGGTCGCGCCCGCGGACGCCCCGCGGGTCAAGCGCCTGCTCGGCCTCTGAGCTTCCCCGACCGTTTCCCGCTCTCCGGGGACGAACAATTTCGTCCCCCGAACTTTGACAGGACTTAACCAGTGGCACGCGTGAAGAGGGCCGTCAACGCCCAGAAGAAGCGCCGTTCGATTCTCGAGGCCTCGAAGGGCTACCGCGGACAGCGCTCGCGTCTGTACCGCAAGGCCAAGGAGCAGCAGCTTCACTCGCTGACCTACGCCTACCGCGACCGTCGCGCCCGCAAGGGTGATTTCCGCAAGCTGTGGATCAGCCGTATCAACGCTGCGGCTCGCGCCAACGACATCACCTACAACCGCTTCATCCAGGGCCTCAAGGCCGCGGGTGTCGAGGTCGACCGCAAGATCCTCGCCGAGCTCGCCGTCTCCGACGCCGAGGCTTTCGCCGGCCTGGTCGCGCTCGCCAAGGCTGCGCTGCCGGCCGACGTCAACGCTCCGGCTGCCTGAGCACGACGCTGAACGACGACACAACACAGGAACGGCCCGTGGATCCGCTCACCGAGCGCACCCCGCGGGTCGTTTCTGCTGTGAAACTCTTGCGGGCCGCGGAACGACGCAAAAACGGGCGGTTTCTCGCCGAGGGTGAGAACTCCGTCACCGAGGCGCTCGTGGCCGGTCACGTGCACGACCTGTTCGTCACCGAGGCCGCGGCCGAGCGCTACCGCGACTGCGTGGACGCCGCGCACCGCGCGGGCGTGCGCGTCGCCACCGTCACCGAGAAAGCCGCGGCTCGTCTGTCGGACACGGTGACTCCGCCGGGACTGGTAGCCGTCTGCGACACCCTCGACGTACCTCTCGAAGCGGCGCTCTCGCCACGCCCCCGGCTCTTGGCGGTACCCGTCGCGATGGCGGAACCCGGCAACGCCGGCACCCTGATCCGTGTCGCGGACGCTGTCGGCGCCGACGCGGTGATTCTCGCCGGCGACTCGGTGGACCCGCACAACGGCAAGTGTGTGCGTGCGTCGGCAGGCAGCATCTTCCACCTGCCGGTGGCGCGGGAGCGGGACACCCCGCGTGTGCTCGACGCACTCTCCGGAGCCGGCGTGCAGATCCTCGCGACCGCCGCCGACGGTGAGGTCGATCTCGACGACGCCGACGAACTGCTTGCCCGCCCCACAGCGTGGCTGTTCGGTAACGAGGCCCACGGTCTCGATCCGCAGGTCGCCGCGCGGGCGGATCATCGGATCCGTATCCCGATCCGGGGCCGCGCCGAGTCTCTCAACCTCGCTACCGCTGCGTCGATCTGCCTGTACGCAAGCTCCCGGGTGCAGCACCGGCCCCCGGTGCAGACTCGGGCCTCCGGACCCATCGCATAGGATTTGTCGGTGCGCTGTCGACCATTCGGTCGCGGCTGCGCCTGCGAGAACATTTCGAACCATCGTTCGCCCGAAGAAGGAGTTGCACCGGTCGTGGCCAAGAATGAAGGCGGCACCCCGCCGGCAGTCGATCCGAGCGCCTTGACCGAGGAGGCTCTCGCTGCGGCCGAAAAGGCTGCGATCGAGGCGTTCGCGGCCGCTGCCGACCTCGACGCGCTCGCGCGGGCGAAGGTCGACCATCTCGGCGACAAGGCGCCCATCTCCCTCGCCAAGCGTGCGCTCGGCTCGCTGCCGGGCAAGGAGCGCGCAGACGCGGGCAAGCGGGTCAACGCCCACCGCTCCGCCGCGCAGGCCGCATTCGACGCCCGCAAGGAGGAACTGCAGGCCGAGCGTGACGCGGCAGTCCTCGTGGCCGAGGCCGTCGACGTGACGCTGCCGGCGACGCGCCGCCCGCTCGGTGCCCGGCACCCGATCAGCATCATTTCCGACCAGGTCGCCGACGTGTTCGTCGCGATGGGATGGGAAATCGCGGAAGGGCCCGAGGTCGAAACGGAGCATTTCAACTTCGATGCCCTCAACTTCCTGCCCGATCACCCGGCCCGCACGATGCAGGACACCTTCCACATCGCACCGGAAGGGTCGCGTCAGGTTCTGCGCACCCACACCTCCCCGGTGCAGGTGCGCACGATGCTGCACCGCGACATCCCGATCTATGTGGTGTGCCCGGGCCGCACATTCCGTACCGACGAACTCGACGCCACGCACACCCCGGTGTTCTCCCAGGTGGAGGGCCTCGCGGTGGACAAGGGCCTGACCATGGGTCATCTGCGCGGCACACTCGATGCCTTCGCGCGTGCCCTGTTCGGTCCGGAGACCCGGACGCGGATGCGTCCGAACTACTTCCCGTTCACCGAGCCGTCCGCCGAGGTGGACGTCTGGTTCCCGAACAAGAAGGGCGGCGCGGGCTGGGTCGAGTGGGGCGGCTGCGGCATGGTGAACCCGAATGTGCTGCGGGCCTCGGGGATCGACCCCGACGTGTACACCGGATTCGCATTCGGCATGGGTCTCGAGCGCACGCTCCAGTTCCGCAACGGCATCCCCGACATGCGCGACATCGTCGAAGGCGACGTGCGCTTCACCCTGCCCTTCGGTGTGCAGGGCTGACGCCCGCCACCCTCCATCCGTCCCCGAACGAACGAGAAAGCTGAACCCAAGTGCGAATAGCGCAGTCCTGGCTGACCGAGATCCTGCAGCGTGCCACCCCGGAGTGGAACGTCACGCCCGAGGAACTCGACGCGGGATTCGTCCGGGTCGGGCTCGAGGTCGAGGACATCGAAACCCTCGAACGCATCGACAATCTGGTCGTCGGACGGGTCGCCGAGATCACCGAACTCGAGGGGTTCAAGAAGCCCATCCGGTTCTGCAAGGTCGAGGTGGGTGAAGACGAGCCCCGCGGCATCGTGTGCGGCGCCCGCAACTTCGCCGAAGGTGACCTCGTGGTCGCCGCACTCCCCGGCGCGGTGCTTCCCGGCGGGTTCGCCATCGCGAGCCGCAAGACCTACGGGCAGGTGTCCGACGGGATGATCTGCTCGGTGAGCGAACTGGGTATCGGCACCGACCACTCGGGCATTCTGGTGCTCGAACCGGGAAGTGCCGAGCCGGGCGCGGATGCGAACGAACTGCTCGGGCTCGGCGACACGGTCGTCGAACTGAACATCACCCCGGACCGCGGTTACTGCTTCTCCGCCCGCGGCCTGGCTCGCGAACTCGCCTGCGGCTTCGACATCGAATTCGTCGACCCCGCTCAGGTCACCCCGTTGCCCGCCGACGGTGGCGAGGCCTACCCGATCCGGCTCGAGCCGGAGACCAAGGCCACCCGGTTCGCGGCACGCCGGGTGACAGGCATCGACCCGAACGCCGTGTCGCCGTGGTGGCTGCAACGGCGCCTGCACACCGCCGGTGTGCGCCCGATCTCGCCGGCCGTCGACGTCACGAACTACGTGATGCTCGAACTCGGCCAGCCTCTGCACGCATTCGACGCCGCCACCCTGCAGGGTGACATCGTCGTGCGCCGGGCTCGGGCAGGGGAGAAGCTGACCACCCTCGACGGTGTCGAGCGAGACCTCGATCCCGAGGACGTCGTGATCTGCGACGACTCCGGCGTCATCTCCCTCGCCGGCATCATGGGCGGCGCCACCACCGAGGTCGGGGACGCGACCACCGACATCCTGCTCGAGGCGGCCACCTGGGATCCGCTCGCGGTGTTCCGCGGCAACCGGCGTCACAAGCTCAGCAGCGAAGCCGGGAAGCGTTTCGAGCGCACCGTCGACCCCGCCGTCGCACGCGCCGCACTCGATCGGGCGGCAGCGCTTCTCGTAGAGATCGCCGGCGGCACCGTCGAGCCCACGCTCACCGACATCGTCGTTCCGACCGAACCCGTGTCGATCCGGATGGACATCAACCTTCCGGACCGCATCGCCGGGGTGACCTACCCCAACGGCACCGCCGCACGTCGGCTGACCCAGATCGGGTGTGCCGTGGAAGTGGGCGTCGGCGAAGACGGCCACGGTCAGCTCGTGGTGACGCCGCCGTCGTGGCGGCCCGACCTGCGTCAGCCCGCAGATCTCGTCGAGGAAGTGCTTCGCCTCGAGGGACTCGAACAGATCCCGTCGGTGCTCCCGGCCGCCCCCGCAGGGCGGGGACTGACTCCGAGCCAGAAGCGCCGCCGTGCCGTCGGAAAGGCGCTGGCCTACGACGGTTACGTCGAGGTGCTCGCCCCGGTCTTCCTGCCCACCGGCGTGTTCGACACCTGGGGACTCGACGCCGACGATCCGCGCCGCGTCACCACCAAGGTGCTCAACCCGCTCGAATCGGACCGCCCGGAACTGGCCACCACCTTGCTGCCCGGCCTCCTCGAGGTGCTCGCACGCAATGTCTCGCGCGGCCAGCGCGACCTGTCGCTGTTCTCCATCGCCCAGGTGGTGCAGCCGGGTCCGGACACGGTGGCGGTCGCGCCGTTGCCGGTCGACCGGCGTCCCAGCGACGACGAGATCGCGACCCTCGAGCAGTCGCTCCCGGCGCAGCCCGTGCACGTCGGGGGTGCGCTCGCGGGGATGCGTGAGCCCGCGGGACCGTGGGGACCCGGACGCGCTGCAGAGGCGTCCGACGCCTTCGCAGCCGCCGAGACTATCGCCAGGGCCGCGGGTGTGCATCTGGAACGTCGTGCAGCGCAGTATCTTCCGTGGCATCCGGGTCGTTGCGCCGAGCTCCTCGTCGACGGGGTGGTCGTCGGCCACGCCGGTGAGTTGCATCCGGCTGTCGTCGAGCGGGCCGGCCTTCCGCCGCGCACCTGTGCTTTCGAGCTCGATCTCGACGCCCTCCCGATCTCCGAGTCGCTGCCCGCTCCGGTCGTCTCGCCGTTCCCCGCGGTGCTGCAGGATGTCGCGGTGGTGGTCGACGCGAATGTGCCGGCGGCGTCCGTCGAATCCGCGCTGCGCGCCGGTGGCGGCGAACTGCTCGAAGACATCAGGCTGTTCGACGTCTTCGAAGGCGCGCAGGTGGGCGAGAACCGCAAGTCGCTCGCGTTCGCGTTGCGTTTCCGGGCGGCCGATCGCACGCTTACCGAGGACGAGGCGAGCGCTGCCCGTGACGCTGCGGTCGCTGCGGCTGCTGCCGCGGTGGGTGCCGAGATGCGTCGCTGAGGACATCCCACGGCGGGGGCGCGCCGGGTCACCGGTCGGCGCCCCCGCTCTCGGTCCGTCCCACGTAACCTGGATGTATGAGTAGCGACGAACGGAACCACGGCCGGATACCGGAGCCCGAGACGCCGGACGAGCCTGCGCCCGACGTCACACCGGCCGAACCCGCGACTCCTACGGTGCCCGACGTGCCGCCGGGGCCGGATGTCCCGGACGTGCCGCCGGCCGAGCCCGAACCGACCACCGATCCCGATCCCGTCGGTTCGGGGACGCGGGCGCCGACGATCGAGGAGATCACCGGGTACACCCGCGACGGGGTGCCCACGCTGGACTCGGTGCGAGAGAAGATCGAGCACCGTGCGGCGACAGCGATCGGCGCAGAGGAACTGGCCAGGGAAAGCGTATCCGGGCGCACCCTCGACGAGGAGTACGAGGCGCGGCAGGCAGCCGCAGCCGACAAGCTGGCGGAGATCCGGCGGTCGCTGCGTTCGGAATGACCCAGAGCTGGATGTGACCCAGAGCTGGATGAAATAATTTGCATCATCGTGCATAATCAATCGTATGGGTAATTCACCGGCATTCACGGCGACGCCGCAGTCGCCGCTACGGGTGGCCGTCGCGGGAGCGAGCGGTTACGCGGGCGGCGAGATCCTGCGCCTCCTTCTCGGCCATCCCGCGTACCAGGACGGATCACTCGTCATCGGTGCGCTGACCGCCGGGAGCAACGCCGGAGCCACCCTCCGCGAATTCCATTCGCATCTGCTGCCGCTCGCCGACCGGGTTCTCGCACCCACCGACCTCGACAGCCTCACCGGGCACGACGTCGTGTTTCTCGGCCTGCCGCACGGCCACTCCGCGGTCATCGCCGAGCAACTCCCCGAGACCACCGTCGTCATCGACTGCGGCGCCGATTTCCGGCTGACCTCCGGTGACGACTGGAAGCGCTGGTACGGCACCGACCACGCGGGCACCTGGCCGTACGGCATGCCGGAACTGCCCGGCGCACGCGACAAGCTCATCGGCGCGACCCGCATCGCTGTACCCGGCTGCTATCCCACCTCCGCGTCGCTCGCTCTCGCTCCGGCGGTCGCAGCCGGCATCGTGGAACCCTCGGTGCAGATCGTCGCGGTGTCCGGTGCCTCCGGCGCCGGCAAGTCGCCGAGAGTCGACCTGCTCGGTTCCGAAGTGATGGGATCGGTGCGGGCCTACGGCATCGGCGGCGCCCACCGCCACACCCCCGAGATCAAGCAGAATCTCTCGGCGCTCGCCGGCGCCGACGTCTCCGTCTCGTTCACCCCTGTTCTCGCACCCATGCCCCGGGGCATCCTCGCCACCTGCACGGCGCCGACCACGGCTACCGCCGAGGAAGCCCGCGCCGTCTACGAAAAGGCTTACGGGGATGAAACATTCGTGCACCTGCTGCCGGACGGGGTGCTACCCGCCACCGGCTCGGTGATCGGATCCAACGCCGTTCAGCTCGCCGTCACCGTCGACCCCGACGCGGGCTTGCTGATCGTGATCGCCGCGCTCGACAACCTGACCAAGGGCACCGCCGGAGCTGCGGTCCAGTCCATGAACCTGGCGCTCGGGCTGCCCGAGGCCGCCGGCCTGTCCACCGTAGGAGTGGCGCCGTGACCGATCTGACCGACAGCACCACGACGGAGGACAGCGTGGACGCCGCGTACGCACACGCCGTGGAGATCGCCGGAGGGCGGCTCATCCGCACCCAGGGCGTCACCGCCCCGGCAGGTTTCCGCGCCGCCGGTATCCGGGCCGGAATCAAAGCCAACGGCAACGCCGATCTCGCCCTCGTCCTCAACGAGGGACCCGAACTCGCCGCAGCAGGCGTCTTCACCACCAACAAGGTCAAAGCCGCTCCCGTCCTGTGGTCCCAGCAGGTCCTCACCGCCGGCGCGCTGCGCGCGGTGATCCTCAATTCCGGCGGTGCCAACGCGTGCACCGGACCCGGCGGATTCCAGGACACCCACACCACGGCCGAAGCGCTCGCCGACGCACTGAGCAACTGGGGCACCGAAACCGGTGCGGGCGAGATCGCCGTGTGCTCGACCGGGCTCATCGGCGACCGGCTGCCCATGGACAAGGTCCTCGCCGGCGTGCACGAGATCGTCCACGAACTCGCCGGGGGAATCTCCGGTGGCACCGATGCCGCCCACGCGATCATGACGACGGACACGGTCCCGAAGCAGGCGGCGCTCCACCACGCGGCGAACTGGAACGTCGGCGGCATGGCCAAAGGCGCGGGCATGCTCGCCCCGGCGCTCGCCACCATGCTCTGCGTGCTGACGACCGATGTCGTCGCTACCCCGGAACAACTCGATGTGGCGCTGCGCCACGCCAGCCGGAAGACGTTCGACCGTCTCGACATCGACGGTGCGACCTCCACCAACGACACCGTCTTGCTGCTCGCCTCCGGCGCCAGTGGGGTCAGCCCCACGCAGGACGAACTCGATGCTGCGGTCCTCGCCGTCTGCGACAGTCTCGCCGACCAGATGATGGCCGACGCGGAGGGTGTCACCAAACGAGTCACCGTCACCGTGCGGGGCGCCGCGAGCGAAGACGACGCCCTCATCGGCGCCCGGACCGTCGCCCGCGACAGCCTCGTGAAGACCGCGCTGTTCGGCTCGGACCCCAACTGGGGACGGGTGCTCGCCGCCATCGGCATCGCCCCGATCGAACTCGACCCGAACACGATCACCGTCACGTTCAACGGGCAGCCCGTGTGCATCGGCGGCGTCGGCGCCCCCGGTGCCCGCGAGGTGGACCTGTCCGGCATCGATATCGCGCTCGACATCGATCTCGGACTCGGCGACGCCGAGGTGTCGATCCGCACCACCGACCTGTCGCACGCGTACGTCGAAGAGAACTCGGCGTACTCGTCGTGACCGCGCACGTGACCGGAGCCGACATGGCCACAGATCTCATTGCGAGCCTGTCCGCCCAGCAGAAAGCATTCGTCCTCGCCGAAGCGTTGCCGTGGCTGCAGAAGTTCCGCGACAAGATCGTCGTGGTGAAGTACGGCGGCAACGCCATGATCGACGACGACCTCAAAACGGCATTCGCGGCCGACATGGCGTTCCTGCGCACCGTCGGCATCCACCCCGTGGTGGTGCACGGCGGTGGACCCCAGATCAACGCGATGCTGCGGCGTCTCGGGATGGAAGGCGAATTCCGGGGCGGGTTCCGCGTCACGACACCCGAAGTCATGGACATCGTGCGGATGGTGCTCTTCGGCCAGGTCGGCCGCGAACTCGTCGGCCTCATCAACGCGCACGGCCCCTACGCCGTGGGGATCTCGGGCGAAGACGCGCGGCTGTTCACCGCTACCCGTCGCACCGTCGTCGTGGAGGGCACGGACACCGACATCGGGCTCGTCGGTGACGTCACCACCGTCGACCCCGCCGCGGTCCTCGACCTGATCGCCGCCGGTCGCATCCCCGTGGTGTCGACCGTTGCGCCCGACATCCAGGGCGTCGTCCACAACATCAACGCCGATACGGCCGCCGCCGCGCTCGCCGAGGCGCTCGGCGCCGAGAAACTGGTGGTACTCACCGATGTGGAGGGGCTCTACACGAACTGGCCCGACCGTTCGTCGCTGACCTCGTCCATCGACGTGGACACGCTCGCCGAGCTGCTGCCTTCCCTCGATTCCGGGATGGTTCCCAAGATGGAGGCGTGCCTGCGCGCCGTCCAGGGCGGGGTACCGACCGCTCACGTGATCGACGGCCGCCAACCGCATTCGGTGCTGCTCGAACTGTTCACCGAGGAAGGCATCGGCACCATGGTCACCCCGGCCCAGGGCACCGCCACGCACACCCCGACGGTGCTCCCTGTCACGGAAGGAAACGCATGACCGACACGTCCGAGCTGCAGCAACGCTGGGCAGGCTCGCTCATGAACAATTACGGCGTACCCAAGCTGGCGCTCGTCGCCGGCGACGGTGCAGTCGTCACCGACGCCGACGGCATGCAGTACCTCGATCTGCTCGGGGGCATCGCCGTCAACAGCCTCGGCCACCGACACCCTGCGATCCTCGAGGCCGTCACAGCTCAGCTCGGGCAGCTCGGCCACGTGTCCAACCTCTATGCCTCCGCACCTGTGGTGGAACTCGCCGAACAACTCCTCGGGCACTTCGGACACCCCGGCCGCGCCTTCTTCTGCAACTCCGGCACCGAAGCCAACGAAGCGGCCTTCAAGATCGCCCGCCTCACCGGCCGGCCGAAGATCATCGCCTGTGAGAAGGCGTTCCACGGCCGCACCATGGGTGCTCTCGCCCTGACCGGCCAGCCCGACAAGCGGGCACCGTTCGAGCCGATGCCCCCCGGCGTCGAGTTCGTTCCCTACGGCGACATCGCCGCCCTCGACGCGGCCGTGGACGAGAACACCGCAGCCGTGTTCCTCGAACCCATCATGGGGGAGTCCGGGGTCGTCGTACCTCCGGAGGGTTACCTCGCGGAAGCTCGCCGCATCACCCGGGAACGCGGCGCGCTTCTCGTGCTCGACGAAGTGCAGACCGGCATCGCCCGCACCGGCACCTTCTTCGCCCACCAGGCCGCCGGTGTCGTGCCCGACGTGATGACGCTCGCCAAGGGTCTCGGCGGCGGTCTGCCCATCGGTGCCGTCCTCGCGACCGGACCGGCCGCCGACCTCTTCCAGCCCGGCAAGCACGGAACCACGTTCGGTGGGAACCCGGTGTGCGCCGCCGCGGCCCTCGCCGTCCTCCGCACCATCGACGAGCAGAACCTGCTCGACCACGTCAACGCCGTCGGCAAGACACTGAGCACCGGCATCGAGTCCCTCGGGCACCCCCTCGTCTCGCACGTGCGGGGCTCGGGCCTGCTTCTCGGCGTGGTCCTCACCGACACGAAGTCCGCAGCGGTCGAAACCGCCGCGCGCGAGGCCGGGTTCCTCGTCAACGCCCCAGCGCCCGACGTCATCCGCCTCGCGCCGCCGCTCATCCTCACCGAGCGCCAGGCCGAAAGCTTCGTCGCGGCGTTACCCGCCATCCTCGACAACGCCGACCGGGAAGGGAACTGAAGCACCGTGCTGAGACATCTTTTGCGCGACGACGACCTGACCCCCGCCGAACAGAGCGAAATCCTCGATCTGGCAGCGGAACTCAAGAAGGCCCCGCTGTCGCGGCGCCCGCTCGAGGGCCCCTACAGCGTGGCGGTGTTGTTCGACAAACCCTCCACCCGCACCCGATTCTCGTTCGACGCGGGCATCGCCCAGCTCGGCGGTCATGCCATCGTCGTGGACGCCGGCTCCACGCAGATCGGCAAAGGTGAAACGCTCGAGGACACCGCGCGCGTCTTCTCCCGGTTCGCCGAAGCGGTCGTGTGGCGCACCTTCGGGCAGGACCGCATCGAAACCCTCGCGGCGCACTCCACCGTGCCCGTGGTCAACGCCCTGACCGACACCTTCCACCCGTGTCAGGTGCTCGCCGACCTCCAGACCATCCGCGAACACAAAGGCCGTACCCACGGGCTGAAACTCACCTACTTCGGTGACGGCGCGAACAACATGGCCAACTCCCTGATGCTGGGAGGCGTCACCGCCGGACTCCACGTCACCATCGCATCCCCGACCGGCTTCACCCCCGACCCGAACGTGGTCGCCGCAGCCCGCGCGCGGGCCGAGGAGACCGGCGGCAGCGTCACCGTCACCGACGATCCCCGTGCAGCGGCGACCGGCGCCGACGTCCTCGTCACCGACACTTGGGTGTCGATGGGGCAGGAAGTCGACGGCAAGGACCGCGAGGCCCCCTTCCGGCCGTACCAGCTCGACGATGAGCTGCTGGCACTGTCCGATCCCGCGTCGATCGTGCTGCACTGCCTGCCCGCTTACCGCGGAAAGGAGATCACGGAAGAGGTCATCGACGGACCCCGCTCCGTCGTCTGGGACGAGGCCGAGAACCGCCTCCATGCACAGAAGGCCCTGCTCGTGTGGCTGCTCGAGCAGCGCAGGAGCTGACGTGAACACCGCGGAGGGAGCCATCGAACGGGCCGGCAGCGCCGCCCCGACGCGGGCCGCACGGCAGGCGCGCATCACCGCGCTCCTGGCAACCCGAGCGGTGCGCAGCCACACCGAACTCGCGGCACTCCTCGCGGCCGAAGGCATCGAGGTCTCCACCGCCACCCTCTCGCGTGACCTCGAAGAACTCGGTGCCGTCAAGCTACGTGGCGCAGACGGGGGAGCGGGCGTGTACATCGTGCCCGAGGACGGCAGCCCCGTCCGCGGAGTGTCCGGCGGCACGGATCGACTCTCCCGGCTACTCGGTGAACTGCTCGTCTCCACCGATGCCAGCGGCAACATCGCGGTCCTCCGGACGCCACCGGGGGCAGCGCACTATCTGGCCAGCGCACTCGATCGGGCATCATTACCGGAGGTGGTCGGCACGATCGCCGGGGACGACACCATTGCGGTGATCGCCCGGGAACCGATGACAGGGGCCCAACTGGCCGCCCTGTTCGAATCACTGGCCTGAACCATCACGTCTAGAGACGTAAACGAAAGAAAAGAAGGAGCACAAGACAATGGCCGATCGCGTCGTACTCGCCTACTCGGGCGGGCTGGACACCTCCGTTGCCATCAGCTGGATCGGCAAGGAGACCGGCAAGGAGGTCGTCGCCGTCGCCATAGATCTCGGTCAGGGCGGCGAGGACATGGAAGTGGTGCGTCAGCGTGCGCTCGACTGTGGCGCCGTCGAGTCCGTCGTCGTCGACGCCAAGGACGAGTTCGCCGACGAGTACTGCCTGCCCACCGTGCAGGCGAACGCGCTCTACATGGACCGCTACCCGCTGGTCTCCGCGATCAGCCGCCCGCTGATCGTCAAGCACATCGTGAAGGCGGCCCGGGAGTACGGCGGCACCATCGTCTCGCACGGCTGCACCGGCAAGGGCAACGACCAGGTGCGCTTCGAGGTCGGCTTCGGCGCCCTCGCTCCCGACCTGCAGGTCATCGCACCCGTGCGTGACTACGCCTGGACCCGCGAGAAGGCCATCGCCTTCGCCGCCGAGCACAACCTGCCGATCAACGTCACCAAGAAGTCCCCGTTCTCCATCGACCAGAACGTGTGGGGACGCGCCGTCGAGACCGGCTTCCTCGAGGACCTGTGGAACGCTCCCACCAAGGACGTCTACGACTACACCGAGGACCCCACCCTCAACTGGCAGGCTCCCGACGAGCTCATCGTCTCCTTCGAAGCGGGTCGTCCCGTCGCGATCGACGGCAAGCCCGTGTCTGTGCTCGAGGCGATCCAGGAACTCAACAAGCGCGCCGGCGCACAGGGTGTCGGCCGGCTCGACATGGTCGAGGACCGCCTCGTCGGCATCAAGAGCCGCGAGATCTACGAGGCGCCCGGCGCGATCGCGCTGATCACCGCGCACCAGGAACTCGAGCACGTCACCCTCGAGCGTGAGCTCGGCCGCTACAAGCGCCGTGTCGAAGAGCGGTGGAGCGAGCTGGTCTACGACGGCCTCTGGTTCTCCCCGCTCAAGTACGCGCTCGACGCGTTCATCCAGAACACGCAGGAACGCGTCACCGGCGACATCCGGATGGCCATGCACGGTGGGCACATCACCGTCAACGGACGTCGCAGCCCCGAATCGCTGTACGACTTCAACCTCGCCACCTACGACGAGGGCGACAGCTTCGATCAGTCCAACGCCAAGGGCTTCGTCCAGATCCACGGCCTGTCGTCGAAGGTCGCCGCGAAGCGCGATCTGGGCCTGTAATCATGGCCACCCACGGCACCAACGAAGGTGCGCTGTGGGGCGGCCGGTTCGAATCCGGACCGGCCGCCGCTATGGCGGCCTTGAGCAAGTCGACCCACTTCGACTGGGCGCTTGCGCCCTACGACGTGCGGGCGTCGCAGGCGCACGCCAAGATCCTGCATCGGGCGGGACTGCTGAGTGACGAGGACCTCGCGACCATGCTCGAGGGGCTCGAGGGCCTCGCCGCCGACGTCGCATCGGGCGCGTTCGTCCCGTCGGACTCCGACGAGGACGTGCACGGTGCACTCGAGCGCGGTCTCATCGAGCGGGTCGGCCCCGAGGTGGGCGGACGTCTGCGCGCCGGGCGTTCCCGCAACGATCAGGTCGCGACGCTGTTCCGCATGTGGTTGCGTGACAGCGCGCGGCGTATCGGCGACGGTGTGCTCGATGTCGTCGAGGCCATCGCAGGCCAGGCCGCCGCACACCCCGACGCCGTGATGCCGGGGAAGACCCACCTGCAGGCGGCGCAGCCGGTGTTGCTCGCGCACCATCTGCTCGCGCACGCGCATCCCTTGCTGCGTGATGTCGATCGTCTGCGTGACTTCGACCGGCGGACGGCTGTCTCGCCGTACGGGTCGGGCGCGCTCGCGGGCTCGTCCCTCGGGCTCGACCCCGAGGCAATCGCCGCCGATCTGGGATTCGACGCTGCCGCCGACAATTCCATCGACGCGACCAGTGCGCGCGACTTCGCCGCAGAAGCAGCGTTCGTCTTCGCTCAGATCGCGGTCGACCTCTCGCGGATGGCGGAGGAGGTGATCCTGTGGAGCACACCGGAATTCGGGTACATCACCCTCGCCGATGCGTGGTCCACCGGATCGTCGATCATGCCGCAGAAGAAGAATCCCGACGTCTCCGAACTGACCCGCGGCAAGGCGGGCAGGCTCATCGGAAACCTCACGGGTCTGCTCGCGACGCTCAAGGCACAGCCGCTCGCCTACAACCGGGACCTCCAGGAAGACAAGGAACCGGTCTTCGATTCGGTCGCGCAGCTGGAGCTTCTGCTTCCGGCGATCGCAGGGCTCGTGTCGACGCTGACGTTCCACACCGAGCGGATGGCCGAACTCGCGCCCGCCGGATTCACCTTGGCGACCGACATCGCCGAGTGGATGGTGCGCCAGGGCGTCCCGTTCCGCGTGGCCCACGAGGCTGCCGGCGCCTGCGTCCGCGCAGCGGAGACGCGCGGGGTGGGGCTCGAAGACCTCACCGATGCCGAACTCGCCGCTGTCGATCCCGCGCTCACCCCTCAGGTGCGTGAAGTTCTCACGGTCGAGGGCTCCATCGCGTCGCGGAACGCTCGCGGCGGCACCGCGGGAGTCCGCGTTGCCGAGCAACTCGGCAGGGTGCGGGAGACCGCGGCGGCGCTGCGGGCATGGGTGCGGGCCTGACAACACCCGCGTAGGCGGACGGCGTGCCTGTCCGTCCCCGGTCCCGGGCAGCGTCCGAATTGCCCGGGACCGGATCGCGGATATGGCAGGCTTACGCGTACACCCGTCATGTACCGGGGTCATGGGCGTCGTGGAGGGAAGCGATCGTGGGACTGGACGGTAGAGCGCTGACCGGACCGATGCGTCGGCTCATCGCGACGGCGCAGAACGGTCTCGAAGTCATCCGCTTCGGGGGACTCGAACCGGGTACCTCGTCGTCTCCGTATCAGGTCGTCGAACGGTGCGGGATGTACCGTCTCCGGCGCTATTTCCCCGACTCGGACACCGCAGTGTCCGGTCCACCCGTGGTGTTGGTGCCGCCGATGATGATGTCCGCCGACGTCTACGACGTCACCCGTGACAGCGGTGCGGTCGGTGTCCTGCACGCAGCGGGACTCGATCCCTGGGTGGTGGACTTCGGCTCGCCCGACCAAGAGGAAGGCGGGTGGGACCGCACCCTCACCGACCACATCCTCGCTCTCGACGAAATCGTCGACCGGATTCACGCGTACACCGGACACGACGTCCACCTCGGGGGTTACTCGCAGGGCGGCATGTTCTGCTACCAGGCTGCCGCCTATCGCCGCAGCCGCAACATCGCCAGTCTCATCACCTTCGGCAGTCCCGTCGATACCCTCGCCGCACTGCCCTTCGGTATCCCCGGAGCTGTCGCGACACTCTCGGCCGATTTCCTGGCCGATCACGTCTTCAACCGTCTCGCGATCACCGGCTGGATGGCTCGCACCGGATTCCAGTTTCTCGACCCGGTCAAGACGGTGCGGTCGCGCATCGACTTCCTCCGGCAACTCCACGACCGCGAAGCCCTCCTTCCGCGGGAGCCCCAGCGCAGGTTCCTCGACACCGAGGGCTGGGTCGCGTGGTCCGGACCCGCGGTTGCCGACCTGCTGCGCCAGTTCGTCGCGCACAACCGCATGGTCAGCGGCGGCTTCGTGATCAACGACAAGCCCGTGACGCTCGCGGAAATCACCTGTCCCATCCTGGCGTTCCTCGGAGAAGTCGACGACATCGGCCAGCCTCTCGCTGTACGCGGAATTCGCAGAGCGTCGCCGCGCGCCGAGGTCTACGAGTATTCGCTCCGCGCAGGACATTTCGGTATCGTGGTCGGATCCGTTGCAGCGCAACAGACGTGGCCTGCCACGAGCGAATGGGTGCAGTGGAGAGAAGGGATCGGGGACCGGCCCGTCGGGGTCAGTCCCATGACCGCCCCGGACCCGAGCGACGAGGGCGCGACCGGCGTCTCCATCAGTAGCCGGGTGGCGCACACGGTCGCCACGCTCGCCGATGTGGGCGCCGATATCGGGAAGGGGGTCGCCGAGGTCGCGACCGGCGCGGTGCGCGGTGCCCGCGACCTGTCGGGCGAAGCCGCGCGAGCACTTCCGCGTCTCGCTCGCCTGGGGCAGATCCAGCCCCGCACCCGTGTCTCGGTCGGCAGCCTCCTCGCGGAACAGGGGAGGAGAGCGCCTCAGCGCGAGTGCTTCATCTTCGAGGACCGGGTCTACACCTACGAAGCGGTCAACCGCCGCATCGACAACATCGTTCTCGGTCTGGTCGACAACGGCGTCCGGCCGGCGATGCATGTCGGTGTGCTCATGAACGTCCGGCCCAGTGCCATGGCAGCGGTGGCTGCCATCTCCCGTCTCGGCGCCGTATCGGTCCTGATCCCCCCTGGACCGGACGCGGCCGCCGCCGCCCGACTCGGTGGTGTGGAAAAACTCGTCTCCGACCCGGAGAATCTCGACCTCGCGATCGACACGGGCCTGCCGGTTCTCGTGCTGGGCGGCGGCGACGTCCGCGATCTCGACATAGAACCCGGCGCCGACGTCGTCGATCTCGAACGCACCGACATCTCCGGCGTGCACCTGCCGGGCTGGTACGTCCCGGACCCGGGCCTCGCTCGCGAATTGGCGTTCGTGCTCTTCGTGGGGAGCGGTCCGACGCTCGAAACCAAGCGGGTCACCAACTACCGCTGGGCGCTGTCGGCGTTCGGTACGGCGACGGCTGCGTCGCTCGGCCGGCGCGACACGATGTATTGCCTCGCACCGCTGCATCACTCGTCGGGCCTGCTCGTGAGCTTCGGCGGTGCGTTGGCGGGCGGAGCGCGGATCGCCCTGTCGAACAGACTGGACCCGGCGAAGTTCGGGGAGGAGATCCACCGCTACGGCGTCACGGTGGTCACGTACACGTGGTCGATGATGCGAGAGGTGCTCGACAGCCCTTCCCTGCACATCGACGCCAGTCACCCGATCCGGTTGTTCATCGGCTCCGGCATGCCTCCCGGGCTGTGGTGGCGCACCCTCGAACGTTTCGCCCCCGCGCGAGTGGTCGAGTTCTACGCGTCCACGGAAGGCGACGTGATCCTCGCCAACGTGTCGGGGTCGAAAGTGGGATCCAAGGGTCGTCCGCTCCCCGGCAGTGCTGCCGTCGGTCTCGCGGCCTACAACCCGCTCACCGGACGGCTCATCGAAGACGATCGCGGCTTCGTACGCTCGTGCGCCGACGACGAGGTCGGGCTTCTCCTCGGCAAGCCCGGTGCGGCCAACGAAGCGCTCGGCAGCGTCATGCGCGGTGTGTTCGAACCGGGTGACGTGTGGATCGCCACCGAGAACCTGTTCCGCCGTGACGCGGACGGTGACTACTGGCTTCTCGACAACAAACGCGGTGTGGTCGTCACCGCGCACGGACCGGTGTACTCGCAGCCGGTGATCGACATGCTCGGAATGATCCCGCGCATCGACCTGGCAGTCTCGTACGGAATCACTGTGGGAGACAGAGATATCGCGGTGGCCGCGTGCACGTTGCGCGGAAAAAAGGCCCCGACCGCAGCGGAGATCACGGCGGCTCTCGACGCCGTTCCCGAAGCGGAGCGGCCCGATCTGGTGCACATCGTCCCGTCCATCCCCCTCGGGCCGTCCTACCGTCCCGCCGCCGACAAGCTGCGCGAACAAGGCCTGCCGACCCCGACCGTTCGCTCGTGGTACGCGGACCGGGACACCGGCACCTACAAGCGGTTCACCAAGGCTGTTCGCCGCGAAATGGGCAGCGGGCACAGCGGGAGCCACGTCCGCCGCCCGGTAGGCTGAACCCGTTCCGTTGTGTACGAAGTCGGAAGGACCCCCGTGGCCGTCGATCCCACGCTGTTGAACATTCTTGCCTGCCCCGAGGACAAGGGGCCGCTGCTTCTCGTCGACGACACGGTTCTCTACAACCCTCGGCTGCGCCGCGCCTACCCGATCGAGAACGGCATCCCGGTGCTCCTGATCGACGAGGCCGTGGCCGTCGGTGACGCAGAGCACGACGATTACGTCACGCGCGGTGTTCCCGGCTGGACCCAAGACTGACCGACCCGGCCCCCGTGAGCGCGCAGTACCTCGAATCCCTCGATCCCGTCGAGGCGGCTCGTGCGCTGCTCGGTGCGGTGGTTCGGGTGGGTGATGTCGCGATTCGGCTCACCGAGGTCGAGGCGTACGGCGGACCGGAGGGCGGTCCCTGGCCCGACCCCTCCGCTCACTCGTATCGGGGGCCGAGTGAACGCAACGGCGTGATGTTCGGGCCCGCCGGCCATCTGTACGTCTACCGCAGCTACGGCCTGCATCTGTGCGCGAACATCTCGGTCGGACCCGACGGCGTCGCCGCAGCCGTGTTGCTGCGCGGCGGCGAGATCGTGGACGGTGAACAGTGCGCGAGCCGACGGCGGACGCCGGGCATGCCGCCCGACAAGCTCGCACGCGGACCCGGAAACCTTGCCGCGGCACTGGGATTGGACATCTCCGACAACGGTCTCGACGTGTTCTCTCCGCAGTCGCGGGTTCGCCTCGAACTGCCCGAGCGGCGGGACGACGTCGACGTGGCCTCCGGCCCGCGCGTCGGGATCAGTGTCGCCGCAGACCGGCCGTGGCGTCTGTGGATTCCGGGCTCTCCCGGGGTCTCTGCCTATCGACGGAGCCCACGGGCGCCGGCACTCCGAACACAAATGGGATGATCGAGCGGTGACTGAGCACATTCTCGACGAACTGACCTGGCGCGGGCTCATTGCCCAATCGACCGATCTCGATGCACTCCGACGCGATCTCGACGCAGGTCCTATCACCCTGTATGCAGGCTTCGATCCGACCGGGCCGAGCCTGCACGCCGGTCACCTGGTGCCGCTTCTTGCACTCAAACGATTCCAGCGCGCGGGCCACCGTCCGATCGTCTTGGCCGGTGGAGCGACCGGCATGATCGGCGATCCCCGGGACGTGGGGGAGCGCACGATGAACTCCGCCGATACCGTCGCCGACTGGGCGGATCGGATCCGGGGACAACTCGAACGCTTCGTGGATTTCGACGATTCGCCGACCGGTGCCATCGTCGCGAACAACCTCGACTGGACGGGGCGCCTGACGGCGGTCGACTTCCTGCGCGACATCGGCAAGCATTTCTCGGTGAACGTGATGCTGGCACGCGACACCGTCAAGCGGCGGCTCGAAGGCGACGGCATCTCGTACACCGAATTCAGCTACATGCTGCTGCAGGCGAACGATTACGTGCAGCTTCGCCGCGACTACGGGTGCGCGCTCCAGGTCGGTGGCTCGGACCAGTGGGGCAACATCATCGCCGGCGTCGAACTCAACCGACGGACCGACGGGGCATCGGTCCACGCGCTGACGGTCCCGCTCGTGACCTCCTCCGACGGCAAGAAGTTCGGCAAGTCGACGGGCGGGGGCAGCCTGTGGCTCGACCCGGAGATGACCAGTCCGTACGCCTGGTACC
Organism: Rhodococcus sp. NPDC058639; assembly: GCF_042717545.1. Lineage (NCBI taxonomy): Bacteria > Bacillati > Actinomycetota > Actinomycetes > Mycobacteriales > Nocardiaceae > Rhodococcus > Rhodococcus sp. NPDC058639. The sequence continues at coordinate 374,451 of NZ_JBHXRF010000007.1, forward strand.
AGTACTTCGTGAATGCCGCGGACGCGGACGTCGTCAAGTACCTGCGGTGGTTCACGTTCCTCGACCGCGAGGAACTGGCCGAACTCGAAACCGCGACGGTCGAGCGTCCCCATGCACGCGAGGCCCAGAAGCGGCTCGCCGCGGAGATGACCACGCTCGTCCACGGCGCTGCGAACACCGCAGCCGTGGAATTGGCGAGTCGGGCTCTCTTCGGGCGCGGGGAACTCGCCGACCTCGACGAGCCCACCCTTGCGGCGGCGCTCACGGAAGCCTCGGTGGTGGACCTGCGTCCGGGTGAGCCCGACACGATCGTCGACCTGCTCGTCGCGACCGGTCTGTGCGAGAGCAAGGGAGCTGCGCGCCGGACGGTCAAGGAGGGCGGCGCGTCGGTCAACAACGTCCGCGTCTCGTCGGAGGAATGGACACCGGCCGACGGAGAGCTCCTGCACGACTACTGGCTGGTGATCCGCCGGGGGAAGCGCAATTTCGCCGGCGTCCGCGTGCACCGCAGCTGATCGCGACGACTCTGAGTCGCTTCCGGGCCGTTGACCAGGCGATTTGACGGCCCGGAAGCGTGGGCGTAACTTAGTCCTCGTTCGAGCGACAGGGACGCCGCCCCGGACCGAGAGGTTCGGAATTCAGTGGTGTCCTGTTACGTTACTCAGGACAGCCGAAGATCGAAGAACGCACGAGTTGCGGTCCGCCGGTCGGAGGTGATAGATTGGAACGGTTGCCCCGGAGCGGGTCAGACACAGTCTGGAACGCGATGGTGTGTGCGTGTTCTTTGAGAACTCAACAGTGTGCCGATGAATGTCAGTGCCAATTATTTTGGTGCGATCATCCGCTTTTGGTGGATGGTC
>NZ_JBHXRF010000008.1:0-106354 GCF_042717545.1 Rhodococcus sp. NPDC058639
CCGCCCGCCCGCACAATCGCATACATCCCCACCAGCAGATCCAACGACCGGCGAACCGCCAACCCCACCGTCGTCTCCGGACCCACACCCCGCGACATCAAATAGCGCGCAAGCTGATTGACCCGCGCATCGAACTCGCCGTATGTCAACGACTCGTCTTCGAATACCACCGCAATCGCGTCGGGATTCGAAAGGACCTGGCTATCGAACCGGTCCAGCAGCGTCGACTCGGGCACCGGATGCGAAGTATCGTTCCACCGCTCGAGCACCGTCACACGCTCATCGGCGCCCAGCAGATCGATATCCCCGACACGCCGCGCCGGATCAGCCACTACAGCTTCGAGGATCCGCACGAACCGCTCCGCGAACCCCTCCACCGTCGGAGCATCGAACAGATCGGTGGCATAGGTGAACTCCGCACGGAAACCGTCCGGCGAACCGTCCTCCGCGAAGCCCTCCGACAACGTCAACTGCAGATCGAACTTGGCGACCGCGGTGTCGATTTCGAGCAGGTCGAGTGTCAGACCGCGAAGTTCGACGTGCGCTGCACCTAGATTCTCGAACGAGAGCATGACCTGGAACAGCGGGTGCCGTGCCGTGGACCGAGTGGGGTTGAGAACCTCGACCAGACGCTCGAAGGGGACATCCGCGTGCCCGAAGGCACCCAGTGCTGCTTCGCGTGCCCGTGCGAGATGGTCGGTGAACTGCGCGTCCGGATCGACGTCGGTGCGCAGCACCAGAGTGTTGACGAACATACCGATGAGGTCGTCGAGCGACTGCTCGCCACGTCCGGCCACCGGCGTACCGATCGTGATGTCGCGCTGACCGGACAATCGTGCCAGCAATATGCTCAAGGCCGCGTGCACGACCATGAACAGGGAAGCGTTGCGCGTGCGAGCGAACGCCACGAGGTCTCGATGCAGGCTCGGATCGATCGAGAAATCCACGGTCGCGCCGGCGAACGACTGCGTCGCCGGGCGGGGACGATCAGCCGGAAGATCCAACTGGTCGGGAACGTCGGCGAGCGTGCGACGCCAGTAGTCGAGCTGACCGGAGATCAGCGACTGCGCATCGTCCTCGGAACCGAGGACTTCCCGCTGCCACAGGGTGTAGTCGGCGTACTGAACGGGAAGCGGTGCCCACGAGGGCTCTTCCCACTCGGTGCGTGCGGCGTACGCGACCATGATGTCGCGTGCCATCGGTCCGGTGGACCATCCGTCCGCGGCAATGTGGTGGACCACGAGCGCGAGAATGTGCTCGTTGCAGTCGAGTTCGTAGAGTTCGGCGCGGATCGGCACCTCGGAGGTGACGTCGAACCCGGTGGACGCGAGTCGGCGCATCGCACCCGCCAACCCGTCCCGGTCGATCCGGAGCGGGGTCAGATTGGGCACGACTTCCGCAGCTGCCCGTACGACCTGGTGGGGTCCGTCCGGCGAGTCGGGGAACACGGTGCGCAGCGACTCGTGGCGGTCGAGCACGTCCATGATCGACACCTGAAGTGCCGGTACGTCGAGGGCACCGGTCAGGCGCAACGCCATCGGGAGGTTGTACGTCGCGGAGCTGGAATCGAAGCGGTTGAGGAACCACATGCGCTGTTGCGACAGAGACAGCGGAACCCTCTCGGGCCGCGGCATTTTCGCCAGTGCCGCACGGGCACCGCGCCCGGCCTCCTGCTCGACGCGAACTGCTAGGGCGGCGACGGTGTTCGATTCGAACAGCGCACGCACGGGAACCTGCGCGTCGAGTGCCACACCCAGCCGGGACACCACCTGGGTGGCGAGGAGCGAATTTCCGCCCAGTTCGAAGAAGTCGTCGTCGAGTCCGACACGTTGCACGCCGAGCACCTCGGCGAAGACGGCGGCGACGGTTTCCTCGATGGGCGTCGTCGGCGCGCGGAATTCGCGGTAGCTGATCCCGAGTTCGGGCTCCGGCAGTGCTCGGCGGTCGAGCTTTCCGACGGGCGTCAGTGGGATCTCGTCGAGGACGACGATCTGCGAGGGCACCATGTACGACGGCAACGACCGGGCCACGTGGCCGGACAACGCCGACGGGTCGATACCCGGTGCGCCGTGCACGTACGAGACGAGTGCGGTCTGTCCCGACGGCATGTCGTGGCCGACGGTGGTCGCGAAGTCGACGAGTGTGTGCGTCAGCAAGGCAGCATCGATCTCACCGAGTTCGATCCGGAATCCGCGGACCTTGACCTGAAAATCGGATCGGCCGGCGAACACGAGGCGGCGCCGGTCGTCCCAGCGGACGATGTCACCGGTTCGGTACATGCGGGTACCCGGCCCTCCGAACGGGTTCGCGACGAACCGGTCCGAAGTGAGCGCAGCACGCCGGTGATAGCCCCGCGCGAGCATGTCGCCGGCGAGATACAACTCGCCCGACACCCCGGCGGGGACCGGACGAAGACGGCTGTCGAGCACGAGCGCATGGACGCCTGCGATCGGGCCGCCGATGGTGACCGGCCCGGCGGCATCGACCAGAGCGCGGGTCGACACGATCGTGGTCTCGGTCGGTCCGTAGGCGTTGAAGAAGTGCCGGCCGGGCGCCCACCGGGCCACGAGTTCGCTCGTGGAGACGTCGCCACCGACGTTGAGGGTCTGGAGCGAGTCGAGACCTGTGGGATCCACCGAGCCCAGTACCGCAGGAGTGATGGTCGCGTGGGTGACACCGGTCTGCTGGATCAGCGCCCGCAGTTCAGCACCGCCGTAGATCGTCGGCGGAGTGATCACCAGTTCGGCACCGGTGTAGCCGGCCATAGCCCAGTCGAGAACCGAGGGGTCGAAACTCGGCGAACAGATCTGCAGAATCCGCGACTCGGAAGTCACCCCGTAGAGGTCGACACAGTCGCGGACGAGGCCTGCGAGACCACGGTGGGTTACCGCGACGCCCTTCGGGCGCCCGGTGGACCCGGAGGTGTAGATGACGTATGCGAGGTGGTCGACCCGGAGCGGAGCACACCGCTCATCGTCGGTGACCGGAGCGCCCGAATGGGCCAAGCACGCGGCGACGAACGCCGGGTCGTCGAAGCGAACCCATTCGACGGCGGGCGACAGACCGGCGGCGTGTTCCTCCGTCGTCAGGCCCAGCAGAGCCGACGAGTCCTCGAGCATGTGGGTGACTCGGTCGACCGGGTATTCCGGGTCGACCGGAACGTAGGCTGCTCCCGTCTTCGCAACGGACCACACACCGAGCACCATCTCCCACGAGCGGGGGAAGGCAAGCGCGACAATGCCGCCGGGCCCTACGCCACGCTCGATCAGGTAACGCGCGATCCAGCTCGACCACGCGTCGAGATCGCGATACGTCAGGACGATGTCACCGTCGCGAACGGCGGTCCGCTCGGGGTGGGCGGCGACACCCGCGGTGAGCAGGTCCACGAGCGTGGCCGGTTCACCCGCATCGGGACCCGTCGTGGTGAGCAGCAGCTCGGCTTCGCCGGGAGAGAGGATGGACAGGTCGCCCACACATGCCGACGTGTCCGCGACGATGCCGTCGAGGATCCGCACGAAACGTTCTGCGAAGACGGCGACCGTACCGGCGTCGAAGAGATCCGTCGCGTACTCGAAGGTGGCACCCAAGCCGGCGGGTTCATCGTCGCTGCCGGTCTTTTCGGTCAGCCACAGCTGGATGTCGAACTTCGAGATCGGCATCTCCAGTTCGGTGCCGACGGCGCGGACTCCGGCGAAGGACACCTCACGTGCTGAACCGGGCTCGAGCGACAGCGCCGCCTGGAACAGCGGATGACGCGCTGTGGATCGAGCCGGGTTGAGCACCTCGACGAGACGCTCGAAAGGCACGTCCGCGTTCGAGAAGGCGGTCAGGTCGATTTCACGGACCACGTCGAGGAATTCACCGAACGAGAGGCCCGGATCGACGCGCGTGCGCAGCACCAGCGTGTTCACGAACATGCCGATGAGATCGTCGAGTTCCTTTTCGCCGCGTCCCGCGACGGCGGTGCCTACGGCGATATCGTTCGACCCGCTCAGTCGTGACAGGAGGACCGCGTAGGCGGCGTGGACGACCATGAACAGCGAGGCGCTGTGTCCGCGAGCAAGTTCGACGAGTCCACGGTGGGTCTCGGCGCCGATCTCGAATCGGTGCTTGGCACCTCGGTAGCTTGCGACGGCAGGGCGCATCCGGTCCGCCGGCAGGTCCAGCTGATCCGGGAGGCCGTCGAGCTCCCGAACCCAGAATGAGATTTGTTGCGCAGCAGCCGAACCCGGATCGGACTCGCTTCCGAGAGCCTGTCGTTGCCACAGGGCGTAGTCGGCGTACTGGATCGGCAGGGGCGACCAGCGAGGTTCGTGTCCCTCGGCGCGCGCCGTGTAGGCGGTGACGACATCCTGCGCGAACGGTCCGAACGAGGATCCGTCGGCTGCGATGTGGTGCAGCACCATCGCGAGCACATAGGTGTCGGGAGCGAGCCGGAACAGCGCGACGCGGAACGGGACCTCGATCGCGACGTCGAAACCACGTCCGGCGAGTTCGACGACCGCTGCCCGCAGACCGTCCTCGTCCACATCGACCGGTTCGAGCGGGGAGACGGCCTGCTCGACCGGCAGGATCACCTGATGAGGGTCGCCGTCCACTTCGGGGTAAACCGTGCGCAAGCTCTCGTGCCGAGCCACCACGTCCGAGAACGCGTCGGAAACGACCCGAGGATCCACCGCACCTGTCATCCGCACGGTGAAGGGCAGGTTGTACGCCGCTGTGGTGACGTCGAAGCGATTGAGGAACCAGATCCGTTGTTGCGCAGTGGAAAGCGGCAGCACATCGGGCCGGGTGACTGCGGTGAGCGGAGCTCGGGCACCGGAACCGACCTGCTTCGCAATGCGTGTGGCGAGTCCCCCTACGGTGGATGCCTCGAACAGCGCGCGTACAGGAACCTGGGTGTCGAGTGCCGCACCGATGCGTGAGACGACCTGGGTCGCGACGAGCGAATTGCCGCCGAGCTCGAAGAAGTCGTCGTCGAGACCGACGCGCTCCGCGCCGAGTACGTCGCCGAAGGCTGCGGCCACCACGCGTTCGGCAGGGCTGCAGGGCTCGCGAAAGGTGCGGGTGCTGCTGAATACGGGTTCCGGCAGGGCTTTCCGGTCGAGCTTTCCGCTGGTGTTGAGCGGTAGCGCATCGAGCACCATGAGCGACGCGGGCACCATGTACGACGGAAGCGAGCGACCTGCGTGATCTGCAAGGTCGGTGACGTCGATCGTCTGCGCGGGCGCGGCCACCAGGTAACCGACCAGCTGGTCGCCTGTGGGGGTGGAGACCACTAGAACGACTGCCTGCGAGACGGCGGGATGAGCGAGCAGCACCGCCTCGATTTCACCGAGTTCGATGCGCTGTCCGCGGAACTTGACCTGGAAATCGGTCCGGCCGATGTACTCGAGGATTCCGGTGCCGTCTGGCCCGGCTTCCCACCGCACGAGGTCGCCCGTGCGGTACATCCGTTCGCCGGGTGCGCCGAACGGGTCCGCGAGGAAGCGATCGGAAGTCAGGTCCGGACGATCGAGGTAGCCACGGGCGAGCTGAACACCCGCCAGGTAGAGCTCGCCGGGTCGCCCGACCGGAACCGGGCGCAGCCGCCGGTCGAGAACGTACGCGCGGCTGTTCCATTGGGGAACACCGATCGGGACGCTGTGCACGTCGGCAGGGCCCGCGCGGTGGTAAGTGATGGACACCGCCGCCTCGGTGGGTCCGTACAGGTTGTGCAGGCCCGCCGGACACAACCGGGCGAACTCGGCTGCCGTCTCGGACGGCAGTGCCTCGCCGATGACGAAGACGTGCCGCAGGGAGTCACAGCTTCCGTCCGCGGCGTTGGCCACGAAGACGGTGAGCATCGACGGCACGAAATCGGTGATCGTCACGCGGTGCTCGGCGATCTTGTTCGCCACGTAGACCGGGTCGCGGTGCCCGTCGGGCGTCGCGATCACGAGGGTCGCGCCGACACGCAACGGCATGAAGAATCCCCACAGCGACACGTCGAACGTCGTTGCGGTCTTCTGCAGGTACACATCCTGGGACGTCACGCCGTATTGGTCGTTCATCCACTGGATCTGGTTGTCGATGGCGACATGGCTCACGGCCACGCCCTTGGGCCGACCGGTCGAACCCGAGGTGAAGATGACGTACGCGGTGGTGCCGGGCAGAATCGGACCACGCCGCTCCGCGTCGGAGATCGGGCGTGCGTCACCGCGCGAGTAGTCGAAGGTGTCGATCTCGAGCGTGACGGTGCCGTCAAGCAGGTCCACCTCGTCGCGCGCCGTGGTCAGTACTGCGGCCGGTTTCGCCGTGTCGAGGATGTAGCCGGTCCGGTCGGCGGGATGGTCGGGATCGATCGGCACCCACGCGCCGCCGGCCTCGACGATTGCGTACATGCCGACGACGAGATCGAGTGAGCGCCGGATACACAGCCCGACAAGCGATTCGGGGCCGACGCCGAGGTCGATGAGTGCGCGCGCGAGAGTGTTGACACGGGAAGCGAATTCGCCGTAGGTCAGCGACTCGCCTTCGAAGATCAGCGCTGTGGCGTCAGGGGTCTCGGCAGCCTGTTCACGGAACTGCGCGAGCAGATCGCGCTGTCGGACCGGGCGGTCGGTGCGGTTCCACTCGGTGAGCGCATTGTCGAGTTCGGCGCGTCCCGCAAGGGGGATATCCCACACGGGCCGTTCCGGATCCGATCCGACGAACCGGTCGAAGAACTCCATGAAGCGGGTGTGGTCGGCCCGGGACTGCTCCGGACCGTAGAGATTGGGATTGGACTCGAAGTCGATGTGCGTGTGGGCGCCACCGCTGCGGTAGACGTTGACACCGAGGTCCTCGATCAGTCCGGTCGACAGAATATTGATTCCGCCGACCATGTCCCCGAGGCGGACCTCGTTGTCGAACAGCATGATGTTGACCCACGGGCCGAAGAACGTCGACTGTCCCGCCGATCCGGCCTCGCGGTCGCGGACGATGTCCTCGTGCCGGTAACGCTGATGGCGCAGCGCACCCGAGACAGCCGTGCCCGACGCGGCGATCAGATCGCGGACGGTCGTCTCGTCGGTGACGCTCAGACGCAGCGGCACCACATTCGAGACCATGCTGCCGGAGCGACGCAGCACCGCGGTGGTGCGCGCCGCTACGGGCAGGCTCAGCACGACGTCGGTCCGGCCGGTCATCTGTGCCAGATACGCGGCGAAAGCAGCGACGACCGCGGTGGCGAGGCTCGCGCCCTCGCGCTCCGCGAGTTCGTCGACTCGCCGTTCGGTGCCCTCGGACAACGCTGCGGTGTCGATGCGGCTGACCGGCGCGGGCGCGGCGGTGCGGCCGGAGAGGCTGGTGGGTTCCTCGATCCCGTCGATCTGCCGGGCCCAGTACTCACGGTCGTCGAGGAAACGCTTCGAATTGCGGTACTCCATCTCGACGTCGTAGACCTTGTGCAGGTCCGACGCGCGATTCGGAGACGGCTCGGCGCCCTCGACCGCTGCCGTGTACAACTCGGCGATGCGGGTCATGAATGTCGCGGCGGCGAAACCGTCGAGTGCCAGATGGTGGACGCGGTTGTACCAGAAGTAGCGGCGTTCGCCGATGCGGAGCACGGTCGCGGCGATGAGACGGTCGCGCAATACGTCGACGGGACGACTGCGGTCGTCGCGCATCCAGTCGAGCGCGGCCTGCCGGGGGTCGTCGGCTCCGCTCAGATCGACGAAACCGAGCGGCGCTTCGAGCGAGGGGTCGACCAATTGGTAGGGCTGTGCCCCGACCTCGATGAAACGGAGGAACCCGGATCCCATTTCGAGCGCAGCACGGGCACTGGATTCGCGGAGCAGATCGACGTCGAGTTCGCCCTCGAGTTCGACGTATTGGGCAATGTTGGCGGGCACTGTCGGGTCGACGTGCTGGGCAAACCACATCCCCAGCTGTGCAGGCGAGAGCGGGAACGCTCCGGGCGGCACCGCGCCCCCTGCGTTCTTCGCCTGCGATCCGCCTTTCCCGAGCGAGTCCAAATCCCCCAACCTTCCTCTCACCACCGGGCAGTTGCCCGCACTCCCGACACGAACATGCACGCAACCTCTTGGGATATCTGCGCATCAGGGGGTGATCGTTACGGCGTGGCCGGGCGGTAAGACATTCCGCAGGACCGGACGCAGTAGCGAACCCCGCCTGGCGGCCGAGGTGCCCGAAGCAGGTTACTTACCGGTCGGTACCGGAGCCCATGTCGTACACACCCGGAACAATCTACAGGGTTCCGACACAGGCCCCGGCTCACCGCGGGAAAGATCCGCCGACCGTCACCAGGCCACGGCGATGACCACGTTCACGATGCCGAGGATGCCGGCGGTGTGTGCAAGGGCTGCTGTCGAACCGGGATTCTTCTTCTCCTTCTTCAGGCCGACGATCGCGACGACGAGAATGACGAGAGCAATCAGCAGCTTGATGCCGATCTTCATGTGGTTCAGCTCGACGGCGTCCTGAGCTTCGCGCAGGCCCACGAGCGCGATACCGGTCACGACCTGAAGGATCGCGCCGTGCAGCATGCCCACAACGACGCGCGGCTGCTTGAGGACCGCGAGCCAGGAGCCGATGATGCCGGCGAGACCGATGAAGTGCAGAATGAGAAAGATCTTGATCGCGATGTCCATACCGGCAATCCGACCATTCCGGGCGCCGGTAGTCTAGTTAGGCCACGCTCATAGGTGGCGCGCGTCACGCCGCCGGTGGTACCACTCGACCAGTTCCGGCGCGTCGATCGCGGTGCGGTCGACGACCCGCTCCGGGTCGGCTCCCTGCAGAATCCGCTTGAGCGGTACTTCGAGTTTCTTCCCGGTGCGAGTGTGCGGTACGCCCGGCGCCGCGATGATGTCGTCCGGCACGTGTCGTGGCGACAGCTGGTCGCGGATCGCGGTCCGGATCCTCTGTTTCAGCGCGTCGTCGAGTTCGGTGCCCTCGTCGAGTACGACGAACAACGGCATCCGGTAGGAACCGTCCGGGTACTCGATTCCGAGGACGAGAGATTCGGTGATCTCGGGGAGTGACTCCACGACCTGATAGATATCGGCACTGCCCATGCGGACACCCTGGCGGTTGAGCGTCGAGTCGGAGCGTCCGTGCATGAGAAACGTGCCCCGGTCGGTGACGGTGATCCAGTCACCGTGACGCCACACGCCCGGGTAGACGGAGAAGTACGAATCGCGGTACCGACTGCCGTCCGGGTCGTCCCAGAATCGGACGGGCATCGACGGCATCGGTGCGGTCACGACGAGTTCACCGACCCGGCCGCGCACGGGACGACCGTGCTCGTCGTACGCGTCCACGGCGACGCCGAGGCACGGCGCAGAGATTTCGCCCGGCCACACAGGCACTGTCGGCGCGGCTCCGACGAACGCCGACACCACATCGGTACCACCCGAGATCGACATGACCTGCACGTCTGAGCCGACATTCTCCGACAGCCACAGCGACCCCGACGCGGACAGCGTCGAACCCGTGACACCCACACTGCGCAGGGCGGACAGATCGTGGTCGACGCGCGGCACCACCCCCGCCTTGGCGCAGGCCGCTATGTAGGCGGGGCTGGTCCCCAGAACGGTGACCCGTTCGTCCGCGGCGATCCGCCAGAGCCGGTCGATCTCGGGATGAGACGGGGCACCGTCGTAACAGACGATGGTCGTGCCCACGAGAAGTCCCGAGACGAGAAAGTTCCACATCATCCAACTCGGGCTCGTGTACCAGAAGTAGCGGTCACGCGGACCGAGGTCGAGGTGGAGTGACAGTGCTTTGAGATGCTCGAGGAGTACCCCGCCGTGACCGTGGACGATGCCCTTGGGCGGTCCTGTCGTACCGGAGGAGAACACCACCCACAACGGATGGTCGAAGGGAACCGCGACGGTGTCGAGGGCTGTGCCCTCCCTCAGCGCCGCCTCTTCCCAGTTCAGCACCGGCCCGGACGTCGCGGTGGGTGGGGGAATCTCGCGGGCCGGCGCGCGGGAGACCACGACTGTCAGGTCGAGTCCGGGTAGTCGGTCGCGCAGCCACGCCAGTTCGTTCGTCCGGTCGTGCCACGTGCCCGCGTAGGCGTATCCGGTCGCCGTGACGAGAACTTTCGGCTCGAGTCGGCCGAGCCGGTCGAGCGCAGCCGGGGCGGCATAGTCCTGCCCGCACGCGGCCCATACCGCTCCGATGCTCGCGGTCGCGAGCAGTGCGACGACGGCCTCCGGGATGTTGGGAAGGTAGCCGACGACCCGGTCCCCCGGTCCGACTCCGTGCTCCCGGAGCGTGGCGGCGAACGCGGCTGTCCGGCTCCGGAGTTCCGACCACGTCATCTCGCTGCGGTGCCCCGCCTCGTCGAGGTGGACGACGGCCGGCTCGAGCGGCGGCCGATCCCGGAAGACGTGCTCGACGAGGTTCAGCCGCGCACCGGGAAACCACACGGCACCGGGCATGGCCGTGTCGGCGAGAGCCGGTCCGGGGTCGGTGTGCGAAACCACCTCGAACCGGTCCCACACCGCGTTCCAGAAGTCTCCCGGGGCCTCGACCGACCATCGCCACAACGACCCGTAGTCCGGCAGGTTCAGTCCGTGACGCCGTTCGGCAAATCGTGCGAACTCCGAGATGTTCGCTCGCGCAACGACGGCCTCGTGGGGAGTCCACTGCGGCTGCACGGCAACTCACTTTCGGGCCGAGGCGGAGGGACGCCTGGCCCCGCCCGGTGTGGCCGGGCGGGGCACCTCGAACGGGTTACCGACGCCGCTCGCGGGTAGCGCCGGTGTAGATCAGGGTGAGGACCACGGCCACGATGATGCTGATGATCCACCGGATCCAGTCGATGCCGCTGGTGTTCTCGTTGCCCTCGGAGGAGATCAGGCCCCACAGCCAGTAGCCGATCAGCGCGCCGATGATGCCGATGACGATCGTGATGATCATGCCCATGGCCTGCTTGCCCGGGATCACCAATCTGGCCAGGATTCCGATAACCGCACCGAAAATGATCGTGCCGATGATTTGTCCCATGGTGAGCCCCTCTGCTGCGGCGCCGCCCGGTGGCTGCGCATCGTCGACGACTCTTTACCCACTCAGTGTCTGCCTTGAAACCGGCGAAAGTGACCGATTCGGCGTGGGTGCGGCCGAAATACTTGCCCCATCCGAGCCGAAGGGCCGTCAGTTGCGCTCGGTCACAGTGGCCTCGATGATCGCCCGTGCCTGGTCACGCATCTCGACCTTTCGCACTTTGCCGGTGACCGTCATCGGGAATTCGTCGACCACGTGCACATAACGCGGGATCTTGTAATGGGCGAGCTTCCCATCGCAGAACGCCCTGAGGCTCGCCGCATCGAGGGGGCGCTCCGAGCCTTCGCGCATCCGGACCCAGGCCATGAGTTCTTCCCCGTATTTCACGTCGGGCACCCCCACCACCTGAGCGTCGAGAATGTCCGGGTGGGTGTAGAGGAACTCTTCGATCTCGCGGGGATAGATGTTCTCTCCGCCGCGGATCACCATGTCCTTGATACGGCCCGTGATCGACACGTAGCCGTCCTCGTCCATGACTCCGATGTCCCCGGTGTGCATCCACCGGGCCGCGTCGATCGCCTCGGCCGTCTTCTCCGGCTGGTCCCAGTACCCCAGCATCACCGAGTATCCGCGGGTGCACAGTTCGCCCGGCACGCCGCGCGGGACCGTCAGACCTGTTCCGGGATCGACGATCTTCACCTCGAGATGAGGACCCACACGGCCGACCGTGGCCACACGCCGCTCGATGCTGTCGTCGCTGCGGGTCTGCGTCGACACCGGCGAGGTTTCGGTCATGCCGTAGCAGATCGACACCTCGTTCATCCCCATCCGGTCGATGACCTGTTTCATCACTTCGACCGGACACGGCGAGCCCGCCATGATTCCGGTGCGCAGGCTCGCCAGGTCGTACCGTGCGAAATCGGGCTCCGCCAACGCGGCGATGAACATGGTCGGCACGCCGTAGAGCGAGGTGCATCGCTCCTCCGCCACTGCGGTGAGCGTGGCCGCCGGATCGAACGCCGGGGCCGGCAGCACAATGGCCGCACCGTGACTGGTGCACGCGAGATTTCCCATCGTCATACCGAAACAGTGGTAGAGCGGAACGGGGATACACACCCGGTCCTGTTCGGTGTAATGGCAGAGTTCGCCGACGAAGAACCCGTTGTTGAGCACATTGTGGTGACTGAGGGTGGCGCCCTTGGGAAATCCGGTGGTGCCCGAGGTGTACTGGATGTTGATCGGATCGTCGGGAGAGAGCAGAGACTGCGCCTCGGTGAGCACCCGACGGTCGTCGGCGAGTGCGGCCCGTCCCGTCGAAACGAGATCGTCCCACCGCGGGGAGCCGAGCAGAACGACATCCTCGAGGTCGGGGCAGTTCGCCCGCACGGTCTCGATCATCTGCGCGTAGTCGGATGTTTTGAATGCCGACGCGGACACCAGCATCCGGACGCCTGCTTGCTCGAGGACGTACTGCAATTCGTGCGAGCGGTACGCGGGATTGATGTTGACGAGAATCGCGCCGATCTTCGCGGTTGCATACTGGACGAGGACCCATTCCCAGCAGTTCGGGGCCCAGATCCCCACCCGGTCGCCCTTCGCGATGCCCGACCGGAGCATGCCGACAGCGACTGCGTCGACATCCGCCACGAATTCGGTGTAGTTCCAACGTTTCCCCGCGGCGCGGTCGACGAGCGCCTCACGGTCACCGAAACGCTCGGCGGTGCGGTCGAGGTTGTCGCCGACGGTGTCGCCGAGAAGTGGAACGTTCCAGGCGCCCTGGGAGTAGCTCGGCAGAGGATCGACGTTGGTGCCGGACATCATGGTCTCCTTCGTGGCAGGTGATACGAAGGAAACGGTAGTGACCCCGGTCACTCACGACCACCCCCGGAAAGGGGGGAAATGATGACTGCGGTCACACCGTCACAAGAAGTGCCAGGTCAGCGCCCGGCGGCGCCGGTGAGTTCCTCGCGCATCTCGCGCCACACCGCGGAGTAGGAATCGATGTTGCCCGCGGTGGCCCATGCCAGTGCGCCACCCTTGACCTTCTCGAGAGCTTCCGCGAACAGGTCCTGGTATCGCGACAGACGGGGAACGAACGCGGACACGTCGTCGAACAGCGCCTGCGCCCGCCGGTCGAAATCGAGCAGTGCGTCGATGAATCCGTCCGCCTCCGGCTCAGCGAACAGCTCCGCGAGTTCATCGTCCAGCGGCAAGAATTGATCGTGCAGGTCCGCGATCGAATCCTCGTCGATCGATACGCGCTCCGCCTCGAGTTGGCCGGTCAGCTCGTGAACCCCCTCGTCGGTGAGTTCGATGCCGTCACCGGCCGACCGAGCCTTGCCCTGCCGGACGAGGGCATCGACTGCGGCCTGGCCGGCCGCCACCGTCACTCCCAGATGTGCGGCAACGACTTCCGCAGTGACCTGGTTCTTCAGGCGCACAGTCTGTAGCAGTGCCAGCTCATCCACGTTGCCCGCGAAAGCCATAGTCCACTCCTCACCGCCCGACGGGCGCCGAACATGCGGGGGCCGATGCCCCGCGTACCGCGGAATCCGGACGGATCCCGGTCCGATTCTGGCGTACCGGGGACGGGCGTGGGTGGGCGGGCACCGGTGGGCTACCTTCCGGAATTCGGCACCGGGATGGCCGGGGACCTCAGGCGAGCGAATCGAGATGCGCGGCGAGCGCCGTCTCGGCGGACCTCGGGGTGTCGCCGGCTCCGACGAGCAGGTGCATTGCAAGACCGTCGACGACGGCGTGCAGACGCTCGGCTTCCACCTGGAGATCACGGACCGGCGCGACGAGCCCCTCCGCGGCCAGACCTGCCAGGATGAGCTCACACCCTGCCCGCAGTGCACGTTGCGCGTCGACTGCGATCTGCCGCAGTTCGTCATGCCCGGGAGATTCCGCGATCAGCGCGAGATTGACCAGCATTTCGCAACGACGAACCTCGTCGAGCGGAAGGAATTCACCGAGCATCGCCCGCGCACGTTCCCTGACATCGGCAATGCCGAGGTGGGCAGACACGCGCTCTGCGGCGCGGTCGTGAACCAGGCGCATCGAATAGCCGAGCAGTTCCGACTTGCTGCCGAAGACGTGCCGCACGGAACCCGCAGACAGGCCCGCCTCGGCCGCGACTTCCCGTATCGAGACCGCCCCGACCCCTTCGCGCAGTATCAGCCGCCAGACCGCCTCCGCTATTTCCTGCTGTCTCGCATCGTGATCGATCAGTTTCGGCACTGGACCATGCTAACACGGTCGTGCTAGCATCACTTTTTGTAAGCACGACCGTGCTACTTACGCTCTGCATCCCTCGGAAGGGATTACCGTGAGCACCACACCTCGATACGCCGCACTCGACGTACTACGAGGGGTCGCGATTCTCGGCACCCTCGGTACAAACATCTGGATCTTCACCAACGCGGAAGGTTTGGTCGGCTACATCAACGGCACCGGACGAGCGACCGGAAGCTGGTCCTTCGTCCAAGACGTGCTGCAACAGGTGACGCAGGGAAAGTTCCTCGGGCTCCTCACGATCATGTTCGGCATCGGACTCGCGATCCAGCAACGCTCGGCGACCGGACGAGGACTTCCCTGGCCGGGGAAATATCCTTGGCGAGCAGGGCTTCTCATGATCGACGGGATTCTGCACTACTTCCTGTTCACCGAGTTCGACGTGCTCACCGGATACGCCGTCACCGGACTCGTCGTCGCGTTCGTCCTGGCTACCGGCGTTCGCTCCCAGCGGATCTGGATCACCTGCGCACTCGCTCTGCACGCCGCGATGCTCGCCGTCGTGGTAGCCACACTCGCTGCGCTGCCCGCGAATCCGGGCAACCGAACGCTGTCCCCCAATCCTTATGCGGACGGCTCGTTCTGGGATCTGGTGGTCTTCCGTGCCGAGAACTTCGCGCTGTTCCGGCTGGAAACGATCTTCATCCTGCCGCTGTCGATCGCCCTCTTCCTGATCGGCGCGCGGCTGTACCTCCGTGGCATCCTCGATCCGGAACAGGCCCGACTCCGACGCACTCTCATGATCGTCGGGTTCGGTGTCGCGCTCCCGATCGACTTCGCGCTGGGCCTGTCCGGGTCCGACGCGGGTCTCGTCCTGGGCCGCTACGGCACAGCCCCGATCGTGGCTTTCGCACTCCTCGCAGCCGTTGCACACCGCTATGCGGACGGCCGTTCACCCGGTGCGGTCGGCACCGCCCTCACTCCCGTGGGACGAATGGCGTTGAGCTGCTACATATTGCAGAACATCCTGTGTTCGATAGTGTGCTACGGCTGGGGGTTCGGCATGGCCGCACGCCTGGACGGGGACACGATCGTGCCGGCCACCGTTGCGCTGTTCGCCGCAGTCTGCGCGACACTCATGATCGTCGCGCGCCTGTGGCTGGCCCGATTCGAGCGGGGTCCCGTCGAATGGCTGTGGAACGTGAGCTATCAGGCACTCGCGGGTGGACCGACCTCTCCGGCGACAGCATCCGGGCCGTCACCGGTCTCGTCGTCACGGTCCGGCCACTGAGGCACGGCGCATCCGGCCTCGGCGTCGGCCACCACGAGTGGCACCGGCGAGGCGCCCGGCCGGACGCCGCTCTCCCACTCCTGCCCGAGCACGACCGCGGATTTCGCGAGCGCGGCGTTCTCCTGCTCGGTGAATACACGTCCCCGAGCGAGGAATCGGAGACCCTCGGGCGTTTCGAGACTGAAGCCCGCTCCCCTGCCCGGAACCACGTCGAGCACCAGACCGGTGTGCTTCCAGACCTCGAACTGCGACCCCGAGATCCACACAGGAACGGAGTGGGCACCGGAAGGCGGATCGGGGAGCGTGCGCCCCACGTCGAGACGGAGGTCGAGCACACCGAGGAGCACATCCCGATCGCCCACCAGAAAATCGCCTTCGGGAAAGCACATCGGCGACGACCCGTCGCAACATCCTCCCGACTGGTGGATCATCAGCGATCCGTTGCGATCGGCCAAACGACGCAGAAGGTCCACGGCCGCGACCGTGGCCGAAACCCTGGCAGGGACTGACACGGCATACCTCCCTTTCACACAAACCTGTCGGCGCCCGCACCTCTCTGTACGAAAGGTGCGGGCGCCGAGAGTGACTCAGAAGAATCCCTGGGCCTTCGGAGCGTAGGAGACGAGCAGGTTCTTCGTCTGCTGGTAGTGGTCGAGCATCATGTGGTGGTTCTCGCGGCCGATGCCCGACTGCTTGTAGCCGCCGAAAGCCGCGTGGGCGGGGTACTGATGGTACGTGTTGGTCCACACCCGGCCCGCCTGGATCGCGCGGCCGGCGCGATATGCGACTCCGCCGTCGCGCGACCACACACCGGCGCCGAGACCGTACAGCGTGTCGTTGGCGGTCGCGATCGCGTCGTCGAAGTCCCGGAACGACGTCACCGACACGACGGGCCCGAAGATCTCCTCCTGGAAGATCCGCATCTTGTTGTGGCCCTCGAAGATCGTCGGCTGCACGTAGTAGCCGCCGGACAGGTCACCGCCGAGGTCCGCACGTTCACCGCCGGTGACGATCTTGGCGCCCTCGCCCTTGCCGATCTCGATGTAGGACAAGATCTTCTCGAGTTGGTCGTTGGATGCCTGTGCGCCGATCATCGTGTCGGTGTCGAGCGGGTTCCCCTGCCGTACGGCCTTGGTACGAACCGCAGCGAGGGACAGGAAGTCGTCGAAGATGTCCTGCTGGATGAGTGCGCGGGACGGACACGTGCACACCTCACCCTGGTTGAGGGCGAACATGGTGAATCCCTCGAGTGCCTTGTCCTGAAAGTCGTCGGGAGCGGACATCACGTCGGAGAAGAAGATGTTCGGGCTCTTGCCGCCGAGTTCGAGGGTGACGGGGATGAGGTTCTGCGAGGCGTACTGCATGATGAGCCGCCCGGTCGTGGTCTCCCCGGTGAAGGCGATCTTGCGGATGCGCGGACTCGACGCGAGCGGCTTGCCGGCCTCGGTTCCGAAACCGTTGACGATGTTGACCACACCGTCGGGAAGCAGGTCGCCGATCAGCTCGACGAGATACAGAATCGACGCGGGCGTCTGCTCGGCGGGCTTGAGCACCACGGCATTTCCGGCTGCGAGCGCCGGTGCGAGCTTCCACACCGCCATCAGGATCGGGAAGTTCCACGGGATGATCTGGCCCACGACGCCGAGAGGCTCCTGGAAGTGGTAGGCCACCGTATCGGCGTCTATTTCGGAGATCGAGCCTTCCTGCGCGCGGATCGCGCCCGCGAAATACCGGAAATGGTCGATCGCCAGCGGGATGTCCGCGTTGAGCGTTTCCCGGATGGGCTTGCCGTTGTCCCACGTTTCGGCGACCGCGACGGCCTCGAGGTTCTCCTCGATCCGGTCGGCGATCCGGTTCAGGATCAGTGCCCGTTCCGCCGGCGACGTCTTGCCCCACGCCGGGGCGGCGGCGTGCGCGGCGTCGAGAGCGAGTTCGATGTCCTTGTCGGTCGAACGCGCGACCTCGGTGAACGGTTGCCCGGTCACGGGGGTGATGTCCTCGAAATACTCGCCCGAAGCGGGAGCCACCCATCGTCCACCGATCCAGTTGTCGTAACGGGACCGGAAGGACATCAGGGCATCGGGCGAACCGGGGCGGGCGTACTCGGGCATCGTGTTCTCCTGCGTATCGGGGATGATCACCCGTCGAGGGTGTGACCCCGGACACTACAAAAGCCGGGGTTGCAACTAGGTTGCGAAGTTCCGGTCGAGCATCCGGATCTTCGCCTCGACCTGTGCGAACACGGTGGAGTCCGGATCCAGGCATCCGAGATACGCGATCCACGCGGGCAGGTCTTCCCGGCCGTGGACCGACGCCGTCCAGCGGGCGAGCAGAGGCGCTGCACCCCGACGCAGGAGCGCGCCCCGGATTCTGGCATCCAACTCGTCGCCGACATCGATTACTCCCGGCGCACCCGAGCCGGGAAGCACCCTGCCGGTGTAGAGACGCACCGCGGTGTCGAGGTCCCCGCGATCCAGCGCAGCACGTACGTTCGCAACATCGGTGCGCAGCGCGCTCTGCACTCGATACGGCCGGGACGCGATCGTGTCCGGCCCGAGTACCTTACGCAGACGGGATATCTCGGCGCGCACCGTCACGGCATCCAGTTCGTTCTCGTCGAGCAGGACCGCAAGTCTCCGAGCGCCCACCCCTTCCGGATGCTCACTGAGAATCAGCAGGATCTCGGCATGCCGTTGCGACAGCGTGAGCCGGTCGCGCCCCCGAACGAGCGCCGCACGACCCGGACCGAACGTCTCGAGCACACCGGCGACAGAAGACTGGGCACTCGCACCCTCGAGCATGGACAGGCGCAGTTCGGCTTCGGCAGCGGCCGCCGTCGCTCGCACGAGTTGTAACACCTCCGGCGCCGCGACGCGCGGTCCGCCCGTGATGTCGAGTGCTCCGAGGATGCGGCCGCTGATCGGGTCGTGGACCGGGGCCGCAGAGCAACTCCACTCGTGCACGGCGCGGTTGTAGTGCTCGGCACCGAAGATCTGCACGCAGCGATCGAGTGTGAGGGCCGTGCCGGGAGCATTGGTCCCGACGTGCTCCTCACTCCAATCCGCGCCCTCGGCGAAGTTCATCGCCAGCGCCCGGTCGCGGGCGTCGTGGTCTCCCTCGATCCACAGCAGTCGTCCCCGCTCGTCGCTGATCGCTATCAGCAGTCCACTGTCGGCGGCATCCTCCACCAGGAGTTTGCGCACGACCGGACGGATCATTGCCATCGGGTGTCCCGCGCGGTAGTCCTCGAGATCCCTGCCGCTCAGCAGCAGGGGTTGCTCGATGACATCGGGATCGATCGCCCTGCCTAAGCTACGGAGCCACGAGTCGCGCACTACCGGACGTATCGCCGCAGGCCCCGTGAGCGCAGCAGACCGCTCCCGGATCGACGCCGATCCCACGACAGCCGTGTGGATTTCCGACAGTCGACGGGCGTGCGCTTCCGCATCGTCCCCAGGATGCAGCGCCATCCAGGAAACAGCTTTCGCTCCCGCACGGTCGATCATCTACCGCTGTCCTCCTCGCGTTCCGCCGGAAGTCACTGTAGTCCAGATCACAGCGGGTCGGCGTCATCGCAAGCGGGCACCGCGTCGGCGCATGCCGCGCTCAGAGGGCGTCCGCGACGCGCCTCGCCAGCATCACGACCGTGGCATGCGGCCCCCGGCTGGTTACCTGCGGGAACACGGAGGTGTCGACGACGAAGAGACGCTCGGCGCCGTGCACCCGGCACCGGTCGTCGACGACCGCCGAATCGTCCGATCCCATCCTGCACGAGCCCGACAAGTGTTGCGACGTACCGAGATGCGCCGCGAGCCACCCGTCGTCCACGTCCGCTGCGCCCGTCGGAACACTGTGCGGGTCCACGACACCGTCCATCGCCGCGAGCAGGCGGGCTGCCGATGCGACCCCGCGCCGGAGCGCTGCACGGTCGCGAGGGTCGTCGAGATATCCGTAGTCGAGGAGAGGCGCGGCGTACGGGTCGCGCGCGTCGAAGATCAGGCGCCCGCGACTGCGCGGCCGGGTGAGTACGACCCCCAGCACAGGTACGGCGGCGCCACTGCCCGGTACGGAGTCGGCGAACGGAGCCGTGTAGGGGCGCAGTTCGAGTTCGTCTGTGTGCAGGACGGTTTCGAGTACAGCCGCCCCGAGGGGAAGGTCGCTGCGGTACCGGTACGGAACGGCAACTTCCGGATGGTCGGTGAATCCTGTGCCCACCCCGGGAAGGTCGACGACGGGCGCGACGCCGAGCGTACCGAGTTCGTCCGCGGGCCCGATGCCGGAGAGCAGAAGAAGGCGGGGACTCTCGACCGCACCGGCGCACAACACAACACTTCCCGCCTCGATGAATGTGACGTCGTCGCCACCATCCACCTCCACCCCCACCGCCTCGGCACCGGACATCACCACCCTGCGCACCCGCGTCCCCGAGCACACGGTCAGGTTCGGGGAGGCGAGCGCGGGCATCAGCGACGAGAGTGCCGGTCCCATGCGCACGCCGTTCGCGATGTTGAGGGGGACGCGTCCCACCCCGACGGGGCCGGGCGCATTGAGGTCCTCCACCGGACGATGGCCCGCCGCCACAGCGGCATCGTGGAACGCGCGCGCCACGGGGTGCAGACGGGACCAAGGGGTTCGGGACACCGGTACCGATCCGGCGGCGCCGTGCCACTCGTCGTCGAAATCCGAGTCGTGCTCGATGAGCCGGAAGTACGGCAGCACGTGGTCGAACGACCACGACGGAGGCCAGGCGCCGAAATCTCCCGGGCGCCCGCGGACGAAGTATCCACCGTTGACCGCGCCCGATCCCCCGAGCACACGGCCCCGGGCGATCGTGCCGGCTCTCCCAGCCAGGAGCACCGGATACGTTGCAGTCCAATGGCTTTCAGGTCCGACGGGAAGCCGGGTGGCGTCCAGGAGTTCCGGTGGCGCGGTACCGGCGCTTCTGTAGCCGGGACCGCTCTCGAGCAGCACGACAGTGCGGCCCGGGCGCCCGGCGAGGGTGGCGGCAAGTGTGCATCCGGCGCTCCCACCCCCGACCACCACGATGTCGGCGCGCGCCGGAATCACGTCAGGACCGGATATCGGGCATGAGCGCCGCGGGATCGCGGGCGTCGACGACCCCTTTCCACAGCCCGGCACCGTAGGCGAGGTCGTCGAGACGCTTGTAGAAGACGTACCGCACAGGGTCGAGCCCACCGCCCTCGCGGTGCGAATACCAGTCCCAGATACCTTCTGCCACAGCAAAAGCCACCACCGCGCGCCGCACTTTCCACGACAGCACCGCCGCAACGAACGTGAGCGGCCAATAGTGCCTGCAGACGGCGGAGGCTACCTGCCACATACCGCCCGCGAAGCTCTGCCCGGTCAGCACCGCTGCGATGCGCGTCGGCCGGTCGAGTTCGGCGAACATGCGACGCAACCGCAGGAGCGTGACGAATTGGGTCAGTACCGCCACGATGACGCCGAACCGGGTCATCGTGGCGACCGCGGAGCACGCGACGAGGGTCCAGACGGAGATCGCCATCGGGGGCACGGTACCGGGATGTCTCGCTTCCAGCGGTGCCGCCCCGGTCCCGTAGAAAACCTTGCGGGAGAACCAGTCCCGGAAGCCCACACGATGATCGTGGGCAACTCGTGCGACCGGTTCGTACCGGAGTCGCCATCCGCCGCTCCGGAGGCGGCGGCACACGTCGACATCCTCCGCGACGTGCATCGACTCGTCGAAACCCCCGCACCCGGCAAGTGCCTCGCGGCGGACCACCATGGCGGCGCTGGGAACATAGGACACCGGGCTACCTGCCACCACGGGGGCTTCCCGGCGGCCGAGGTCCAACGACGAGCGGGCGTGCTCGTAACGTGCCAGCGCTCCGTTGTCGGGATCGAGAGCCACGATGCGAGGTGCGACGAGCGCCACGGCCGGATCGCTGAAATGACCGAGCGACGCCTCGAGCCACCCGATGCGAGGAACGACATCGGAGTCGAGGAACGCCACGAATTCTGTTTGTGCTTCCCGCAATCCGATGTTTCGTGCTGCGGAGGGCCCGCGCGATGCCTCGGATCGGAACACGCGGACCCGCGGGTTGTCCGGGCAGTCGACCGGCATGTCGGAGCCGTCGTCGACCACGATGACCTCGAGGCCGGGAAGCGCTTGCAGCAACCGCCGCACTCCCGCCGTATTGTTCCGGACGGGAACGACCACCGTGACGTCCGCGGTGGAGGGCAGTCGCGTCGGCCGCGGATTTCCGACACCGGAGTCGAGCAGGCGCCGGGCGACCACCGCGGTTCGGGAGTCGACGACCTCGAGGTGATCGCCGTCGATCATCGCCGCGGCGGCGGGCGCGAGTTTGAGCATCCGGGTGGGCGAGCCTCCGATGAGCACGCGCCCGCCGGCGAATCGCCGGACCCGCGGATCGATGCGCACCCCGAATCCGTCGGGTAGCCGTCCACCGGGAGTCTGCGCCAGTTCGGGTGTTGTCGCCTGACTCACCGAAGTCCCCCCTCCGTGCCCGGTTCCCACCGAGCGACCTGCGATGCTGCACGTTCCGTCAGGTGTGCGAACAAGCGGGCACCCTGCGCTGCAGTTGCGGTGGTGGGATCGCCGAGAACCCCGTTCGCCGACACCGAAACCATACCGGCTTCACGCAGTTGTGGCATCAAAGTGGAGATCGGATCTGTGTTTCCGGCAACCGCGCTCGCCATATCGACCGCGTTCGGGAACAGGTGCAACATCAGACTCGTTTCGGTCACCCCCGCATGGGCGTCGGCGCCCGGCACCGCGCACGGGAGCCAGGCCACGTCGCGCCCCTCGTAGCGCAGCAGCGACACAGCCTCGGCCAGGGCATATGCGTTTCCGCCGTGCCCGTTGACGAACAGCACGCGGGACGCCCAGCGGCAGATCGAGCGCCCGTACTCCACGAACACGGTGCGCAGTGCCTCGGTTCCGATGGACACCGTTCCCGGAAAGTCCTCGTGCTCGCCGCTCGCGCCGTAGGCGAGCGGCGGAGCCACGAGGACGTCGGGGAGTGCCTCGGCAACGGCCGTGGCGATCCGGGTATCGGTATCGAGGGGCAGGTGCGGGCCGTGTTGCTCGAGCGATCCCACCGGTACCGCAACGGTCCACCGCTTCGGTTCGACGTCGGTCCAATGGGCGCCGGCAAGATCCCGTATCACCGGTCCGATGCTAGTGCGCCGGACGGCCCGCACCGCGACCGCGTGGTGTCACACCAGCAAGCGAGGTATTTCCCGATTCCAGTTCTCCGAGTAGACACGCCGCTTGCCGTGGATCTCGTCGGACTCGTACGCATCCAACTGCGCGGTGATCACGAACTCGTCCGGTGTCGATGTCAGCACCGTCCGGGTCCGCACCTCCGTCTGCCAGTCCCCTCGGCCGAGATATCGCACGGTCTGGGTCTCGCCGCGCGCCGACTCCACGTCGTTCCCCTGGAAGCTGAACCACTCGGTCGTTGCGCTCCGCATCGTGGTGCCCGTGTCTTCGACGAAGAGCTCTCCCTGGTCGTCCTTGATCTCGAGTGTGGTCACGCCGGTTTCGAGATCGCGCGAGGTCCGCCAGTGGTGTTCACCCGGCTCGACCCGTGTGACGGCGGAGGATTCCGCACCTTCGGGCTCACCGAACGCGGGCAGCGCCGCATCCTCGGCATCCCGTCGCGCACGGACGGGCAGGCTCAGACGACTTTCGCCGGTGGTCACCGTGAGGGTCGCGAGTTCGGGCGCCGGCCACACCAACGGAAAGTACGAGGTGGACAACGACAAGCGAATGCGATGGCCTGCGGGGAACTCCTGCGCCATCCCGTTGAGCTTGACGCGCACACGGTACTTCCGCCCCGGTTCGAGCGGCTGCGGGTCCGCGCTGCCGTCACGATGTGTGAGGTTCAGCAGACCGTAGGTGACTCGCGTTGCCTGACCGTCGGGGGCGACATCGCTGAGCCTGGCCGCGACCATCGCCACCGGCTTGTCGGCACTGATCCCGAGATCGAGCTTCGGCAGGCCGACCACGTCGAGCGGTTCGTCGAGCGCTTCGGTTTCGAAAACGAGTGCGCCGCCGTCCTCTTCCCGCTGATCGGAGGGCAGGTCGGGAGTGGCCGCGTACGACGCCCACTTGCCACCCGCCATCCCCAGGCTCAGCGGTGAGCACACCGCCAGGTCCCGGCGCTCCACGTCGTCCGGATCGGCGTCGTGGTCCAGTCCGAAGCGCGTGAGCGCGTACTCGCGGCTCTCGATGCCCGGCGCGGGCCACGACGGCTCGGAGATCCATGTACCCGGCCGCTCGGGATAGCGCGGGTGCGGCGGGACGCTGCCCTGCTTCCACATGCGGAGCATGGGTTCGTCCATGATGCCGTTGTCGATCCCCTTGAGCCAGTAGTCCCACCACCGGACGACCTCCTGCAGGAACCCGATCTCCGGACCGGGCACTCCCTGGTGCGGGTACTTGTGACCCCAGGGCCCGATGAGGCCCTTACGGGGGACGTCGAGATTCTCCATCAGCCGGAAGATGGCGTTGGTGTAACCGTCGGCCCAGCCGCCCACCGCGAACACCGGGCATTGCACGTCCGCGTAGTTCTCGTTGACGGAGGCACGCTTCCAGTAGTCGTCCCGATGTTGATGCTCGAGCCACTTCTCGACCCACAGTCCGCTGCCCTGCAGTCGTTCGTGCCACATCTCACGCCACCGGTCGCCGACGATCGCCGGGTCCGGCGCCATGCTGTTGAAGGCGAACATCACGGTGGCTTCGGACAGGTTGTCCGACAGCAGGCATCCGCCCATGTAGTGCATGTTGTCGACGTACAGATCGTCGGTGGCGGACGCGCTGATGATCGCTTTGAGTGCCGGTGGCCGCTTCGCGGCAACATGGAGGCTGTTGAAGCCGCCCCACGAGATACCCATCATGCCGACGTTGCCGTCGCACCAGGGTTGCTGCGCAGCCCACTCGATCACGGCGCACGCGTCGTCCTGCTCGGTAGGTAGGTACTCGTCCTCGAGTACCCCGTCGGAGTTGCCGCTGCCGCGCAGGTCCACCCGGATACAGGCGTATCCGTGACCGGCGATGTACGGGTGGTTGAGCTCGTCTCGTGCTCGGGTTGTATCCCGGTGCCGATACGGAATGTATTCCAGCACAGCGGGAACCGGGTTTTTCTCGGCTCCTTCCGGAAGCCAGATGCGAGCCGACAGGCGGGAGCCGTCGGGCATCGTGATGAAGGTGTTCTCGATGACACGAACACTGTGGGGAAAGGAGGTCACTGTCTGCACGAGTACCTTCCTGTCGTTCGGTTGAACAAGTCGCAGGCAGGAAGGCCCTATTCGGAAATCGCGTCGATCCCGAACGGCAGCAACTCGGTCGCACGATCGAAGTACTTCTCGAGCCCACCGACATCGTCGGCGCCGATGTACAGCGTGGCGAGGACTGTCCGGTAGCCGTCCTGGTTGGGCAGTTCGGAGAGCCGGTCGCCCACCCGAACCTTGATGTCCACCACAGTATCCGGGATTTCCTCGCAGAGTCGGGCGAGATCGTCGGCGCTGGGAACGCTGCGCACGATGCCGTCGGAGTAGTAGCCGATGTGGCACTGGGCCGCGTGGCGGAACCGGCCCTTGCGCGGTTCGATGCGCGGTTCCACGCCGAGGGCGATATCGATCGCAACCTCGTGGTTCGACGTTCCGTCGACCTTGACGAAAAGGTCACTGTGCGACTGCGAGATGCGGGTGTTGACCTCGATGAGCGAGAGCTTTCCCGTCTTCTCGTCCCACATGAACTCCGTGTTGAAACAGCCGTTGTCGAAACCGATGTGACGCAGGTACCGCTCCGTCAGATCGATCATGCGTTGCCGGACATCCTCGGGAACCGACTGTGCCGGGTAGTCGAGCCTGTCGAAGCTGTGGCCCGCCGCGTCCTTCCGCATGTCGAAGAAGCCGTGAATGCGGTACTCGCCGTTGAACATCGTGCCTTCGGGCGCAACCTGGATACCCGTGATGATGTCTTCCGCGAGGCACATGTTGCCGCCGACCCCTTCGAGTTCGGGCGGCAGTTCCACCAGGGACAGCACTTCGTCGAACGCGTCCCCGACCCGGCCGATCTCGGCACGGATCTGCTCGAGTGCAGCAGCGAACTCCTCGGCGCTGTTGATCTCGAACCCGAGTTGCGACGAGTGGGATTTGATCGGCTTGACCCAGAACGGGAAGGAAAGGTCGATCGAATCCAGCGGGTTGTCGTCGAAAGGATCGAAAACCGCGAAGCCCGGGACACATTCGGGGATGCTCTTCCGCTGCTCGATCCGGCTCCACGCCTTGTGCTCGCACTGGAGAATGCTGCGGAGTGTCGGCGCAGGCAGGCCCCGTTCGGCGGCGAGAATCGGAGCGAGCACGCTCGTCGGGAAGTCCCAGTGTGCGACGATCCCGTCCACACTGCCGTCGAACTCGTCGAGTTGGCGACGTGCCCGGTCGAGCAGGTCCTTGAACACATAGGTCTCGGGTTCGACCAGTGACTCGTAGTCCAGAAGGCCGTGGAACCGGAGTTCGTCGGCGTTCGAAAGGGTGTCGAGCTTGTCACGCTGCTGATCGGTCAGGGCCGGGATGAATATGTTCTTGTGCATCACCAACGGGTGCCCATGCAACGATTCGGTAAACATCTCCCGGTAAGGCGCAGTAATACCGCTGAGTGTGCTTGCTTGCGCTGTTGTCGTAGCACGAGTCCCGTCGGAGGCTCGTGGGTCAGAGGCAGAGGCGGGTGGATCGGCGGCGGTCGCGCCACGGCCGGCACGTACTCTCGTCTCGTGCAGATCGAACCGCGCCCCTTGGACGACCCGGACGTGCAGGCCCTCATCGACGAGGTTCAGCTCGAGTACGTGCGTCGCTACGGCGGGCCCGACCACACCGAACTTCATCCGGAACAGTTCGCACCTCCACGCGGCCTGTTCCTGCTCGCACATTCCGGAACTGCGCCCCTGGGGATCGGGGGTTGGCGCGCGTACGACGCCGGGCATCCCGGCCTGCGCGACGGTGACGCGGAGATCAAGAGGATGTACGTGCGTGCGGATTCCCGGCGGCGCGGAATCGCGCGGCGCCTGCTCGACGCGCTGGAACGAACCGCAGCCGACGCGGGACGCCGCCGGATGGTGCTCGAAACCGGCACTGCGCAACCGGAAGCCATCGCGATGTACACCGCAGCCGGGTACGCCCCGATGCACGAGCGGTTCGGCATCTGGGCCGACTCGGAATCTTCGCTGTATTTCGCCAAGGAGTTGCCTCGCATCCGGCTCGCGGCGGAGGCCGAACTGCCGTTGCTCCAGGACATCGAACGAGCGGCGGGCGAGCAGTTCGCCGAACTGGGCATGACCTTCGTCGCGGACGACGCCCCGCCGACGATCGCGGAATTGCACCGTTATCTCGCCGCCGGCCGGAACTGGGTGGCGTTCGACGAAGGCGGTGCACCGGTGGCGTACCTGATCGCCGAACCGGTCGACGATGCGCTCCACATCGAGCAGGTCTCGGTGCATCCCGGTCACGCTCGGCGCGGCGTCGGTCGCGACCTGCTCGACCATGCCGCGGGGTGGGCTCGCGATCACGGGTACGGCGCCATGACGCTCACGACCTACCGCGACGTTCCCTGGAACGCGCCCTACTACGAACGCCTCGGCTTCCGCATTCTCGACGACGGAGAACTCACCCCGGGACTGCGCCGGGTTCGTGCACACGAAACGGAGTTGGGACTCGACTACCGTCCACGCGTTGCGATGCGGCGCGAACTCGATTCGTAGGCACCGCGAACTCTGTCGCGCGCGGGTGTCACACCGCGATCGCTGCGGCATCTCCCTCGAGGATCGCGTTGTGCGCGCGGCGGGGGGTCACCGCGTCACCGACGCGGAGCACAGGAAAGCTGCTCTCGGCCAGTTGTTTCCAGAGTTCGTCCACGGGTTCCTGATGGGTGACGACAACCACGGCGTCGGCCACGAAGGATCGGCCCGTACCGGTCCGGTGATCGACGAGTGACACGACCGTCGCGTCGTCGACGTCCATGATTTCTGTGACCATCACGTCGGTGATCTGCGTGATCCCCGCGGCATGGGCGCGACGTGTCCATCCGTCCATGTCGAGCGTGAGACCGAGATCCTGTCCGACGATCATGCCGCCGGTGCACACGGTTACGGCGCAGCCACGTCCGGCGAGGAGTTCGGCCACCGACGTCGCCTGATGAAAGCCCAGATCGTCGACCACGAGCACCCGCCCCTCCGGATCGGCGCGACCCTCGAGCACGTCGCGGACGTCCACGACCTTCGCGGAGTTTCCGGCCCAGACGGGCCGTTGAGGCCGAGCACCTGTCGCCACGATCACGGCGTCGGGCCGGTAGGCGCGAACGAAGTCGGCGTCGACCTCGAATCCGGTCCTGATCTCGACACCGGCCCGAGCGCATTCCGCTTCGAGGCTCGTCACCATCCCTGCCAGTTCACTGCGGTGGGGTGCGGTCGCCGCGGCGCGAATCTGCCCACCTGTCCACGGTTCTCGCTCGCACAGGGTCACGGAGTGGCCGCGACGAGCGGACGTAGCGGCCGCCTGTAGTCCGGCCGGTCCACCACCGACCACGAGCACCCGGCGGCCCGGTATCCGCGGCGCGGGCAGCGGCGTGGATTCTCGGCCCGCGCGGGGGTTCACCGTGCACCCGATCCACCGGCCCAGACCGACACGCCCGATGCATTCCTGGTTGCAACCGATGCACGGGCGCACCTCCGCGTCGTGTCCGCCGAGAGTCTTCAGCGCGAAGTCCGGGTCGGCGATCTGTGCCCGCACCGCACCGACGAGGTCGCAGACTCCGTCTGCCAGCGCGGAGCGGACCTGGCCGGGAGTCGTGAATCGTCCGACGCCCACGACGGGTAGCGACACGGCCTCGCGGAACGCCGCGGGCACGAACAAGGAGTATCCGTGCGGCGTCGACATCGGCGCTTCGACGAGATGGAGCGTTTCGGTCGCCACACCGACCGACGTGCTGAGGTAATCGACGGAATCCGTCGCGTCCAGCATGCGCGCGACCTGCACGGCATCGTCCAGGCCGATGCCGCCGTCGGTGCCGTCGTGGCCGCTCAGACGCACCCCCACGATGTACTCGCGCCCCAGCGCGGACCTGACTGCGGCCACGACCTCGAGGAGCAACCGAGCACGACCGGTCGGATCGCCACCGTAGCGGTCGGTGCGCCGGTTGGTCCCCGGCGCGAGGAAGGCACGCAGGATCGACGCCTGCGAGCACTGGATCTCTACGCCGTCGAATCCGCCCTCGGCACACCGACTCGCGACCGCCGCGTAGCCGTCGATCAGTTCGGCGACCTCGTCGTCACCGATCGCCATGGGCACTTCACGGAACAACGCGTCGGGTTCCGGTCCCGGTGCCCACAACGGCCGGCCCGTGTACATCGAGCTTCCTTGTGCACCGTTGTGGTTGAGCTGAGCGAGGATTCGTGTGCCGTGCGCGTGCACCGCATCGGTGAGGCGGCGGTACCCGGGCAGCACGGCGGGATCCCAGCCCCGGATCAGCTTCTCGTACGGCCGATCCGAGCGATGCACCGTGTGTTCCTCGGTGACGATCATCGCTGCCCCGCCGCGCGCTCGCGCCGTGTAATACGCGATGTGCTGGTCGGTGATCTCCCCGTCCACTGCGAAGTTCGTCAGGTGGGCCGGGAAGATGATCCGGTTGCGCAACGTGGCCGGACCGATCCTGAGGCTGTCCCGGGGATCGGAACCGGCCGTGTTGCGCGGCACCGGTCAGACCTTGGAGTTGCCCTGATCGAGGGCCATCTGGCTGCCCGTGATCGTCTTCGCACGATCGCTCGCGAGGAACAGCACCGCGTCGGATGTGTCGTCGGGATCGGCGATCGGCTTCTCCGTGAGGATGGGTGCGAAGTTGGGGAGCCAGGCCGGGAATCGCTCGAACATCTTCAGCGATCCCTGATCGGTGCCCATCGGGGTCTTCACGCCGTACGGGTGGATCGAATTGACGCGGATGTTGAACTCGCCCAGTTCTTTTGCGGCAGCCTGGGTGATGCCGACGAGACCGAACTTGGCAGCGCCGTAATGTGCCTGTCCGGGCATCGCCTTGAGTCCGGCGACGGAACTGACGACGATGATCGAACCGCCGTTCCCTGCTTCGATCATCGCGGGCGCCGCCGCCTTCAACGTCTTGAACACACCCGTGAGGTTGATGTCGACGAGTTCCTCGAACTGCTCGTCGGGCATTTCCCAGAATCGGTTCCAGCTGCAGATCCCGGCGTTCGCGACAACAACATCGAGCCGTCCGAACTGTGCGACACCCTCGTCGACCGCAGCCCGCAGGGCGGCACTGTCGCGGACGTCGGCGATGCGGGCGACGATCTTGCCCCCGGCCTCCTCGACGAGTCGGACGGTCTCGCGGAAGTCGTCTTCGGTCGCCTGCTCGTAGGTGATGTACTCCGAGACCGGCTTCGCGACGTCGATTCCGATGATCGACGCTCCCTCCCGGGCGAACCTCAAGGCGTGGTTACGGCCTTGACCTCGCGCGATACCGGTGATGAAGACAACTTTGCCGTCGAACTCGCCCATGGAGATCCTCCCAGATCGGTCTATGCAACAGGTTACAGTTCCGAGGCGAGACGGTGCCCCTCCCGGATCGCGTCCCGCACCGTCCGAGGAGCGATGCAGTCACCGATCTCATCCAGCCCCGGCCGGCGCAATCTGTCATCCGGTAGTCCCACTGAGCAGTCGACGAGTGCGGCCGCACGCACGGTGACCTCCGATTCCGTCACTCGATCGACGAGACGCACGCCCGACGAGTCGACCGCTCGAACCCCCACGCCGAGGTGCCGTCGCACGCCCGCACGCTGCAACCGGACGTTTGCCGCGACCAGATCGCCGGTGGGCGCCAGCCTCGATCCCGGAATGGGGTCCGGCGTGGCGTAATGGACCGCACGCCCCGGCGCAACGAGATGCTCCGCCACCGCGACACCGAGCCGGCCACCTGCCGGATCCCAGACGACGACATGATCGGGGACTGTGTCCGGATGGTCGAGGGCATACGCGGCGGTGACGTAGCCGCCGCCCCTGTCGACCGGGAATCCGGGTGGGCGGGGACGGCTGCCGGTGGCCAGCACCACCGTGGTGCCGGCCTCCATCGCGGCGTCGAGTTCGTCCGCGGTGACGGCGACGCCGGTGCGGACCACGACACCGAGGTCCCGGCAGCGCTCCTCGAGCCAGTGTGTAAGCAGTCCGAAGCCGGGAGCACCCGTCCCGCGTGCCGCGGTATGCAGCATCCCTCCGACGCGATCGGTGCGCTCGGCGACGGTCACACGGTGGCCGCGTCCCGCGAGACCGCGCGCCGCTTCCAGCCCGGCAGGTCCCCCGCCGACGACGAGCACGTCGCGCGCAGCGGTCGCCGCACGGGTGGCGGGCCGGTCTTCCTGCCCCGCCTCCGGGTTGGCGACACATCCGACTTCCGGGTTGCGGAAGTCGCGCACGAGACACGCCTGGTTGCAACGCACACACGGCCGCGGATCGCGGTGGTCGCGGATCGAATCGACGAGATCGGGGTCGGCGACCTGCGCACGGGTCATCTCCACCGCATCGCACACCCCCAGATCGAGAGCGTCCTGAGCTGACGAAGAATGGATGACGCTGCCCTGCAACACCACCGGCACGTTACCCGCGACGGCCGCGCGGACCTGCTTGCACAGGTTTCGGTTGAAGTCCGCCGGCGTGTGGGCACCGGGCCGGTACGTTTCCGGCGTGAACAAGCCCCCACGTACGACGGTGAGCAAGTCGAGTAACGGCGCGAATTCCCGCGCGTAGCCGGCGGCGACGTCCGGTGTGATGCCTGCCCACGGGGCATTCTCGTCGCAGCTCAGGCGCAGCGCCACGACCCGGCCGGGTCCGAGTTCGGCGCGCACGGCGCCGATCACCTCCCGGAGGAGGCGCGTCCGGTCGGAGCCGTAACGGTCGGTGCGGTGGTTCGTCAGGCCGGACAGGAACTGCCGGAGCAGGGCGGTCGGTCCGGCGTCGAGCTCGACACCGTCGACGTCGGCATCGACCGCGACGGCCGCCGCAGCGCGGAATCCGGCGATCACCGATTCGATGTCGCCGGGAGTCATCTCTGCCGGGAGTTCACGGGTCGCGGGGTCGGGTACGCGCGACGGGGCCCACAGCGGCGCTCGAGTCCAGGCGCTGGACCCCTGGAGTCCGCAGTGCCCGAGTCCGGCCAGGACGAGGGTGCCGTGCGGCCGGCACGCCGAGACGATATCCGCCCATCCTTCCCCCGCTTCGGCTGCGAGAGGCGCCCGTTCGTAGGGATGGTCGCCTGCGAGAACCGACGCCACCTCGGTGATCACGACGCCCGCACCGCCCCGGGCACGGCGCTCGTAATATGCGCGGTGGCGACTCGAGAATTGCCGCCCCACACCGAGATTGGTCTCGTGTGGACCGAAGATCACCCTCGACGGCGCGGTACGGCCGGCGAGGGTGATCGGATCGATGAGGGCATGGCTCATACCGGCAGGAGCTACTCGACTCCCAGATCGCGGCGGAATCCGGGCGGGACGACGACGTCACCGGGAGTGAGGTCGTGGATCGAATCACGGCCGAGGCCCAAGAGGGCGGAACCTATTCCGCCGCCGAGGATGTCGAGGACGTTCTCGACACCCGCCTGGCCGTTGGCCGCGAGACCCCACAGGTAGGCGCGGCCGATCATGACGGCGTCGGCGCCGAGCGCAACGGCCTTGACGACGTCGCTACCGCGCCGGATACCACCGTCGAGCAACACCTCGATGTCGTTGCCGACCGCCTCCGCGATAGCCGGGAGCGCCCGGATGGGTGCCGGGGTGCCGTCGAGGTTGTTGCCGCCGTGGTTCGACACCGAGATCGCCGTGACGCCGGCGTCGACGGCGCGCTTGGCGTCGTCGACGCGCATGACGCCCTTGAGCATGAACGGGGCGTCGCCCCACTGTTCACGCAGCCACGCCACGTCTTCCCACGTGGGCAGCGGGGTGCTCATCCACTCGCCGTACGCACCGAAGAACGTGGGGGTGTCACCCCCTCCGGGCGGGGTGAGATTGGGGGTGGTCAGGTCCGGGACGCCACCGGTACGGGCCCAGTCCAGAAGCCACTTCGGCCGGATGATGCCCTCGGGCGCGAACTTCACCATCGCGTCGAAGCTCATCCGCTCCGGAATGGCGGGACTCCCCCAGTCGCGGCCGTTGGAGAACGACCAGTCCAGGGTCATGATGAGACCCTTGGCACCGGCCGCCCGGGCGCGTTCCATGCGCTGGACGAGCACGTCGCGGCTGCCGACCCAGTACATCTGGAAGAAGGTCTTGTCGTTGGCCGCGGCCACGTCCTCGATGGATTTGCTCGCGAACGAGCTGAGACCCATCGCGATTCCCCGTGCGGCGGCCGCTCGGGCGACGGCCACCTCTCCGTCCGGGTGTACGGCCTGGACACCGGTCGGCGAGATGAGGACGGGCATGGCCACGTCCTGCCCCATGACCCTCGTGCCCATGTCGCGCTTCTCCGACAGTCCCGCGACGTGCGGGGCGAAGCCGAGTTCGCGGAACGCCGCGAGGTTGTCGTCGACGGTGATGCCGGCTTCGGATCCGGCGACGAGCGCCCCGTACACCGACTTCGGCAGGCGTTTGCGGGCACGCTCCTGCGCCACGGCGACCGTTTCGAACCAGTCGCTCTGCTTCCAGGGATTCTTCAGCCACGAGAACTTGGCCATCGTGAACATCTCTCCTCGAGATCTACAGGCCTGCGAGAGGGCTCTCGTCGCAGAATTTGGCGGGAGGTTTGGCGAGCAGTGTGAGCGGGACCGGCGCTGCCGGGGTGCGACGCTCTGCCCGTTTGCCGGTACGGGAGTGGTCGACGCTCGACTGCGGTACCGTCCGTTCGGCTTCGAGTGCCGACTGCCCGTATCCCTGAACACATTCGGGATCGGGACCGTCCATCGGAAGGCCGGTGAAGAACTTTGCGGCCATGCAGCCACCGCGGCACGAGTCGTAGAAGTTGCAGGAGGCGCATGCGCCGGCGGACTGCGGCTCGCGCAGTTCGCGGAACAACTCGGAGGTCTTCCACACCTCGGCGAAACCGCCGTCGCTCACGATGTTCCCGGCGTGGAAGTTCTCGTGGATCGCGAACGGGCACGCGTACACGTCGCCGACCGGATCGATCAGGCACACGACGCGTCCTGCACCACAGAGATTCAGACCGGGCAGGGCGCCGGCCCCGCTGTCGCCACCGAAGGCGGACAGGTGGAAGAACGAGTCGCCGGTGAGCACCCCTTCGCCGTGAGCGACGAGCCAGTCGTAGAGCTGCCGCTGCTGGTCGTGAGTGGGGTGCAGGTCGTCCCAGACATCGACGGCGCGGCCCGACGGACGCAGGCGGGTGATGCGCAGCGTCGCGTCGTAACGGTCGGCGAGCGCTTTGAATTCGTCGAGCTGATCGACGTTGTGGCGCGTGACCACGACGGAGATCTTCGCGTCGCGGAAGCCTGCCTCGGACAGGTTCTCGAGAGCGCGCACAGCCATCGCGAAGGAACCGGGACCGCGTACGGCATCGTTGACCTCGGCGGTCGCGCCGTCGAGGGAGATCTGCACGTCCACGTAGTCGGACGCGGCCAGCCGCGCCGCAACCTTCTTGTCGATGCGCACGCCGTTGGTGGAGAACTTCACGCCGACCTGGTGCTCGGTGGCGTAGTCGACGAGTTCCCAGAAGTCCGAGCGCACGGTGGGCTCACCGCCACCGATGTTGACGTAGAACACCTGCATGCGTTGCAGTTCGTCGATGATGGCCTTGCACTGGTCCGTGGACAGCTCACGCGGGTCGCGCTTGCCCGACGAGGACAGGCAGTGCACACACGAGAGGTTGCAGGCGTAGGTCAGTTCCCACGTCAGGCAGATCGGAGCGTCGAGGCCCTTCTCGAACTGGTCGACGAGTCGACCTACTTTCGGAGGCGCGGTGGTGACGGGAGGTTCGAGCAGAGACGTCATAGCGGGTCCTTGCTGGGTCGGGGCGTCAGGCGGGGACGATCATGTGCGAGTCGGCCAGTGTGCCGAGGGCACGCACGTAGGGCCGCTCGGCGCTCTCGCCGATTCCGTGGGCGCGCAAGGCCTCCCGTACCGATGCGTGGTCGCCGAGGGACCGGACGACGTCGACGATGACGGTGTTCTTCAGGAACGACAGTTTGCGGGTGCCGAAGTGGTAGAGCAACGCCCCGAACGGCTCGGGGCGAAGCGCTACCTGCGGGTGGAGCCGCCACGTGGCGCCCGGATCGAACTGTGTGGTCGCCACGGCGGTGGCTCCGGGGGCGGACATGATCAGTAGACGCCGCACATGCCGTCGATCGAGACCTCTTCCACGAGGGACTCCTCGATCAGCTCGGACTCGATCACCGCGTTGTCGCGATCGGACATGATTCCTCCTCGAATTTTCACTCCACGTGTGGAGTCCACGTCACAACAGGGCTAGCGTTGTGACTCGGTTCACCACTGTAATGGCATCGAGTGCAGAATGTCATCCATGAATCGAGGGAAATATGCCTGACCGCCGAGAGCCGTCCACCCGGACCGGCCGGCGCCCCTCCACCACGAGAGAATCGCTGGCGGCGGTCGGCATCGAACTCTTCCGCACCCGCGGCTTCGACGAGACCAGCGTCGACGACATCGCCGAGGCGGCGGGCATCGCGCGGCGCACATTCTTCCGGTACTTCCCCTCGAAGAATGCGGTCGCGTGGGGTGACTTCGACGGCCAGCTCGAACGGATGCGGCGACGACTCGCAGAGGTCCCGTCGGACGATTCGCTCGCGGACGCGCTCACCGCCGCACTACTCGACTTCAACACCTTTCCCGCATCCGAGAAAGAGCGACACCGCGCCCGCATGGAACTGATACTGCGCACTCCCGCCCTCCAGGGGTACTCGTCCGTCATGTACCAGGGGTGGCGCGCGGCGATAGCCGAGTTCGTCGCGCGACACACCGGTGCCCGCCCCGGCGACCACATTCCGAGGACCGTCGCCTACCTCGTGCTGGGCGTCGCGATCGCGTCCTACGAGCAGTGGCTCACCGACGCCGAATCGGACCTGCACGACCTACTGGGCACAGGAATGCTCACACTCTCCGAAGGACTCGGCCCGAGCAATCGCCCACTCGAAAGAGGTTGACAGACAATGGCTGTGCTGGATTCTCTCGCGCCGTGCCCACCGGGCCGGTGGACACACGACCACGTCACCGTCGAGCGGGTGCCCTCCGGCCCGATCAGGTTGCGCCGCACCACCGACGGGCTGCACGTCACGCACGCGCTCACGCCCGACCTGCTCAGTGAACGCCTCGTCGCCGATGTGACCGCATCTGTCCAGGACGCCGAGTTCGGCCAGAACGAGTTCGAGTTGACGATGGTCGGTCTCGTCCGCTCGACGGTCCCCGGAGCGCTCGAGTCGTGGGTTACCTATTACCGCAACTCGTTGAACGAACTGCTCGACGGCACAGCAGAGTTCGCCCCGATCCACGACAAGGCCGCCACGTTGGTACGTGGCCGGGTGCTCGACCTCGGTTCGTGCTTCGGGTTCCTGCCGTTGCGGCTCGCAGGAGCAGGCTTCGACGTGGTCGCCACCGACATCCTTCCCGGCACGATGCGGCTGCTCGACGCGGTCGCACCCCATTTGGGCCTGGCGGTGGACACCCTCGTCTGCAACGCGGCCGGAGTGCCCGTTCCCGACGACAGCGCGGACACCGTCACCGCGATCCACCTGCTCGAGCACGTCGACCACGAGACGGGTGCCGCCGTTCTCGCCGAAGCGCTGCGCATCGCGCGTGCACGCGTGGTGGTCGCGGTGCCGTTCGAGGACGAGGCAACCGCGTGCCACGGGCACATCCGGACATTCGATCTCGCGTCGCTCGATGCGCTCGGACGCACGACAGGCTTTCCGTACGAGGTGTTCGAACACCACGGCGGGTGGCTGGTCGTCGATCTCGTGTGACTTACGAGCCCTCCGCGACGAGGAACTTCGTCATCGCCTGTGCGATCGCCTCGGGTCGGTCGAGCATCGACAGCACATAGGCGTCGTCGACCTCCACGAGTGTCCCGTTCGGCAGCAGGTTTGCGAGCCGTCGCCCGTGACTGCGCGGCATGACCTTTCCGGCCGACGACCACAGCACCAGCGCCGGACCGGTGAAATGCTGCAGCGCTTCGGTATCGGCGACGAGTTCGGTTGCGGTGAAGCGGGTCGCGACGTACTTGCGCAGATCACGGCGTATGTCCTTGCTGCGGAGCCCGGGTTCGGTCCAGGCGCGGACGAGACCGTCGGGCAGGGGTGTGCGGGCCATCCAGCCGAGCAACGGCGGCGTGTTGCGCAGCCACGAAACCCGGAGTTGCCGCAGCGCGAGTACCAGGCCACCCGGAATACGCGCGGCGAGGACCGCCATCTTGCCCGGCAGGCCCGGCGGAAAGTTGTCGAAGGCCTCGCACGGCAGCAGGATCAGACGGCCGACGCGGTCGTCCAGTCCGTACGCGGTGAGGAACAGAGCCCCGCCCCAATCACTGTGCACCAGCGTGACGTCGGTCAGGTCGAGCGCGTCGAGGAAGTCCGCCACGAGCCGGTTCAGACCACGCAAGCTCAAATCCGCGCCGGGATGCATCGCTTCGGGGTGGGCGCCGAGCGGCAGATCAGGTCGCACATAACGGAACCCAGCGGGTAGTCGGTCGATCACCTCGTCCCACACCGTGTGGTTCATGAGCAGTCCGTGCAAGAAGACGACGGCCGGTCCGTCACCGTGTTCGACGTAGTGAATGGGCCCTGCAGCGAGATCGACGGTGGGCATCGGCGCACCTTTCGCGTGAGTGATCACTCCGGAGCGTTGGGTTCCAGCGTGGCGGCGAGGACTGAACGGTGTCAACCGTGGTGCCGGGGCGGGTGGTGACGGACGGTCGGTTCGACCCGGTCTGCTGAACTCGCCGGGCAGCCTCGACGTACATCGTCATTGCCGGCCACGTCCGCGCTGCACCAGCCAGGTCGCCAGCGCTACGAAGATCACCGCCCACACCGACAGGTTCAGGACCGGCACCCACAGAGGCTCGGACGGCAGCGGGTTTCCGGCGCGGTCGATCAGCACACCTTCGGTGACGGGGTAGCGCGCCAGCGACACATAGCCGTAGAGCGGAGTGAACTTGGCGATGGTCAGCAACGTGCCCGACAGCGGAATGAAGATGTTGCCGAGGAACGCGAGGATCACCAGGCTGCCGCCGGCGGCGCCGACGGCCGCTTCCGACCGGAAGGCCAAGCCGAACACCAATCCGTAGACGGAGAACACTGCGGCACCGACGAGCACGGCCACCGCGCTGAGGATCCACGCACCCGAGTCGCCGGACGCCCCTGTGAAGACCCCGAGGACGAAGATCAGCCCGATCGGAATGGCCGCGACCACGAGGGCCACCGTTGCTTTCATCGCCACATACGACGCGTCGGTCAGCGGGGTCAGCCCCAATTGCCGGCCCCAGCCCTGCATCCGCTCGACTGCTGCCGTGCCGCCCACGCCCGTGGTGGCTGTCACCGCGCCGTACGCCGCCATCGAGATCATGATGTACATCGCCACGTTGCCGTTGCCGGCCGACTCGGTCGCGAACGACTGGGAGGCACCGAAGATCAGGTAGAAGAACGCGGGCAGCACCGCGATGAAGAAGACGTTGACGTAGTCGCGGAAGGTCCTCCGCAACTCCAGCCCGACGAAGGTGGCGTTCATGCCGTTGCTTTCTGTGTCAGCGCGAGGAAGGCGGTTTCGAGCGAACCACTGACGATGTCGAGGTCGCGGGCACCGAGGCGTACGAGGAGAATGCGGGCCACCGAATCGGAATCCGTTGTCCGGACCTCGATTCTCTTTCCGACCCAGGAGATGTCGGCGACACCCGGGGTCGACGCGAGGACCGCCTGCGCTTCGTCTCGGAACTCCGGTGGCACCTCTGCGGAGACCAGCCTGCCGGTGGCCCGAGCCCGTATCTCGGCAGTGGGCCCGTCTGCCACGATCCGCCCTCCGGCCATCATGACGATGCGACCGGCGAAGGCGTCCGCTTCTTCGAGGTAGTGGGTTGCGAACACGATCGTGCGGCCCCGGTCGGCCTCGGCATGCATGGTTGCCCAGAACTCGCGGCGGGCGGCCACGTCCATTCCCGCGGTCGGTTCGTCGAGGACGAGCAGGTCGGGGTCGGGGAGCAGCGCGAGAGCGAAACGAAGCCGCTGTTGTTCTCCGCCCGAGCACTTCGACACCATCCGGCGGGAGAGCACCGAGAGTCCGGCGCTGTCGAGAACGTCGTCGATGTCGCGGTGGGTGTCGAAGGTGGAGGCGATGATGCGCACGGTTTCACGCACCGTGAGATCGCGTAACAGTCCGCCGGTCTGCAGGACGGCGGAGACCCGGCCTTCGCGGACGGCCTGCCGCGGAGGTGCGCCGAATACGGCAACCGACCCCGAGGTCGGAGTAGTCAGCCCGAGAACCATGTCGAGCGTTGTGGTCTTCCCTGCGCCGTTCGGTCCGAGCAGAGCCATGACCTCACCGCGCCGGACGGTGAGGTCGAGGCCCGACACCGCATGCGCCTCCTCGCCTCCCTGCGCACGGAAGGTCTTGACGACGTCCCGCAGTTCGAGTGCCGGGGCACCTGTGTGTTCCATGGTCGAAAGTGTGCACGCAACCGGGCCCCGAGCGACATACCCGGCTGTCACGAGTCCGAGACGACGGATGTCATGTTCTCCGCGCCCGATCCTGGCGGACGAGCGCGGTCACGGTGCCGGATCGCCCATCACCGCTCCCTCGCGCCGAGGATCGGCTCCCCCGATCCAGCCCGCCTCGTCGCGCTGCAGTGCGCTCAACCCGCTGGACTGCGGCGCGACGGACACCTCGTGTCCCTTGTCCCGAAGCTGCTGCACGAGCTGGTCCTGTGCGCCGTCGTCGGACGCGTCGACGGCGGGATGCTCACCCCCGACGCCGGTGGCAGGGGTATTTGCCGCGCCGAACGATACGGCCGAGATCGCTTGCTGCGGGTCGAGCCCCCAGTCCAGCATCCCGACCAGCGTTTTGACGACGAACTGGATGATCACCGATCCGCCGGGCGATCCCACGACCATCTGCAGGTCGCCTCGTTCTCCGTCGGGTGTCCTGTCGAACACCAGCGTCGGCGCCATCGAACTGCGCGGCCGCTT
This sequence comes from Rhodococcus sp. NPDC058639, assembly GCF_042717545.1. Taxonomy (NCBI): domain Bacteria; kingdom Bacillati; phylum Actinomycetota; class Actinomycetes; order Mycobacteriales; family Nocardiaceae; genus Rhodococcus; species Rhodococcus sp. NPDC058639. The sequence continues at coordinate 39,720 of NZ_JBHXRF010000008.1, forward strand.
TCCCGGCTCTACCCTGTTGGCGGCCGGCAGCCCGTCCTTGCCCGTGGGTTCCGCCGAGAAGTCGGTGAGCTGGTTGTTGAGGAGAAAGCCGTCGACCATGTGGAACGACCCGAACGCCGATTCGATGGTCGTCGTCATGGCGGCCACGTTGCCGTAACTGTCGGCGACCGAGATGTGGCTGGTGCCGTGCTCGGGACTCTGCGGCGGCACCCCGAGCGGTACCGGTCCGAAATCGCCCGGTTGCGCGGTGCCCATGCTCTTGCCCGGGTCGATCAGCGCCGCCCGCTGAGCGAGGTACTCGGGGTTGACCAAGGTGTCGAGCGAGCCCCCGGGCAGCGGAACGAAGTCCGAATCGGCGACGTACTTGTCGCGGTCGGCGTACGCGAGACGCTCGGCCTCGGAAATCAGGTGCACCGCTTCGGCATTCGGCACTCCCCCGTTCGCGTCGACCTCGGACGGCCCCAGTGCGGCGAGGTCGAAGTTCTCCAGGATGCCCAGAGTGGCCGCGACGGCGGTGCCGCCGGACGACGGGTTCGGCATCCCGCAGATCTCGTGGTCACGGTAGGGCGTGCACAGCGGCGTGCGCTCCTTCGCCTCGTACGCGGCGAGATCGTCGAGCGTGAGGCTTCCCGGTGTTCGCCCACCGGATGTACTCCCGGTCGCCTCGACGATCGATTGTGCGATGTCACCGGTATAGAACGCGTCGGCGCCGTCGGTTGCAATTGCGCCGAGGGTCTTCGCCATCGCCGGATTGGTCAGCGTCGAGCCTACGGCCTTGGGGCTGCCGTCCGGCTCGAGGAAGTACGCGCGGGCCTCGTCGTCGACCGCGAGTTGCTCGGCGGAATCGGCAATGGACTGTGCCATCCGATCGCTGACGCTCACGCCTCTGTCGGCCAGATCGATAGCGGGAGCGAACAGACTCCGCCACTCCCGGTCTCCGTACTCCGCATGCACCGACTCGAGCATGCGGAGGACACCGGGTACGCCGATCGACCGTCCGCTCGCGCGAGCATCGGGCTTCGGCTCGGTGCGGTCGGTGTCGCTGACCCAGCGAAGATAATTCTCGTCGGCCGCGCTCGGGGCGGTTTCCCGTCCGTCGAACGCCTGGACCGCACCGGATTCGGCGTCGTAGTACATCAGGAACGCTCCGCCGCCGATACCGGACGACTGCGGTTCGACGAGTCCGAGCACCATCTGCGCGGCCACGAGCGCATCGGCCGCCGTCCCGCCGTCGCGGAGGACCTCGCACGCCACCTCGGTGGAGACGGGGTTGGCGGTGGAGACCGCGAACGATTCGGTACTCACAGCGGTCATGCCGCTGCGGTAGCCGGTGGCGATCTCCGGGTTGGTGGAAATGTCACCACCCCCGGTCTCCGGCGGCGGTGCACCGGTCAACGGCGTGCCGTTGGGCGTCGCTCCACACACCGCCTCGGGCGCGGCGGTGTTCTCCGAATCGCCGTCCGCGCTCGACGCACATCCGCCCACGAGTGCGAGCGCCGCCGCCGCAGCCAGAGCGACACGTATTCCCGACCGATTGCTCCCCACCGAGATCATCTTGACGACGGTAGCCGGGGGTCGCGGCATTCACCGGGCAAACGCGACATCGATCCTCGTTGGCGCCGCAAATCTGCCGTAAAGGGTCTTGACACGTGTATCTCCTCGGCGGATGCTTTATTCAACCGAAAGGTTGAATAAGGATGGTGGCAGGTGGACGTTGCCGACGCGGACGACGAACTGCTCGACCGGGCCTTCATGGCCCTTTCCGATCCGATCCGCCGACGCATCGTCGCCCGGCTCAGCCGGGGTCCCGCCACTGTCAACGAACTCGCGGAACCCTTCGCGATCACCACCCAAGCGATCTCGAAGCACATTCAGGTACTCGAGCAAGCCGGGCTCGTCACGCGCACCCGCGATGCCCAGCGCCGCCCCGTTCACCTGAATCCCGCACAGCTGGAGGCGCTGACTTCCTGGATCGACCGGTATCGGTTGACCAAGGAACAGCAGTTCCGCAGCCTCGACGCTGTGCTGGCCGGGGACACGGCCGACACCACAGACCCCCCACCGGGGTGATCCCGCTCCCTGCGAGAGGCATCGACATGAGCAACCCACTGCACGTCAACGTCCCGGACGGCGTTCCGTTCATCGATTACGAGCGCGAGTTCGACTATCCCGTCTCCGAAATCTTCCGAGCACATCAGGATCCGGCTCTCGTCGCTCAGTGGCTGGGGCCGCGCGGGGTGTCCATTGACCTGGACCACTACGACTTCCGTAGCGGTGGTTCGTACCGGTACACGCACAGCGACGACAGCGGTTCGTACACCTTCTCCGGCGTGTTCCACACCGTGCGGGAGAACGAATTCGCCATCCAGACCTTCGAATTCGATCAATTCCGCGACATCGTGAGCATCGAGTTCATGACCTTCGAGGATCTCGGCGACGGCCGCAGCAAGCTCAGCGGACACAGCGTGTTCCCGAGCCTCGAAGCACGCGACGGGATGGCGTCCTCCGGATGGGAGGAGGGCACGAGCGACTGTTACGAACGGATCGAAGAGCTTCTCTCGAAGGCCACCGCCTGATCATCCGCCTGACGCGGCCACACTCGTCGCCGAGTGCGGCCGCATCAGGCCGAATCGAGAGCCGTAGGACGAACGCGGCACGCGGAACGCTCGGGCCGCCCTGCCGAGGCAGAAGTGCCCACTGTGCGGGACAGGCGGGGGTGCCCTCGCGTGCACCCGGTACCGTTTCTGGGGCCTACAACAGGCTGCTACCCTTAACTAGAACGCGTTCTAGATTGCGGGGTGTTCCGGAAAATCCCAGAACGGGAACACCCGGGGTGGCGCCACTGCTCCCGCACGGTTTTGCACGAGAGGACGACACACGCCATGACGACTGTCGAGGTGCCCCACGGCTCGCGATCGGTGGTACTCACCGTCTCCGCCGTCGTCGAGGAAACCGCCGACGCGAAGTCGATCGTCTTCGCCGTCCCCGACGAACTCCGCGACAAGTTCGCCTACAAGCCGGGCCAATTCCTCACCCTGCGGATCCCCAGCGACCGCACCGGCTCGGTGGCGCGCTGCTACTCGCTCGCGAGTTCACCGCACACCGACGACGCCCCCAAGGTCACCGTCAAGCGCACGTCCGACGGTTACGGGTCGAACTGGCTCTGCGACACCGTCGCAGTGGGTGACACCCTCGAGGTTCTGCCGCCCGCCGGGGTGTTCACCCCCAAGTCCTTCGACCACGACTTCGTGCTCTTCGGGGCCGGCAGCGGCATCACCCCGGTCATCGCGATCCTCAAGTCCGCGCTGACCCAGGGATCCGGCAAGGTCGCGCTGATCTACGCCAACCGCGACGAAGCGTCGGTCATCTTCGCCGAGGAACTGCGGATGCTCGCCGAGAAGTACCCGACCCGATTGACGGTCGTTCACTGGCTCGAATCCGTGCAGGGCCTTCCCAGCGCCGACCAGCTCGCCACACTCGCGGCGCCGTACTCCGATCGTGAAGCGTTCATGTGCGGGCCGGGACCGTTCATGGACACCGTGCACCAGGCGCTCCAGAGCATCGGAATGGCGCGGACGCAGGTCCACGCCGAGGTGTTCAACTCGCTGTCCGGTGATCCCTTCGCGGACCACGCGCCCGTCGAGGTCAGCGACGAGGAGGCCGCGGACGCGGCGACCGTCGAGGTCGAACTCGACGGTGAGGTCCACAATCTGACCTGGCCCCGCAAGCAGACGCTCGTCGACATCATGCTCGCCAAGGGCATCGACGTCCCCTACTCCTGCCAGGAGGGCGAGTGCGGATCGTGCGCGTGCACCGTCCTCGAAGGCAAGGTCGAGATGGAGAACTGCGACGTCCTCGACCCGGAGGACATCGAAGCGGGCTACATCCTGGGGTGTCAGGCGCGTCCTGTCACCGACCACCTCAAAATCGAGTTCTGAGCCGCACGTCGGGGCGTGGCCGGCATCGTCGGGTGCCGTCCACGCCTCGTCAGCGCAACCCGCGAAGCCGGGCGCGTTCCTGCGCGTCGAGATGCTCGGTGGCGTAACTCAGTGCCGTCCGGCCCATCGCGGCCGCGTGACGCTCGAGGAAGTCGAGCAGGACGGCCCGGTCCACGCGTTTGCCGACCTCACGCAGCATCCAGCCGACCGCCTTCTGGATCAGATCCCGGCGGTCGCCGAGGACACGCTCGGCCACCATGAGCGTCGGTCCGGCCTCTCCACTCTTGACTAAGGCGAACGTGGCGAGCAGCCCGGCACGCCGCCGCCACAGGTCGGGGTCGTCGACCAGCGTCGTCAGCAACCCTGCATCGGCCGGATTCGCATGGATCCATTCACCCACGATGTGATCGGACGAGGCGTCGACGAGATCCCAGTTGTTCACCCGTCCGCAGCGGAGAGCGTCGAGGTACACCTCGACCACCCGGCCACGTGAGACCGGGTCGCGCGCATACCTGTCCACGAGGATCAGCAGACCGGCGAGACGGTGTTCGTGGACAGGGCTGTCCAGAAGCAGACGCGACTCCTCGATCGGCAGGTCGCGGAACTTCCGGACCACGGCACGTGTCTGCGGCACCCGTAGTCCCAGAAAGACGTCGCCCTCGCCGTACTCGCCGGGTCCGGTCTTGAAGAAGCGTCCCATCCCGGCGGCTGCGGCAGGATCGCCGAGGGCGTCGAGCGCCGCGCGAACGTCCTCCGCGGACAGGTCGTCGGTCACGGCCCGAGCCTACGGTCTCGTCGGCGCCGCACGTGTCCGGACGGCCCGCGTGGTGCGGAACCTGATGCTTCTACCTCGTAGTCGTGGCGGCGAGCAGTTCCCGTCCTGCCGCGAACGCCTCCGCTCCGGGCGGGAGCGCCCCGCGTGTGCCGCTGAGGTACACCTCGACGCGCCCGGTGGCTCCGGATCGGTCCCCGAATTCGCGGATACCCGGCTCGTCCGCATCGAGGTCGGCGATACGACGCAGCGTCTGCCTGGCGACCGCTTCGGCGCTGTCGAACAAGCGCACACCCTCGGGAAAACGGGCAAGGATCGAGTCCGCCACCAGCGGGTAGTGGGTGCAGCCGAGGACGATCCCCTCGACGTCGTCCGGAGTGCGCGCCACGGCATCGGCGATCGCCCGGTCGGCGCCTTCCCGGTCACCCCGGTCGATGGCATCGGCGAGTCCGTGACATGCGACGCTCACGACCTCGCTGCCGTTCCCGAACTTCTCGATGAGGTCGGCCTGGTAACGACTCGCGGTCGTCGCGGCGGTCGCCCAGATCGCCACCGACTTGCACACGGCCGCAGCAGGCTTGATCGCGGGCACGGTCCCGATCACGGGAACGTCGTCACCGAGCGCGACCCGCACATCGTCCAGGGCGGTCACCGACGCCGTGTTGCACGGCAGCACCACCGCGTCGGCACCGCGGTCGACGGCGCGCCGAGCGGTGGTCACCACCCGGTCGGACACCCAGTCGGCCGGCTTCGGTCCCCAGGGAGCGCACTCCGGGTCCATCGACAGCAACAAGTCGAGATCCGGACGCATCCGGCGGAGCCACGCAGCAGTCGGCAGCAGACCGAATCCCGAGTCGATGAGCGCAACGATCACCCTACGAATCTAGCCCTTCCCGGTCGCGGCGGTGTTCAGGCATACGGCTTCGAGTGCTCACACGGCTGCGAGCAACTCCTCGATGGGCGCGCCGGCGGCGATCTTCATCCGCGTCTTCATCACCTGCGCGGGCAGCCCACCACCGACGACACCCACGAGGCGGCCCTCACGCTCGTAGTACGCGAGGAACTTGCGTCCGTCGTCGCGCACCACGTGCACGGTGTCGTCGGCTCGAACCGCACCCAGGCCCTGGATCTTGATGTCGTACTGGTCGCTCCAGAAGTAGGGCACCTGGCCGACGCCCCCGAACTCCCCCGTGACGATCTTCTTCGCGAGCACGGTGGCCTGCTCTCCGGCATTGGTCCAGTGCTCGACGCGTTTGCGCGCACCACCGGGAACCTGCCACGACGCGACGTCGCCGACCGCCCAGACGTGCGGCGCGGATGCCTTGCCCGTGTCGTCGCACACGACACCATTGTCCAGTTCGATCCCGGAGCCCTCGAGCCACTCGGTGACGGGCACCGATCCGATACCCAGCACGACGAGATCCACGTCGATCTCGGTGCCGTCCCCGAGCACGGCAGAGGTGACGTGGCCGTCGCCACGCAGTTCGGCAAGCCCGACTCCTGCACGCAGGTCGACTCCGGCCTCGGTGTGCAGTCGTGCCACGAGGGAACCGACCTCGGTGCCGAGCACCGACGCGAGCGGCGTCGGCTGCGGCTCGAGCAGGACGACGTCGACACCCAGTGCCCGCAGGCTGGCGGTGACCTCGCATCCGATGAAGCCGGCGCCGACGACCAGTGCCCGGACGCCGGGGACGATCGCGGCCCGCAAGGCGCGGCTGTCGTCCACCGACCGCAGGACGTGGACGCCGTCGAGATCGGGCAGGCCCGGGATGCGCCGCGCTCGTAGACCCGTGGCGATCACCAACTCGTCGTAGGCGAGTTCGGTGCCGTCGGCGAGCGTCACGGTGCGGGCGTCGGTGTCGACCGAGCGCGCAGCGGCGCCGAGTCGCAGGTCGATGCGCTGCTCGTCGAAGAACTCGGCGGGGCGGAGGGTGGTGTCCTCCCGCTCGCCGCGGATGACATCCTTCGACAGCGGGGGCCGGTCGTAGGGCAGGTGGCCCTCGTCGTCGAGCAGAACGATCTCGCCCTCGTACCCCGCGCGTCGCAACTCCTCTGCGGTTCGCACACCCGCGAGTCCGGCTCCTGCTATTACGATCCGTTCGACTGCCACCTGGTACATCCTCCTCATCGCGGCGTGACCTCTGCCACCCGTGTGCGTGCACTCTTCATACCAAACGCACGAACAGGGCTGAACAGCGCGCCGATCCCGGCAACACCGAAATACCCCGCAGCACAACACGGTGGCGGTCCTGCCCGGCATATCACCCTCACCGGGCGGATAATGATGGACAACGCACGGCCCGCACGTTCCCCACGACCCACACGGCACGAGGAGCACTCATGACCAGCGACAGCGGCGCAGGAATCAGCCGCATCCAGTTCGGTACCGGTTCGTTCTCCGGTCCCCTCGACAGCCAGGGTCGGACGATCATCGCCGACGCGGTGGTCGCCAAGATCGCAGGCATCGCGACACGCGAGGTCAGCGGCGTGTTCGACGTCGGGGCGGGTACCGCCCGGGTGGTGGGCGCCTTGCGCGACCGCATCCCGGGAGCACGCATCAACCACGGGCAGGGCGTCGCGGTCGAGGTCGGCGAGAAACAGGCCGCGATCGATATCGGCATCGTCGCGGAATACGGCGTGGCGCTACACGAGCTGGCGATCGCGATTCGGCACAACGTGATCACGGCCGTCGAACGGATGACCGGTCTCGAGGTCACCGAAGTCAACATCACCGTCTTCGACGTGGTGCTGTACGACGAGGCGGCAGCAGCCGACGAGCTCAAGCCTCGAGTGCAGTGACCTCGTCTCCCGGCGCGGACCCCCGTACGCACCCCGACCCCGAGGTTGCAGACCTCGTCGCCGAGGTCGTCACGGGTGTCGCAGGCGTCGCCGGGCTCAACAGCGGCCCGTTCGGGTCGGTCGCGACGTACCTGCCGGGACGCCGGATTCCCGGGATCCGGCTCGGACCCGAGGGGTGCGCCGTGCACATCACCGCGGAATACCCCGCCGATCTGCCGGCCCTCGCCGACACCGTGCGAGCCCTCGTCGAAGCGGTCGTCGGCCCTCCGGTGCATGTGACGATCGAAGACGTCCACCTCGAACAGAAACAGGTGTCCCCGTGAACCACACTCCCACCGGCAACACCGCGATCGGCCTGATCGCCGGTCTCCTCCTCGCTCTTGCCGGGATATTCGGGGGCGTCAGCGGACTGCTGTTCGCGGTCCTTCTCGGCGCGCTCGGTGCCGCAATCGGTGCACACCGGGACGGTCTGCTCGACCTCGGTGCGATACTGCGGAGCCGCGGCCGTGGCTGATGGTGTCCCCACGGAGACCGGGCCACTGCCGGGCTCCACACTCGACGACACCGACACGGTCGGGAACCGCGGCACTCTCGTCATCAAGGACCGCGCAGTCGAACGCATCGCCGCGTCGGCCGCACTCCAGGTTCCCGGCGTGGTCCGGCACACCGGCAACCTGAGTCTGCTCACGGGCCGGGAACTTCCTCGTGCCGATGTGACCACCGGCGGGCGGGCGGTCGCGGTGAATCTCTTCATCGCCGCCGAATGGCCGTACGACGCAGCAGCACTGACGCGGAGGGTGCACGACGCCGTCGCGCGTCACCTGCACGACTACACAGGTCTGCACGTCACCGAACTGAACGTCTTCGTCGCCGCGACCCCCCAGGCCCACGAGGACGAACCGACCGAGCAGTCCGTCCCCGTCGAGTACCTCGAATCCGACATCGTCGCTCACGCCGAGTCCCGCGCGCGGATACCGGTCGTGCAACCGCTGCCCCCGCTCGCGACCCCGGCGGCGGCGCCGGCCGCGGCGCTCATCGCGATCGGTGCGCTCGGACTCGCGTTCGTCGCCGCCCGCGAACTTCTCATCGTGCGCGGTACCTACGCCGGAGCACCGTGGCTCCGCAACGCGTTCGAGTGGTTCGGCAGGCTGCACTGGGAACCGTGGATCGGTCCGGTGGCCGCGGTGCTCGTGCTGCTCGGTGCCGCGCTGCTGTTCGCGGCGATCAAGCCACGGCGACGCACCCACCTCCCGCTGCGAGTCGCGGGTCCCGTGGACACGGTGTGGATGCGGCGTACCGACGTCGCGCGCATGTGCAGTGCCCGGGCATCGGCGCTCCCCGGTGTGCGCACCGCGCGGACTGTGGTCGATCGCAGGCGTGCGGTGGTGCGGATAGTCGCCGACCCCGAAGTGCCGGTCGCCGAACTCACCGCGACCGTGCGCGCCGAGGTCGAACCGAATCTCTCGCTGCTCGCCGACCCCCTTCCACTGATCGTGAAGGTCACCCCCGCAGAGACGCGGGCGAACGCTGTGGGAGGAACGCGCCGATGAAACTCCGTACGGTGCTCGCCAACCGTTTCTTCGCGCTCGTGACGGGCTGCGTCCTGCTCGGAATCGGCGCCTTCGCGCTCGCCTGGCTGTGGGAGGTGCCCCTGGCGCGGGATCGGGTCTCGCAACTCGACCGGCCACGCGTCATCGACGTTCCCGACCAGGACTGGTGGACACCCGCACTGTGGACCGTGTTCGCCGTGGGGGCCGCGATCGGCATCGTCCTGCTCGTGGTGAATCTGTCCCGCCGTCGCACCTCGACGGTGCAACTGTTCGACGAGGTGACGGACGCGACGCTCGGTGTGGAACTGGGCCCGGTCGCGGAGGGCGTGGCACGCGCACTCGCGGGGCTGCCGGGCGTGCGGTCGGCGCGCGGCCGCGCCGTGGTGGAACGGCACCTGCCCACGCTGTCGGTGGTGGTGCACGCCGAGCCGGGAATCGACGTCGCGGAGTTCACGGCGCACGCCGAGGACACCGCAGAACGCGCCGCGTGCGCACTCGGCGGTGCCAGGGTGGCGACCCAGGTGCTGCTGCATCTCGATCCGCCGCACCCCGAACACGACTGACGGCACGCGCCGGCCGCATCGTCCACCGGTCCTGAAACGCCGAACGGCGTCCACCCCGAAGGGTGGACGCCGTTGGCGTCAGTGAGAACTAGCTCACTTGATGATCTTCGTGACGCGACCGGCGCCGACGGTACGACCGCCTTCGCGGATAGCGAAGCGAAGGCCCTCGTCCATGGCGATCGGCTGGATCAGCGTGACGGACATCTCGGTGTTGTCACCGGGCATGACCATCTCGGTGCCCTCGGGAAGGGTAACAACGCCCGTCACGTCCGTGGTACGGAAGTAGAACTGCGGACGGTAGTTGTTGAAGAACGGCGTGTGGCGGCCGCCCTCTTCCTTGTTGAGGATGTAAGCCTGGCCCTCGAACTCCGTGTGGGGAGTCGTGGTGCCGGGCTTGACGACGACCTGGCCACGCTCGACGTCCTCGCGCTTGATGCCGCGGACGAGGAGGCCGACGTTGTCGCCCGCCTGGCCCTGATCGAGCAGCTTGCGGAACATCTCGATACCGGTGACCGTGGTCTTGGTCGAGGTCTCCTTGATGCCGACGATCTCGACCTCTTCGTTGACGTTGACAACGCCACGCTCGATACGGCCGGTGACGACCGTGCCGCGGCCGGTGATCGTGAAGACGTCCTCGACGGGCATGAGGAACGGCTTGTCGGTCTCACGGACCGGGTCCGGGATGGAGTCGTCGACGGCCTGCATGAGGTCGACGATCGACTGAACCCACTTCTCGTCACCCTCGAGTGCCTTGAGAGCAGAGATCGGGACGACCGGAGCGTTCTCGTCGAACTCCTGCGAAGCGAGGAGCTCGCGGACCTCCATCTCGACGAGCTCGAGGATTTCCTCGTCGTCGACCATGTCGGCCTTGTTCAGCGCAACGAGGATGTACGGCACGCCGACCTGGCGAGCGAGCAGCACGTGCTCACGCGTCTGGGGCATCGGGCCGTCGGTAGCAGCCACGACCAGGATTGCGCCGTCCATCTGGGCGGCACCGGTGATCATGTTCTTGATGTAGTCCGCGTGACCCGGAGCGTCGACGTGCGCGTAGTGGCGCTTCTCGGTCTGGTACTCGACGTGGGAGATGTTGATCGTGATACCACGAGCCTTCTCCTCGGGAGCCTTGTCGATCTGGTCGAACGCGAAGCTCTCGTTCAGGTCCGGGAATTTGTCTGCCAGCACCTTGGTGATGGCGGCCGTCGTGGTGGTCTTGCCATGGTCGACGTGACCGATGGTGCCGATGTTCACGTGCGGCTTGGTCCGCTCGAACTTCGCCTTAGCCACTGGAATGTCCTCCTGGACTGTTGTTGCTTGCAGTATGCAGCAGTGCGGTTTGTATTACTTGGTCGTGCAGGTGACCGAGGGGATAACCCGAAGGCTACTCGCCGGTCGCCTTGGCGATGATTTCCTTCGAGACGTTCGACGGAACCTCTGCGTAGGAATCGAACACCATGGAGAAGTTCGCGCGGCCCTGGGTCTTCGACCGAAGGTCACCGATGTAACCGAACATCTCCGAGAGCGGAACCAGCGCCTTCACGACACGGGCACCACTGCGTTCCTCCATGGCCTGAATCTGGCCACGGCGGGAGTTGAGGTCGCCGATCACTTCACCCATGTAGTCCTCGGGGGTCGTGACCTCGACAGCCATGAGCGGTTCGAGGATGACGGGAGCTGCCTTGCGGGCGGCTTCCTTCAGGGCCTGCGAGCCGGCGATCTTGAACGCCATTTCGGACGAGTCGACGTCGTGGTACGCGCCGTCGAGCAGCGTGACCTTGACGTTCACCAGCGGGTAGCCGGCGAGCACGCCGTACTGCATCGCGTCCTGCGCACCCGCGTCGACCGACGGGATGTACTCGCGGGGCACACGACCGCCGGAGACCTTGTTCTCGAACTCGTAGGTCGCGCCGTCTTCGCCGCGGAACGGCGCGAGGGCGATGACGACCTTCGCGAACTGGCCGGAGCCACCGGTCTGCTTCTTGTGCGTGAACTCGAGCTTCTCGACCGGCTTGGTGATCGTCTCGCGGTACGCGACCTGCGGCTTGCCGACGTTGGCCTCGACCTTGAACTCGCGACGCATGCGGTCGACGAGGATGTCGAGGTGGAGCTCGCCCATGCCGCCGATGACGGTCTGGCCGGTCTCCTCGTCGAGCTCGACCGAGAAGGTCGGATCCTCTTCGGCGAGCTTCTGGATCGCGGTGCCCAGCTTCTCCTGGTCGGACTTGGTCTTGGGCTCGATCGAAACCTGGATGACCGGGTCCGGGAACGTCATCGACTCGAGGACGATCGGGTTCGCCTGGTCGCACAGGGTGTCACCGGTCGTGGTGTCCTTCAGGCCGATCATCGCGTAGATGTGGCCGGCCACGGCCTCGTCGACCGGGTTCTCCTTGTTGGCGTGCATCTGGAAGAGCTTGCCGATGCGCTCCTTCTTGCCCTTGGTGGCGTTGAGCACCTGAGCACCCGGATCGATACGACCCGAGTAGACGCGCACGAAGGTGAGCTTGCCGAAGAACGGGTGCGACGCGATCTTGAACGCGAGAGCCGAGAACGGCTCGTCCTTGCTCGGCTTACGAGTGAGGATGGTCTCCTCGTCGTTCAGCTTGTGACCCTCGACCTCGCCGATGTCCAGCGGAGTCGGCAGGTAGTCGATGACAGCGTCGAGCATGGGCTGAATGCCCTTGTTCTTGAACGCGGTGCCACAGATCACCGGGTACAGCTCGGAGGCCACGGTGAGCTTGCGGATGGCGCCCTTGATCTCGGCGACCGTGAGCTCTTCACCACCGAAGTACTTCTCCATGAGCTCTTCGTCGGACTCGGCGACCGTCTCGAGAAGCTTCTCGCGGTATTCCGCAGCCAGCTCGACGAGATCGGCGGGGATCTCCTCGATGGTCGGCGGAGTGCCGATCTCGGTGACGCCACGCCAGGTCAGCGCACGCATCTCGACCAGGTCGACGACGCCGTCGAAGGCATCCTCGGCACCGATCGGGAGCTGCAGGACCAGCGGCTTCGCGCCGAGACGGTCGATGATGGTCTGCACGGTGAAGAAGAAGTCCGCGCCCATCTTGTCCATCTTGTTGACGAAGCAGATGCGCGGAACGTCGTACTTGGCAGCCTGGCGCCAGACCTGCTCGGACTGGGGCTCGACGCCTTCCTTGCCGTCGAAGACGGCAACGGCGCCGTCGAGGACGCGCAGGGACCGCTCGACCTCGACCGTGAAGTCGACGTGGCCGGGCGTATCGATGATGTTGATCTGGTTGTTGTTCCAGAAACAGGTGACGGCGGCGGAGGTGATGGTGATACCACGCTCCTTCTCCTGCTCCATCCAGTCGGTGGTCGAAGCACCGTCGTGGGTTTCACCGATCTTGTAGTTCACACCGGTGTAGAAGAGGATGCGCTCCGTCGTGGTGGTCTTGCCGGCATCGATGTGCGCCATGATGCCGATGTTGCGGACCTTGTTCAGGTCGGTCAGCACTTCCTGTGCCACAGGTAACCCCGCTCGTAGCTAGTGTCGGTCCTTTGTGCGGACCCATGTTCTTGTGTTGTCAGCCGGCCTTTACGGGACCGACACAGTTGTGCGAGCAGCCGATCGGGAGGTCCGGATCACGGTGCCTCCCGACCGGCCTCGACTCACCAGCGGTAGTGCGCGAACGCCTTGTTGGCTTCAGCCATCTTGTGCGTGTCTTCGCGACGCTTCACAGCGGCACCGAGGCCGTTGCTCGCATCGAGAAGCTCGTTGGCGAGGCGCTCCACCATGGTCTTTTCACGACGCTGACGTGCGAACGTGACCAGCCACCGAAGTGCGAGGGTGGTGGAACGGCCGGGGCGAACCTCGACCGGCACCTGGTAGGTAGCACCACCGACGCGGCGGCTACGAACCTCGAGGGCGGGCTTGACGTTGTCGAGCGCGCGCTTGAGGGTGACGACCGGATCGGTACCGGTCTTCTCACGTGCCTGCTCGAGCGCCTGGTAGACGATGCGCTCTGCAGTGGACTTCTTGCCGTCCATCAGAATCTTGTTGACCAGCTGGGTAACCAGCGGGGACCCGTAAACCGGGTCGGCGATCAGTGGACGCTTGGGAGCGGGACCCTTACGTGGCATCAGGCCTTCTCCTTCTTCGCTCCGTAGCGGCTACGGGCCTGCTTGCGGTTCTTGACACCCTGGGTGTCGAGCGAACCGCGGATGATCTTGTAGCGGACACCGGGAAGGTCCTTCACACGACCGCCACGCACGAGCACCATCGAGTGCTCCTGGAGGTTGTGGCCTTCACCCGGGATGTACGCGGTGACCTCGACAGAGCTGGTGAGGCGCACGCGGGCGACCTTACGAAGAGCCGAGTTCGGCTTCTTCGGGGTGGTGGTGTACACGCGAGTGCACACGCCGCGACGCTGCGGGCTGCCCTTGAGGGCCGCGCTCTTGACCTTGACGGTCTTGTCGCGGCGGCCCTTACGGACCAGCTGATTGATGGTTGGCATTAACCGGCTTTCTTCGTTGTCTGGAGCTGCTCACACGAGCAACACTGGCTGTTCTGAAATTAGGGATCCATCGGTTGGGACAAGAGAGCTAGCTGCCCCTCACTCGCCCCTCGTGTGCACACGAGGTCGGGTGTGTCGCGTACCCCCACACAGGCAGCCGGGAACTCGTAACTGCAGACTTCTACAGACGACGCGCACGGCACTACCTCGCATAGGCACACAGACCGGTCCGGGCTTGCCGGACACGACCCACAACGATACCCGGCTGGCGAGCATCAGGTCAAAGTGAGGTAGGCAACCGAGGACCCGCTCGACCCTGGTCGGCCCCCAGCCACGGTCAGCTGCTGAGGTTCAAGGTGAGCCGTGCCAAGGTAGCAGCGGCCTCGCAGGGGTCCGGCCCACTGCCCTGGTACTGCACCCACCAGCCGAAGATACCGGTCGTCGAGGCACCCGAACTCACCCCGCACGACGACGGGTCCTCGGGCCTGCGTATCTGCAGCGCCCGTCGTCCCTCCACCGTGGTGTTCTCCACCGCGTACCCGAGGTGTTCGGCGGCGGAGCGCTCGTGGTCGAGCGAGCCCGTCTCGAACCAGTTGAAGGTGACCTTCACGACGCCGCCGGGCCCATCGCCCTCCCACCGGCAGATCGCTCCGAAGAACCCCCGGTACACCGCTGCGGCTCCGACCGCCTCGGCGATCTGCGGATCCGACACCGCGTCGCACTCGGTGAGCAGGCGGGTGAATTCCTCGGTGTTCCCGCCGCCACCCGCGCCTTCCTGCACTGCGCGGCCCTCGATGGTCCGGGAGCATCCGGTGAGCACCGTGGCGCATACCGCGAGCGCTGCCACGCCGGCGCCGAGACGACGACCGGCCGGCCGGAGCGGAACGCGGCGCGTCACTGCTGCGCTCTCTCGACGCTGGTGTCCGCGAGACTGCGAGCGACGGCACACGCATCTGCCGCAGGCGGGAAGTTCCCGTAGGAGACGGACCAATGGATGAAGTCGCCGCCGAACTGCACCCCGATCTCGCACAGGGTCGTCTGCCCGTCCAGTGACTGGGACGAACCCAGGAACCCGGGATTGCCCCCGACCTCGACATCCGTTGCAGGGCGGCCGATCAGATCGGACCCCGCCCGTTCCCTGCCGATCGGGCTTCCCCGGTACCAGCTGAAACTCACGCTCGGGCCACCGACGAAGAGTTCCCACTCGCATCCGACGGAGTTGCGTGTGACAGACGAGAACGGACCGAGCGCGAACGCGTTCGCCACCTCGTCGTCGGTCAGCGACCCGCACTCGCCGAAGAGCGGGCCCGCCTCGGTCACAGCCGATGTCGTCGAGGTCTGCGCCTGGTCTGCGGCGTCGTCGCCGGAACCGCACCCGGCCGCGACGAGCATCGCGAGGAATGCCAGGGCCGCAGTCGCCGCTCTGCTACCGGTCCGCTCGAAGGACATGGCCGAGACACTACCGAGCCGCAGGGCCTGCTGCGCGCCGACTCCGGGCGTCTTCCAGAACGGTGTCGAGCTGCGCCGCCCAGTGCCTGACGATCTCGCGTCGTCGCACCGAGTCGTCGGTGAGGACGTCGGCCAGGCCGAGGCCACGGGCGAGGTCCAGAGTCGCCTGCACCATGCGGTGCACCACCGGATCGGAGTCGTCCGCCCCGAGTTGTTCGACAGCCACCTTGTGCGCGACCCGGCCGAAACGCTCCTCGAGCGGGAGAAGTCGTTCGCGCAGCGCGGGATCCGCCGCTGCGGCGGTCCAGACCTGCAACGCCGCGTTGAACAGATTGCCGGTGTACTGCTCGACGAGACGCGACACGACCGCCTCGGTGCGAGCGCTGCCGGGCGGCACGTCGAGCGTCTCGTTCCGGGCGCGTTCCATCCGGCTGTCGAACATGAAATCGAGAGCAGCCGTGATGAGATCCTCACGGGTCGGGAAATGGTGCTGGGTCGCCCCGCGCGACACTCCGGCACGTTCCGCGACGACACCGACGGTGGTCGCCGCCCAGCCGAGCTCGGCCAGGCAATCTATCGTGGATTCGAGCAGGCGCAGACGCGTTGCCCGACTGCGATCCTGCTTGGGTTCGCGCGTCACCCGTCCTCCTCGGTCCTCGCCCCGCAGGGATGATCGTCGGGAAGCGTTCGGCGCCCGGAACGCCACCTCATGTCCCACGACCCGACGGAATGAGATCACGCCGAGACCGTACGAACGTAGCCTGCCCGAACAGCGGGACGACGCACCGGACGAAAGGGGAACCCACGTGGCGACGATTGTCCGGCGCGAAGACTATTTCACCGCCGCCCTCGACATTCTTGCGACGCACGCCCACGCGGGACTCAAGCAGGCACGCCTGTGCGCACACCTCGAGGTCACCACCGGGTCGTTCTACAACTACTTCGTGAGCTGGGCCGATTTCAAGAGAGAGTTCCTTCAGAACTGGCTCGACCAACAGACCCTGCAACTGGCCGAGACTGCACGACTCGAAGGTTCTCCCCGGCGCCGGCTCGAGATGCTCATCGAGTTCGCGTGCAAGCTCCCGCATCCCGCCGAATCGGCGATCCGGGGCTGGGCGTACAGCGATCACGCCGTGCGCGACATCCAGGCCCTCGTGGACCGGCAGCGATTCGACGTGGTGGCCGAGTCCACCGCCGCGATCCTCGGCCCGGGGGACGACGCGCAGAGATTCGCGCACCTCGCGATGTTCGCACTGACCGGCTATCAGCAAACTCTTCCCGTCCAGGACGTCTCCGTCCTGCGATGGTCGCTGAACTGGGTGTTGACGCAGGCACTCGAGAATCTCGACACCCGATGACGGATCACCGCTGCAGGAGATCCTCGAACTGTTCACGCCACACCACGAGATTCGGGTCCGCGTCCGGATCCCGGGGATCGATCGCATAACCGAGGGCGATCCCCCGCATGCTGCTGTAGACGAGATCGCGCACCACGCGGTAGCGCGGGAGCCCGATGAAGTCGCTGCCGAAGAACCGATCGGTCTGCGCCTTGATCATCCCGCCGAGAGTCCGTTCGAGCGGTATCAATTCGCGGCGGAGTTCTTCGTGGGAGCGGGCCGCGAGCCAGAGTTCCATCGAGGCCCAGAAATACGGCTGCCGGAAATGCAGCCACATGAGGTCCACCGCCAGCGCGACCCGCGCGACCGGGTCGTCGGGCCACTCCTGGTCGTGCCCGAGACCCTGGACGCGCTGCGCCGCAAGGTGATGCACCGACGCGACCAGGAGCGAATCGCGACTGGGGAAATGGTGCAGGAGCCGACCGCGCGAGACACCCGCCGCAGCCTGGATACGGACGGTCGTGGCGTTCGAGTATCCGTGCTCGACCAGAACGGACACAGCAGCATCGAGGATGGTGACGCGGGTGGCACGGCCGCGTTGCTGCTCCGCGCGTCGACGGGGCTCGCTCGGCGCACTCATCATGCCGACCAGCGTAGGGGCCGGCCTCCCTCACCGTCCCGGGGACCACGACGGGGGCCGTTTCTGCAGAAAGGCGGTGACACCCTCCACCGCTTCGGCCGAGCCGAACAATCGCGCGGACTGCGCGGCCAGTCCCTCGGCGTAGCGATCGAAATCGTCGAGCATCCGCATGGTGAGCAGATGCTTCGACTCCGCGAGACCCTGCGGGGAGCACTCCCGCAGATCCGCGATCACACGTGCTGCGCGCGCTGCCGGATCCTCGGACACGAGCGTGACGAGTCCGTGTGCCGCCGCATCCTCCGGCCCGAAGCGTTCTCCGGTGAGGAAGTAGCGGCCCGCTGCGCGCGGCGCCATCCTCGGCAGAACCGTGAGCGAGATGATCGACGCCGCGAGGCCGAGCCGGGCCTCGGTCAGCGCGAACGTCGCGCGGGACCCCGCGACGACGATGTCGCACGCCGCAACGAGACCCATTCCTCCGGCACGGACATGGCCGTCGATCACACCGATCACCGGCTTGGGCAGTTCGAGGATGCCGCGCAGCAGACCCACCATGTCGTGGGTCCGCTGCGCGGCCGCCTCGTCCGGACTCTCGGAGGACTCACCGAGATCGGCACCGGCACAAAAGGTTCCACCCGCATGGTTGAGAACCACCACGCGCACGTCGGTGTCACGCGCGGCCGCATCGAGGCCCGCGCGTAGCTGGTGCACCATCGCGGACGAGATCGCGTTGCGGTTGTGCGGCGAATCGAGCGTGAGTGTCGCTGCGCCCTCCGCCACCGAGTACCGCACGACCGGGGCCGACGCGTGCCCGGCGATATCGGGGTCCGGCATCTCGCCTCCTAGTACGACCGCGGCAGCCCGAGCGAGTGCTGGGACACGAAGTTGAGGATCATCTCTCGGCTCACGGGCGCGATCCGCGCGATGCGTGCTGCCCCGAGCATGGCGGACAGTCCGTACTCGCGGGTCAAGCCGGCACCACCGTGCGTCTGGATCGCCTGGTCGAGCGACCCGATCGCCGCTTCCGCAGCGGCGTACTTGGCCATGTTCGCGGCTTCGGCAGCACCGAAATCGTCGCCGTTGTCGTAGAGCACGGCGGCCTTCTGCATCATCAGTTTGGCGAGTTCGATCTCGATCTTGCGCTGCGCCAACGGATGCGCGATGCCCTGGTGCGCACCGATCGGAGCCTTCCAGACGGTGCGTTCCTTCGCGTACCGCACCGCCGAGTCGATCGCGAAGCGGCCCATTCCCACAGCCATCGCCGCACCCATGATGCGTTCGGGGTTCAGGCCCGCGAACAACTGCATCAGTGCCGCTTCCGGTTCGCCGACCAGCGCGGTCGACGGCAGCCGCACCTGGTCGAAGAACAGACTGAACTGGTAGTCCGGTTCGATGATGTCCATCTCCATCGGGGTCTTGACGAACCCCGGCGAATCGGTCGGCACGATGAACAGTGCGGGGCGCAGCTTGCCGGTCTTGGCGTCCTCGGTGCGGGCGACAACCAGCACCGCGTCGGCCTGGTCGACGCCCGAGATGTAGACCTTGCTGCCCGAGAGGGTCCAATCGTCCCCGTCGCGCGCCGCGACCGTGGTGATCTTGTGCGAGTTCGATCCGGCATCGGCTTCGGTGATACCGAATGCCATGATCTTCGAGCCGTCGGCGAGACCCGGCAGCCACTCCTGCTTCTGGTCGTCGGTGCCGTACTTGGAGATGATCGTGCCGCAGATCGCGGGCGAGACCACGACCAGCAACAGACCGGCACCCTTGGCCGACAGCTCTTCCTGCACGAGCGCCAATTCGTAGATCCCGGCACCGCCGCCGCCGTATTCCTCGGGAAGGTTGACGCCGAGGAACCCGAGCTTGGCTGCTTCGTTCCACAGTTCGGTGAGCGGCTCGTGCCGGCGCGACTTGGGCAGCACGTAGTCGACGTAGTTGTAACGCTCGGCGAGTGCGGCGACGGAGGCGCGCAGTTCCTTCTGTTCTTCGGTTTCGATGACGCTCATGAGATCTCTCCGGGGGTACGAGGGTGTTCGGATGGGGCTGTGGACATGGCTGGTTCTGTGAATATTTCGGACGGGTCTGTGGAGGGTCGCGCGGGTGCGTCGCCGGTCGCGACGACGGCGAGGACGGCGAGGACGGATCCCATCGCCACCTGGGTGCCGACTTCGACGTCCAGGACGGTGAGGGTTCCCGCGACGGGGGCGGTGACGGTGTGTTCCATCTTCATGGCTTCGAGCCACAGCACCGGCTGTCCTGCGGTGACGGTGTCGCCCACGGCAGCGCCGAGTCGTATCACCGAGCCGGGCATCGGTGCCAGCAACGATCCGGTCGGCACCACCGCCGCAGCGTCGGTGAATCGCGGAACCGCACGCAGGCACACCGGACCCAGCGACGAATCGATGTGCACGACGTCGCCGTACCGCGCGACCTCGAACTCGCGACGGAGTCCGTCGATGTCGAGGACCACGTGGTGCGGGTCGTGGGTGAGAACCCGGACCCCGTCGACGGCGTCGGTCACAAGTCCGTCGCGGCCGAACCGGTAGCGGATCTCGTGCTCGTCCCGGTCACCCGCGTACGTCTTCACCTGGAACGACGACGGGAGATTACGCCATCCGCCCGGCAATGTCCTTGCTACGGTCGCGGATTCGCGATTGGCCGCTGCATCGGCGAGCGCGGCGACGAGGGCCCCGACCCGTTCCGACCCGGCATCGGCCAGGGGCGCCGCGAGTGCCGCCAGATCGTGGGTGTCGAAGAATGCGGTGTCGGTGTCTCCGGCAAGGAATGCGGGGTGCCTGAGCACGCGCACGAGGAGATCCCGGTTGGTCCTCGGACCGTGCAGCCGCGCGCCGGCCACGGCGCGCGCGAGCATGCGCGCCGCGGCAGGCCGCGTCGGTGCCCAGGAGATCACTTTCGCGAGCATCGGGTCGTAGTGCACTCCGATGTCCGAGCCGTCGACCACGCCCGCATCGACCCGAATCCCCGGCGTACGCAGCGGTGCGAACTCCTCGGTCGCGGCCGGCACGGCGAACCGGTGCAGCACGCCGGACTGGGGTTGCCAGTCGTGGGCGGGGTCCTCCGCGTAGAGACGGACCTCGATCGAATGACCCGACGGCAGAGGAGGTTCGGGTGCGAGTTCCCCGCCGGATGCGACATCGATCTGCAGCCCCACCAGATCCACACCGGTCGTGCATTCGGTGACCGGATGTTCGACTTGCAGGCGAGTGTTCATCTCGAGGAAGTAGAACTGTCCCGGTGCGGATCCCTGTGCGGGACCGGACGCAAGGAATTCGACGGTTCCGGCACCTTCGTACCCGATCGCCGTAGCCGCACGCCGGGCTGCGTCGAACAGTGCGTCGCGCATGCCTTCGGTCGCCTCGACCAGCGGTGACGGTGCCTCTTCGACGACCTTCTGATGACGTCGCTGCACCGAGCATTCGCGTTCGCCGAGCGTCCATACGGTGCCGTGCCGGTCGGCGAGAATCTGCACTTCGATGTGCCGGCCGTGTTCCAGATACCGTTCGCAGAACACTGTGGGATCACCGAAGGCCGCGCCCGCCTCGCGACTCGCTGCGGCGAGTTGGGCGGGCAGTTCGTCGAGCGTACGCACGACACGCATGCCCCGTCCGCCGCCTCCCGACGAGGCTTTCACGAGCACCGGCAGATCGTCGGCGGTGACCGCGTCGGGCTCGAGTTCGGGAAGCACCGGCACGCCGGCGGCGGCCATGATCTTCTTCGCCTCGATCTTCGAACCCATCCGGGCGATCGAGTCGGGCGACGGACCGATCCAGGTGAGACCCGCCTCGATCACCTGCCTCGCGAACTCGGCGTTCTCGGAAAGGAACCCGTACCCGGGATGCACAGCATCTGCGCCTGCGGCGAGCGCAGCGGCGACGATCGTGTCACCGCGCAGGTAGGTGTCGGACGGGCTCACGCCGGGCAACCGGACCGCGACGTCGGCTTCGCGAACGTGGGGGCTGTGTGCGTCGGCGTCGGAATAGACCGCCACCGTGCCGAGTCCGGCACGACGGCACGTCGCGAACACTCTTCGGGCGATCTCTCCGCGGTTGGCGACCAATACGGTCGTCACGGCGGTGCTGGCGCTGTCGGTCACGGTGTCCTCACATCCGGAAGACGCCGAAGTCACCGGCGCCCTCGATCGGTCCCGATGCGGCGGCGGACAGGCAGAATCCGACCACGTCGCGAGTGTCACGCGGGTCTATGACGCCGTCGTCGTAGAGCCTGCCGGAGAGGAACATCGGCATCGACTCGGCCTCGATCTGGTTCTCCACGGCGGCACGCATCGCCTCGTCCGCGGCCTCGTCGACCGCTTGGCCGCGCGCCTGCGCCGCAGCACGCCCGACGATCGAGATGACTCCCGCGAGCTGGGCACCGCCCATCACCGCGGATTTCGCACCGGGCCAGGCGAACAAGAAGCGCGGATCGAATGCGCGGCCACACATCCCGTAGTGCCCGGCACCGTACGAGGCACCGAGGAGAACAGAGATGTGGGGGACGCGAGAATTCGATACGGCGTTGATCATCATCGAGCCGTGCTTGATCATGCCGCGTTCCTCGTACTCGCGACCCACCATGTATCCGGTCGTGTTGTGCAGGAACAACAACGGCGTGTTCGATCGATTTGCGAGCTGGATGAACTGCGCGGCCTTCTGAGATTCCTCGTTGAACAGCACGCCCCGCGCGTTGGCGAGTATGCCCACGGGATACCCGTGTATCTGGGCCCACCCCGTGACGAGTGAGGATCCGTAGAGCGGTTTGAACTCGTCGAAGTCGGAATCGTCGACCACACGAGCGATCACCTCGCGGGGATCGAACGGTATCCGGAGATCGTCGGGAACGATGCCGATCAGGTCCTCCGGCCCGTAGCGAGGTTCACTCACATCAGGTTTCGCGTCCGGTCCGAGTCGCACCCACTCGAGCCGCCGGACGATGTCCCGGCCCAGTCGGAGGGCGTCTTCCTCGTCGACCGCCAGGTAGTCGGCCAGGCCGCTGACGCGGGCATGCATCTCGGCGCCACCCAGTGTCTCGTCGTCGGATTCCTCGCCGGTGGCCATCTTCACCAGTGGGGGTCCGGCGAGGAAGACCTTGGATCGTTCCTTGATCATCACGACGTGGTCGGACATGCCCGGCACATACGCGCCCCCGGCGGTGGAGTTGCCGAATACCAGCGCGATGGTGGGGATGCCCGCCGCGGACAGTCGTGTGAGGTCGCGGAACAACCGCCCGCCGGGGATGAACACGTCCTTCTGCGTCGGCAGGTCCGCACCTCCCGACTCGACGAGGTTGATCATGGGAAGCCGATTCTGGAGCGCGATATCGTTGGCGCGCAGAGTTTTCCGCAGCGTCCAGGGATTGCTCGTGCCGCCGCGGACGGTGGGGTCGTTCGCCACGATCACGCACTGCACGCCGTGGACGACACCGATGCCGGTCACCGTACTGGCGCCGACGGGGAACTCGGTGCCCCAGGCAGCGAGCGGCGAGAGCTCGAGGAAGGGCGAGTCGGGGTCGATCAGCAGTTCGATGCGCTCACGCGGCAGCAGTTTGCCGCGCTCGTGGTGGCGGCGCACGTACTTCTCCCCGCCCCCGCCGAGTGCCTTGGTGTGCTCGGCGTCGAGTTCGGCGAGTTTGTTGCGCATCGCCTCCGCCGCCGCGCCGTACTGCGACGACGCCACGTCGAGAGTCGACTTCAGGATGCTCACGCGCCGTACCCCAGACGCTTCGCGGCGAGTTCGGTGAGAATTTCGGTGGTGCCTCCCCCGATTCCGAGGATGCGCATGTCGCGGTACTGGCGCTCGACCTCCGATTCGGCCATGTATCCGAGGCCGCCGAACAGTTGCACAGCCTGGTGTGCGACCCACTCCCCCGCCTCGACCGCGGTGTTCTTGGCGAAACACACCTCGGCGATGAGATCGGTGTCGCCCGCCACCGACCGTTCGACGACGTGCCGCGAGTACACCCGCGCGACGTCGATCCGGCGGGTCATCTCGGCCAGGGTGCGCTGCACGGCTTGACGCGTGATGAGCGCGCGGCCGAAGGTCTCCCGGTCACGGCACCACGCGACGGTCAGGTCGAGGCAGCGCTGCGCGCTCGCGTACGCCTGCACCGCCAGGCCGATGCGTTCGGACACGAAAGCCTGTGCGATCTGCATGAATCCGGAGTTCTCGGCGCCGACGAGGTTGGTCACCGGAACCCGGGCGTCGACGAAGGACAGTTCGGCGGTGTCGGAGGCGCGCCAGCCCATCTTGTCGAGTTTGCGGGAGACGGTGAACCCCGGGGTGCCCTTCTCGATCACCAGGAGCGACACTCCGCCGGCACCGGGACCGCCTGTGCGGACGGCGGTGACGACGAAGTCTGCGCGGCACCCGGACGTGATGTAGGTCTTCGCTCCGTTGACCACGAAATGGTCGCCGTCGCGCACCGCGGCGGTGGTGAGGTGCCCGACGTCCGACCCACCTCCCGGTTCGGTGATCGCGAGAGAACCGATCATCTCGCCCGCGAGGGTGGGGCGCACCCACCGGTCGATCTGCTCCGGATCTCCGGCAGCGATCAGGTGCGGCAGTGCGATTCCGCACGTGAACAAGGACGAGAACGCGCCACCGGATGCGCCGGCCTCGTGGAACGCTTCGCACACGGTCACCACATCGGCACCGTCACCACCGGACCCGCCGACGGATTCCGGGAAGCCGATACCGAGCAGACCGACGTCGGCCGCCTTCTTGTGGAGGTCGCGCGGGAGTTCGCCGTCGCGTTCCCAGCCGTCGAGATTCGGCAGGATCTCGCGGCGCACGAAACCGGTCACGGTGTCGCGCAGCGACGTGCGCTCGTCGGTTGTCCAG
This sequence comes from Rhodococcus sp. NPDC058639, assembly GCF_042717545.1. Lineage (NCBI taxonomy): Bacteria > Bacillati > Actinomycetota > Actinomycetes > Mycobacteriales > Nocardiaceae > Rhodococcus > Rhodococcus sp. NPDC058639. The sequence continues at coordinate 64,088 of NZ_JBHXRF010000008.1, forward strand.
ATGCTCACGCCATGTCCTCCAGAAGAGTGAGTGGGATGTCCAGGTACCGGGAGCGCAGCCATTCGGCGAGTCCTTTGGCCTGGGGATCGAATCGGGCCTGGGAGGCGACGCCGCGTCCGAGGATTCCCTCGACGACGAAGTTCACCGCCCGGAGATTCGGCAGCACGTGTCGGGTGACATCGTGCGCCGCCGTCTCGGGAAGCAGGGAGGTGAGCGCGTCGACGGTGAGGGTGTGGACGAGCCAGCGATAGGCGCCGTCGCTCCGTGCCCAGACCCCTATGTTGGCGTCACCGCCCTTGTCTCCGCTGCGCGCGCCCAGAACGGTGCCCAGCGCGGCGCGGCGCGTCGGGCCGGGCGGAAGAGGCTCGGGCAGCGCCGGTTCGGGAACGGGCTCGAGCGTCCGGGTGGCGGTGCTCGGGGAGATGTCGACGCCGGTCCCGTCCGCCAGTACTGCGGTGTGCGGCACCTGCGCGGCGGCGACCAGACCTGCGGTGTAGACACCGAAGGCGCTACCCGATCCAGGTGGTGCGGTCACATGGAATCCGGGATAACTCGCAAGACCGAATTCTACTGCTGTGGACGTGAATCCACGGCCGACGACGTCTGGGTCCGGATCGCGGACGACGCACCGGAGCACCGCGCTCGCGGTTTCCTCGGTCGCGGCGTCGGGGTGGTCGGTGCGGGCGAGAGTCCATTCGAGTTCGGCCGGGCGCGCCGGAAGGTTCGCCTCGATCTGCCGGCGCACGAGCGCGGCCTTCGCGTCGATGTCGAGTCCGGTGAGCACGAACTCCACGGTGTTGCGGAAGCCGGCGAGCGCGTTGAGACAGACCTTGAGCGTGGGCGGCGGCGCCTCGCCGCGTACGCCGGAGATACGCACCCGGTCGGTCCCGCCGTCTTCGAGGATCGCGGTGTCGAGGCGGGTGGTCACATCGGGACCGGCGTACCGGGCGCCACCGATCTCGTAGAGCAGTTGCGCCGTCACGGTGCCCACGGTGACCGCGCCACCGGTCCCCGGATGCTTCGTGATGGTCGACGAACCGTCGGCTTCGATCTCGGCGATCGGGAAACCGGGCCGGTCGATGTTGCCGAGTTCGGTGAAGAATGCGTAGTTGCCGCCGGTCGCCTGGGTGCCGCATTCGAGGACGTGTCCTGCGGCAACCGCACCCGCGAGCGCGTCGAGATCGTCCGGTCCCCAGCCGAAGTGGGCTGCGGCAGGGCCGACGGTGACGGACGCGTCGGTCACCCGTCCGGTGACGACGATGTCGGCACCCGAACGAAGGCACTCCACGATTCCCCACGCGCCGAGATATGCGTTGGCGGTCAACGGCGCGGGCGTGCCGCCGAGACCCAGCTCCCCGATCCGCGGAAGCAGATCGTCGCCCTCGACGTGAGCCACCGTGACGTCCAGGCCGAGCCGTTCAGCGATGCCGCGCAACCGGGTCGCGAGTCCGGCCGGATTGAGACCGCCGGCGTTCGCGACGATCCGGACCCCTTTGTCGAGCGCGAGGCCCATGCAGTCCTCGAGTTGTCGTACGAAGGTCTTCGCGTAGCCGAGATCAGGGTTCTTCATCCGGTCGCGCCCGAGGATGAGCATGGTGAGCTCGGCGAGGTAGTCGCCGGTGAGGTAGTCGAGCTCGCCGCCTTCGAGCATCTCGCGCATCGCGGAGACACGGTCACCGTAGAAACCCGAGCAGTTGCCGATGCGCACGGCGCGGTTGCCGTCTCGCACCGGCACGGAGATCACGGAACCGCCTCGCCGGGAGCGCGACCCGGCCCGGGCGGGCCGGCGAACGCCTGCGCGAAGCCGAGCCACTCGTCGGCGTCGGCACCGGTCGCGACGAGCGCGGTGTCGTCGCGGTGGACTCGTTGGGTGACGAGCGAGCAGAAGTCGAGGGCGGGTCCGGTGACGGACTGCTGCGCATCCTCGGGGCCCCAGGTCCATTCGCTGCCGTCGGGCGCTGTGAGCGCGACGCGGAACGGTTCGGCCGGTGGCGTGGCGTCACGGATGATGTACGCGAAGTCGCGGGTACGCACGCCGAGGTGGGCGATGTGGCGCAGCCGGGCCGTGGGTGCCCGCACGACTTCGAGAGCGTCGGCGACGTCGCCGCCGTGTGCCCAGGTCTCCATCAGTCGCGCCGTCGCCATGGACGCTGCGGACATGGGCGGTCCGTACCAGATGATCTTCGTACCCTGCGGAACCTCGGCGAGGGCGAGCGCGAGTTGCTGCCGTGCCGCGCGCCAGTCGGCGAGCAGGTCCGCCGCCGGCAACTGCGCCAGTTCCGCGGCACCGGCGTCGACGAAGCCGAGCGGGTCGGCGAATGCCTCGAGGACCCCGGCCCGAAACGCCTCGGGATCACGAATGGCCGTGAGCGCAGCACGATCGGTCCACAGCAGATGGCCGATCTGGTGCGCGATGGTCCAGCCCTCCGCGGGCGTCGAGACGGCCCACCGGTGTGCGGGCAGGGCCGCGACGAGATCGTCGAGGGCGTCTCCCTCGGCCCGGAGGTCGTCGAGCAAGGTCTGCAGATCCGCAGCGCGATTGTGCAACTCCACCATGCGACAAGGGTCACACGTACGCGTGCAGGAATCAAGCAGCCGTGATTGTTTTCCGTCGCGCGGGTCGCCGTATGGTCGGCGAGACTGGGCGCATCGACAACACCAACAGCGGAGGACGGATGGCCGACAAGGATCACGGGGGCACTGCACTGCCCGTCGTGGCGGTACTGGGGGCCGTGCTGTCGATGCAGTTCGGAGCCGCTTTTGCGACGACCCTGTTCGATCAGGCGGGCGCGGCGGGCACGGTGACCGTACGACTGCTCTTTGCCGCCCTGGTGTTGTGTGCGATCGCGCGCCCCCCGGTCCACCGGTGGTCGCGCATCGAGTGGCAGGCAGTCCTCGCACTCGGCGCGAGCCTCGCGCTGATGAACTCGTTCTTCTACGCCGCCCTCACGCGACTCCCCCTCGCCACCACCGTCACGATCGAGTTCCTCGGGCCCCTCACCCTGGCAGCCGTGTTGTCACGGCGGACCCGGGACGGCGTGTGGGTCCTCCTCGCACTCGGCGGGATCGTGTGCCTCGGCGCGGGCCACGGGGACGGCCTCACCGCGGGCCTCGACCCGCTGGGCGTCGCACTGGCGCTCGTCGCGGCGGCGGGGTGGGCGGGGTACATCGTGGCGGGATCACATGTTGCGACCAGACTTCCGGGCTCGGCTCTCTCCGGTACCGCGGGGCTGGCGGGCGCCACCGCGATCGCCGCCGTGGCGGTGCTGCCGTTCGGCATCGTCTCCGCCGGAACCGAGATGCTCTCCCCCACGTTTCTCGCAGCGGGCTTCGCCGTGGCGTTGCTGTCGTCGGTAATCCCGTACAGCCTCGAGATCCGCGCCCTTCGTGATCTGTCCAAGAACGTCTTCGCCATTTTGATCGCTCTCGAACCCGCCGCGGCGGCCCTCGCCGGCGTGCTCGTGCTCGGCCAGTTCGTCGACACTCTCTCCGCCATCGGTATCGCACTCGTCGTCGCGGCCGGGATCGGGGCTCTGCGCAATTCCCGCCCGCGGGCGCCCGTCGCCTAGTTCCGCGTCAACGCGACCGGGTGATCATCCGGACGAGTTCACCGGCAGGTCCGGCAAGAGCGCGCGGCGGGCGCCATACCGCCCGCAGAACCCGGGAAAGGTCGAGTCCCTCCACATCCACCGCGCGCAACTTGCCGGATTCGAGGTACTCGGCCACCGCGAGCGTACTGAGAACCGCAGGACCCGCCCCGCCGAGCACGCTCGTCCGGACCGCCGCACTGCTCCCGAGTTCGAGCAGCGGCGCGGGACGGTCGTACTCCTCCAGTGCGAGGTCGAGGGTTCGGCGGGTACCCGACCCCACCTCGCGGACTACCAACGGAGTGGACGCCAGTTCCGCCACGGTCAGCGGGCGCATGCGCGCCCACGGATGGTCCGGCGGCACGACCACTACCAGCCGGTCCCGCGCCACCGGCACGCTGTAGAGCCCGTGCGGCACCGACGGCCCCTCGACGAAGCCCACGTCGCACTCACCCGCGGCAGCGGCGTCACACACCTGCACCGAATTGTGTACCTGCAACTGGATCTGCACGTCGCTGCGGACCGCCCGGAACTCTCCGAGCCACCGTGGGATGAGGTGTTCGGCCACCGTCATGGATGCTGCGACCACGAGCTCGGGAGGATGGTCGACCCGCAGCGACGCTGCGGCGTCGAGCATGCGAGCGGTGTCGGCGAGGACCTCCCGGGCCCAGTGCGCGACGACGGTGCCCTCCGGGGTGAGCGCCGACCCCGTGCGGCCCCGGCGGACGAGCACCGCGCCGAGTTGCTTCTCGAGTCGTCTCAACATGCGGGTCGCGTTCGGCTGGGCGATCCCTGCCTTCCGCGCTGCTGCGCCCAGACCGCCGTGGTCGTCGATGCCGACGAGCAGGTCGAGCGCCGCCAGATCGGGCCAGTCCGCCATACCGATACGATATGCCTACCGAGCAAGACATATCTATTCGATATGAGCACATACCGAATTGACGGCTAGTCGAGCAGAGCCGGGCGCGACAGGCTGGAGACATGGTCGCCGTCATGTCTCCACTCCGCCCCGAGCCACTGCTCCGGCGCATGCGTCCTGCCCTTCCCGGCTTGCTCGCGGGAGCAGCAGGCGCAGCAGTCGCGCTCGCCGCCGCCGGCCTGTTTCCCGGCGCCAGCCCACTGCTGATCGCGATCGTGCTCGGAGTCGTCGTCACCAACGTGGGACCGCGTCTGGCAGTGCTCGAACCGGGACTGACGCTGGCGTCGAAACACCTCCTCCGAATCGGTGTCGCGCTACTCGGACTGCAACTGTCGATATCGGATGTCGTCGGACTCGGCTGGGGCGCGATGGGAGTCGCGGCGGCGGTGGTCACCGCAGGCATCGGCGGTGCGCTGCTGTTCGGAAAGTGGCTCGGCGTCGGATGGACGGAGCGCATGCTCATCGCGTGCGGATTCTCGATCTGCGGTGCCGCCGCAGCCGCAGCGGTCGACGGTGTGATCGACACGCGGAAACGAGAACTCGTCACGACCGTCGCACTCGTCGTGGTGTTCGGTACCGCAATGATCCCGCTCGTCCCCGCCCTGTCCGGCGCCCTGGGACTCGACTCGACCGAAGCGGGCATGTGGGCGGGCGCAGCGGTGCACGAGGTTGCCCAGGTGGTGGCGGCGGGAACCGCCCTCGACGCCACGGCGGCAGGCGCCGGCGGTGCGCTCGCCGTCGCGGTCACCGTCAAACTCGCGCGCGTCGCGTTGCTGGCCCCGGTGGTCGCTGCCATCGGCGCCGTGGCACGGCGCAGCGGGAATGCACGGCGCGACGGGCACACTCCTCCGCTCGTACCCGCGTTTCTCGTCGCATTTCTGGTGCTCGTCGCCGTGCGCGCGACCGGTGTGATCGGGCCGCAGGCACTCGATGTGGCTCACTGGGTTCAGGTCGCGCTGCTCACCATCGCGATGTTCGCGCTGGGAACGGACGTACGGCGCGACATCATTCGCGGACTGGGATGGCGCCCGCTGGCGCTGGCCACCGCAGCGACGGTGTGGGTCGCAGCGATCGCACTGGCCGGCGTCCTCGTGATCGCCTGAGCGCGGAAACTCGCCGAAGCCGGAGACAGAGCGTTGATGGAGGCGGTGGCCGGATCCGCGCACCTCACGCGAGTCCGTCGACAGCGAGGAACACGGCTGTCGCTGTCGCGAGCACTACGACGGCCGCCGCGACGGCGATGTTGCGCCACCAGAAACGGCCCACGTCCCCCTCGACGAATCCGCGCACGCGGGCACGGTGACCGACCCGGGCGGAGAGCAACACGACCACGGAAGGCACGAGGCACAGCAGTCCCACGGTCGCGACGACCGGACCCGGCCCCGGAACGAACCGCATGAAGAGCAGCACGACGGCACCGAGGGCGGCCCCGGTGCGCATCCAGGCGAGGCTCGTACGTTCGGGCTGGAGTCCGGGATCGTCGTGCCTCATCCGCAGGTCACACCGCGATCGCGACGGCGAGCCCGATGCCCGACGTCGCGAGCAGACCGGCGAGCAGGAAGGACGCCCACGGCAGCGGGAGCGGACGTTGCGTGCGCATGGCGTGCTCGACGCTCAGCCAGCGGGCCACCGCCACGACCACGAGAATTACGGAACAGACCAGCAGCGCACACGCGAACGCGGTGCGAAGGGCGGAGCCGATGACGTCACCGGCAAAAGCCTCGAGCCCCACCGCGGCGGCGATCAGGCCCAGCGCCGTCCGGATCCACGCGAGAAAGGTGCGCTCGTTGGCGAGGGTGAATCGCGGGTCGGGGTCGGTGCCGACCCGCAGTGGCTTCGGGCGCCAACGCTGCTCTCCGGACGGATCCACGAATGGGACACTATCGCGCCGGCCGGTCCGGCGGGCCTGGTCAGCCGACGACTAGATCGGTGCCGCGTGCCTCGACGGGTTGTGACTTGAGGGGACGCTTGGCGGGGCCCTGCAGCACCGAGCCGTCGAGAGCGAACTTGCTGCCGTGGCATGCGCACACGATGGTGTCGCCCTCGACCGAGGTGATGTTGCAGCCCTGATGCGTGCACAAGGCGAGGAATGCGCAGAAGTCGCCTTCGGCGGGCTGCGTGAGGACCAGGCGCTTGCCTTCGATGAGCACTCCGCCTCCGACCGGTACATCCGCCACAGCCGCGACCACCTGTGCGTCTGGTCCGGGCGGCGCCGTCGTCGTCGGGGGCTGTGCCTGTGGAGGATCCCCCGCCGTATCGGTCGACGCACCGCACGCTGCGAGCGCAGCGACGGCCGCTGCCGCTCCGGCTCCGCCGAGCACTGTGCGCCGGGGTACGGAGGTCCGGTCGGAAGAATCGAAGCTCATGCACATGTCCGTTCGGGTCGCGGTTTCTGCTCCGGCCGAGCCTATCGGGGAACGCGAACGGGGGCCGCGACCTGGGTCACGGCCCCCGCGCACGGGATTGTTCCTTACACCACGGCGTCCGGATGCCCGTCTAGTGCATCACGATCGGGGCCGCGGCGACCTCTGCCTTCTCGGCACGTTTCCGGGGAAGGAAGGCCGCCGGGATCAGCGCGAAGATCATGATGATCGTCGCGATGAGGAAGGTGAACGCGAACGCCTCGGCGAGTGAACTCAGCACCGACTGCTGCATCTCGGGCGGAAGCTGGGCGAGCATCTCGGCGTCCGGCTGACCGGACGACCCCTCGGGCGCACCCTGCGGTGCGATCACGCGGCTGGTGAGGATCACCGACATCGCCGCGGTACCGATGGACCCGGCGGCCTGCTGGACGATGTTCATCAGGGTCGAGCCCCGCGCGATGCTGTTGTCGGTGAGGGTCTGTAGCGCGGCGGTCATGGTGGGCATCATCGTGCAGCCCATACCCATGCCCATCACGAACAGGGCACCGAGGAGCAGCGGGTAACCGGTGTCCGCGCCGACCTGCGTGAACACGCTCATCCCGGCGGCGATGAGAGCCAGGCCGGTCAGCACGATCTTTCCCGGCCCGATTCGGTCGACCAGCTGTCCGGCGATCGGCATCGTGAGCATCGCACCGATTCCCTGTGGCGCGAGTAGGAGTCCGGCCGCCAACGTGCTCTCGCCTCGCACCTGGAGGAAGTAGCTCGGGAACAGCAGACCGGCACCGAAGAACGCGATCGCGAACACCGACATCGTCAGGACGGCGAACGTGAGCTGACGGTTGCGGAACAGGGTCAGGTCGATCAGCGGATGGTCGGTGCGCAACGCGTGCGCGACGAACGCTGCGATGAGCGCGAGACCCGCGAGGCCGCTGACCAGGACCCGGGCCGACGCGACGGTGCCGGTTTCCGGCAGCGACGAGACGCCGAACAGGAACAACGCGAGGCCGGGCGAGAGCAGCAGCATCCCCTTGAAGTCGAACGCCTCCGACGCCTTCGGTGCGTCCTTGGGCAGTACGACGACAGCGACGATCAGCGCGACGATCCCGATCGGCAGGTTGATGAGGAAGATCCAGTGCCAGGTCGCGACGTCGATGAGCCAGCCGCCGAGGATCGGACCGCCGATGGGGCCGAGCAGCATCGGGATACCGAGCACCGCCATGATGCGACCCACGCGGTGCGGGCCGGCCGCCCGCGTCATGATCGTCATGCCGAGCGGCATCAGCATGCCGCCACCGAAGCCCTGGACGACGCGGAACGCGATCAGTGAGGTGACGTCCCACGCGACGCTGCACAGCACGGAACCGGCGACGAACAATACGAGGGCAGTCAGATACAGCCGCTTGGTGCCGAAGCGGTCCGCAGCCCAGCCGGTCAGCGGGATCACGCTGGCGAGGGCGAGGGTGTAGGCCGTCATGGTCCACGCGACGGTCGCGTAGGACGCCTGGAAGTCCGACATAAACGTCGGCAGTGCCACCGACACCACCGTGACGTCGAGGATCGACATGATGGCGCCGAGCACGACGACCGAGGCGATCTTCAGTACCGCGGCATCGAGCTTGTCACTCGGTTGGGCTGGGGATTTGTCGGGCGGCGCAGTCATGCGGTTACTCCAGGGTCGGCGCAGGCGAGCACCCACGCGGTAGGGAAACGAGCGTCGCGCGAAGATCCGGTCACCAGATCGGACGTCGGCATCGATGGCGACTGCGAAACGCCGGATGATCTTAACGACCCCGTTCGCCCGGCCCCAACCGATTTACCGGCGGACGGCCCCGATCAGCGGCAGTCGCCGGCGCCGGCGCCCGAGTTCGGCGAGCGTCGCATGGTCGGTGATCTTCACCCGTGGACGGCCCTGGGCGATGCCCGCCTTGCGTTCGGCGGCGTCGATCGCGCGCCACCCCTCGAGGTCGACGCGCTCGGGCCGCCGCCGCGCGAGCAACTTGTGCAGCGCGCGTCGGTCACCCCGCGGCTCCCGCAGGACACCGGCGTCGAAATCGGCGAGCAGCGAGTTCACTGTTTCGCGTGCACAGGCCTTGTTGGTGCCGATGACTCCGCTCGGACCCCGCTTGATCCACCCTGCCACGTATATGCCGGTGTCGACGCGCCCCTCCGAGTGGGGCACGACGCCGCGCGCCTCGTCGAACGGGATACCCGGTACCGCGACACCCCGATATCCGATCGACCGGAGCACCAGAGGTGCGGCCACGTCGTCGACGTCGTCCGTGGGGCGAACCGTGACCGCACCGTCGGTGCCGGTGAGTTCGGTGCGGGCGACCCGCACACCCGTGACACGCTCGTCACCGAGAAGTTCGTGCGGAGCGGCAAAGAATCGGAACACGATGCGCCGGTGGCCGGGGCGGAGCGGTCGTTGCGCGTATTCGCGTGCGAGGCGAACCTTCAGGGCCGTTGCCGGATCCTCTTCGGCCGCACGGGCGCTCACCGGATCGAGGTCGAGGTCTGCGTTGTCGATGACGACGTCGACGCCGCGCAGATCGCCGAGGGCGACGAACTCCGGGTTGCTGTACGCCGCCTGGGCGGGACCACGCCGGCCCAGCAACACGACCTCGCGGATATTGCTGTTCCGCAACGCCGCCAGCGCGTGGTCGGCGATATCGGTGCGGGCGAGTTCGTCGACGTCCATCGTGAGGATGCGGGCGACATCGAGCGCGACGTTTCCGTTCCCGACGATCACGGCGCGTTCACCGGAGAGGTCGAACGTGCGGTCGGCGTAGTCGGGGTGCCCGTTGTACCAGGCGACGAACTCGGTGGCGGCGTGACTTCCCGGAAGGTCCTCGCCCGGGATACCGAGCCGCCGGTCGGCGGAGGCGCCCACCGCGTAGACGACGGCGTGATGGTGGTCGAGAAGTTCGGCGTGGGTCAGGTCGCGGCCGATCTCCGTGTTCAGGTGGAGCGCGAATGCGTCACGCCGGAACGACCATTCGAAAGAGTCGGTCACGCTCTTCGTTCCCGGGTGATCCGGCGCGACACCGGCACGCACCAGCCCGAAAGGCGTGGGGAGGCGGTCGAACATCTCCACTTCGACGTCGGAACGCTCGAGCAGCGCCTGGGTGGCGTAACACGCCGCGGGACCCGCGCCGACGACGGCGACCCGGAGGGTTCCCTGTCCGCGGGGCGGGGCGTGAGTGGGAGTGAGGGGAAGCCAACCGTCGGGCGTCCGGTGATCGACGTAGTACTCGGCGTTGATCTCGGCGAAACGCGCCTGCGAGGGGTCGAGTTTGTCCTCCGGAAGGATCGCCTCGACGGGGCAGGCATCGGCGCATGCACCGCAGTCGATGCAGACCTGCGGGTCGATGTGGAGCATCTCCGCGGTCGCGAACCCCGGCTCGTCGGGCGAGGGATGGATGCAGTTCACGGGGCACACCGCGACACAACTCGCGTCGTTGCAGCACGTCTGAGTGATCACATAGGCCATGACGGGGTCCTCGGAAGGGCGGGGCGGCACGACCGCCGAGTTCATGTAACAGTGCGTAACAGTTAATGCGACTGTAGTCCCCGCCACACCCGGTTCGCAAGACGCGCTGCGCACGTGCCCGGTAGCTGCGAGAATCGGCCGATCGGGCATCCGACACAGGGGGACACGCAGTGGCCATAGCGACATCCACCGACGACCCACCCTGGGCGCGACCTCTCGCGGCACTCCCCGCCGAGGCGACGCCCTTCCGCACCGAACGCCCCGTGCGTACCGGCGATGTCGACACCTCGCAGCGTCTCCGACTCGACGGGGTCGCCCGGTACCTCCAGGACATCGGCATCGACAACCTCGAGGCCGTCGACGCCGCGCACACCGATCCTCTGTGGATCGTCCGGCGGACCGTGATCGACGTCCACCGGCCGGCGCGGTTCCCGCAGCATCTCCAGCTGCGCCGCTGGTGTGATGCCCTCTCCACCCGGTGGGCGAACGTACGCGTCCGACTGGACGACCCGCACGACGACGAGGACGGACCCCTCATCGACACGGCGGGATTCTGGATCGACATCGGTCCCACGACCGGTGCCCCGACCCGCATCAGTGACGGGCTCTTCGAGCACATGTCGCGATACGCGATCGACACCCGGCTCAGGTGGCGCGCGTGGCTGCCTGCCTCACCGGAGGGCGAGATCACCGACAGTCGCGAATTCCCGCTCCGCGTCACCGATTTCGACCCGTTCGGGCACGTCAACAACGCCGTGTACTGGCACGGGGTGGAGGAACTGCTGGCGTCACGTCCCGATCTGCAGAGCTCACCGTATCGAGCGGTGATCGAACATCTGCGACCCATCGGAACCGACGAGACCCTGGTCCTCCGCGCCGTCGACGACCGGCACGGCCTGACGCTGTGGTTCACAGTGGACGATCGCGCCCGCGCGGTCGCCCGGGTCGTTCGCCTCTGAACGCTCTACGGTGGAGCCCATGACCCGCACTCTGATCTTGCTGCGCCACGGCAAGTCCGCGTACCCGGACGACGTGGACGATCACGACCGTCCGCTGTCCCCGCGCGGACGCCGCGAGGCCGGGCTCGCCGGGCGGTGGATCAGGGCCACTGCGCCTCCGATCGACAAGGTGCTGTGCTCGACCGCGGTCCGCACCCGGAAGACCCTCACCGAAGCCGGTATCGAAGCACCCGTGGACTACCGCGACAGTCTCTACCTCGCCGACCCCGCCACGTTGCTCGAGGAAATCCACTCGGTGCCGAAGGATGTGCGGACCCTGCTCGTCGTGGGCCACGAGCCGACACTGTCCACGACGGTCCTGAATCTGGTCACCGACCACAGCACCGACGAGGCGCAGCAGGTCACGGAGAAGTTCCCCACGTCGTCGGTCGCCGTCCTGACCGTCCGGGGCCGCTGGGACGAACTCGAACCCGGCCGGGCCGAACTCACCGATTTCCACATCCCGCGATAAGCGTCCGGACAGCGAAGAGGTCCCGCCCCCGAAGAGAAGGGGGCGGGACCTCTGTCGTTCTACTGCAGCATCCCTGTCCTAGGACAGGCGACTGCTACCGGTAGTCGTTGGAGTAACCGTAGTCGTCCAGCGGAACCGCAGCACCGGTGTTCTGGCCGAAGCCGTCCGGCGAGTAGTACTGGTCGTCGTACGCCGGGATGGCGTAGGCGGCCGCACGTGCTTCCTCGGTGGGCTGCACCTGGATGTTCCGGTACTTGTTGATACCTGTACCGGCCGGGATCAGCTTGCCGATGATCACGTTCTCCTTGAGACCGATCAGCTTGTCCGAGCGGCAGTTGATCGCCGCGTCGGTGAGCACACGAGTGGTCTCCTGGAACGATGCTGCCGACAGCCACGAATCGGTGGCCAGCGAGGCCTTCGTGATGCCCATGAGGACCGGACGTCCGGCAGCCGGCTCGCCGCCTTCCTGGACCACACGACGGTTCGCAGCCTCGAACTCACTGCGCTCGACGAGTGAACCGGGCAGGAACTCCGTCGCGCCCGAGTCGATGATCGTCACGCGACGCAGCATCTGGCGCACGATGACCTCGATGTGCTTGTCGTGGATCGACACACCCTGGCTCCGGTACACCTCCTGGACCTCGTGGACCAGGTGGACCTGGACCTGACGGGGACCCATCACGCGCAGCACCTCGTGCGGATCGGCAGCACCTTCGAGCAGCTGCTGGCCGACTTCCACGTGGTCGCCGTCCGCGAGGACACCCTCGGTGCCGTTGGCCTTACGGATGACGTGCAGACGCTGACGCTTGGACAGCTTGTCGTACACGACCTCCTCGCCACCGTCGTCGGGGATGATCGTGATCTTGTAGAAACGATCGTCGTCCTCGAGGCGGACACGGCCGGACACGTCGGCGATCGGAGCCTTGCCCTTGGGGACACGGGCCTCGAACAGTTCCTGGACGCGGGGCAGACCGCCGGTGATGTCCTCACCGACGCCACCCTGGTGGAACGTACGCATGGTCAGCTGCGTACCGGGCTCACCGATCGACTGTGCGGCGACGATACCGACAGCCTCGCCGATGTCGACGAGCTTGCCGGTGGCCATCGAACGGCCGTAGCACGTGGCACACACGCCGGTGCCGGTGTCGCAGGTCAGGACCGAGCGGACCTTCACCTTGCGGATACCGGCCTCGAGCAGTGCCTCGATCGCGGGGTCGCCGAGATCGGAACCACGCTCGACGACGACGTTGCCGTCCTTGTCGACCGCATCGGTGGCGAGCGTACGGGCGTACGTGCTCGTCTCGATATGGGCATCGCGGACCAGCTTGCCGGTCTCGTTGCCCTCGGCATCGCGCTCGGGCTCGGCGATGACCATCTCGATGCCACGCGGCGTGCCACAGTCGACCTCGCGGACGATGACGTCCTGCGACACGTCCACCAGACGACGGGTCAGGTAACCCGAGTCGGCGGTACGCAGAGCGGTATCGGCCAGACCCTTACGCGCACCGTGCGTGTTGATGAAGTACTCGGCGACGGTCAGGCCCTCACGGAAGGAGGACTTGATCGGGCGAGGAATGAACTCGCCCTTCGGGTTCGTCACCAGGCCCTTCATACCCGCCAGGGAGCGGATCTGGGTCATGTTGCCCGCAGCACCGGACTTGACGATCGTGGGGATCGGGTTGTCGTCCGGGTAGTGCGCCTCCATGGCCTGACCGACCTCTTCGGTCGCTTCCTGCCACAGCTTGACGAGCGAATCGCGACGCTCGTCCTCGGAGAGCTTTCCTCGGTCGTACTGCCGCTGGATCGCGTCGGCCTGACCCTCGTAACGCTCGAGGATCTCCTTCTTCTCCGGCGGAACGAGCACGTCCGCCATCGAGATGGTGACACCCGAACGAGTGGCCCAGTAGAAGCCCGTGTCCTTGAGCTTGTCGACGGTCTGCGCGACGACGATCATCGGGTAGCGCTCGGCGAGATCGTTGATGATCGCGGCCTGACGCTTCTTCGGCATGATGTCGTTGACGAAGCCGTAGTTGACCGGCAGGAGTTCGTTGAACAGCACGCGACCGAGGGTCGTCTCCGCCGTCCATGCCTGCCCGTACTTCCAGCCCTCGGGGAACAGCTCGGACTCGAGTTCACGCGGCGGACGCTGGTGCGTGAGCCGCACCTTGATCGGTGCCTGAACCGAGAGCACGCCACGGTCGACAGCCATCTGAGCCTCGGCCGGGGACGAGTACGCACCCTGCTCCGGCTGATCGACGGCGGCCGGCTGGTACGCACCCGGAGCGTCTTCACGCAGACGGGTCAGGTGGTACAGACCGGTCACCATGTCCAGACGCGGCATGGCGAGCGGACGACCCGACGCCGGCGACAGGATGTTGTTCGAGGACAGCATCAGGATGCGGGCCTCGGCCTGCGCCTCCGCGGAGAGCGGAAGGTGCACGGCCATCTGGTCACCGTCGAAGTCGGCGTTGAAGGCCTCACACACCAGCGGGTGGAGCTGAATGGCCTTGCCCTCGACGAGCTGCGGCTCGAACGCCTGGATGCCCAGACGGTGCAGCGTGGGAGCACGGTTCAGCAGAACCGGATGCTCGCTGATGACCTCTTCGAGGACATCCCACACCTGAGCGCGCTGACGCTCGACCATGCGCTTGGCGGACTTGATGTTCTGCGCGTGGTTGAGGTCGACGAGACGCTTCATGACGAACGGCTTGAACAGCTCGAGCGCCATCAGCTTCGGCAGACCACACTGGTGCAGCTTGAGCTGAGGACCGACGACGATGACCGAACGGCCCGAGTAGTCGACGCGCTTACCGAGCAGGTTCTGACGGAAGCGACCCTGCTTGCCCTTGAGCAGATCGGACAGCGACTTGAGCGGGCGGTTGCCCGGACCCGTGACGGGCCGGCCACGACGACCGTTGTCGAACAGCGCGTCCACGGACTCCTGCAGCATCCGCTTCTCGTTGTTGACGATGATCTCGGGAGCACCGAGATCGATCAGTCGCTTGAGGCGGTTGTTGCGGTTGATCACGCGGCGGTACAGATCGTTGAGGTCGGACGTCGCGAAACGGCCACCGTCGAGCTGAACCATCGGGCGCAGTTCCGGCGGGATCACCGGAACGGCGTCGAGCACCATGCCCATGGGCGAGTTGCCGGACTGCTGGAACGCCGCGACGACCTTGAGCCGCTTGAGCGCACGCAGCTTCTTCTGGCCCTTGCCGCTGCGGATGGTCTCGCGCAGCGACTCTGCCTCGGCATTGATGTCGAAGTTCTCGATGAGCTTCTGGATCGCCTCGGCACCCATGGCACCGGTGAAGTACTCACCGTAGCGATCCTGCAGCTCGCGGTAGAGCATCTCGTCGACGATGAGATCCTTCGGCTTCAGCTTCGTGAAGGTGCTCCAGATCTCGTCCAGGCGATCGAGTTCGCGCTGCGAGCGGTCGCGGAGCTGACGCATCTCGCGCTCGCCGCCGTCCTTCACCTTGCGGCGGACGTCGGACTTGGCACCCTCGGCTTCGAGCTCGGCCAGGTCTGCTTCGAGCTTCTGCGCACGGGCCTCGAGGTCGGCGTCGCGCTGATCTGCGACAGCCTTCTTCTCGACCTCGATCTCGGCCTCGAGGGTCGAGAGTTCGTTGTGACGCAGGTCGTCGTCGACTGCGGTGATGACGTACGCAGCGAAGTAGATGATCTTTTCGAGATCCTTCGGAGCGAGGTCGAGCAGGTAACCGAGACGGCTCGGCACACCCTTGAAGTACCAGATGTGGGTGACGGGTGCGGCCAGTTCGATGTGGCCCATCCGCTCACGACGCACCTTGGCGCGAGTCACCTCGACGCCGCAGCGCTCACAGATGATGCCCTTGAAGCGGACGCGCTTGTACTTACCGCAGTAGCACTCCCAGTCCCGGGTGGGGCCGAAGATCTTCTCGCAGAAGAGGCCGTCCTTCTCGGGCTTGAGCGTGCGGTAGTTGATGGTCTCCGGCTTTTTGACCTCGCCGTACGACCAGTTACGGATGTCCTCGGCGGTGGCCAGGCCGATCCGGAGTTCATCGAAGAAGTTGACGTCGAGCACGTAACTTCCTTTCCCCTGTGCGGGCTTTGTTGCTGCTAGTTGTCGCTATCGCTGCCGGGGCCCGATGCGGTACGCGTCCGGTTGTCCGGTTGCGTACCGCATCGGCTCGGCTCCTAGTTCGCGAGGTCGTCGACGGTGGCCGACTCGTTGCGGGAAAGGTTGATGCCCAGATTGGCGGCAGCCCGTTCGAGATCCTCGTCGTCGCCGTCGGCCATCGTGATGGCCGCGCCGTCGCTGGAGAGCACCTCGACGTTCAGGCACAGCGACTGGAGTTCCTTGAGGAGCACCTTGAAGGACTCCGGGATACCCGGCTCCGGGATGTTCTCGCCCTTGACGATCGCCTCGTAGACCTTCACGCGGCCCACGACGTCGTCGGACTTGATGGTGAGAAGCTCCTGGAGCGTGTACGCGGCACCGTAGGCCTGCATGGCCCAGCACTCCATCTCACCGAAGCGCTGGCCACCGAACTGGGCCTTACCGCCGAGCGGCTGCTGGGTGATCATCGAGTACGGACCGGTCGAACGAGCGTGGATCTTGTCGTCGACCAAGTGGTGCAGCTTGATGATGTACATGTAGCCGACCGACACGGGGTACGGGAACGGCTCGCCGGAACGACCGTCGAACAAGGTTGCCTTGCCGTCGGGTCCGACCATGACTTCACCGTCACGGTTGGGCAGCGTCGACGAGAGCAGACCGGTCAGTTCCTCTTCGCGGGCACCGTCGAACACCGGGGTGGCGATATTGGTGTCGGGATCTGCCGACACCATCTCCTCGGCGAGGTTCTGTGCCCACTCGGGACGGCTGCCGTCATCGGCGACCTGGATGTTCCAGCCCGCCTTGCCGATCCAGCCGAGATGCGTCTCGAGGATCTGGCCGATGTTCATACGACGCGGAACACCGTGCGTGTTCAGGATGATGTCGACCGGCGTGCCGTCGGACAGGAACGGCATGTCTTCCTGCGGAAGGATCTTGCCGATGACGCCCTTGTTTCCGTGGCGGCCGGCGAGCTTGTCGCCGTCCTGGATCTTGCGCTTCTGTGCCACGTACACGCGGACGAGTTCGTTGACGCCGGGAGGAAGATCGTCGTCGTCCTCGCGCGAGAACACGCGGACGCCGATGACCTTGCCGGTCTCGCCGTGCGGAACCTTCAGCGACGTGTCGCGAACCTCGCGCGCCTTCTCACCGAAGATCGCGCGGAGCAGGCGCTCCTCGGGGGTCAGCTCGGTCTCGCCCTTCGGCGTGACCTTGCCGACGAGGATGTCGCCGTCGCGAACTTCGGCACCGATGCGGACGATGCCGCGCTCGTCGAGGTCCGCGAGGACCTCGTCGGAGACGTTCGGGATGTCCCGGGTGATCTCTTCGGCACCGAGCTTGGTGTCGCGGGCGTCGATCTCGTGCTCCTCGATGTGGATCGAGGTGAGCACGTCCTCCTCCACGAGGCGCTGCGACAGGATGATCGCGTCCTCGTAGTTATGGCCTTCCCACGGCATGATCGCCACGAGCAGGTTCTTGCCGAGCGCCATCTCACCGTTCTGGGTGCAGGGGCCGTCGGCGAGGACCTGGCCGGACTCCACGCGCTGACCCTCGTCCACGATCGGACGCTGGTTGGAGCAGGTGCCCTGGTTGGAGCGATCGAACTTGCGCAGACGGTACGTCTTGCGCGTTCCGTCGTCGGCCATGACGGTGATGAAGTCGGCGGAAACCTCCTCGACCACACCACCCTTCTCGTTGACGATGACGTCGCCGGCGTCGACGGCGGCACGGAGTTCCATGCCGGTACCGACGATCGGCGATTCGCTGCGCACGAGCGGGACAGCCTGACGCTGCATGTTCGCGCCCATCAGGGCACGGTTGGCATCGTCGTGCTCGAGGAACGGAATCATCGCGGTGGCGACCGAGACCATCTGCCGGGGCGACACGTCCATGTACTCGACGGTGTCGGCGGCGACGTACTCGATCTCCGCGCCCTTCTTACGGACGAGCACGCGATCTTCGGCGAACGTTCCGTCCGCTGCGATCGGCGAGTTCGCCTGCGCGATGAGGTAACGGTCCTCTTCGTCCGCGGTCAGGTAGGCAACCTCATCGGTGACGACGCCACCCTCGACCTTGCGGTAGGGGGTCTCGATGAAACCGAACGGGTTGACCCGTGCGTACACCGACAGCGAACCGATCAGGCCGATGTTCGGGCCCTCAGGGGTCTCGATCGGGCACATGCGGCCGTAGTGCGACGGGTGGACGTCGCGGACCTCGAGGCCGGCGCGCTCACGCGAAAGACCACCGGGGCCCAGAGCGGACAGACGACGCTTGTGCGTCAGGCCCGACAACGGGTTGTTCTGGTCCATGAACTGCGACAGCTGGGAGGTTCCGAAGAACTCCTTGATCGCGGCCACGACGGGACGGATGTTGATCAGGGACTGCGGGGTGATGGCCTCGACGTCCTGAGTGGTCATCCGCTCGCGAACCACACGCTCCATGCGGGACAGGCCCACGCGGATCTGGTTCTGGATGAGCTCACCGACGGTGCGCAGGCGACGGTTACCGAAGTGGTCGATGTCGTCGACCTCGACGGGAACCTCGACGCCGCCGGGGACGGTCATCTTGGTCTCACCCGCGTGCAGACGCACGAGGTACTCGATCGTGGCGACGATGTCTTCCTCGGTGAGGGTGGACGCCTCGATCGGCTGGCCGGTGTTCAGGCCCAGCTTCTTGTTGATCTTGTAGCGACCCACGCGAGCGAGGTCGTAGCGCTTGTCCTTGAAGAAGAGGTTTTCCAGCAGGGTCTGCGCGCTCTCCTTGGTCGGCGGCTCACCCGGGCGGAGCTTGCGGTAGATATCGAGCAGCGCCTCATCGGTGCCGGCCGTGTTGTCCTTCTCGAGCGTGGACATCATGATCTCGGAGAACCCGAAACGCTCGACGATCTGCTCGGTGGACCAGCCGAGCGCCTTGAGCAGCACCGTGACGGGCTGACGACGCTTGCGGTCGATGCGCACACCGACGGTGTCGCGCTTGTCGACGTCGAATTCGAGCCATGCACCGCGACCCGGGATGACCTTGACGCTGTGCAGGTCCTTCTCGGTGCTCTTGTCGACGGACTTGTCGAAGTACACGCCCGGAGAACGTACGAGCTGCGACACGACGACGCGCTCAGTGCCGTTGATGACGAACGTGCCCTTGTCGGTCATCATCGGGAAATCACCCATGAAGACCGTCTGGCTCTTGATTTCGCCGGTGTTGTTGTTGATGAACTCCGCCGTGACGAACAGCGGAGCTGCGTACGTCATGTCCTTGTCCTTGCACTCCTCGACAGAGGCCTTGACCTCGTCGAAGCGTGGATCGGAGAAGGAGAGAGACATCGAGCCCGAGAAGTCCTCGATGGGCGAGAGCTCGTGGAGGATCTCTTCGAGACCGCCGACGGCACTGCCGTTGAGGCGTTCGGCAGCCTTTGCGCGCCAGCGCTCGGATCCGATCAACCATTCGAAGGAATCTGTTTGTATATCGAGGAGTCCTGGGACTTCGAGAGGCTCGCGAATTTTCGCGAACGACACCCTCTTCGGGGCTCCGGGGATTCCGGCTACTACCTTGGTCTGGCTAGAGACTGCCAAGATGCGTCCTTCCAGCACCTCACGCGGGACGCTCCAACCGGTGCGACCGCCGCTGTACCTGCTTCTTCATGTGGGGCGTTTTCGCTGGTTACAACCCGAACGAGAACTCCACCGAAGAACCGGGACGATCTCACCCTCGGGGTGAAATCCAACTCGGCAAACGAGGAGTGGACAGGAGGCAGCCAGCGCAAAGAACGAGCCTACACCAAGAAAATGCAGATGTCCACAGGGGTGCCTCAAAGAAACCTGGCAAGCGGCTGGAAGGAACGAACCGCACAGGCGTACCGATAGAGTGACCGTTCACGCGCTCCGCGTCAAGCCTTGCGTGGGACCGAGATCGTGCGAATCCGGGCCGGCACCGTGTGGGCCGTCACCGGTCCCGGATCTCCGACACCAGCCACTGCCCGCCGGTCTTCTCCATCCGCACCAGCACGGGCGCCTGCGCACTCCCCTGCGCGATTCCGTCGCCGGTCGCGCTGACGTTGATGTAAGCGGCGACCTCGGCCTGTGTCTCGTCGAGCACAGATGTTCCGATGTGCAGGACGTTCACCTCCGTCACGGTGCGCGTCTGGATCGCCGCCTGCTTGGTCACCTCGGCCGTCGCATCGAATTCCTCGAGGCGCTCCGGGGTCAGCAACCCACGGATCTCCGCGAAGTCCTCGTCGATGGTCTCGTAGTTGTAACCGTGCATGGCCTCGATCGCGTGCTTGGCGGCGTCGGTGACCTCGCGGGTGGCCGCGGCGTCGACCCACGCCTCGTTCGACACGCTGGTCCCCGGACGGAAGGCCGCAACGACGGCCACAGCGGCGAGTACGAGCGCGACCACGCCTATCGCCAGCACCGGACGCATGCTCCGGTTTCTGCGTGCCGGTTCCGCCGCTGACGCGATGCCGGACGCGCGGGCAGGCGGCGTCTTGCCGTCCGTCTTCGCCTCGTCCGTCTTCGCCTCGCCGGGTGTCACGTCGTCTGGCGCAGCATCGCCGGGTGTCGCTTCTGCGCGCTCGCCGGACTCGACCACCGACACCCCGTCGGTATCGGAGGGCTCGGCCGCAGGCGACTCCGGCGCGGACGTCTCGACGGCGGGCGCCTCACGGACCGGCGTGTCTCCCGCAGATGATTCGGCCGGTGTCTCGACAGCAGGGGTCTCGACCCCCGGCGTCTCGACAGCAGGTGTCTCGGCGGCAGCACCCTCGCCGATGGGGCGGTCGTTCGAGGCGTCGGACGAGCGCGCACGAGTGGATCCCGCGATCTTCGGGCGCCGACGCGGCGGTCCGAACTGTCCGGGATTCCGTCGCTGCGGTGGCACTACACACACTCCTTCATCGGTTCGAGCAGACTCATGCGCCGGAAGCGCTCGCCGGCTCTCACGGTCCCTCGGTCCCCTCGGGGGCGGGCTCGACCGGGGCAGGTTCGGCCGGGGCGGCGTCGCCTGCTTCCGGCTGCGCCGCACCCGGGACGGGGCCGGCCTCCATCTGCACAGAGCCGAGAGGCTCGATCGTCTCGGCCTTCCACACGCCGCCGTCCTCCCGGAGAGAGACGTTGACCGACACCTTGTTGGTCACGAAGTTCTGCGGCGTCGTGGTGCGCACCGCGAGCACGACCAGCGCCTTCGCGACATCGTCGTCGGTGTTCAGCTCGGTGAGCGTCCCGAACAGCACTTCGCCGGACATGCTCGTCCCGGTCTGGGCGACCTGATCGCGGATCTGCTGCTCGGTGGCGGCCAAATCGTTTTCGAGCGCCTCACCGGTGATCGACGACCGCATGTTCTCGATCGACGCATCGACGTTCTCCGCATCGACACTGTTGAGGTTGATCGCCGCCTGGTACGCACCCGAGAGGGCGGCATCCCGCGCATCGGCCACCGGCCGATCGACGAAAAGGGCCCTGCCCCAGCCGTACCCGAACCACGCTGCGGCGCCGAGGGCGATCACGGCCAGCACACTCACCATGGGCAGTGCCCATGTGCGCGACGAACTGCGGCCGGTCCGGTTGGGCTCCTTCTCCGAAGACGTCCGCTCGTCGGGCGCGACGACGGAGGTTTCTGATGCACTCACTCCAACAACCTACTCACTGCTCACTTGGGGGTGACTCCGAGCAACGGCGCCAGCTGCGTCGCCACCGGGTTCAGATTCAGACGGTCCGGGTCCTTCTTCGGCGTGAAGTCCCAGGGCTGGATCGTCGCCGGATCGGCGAACACGATCCGGTTGGCGCTGCGCACACCGGTGACGCTCCCCTGCGGCACCTCGCACGACGCCTCGGTGTTGAACGGGAAGTCCTGCTGGGTGTCGTCGAAGTTCGGATCCTCGGCTCTCATCCGGGCAAGGATCTCCTGCGTTCCTTCGTACCCGATGGTGCACGACGGCGGGTTGTTCGTCTCCAGGACGATTCCCTGTTTGACCGTGCCGTCGCCGGGCGCGACGGTGCCCGCACTGCCCGCGACCGCGGGCAGGAACGCAAGCAGCGGCTGCAGGGCGATCGCCTGCGGGGCGAGGGCTTCCCCGAGCGAGGCGAGATTGGTCAGATTCGCGGTGAGGCCCGGTCCGGAACCGGCGATGAGCTGCGACAGCTGGTCGCTCGCGTCGGTTCCGGTCTCGATCAACCGCCGGATATCCGGGTCGCTGTCGCGCAACTGCGCCGTGACGAGTTCGAGGTCGGAACTGAACTGCCGGATCGACGACGACTGCTCGGACTGGGTGTCGAGCACCGTCTGACTGTCACGGATCAACGCGAGTGTCTGCGGGAGGTACTGCACCCCGGACTCACTGAGGCCCGCGAGCGAATCGACCAGCAACTGGAGGTCGCCTCCTCGCCCGTCGAGAGCGGCACCGAGTTCGGTGACCACGGTGCGCAACGGCTCGACCGGCACGGAGTTCACGAGTTCGCTCGTGCTGACGAGCAGATCTTCGACCGGTGTCGGGAGATCCTCGGCGGTGGACTCCACCACCGAGCCTTCGACGAGATACGGGCCGTCGGCACTCGTGGGCCGGAGGTCCACGTACTGCTCGCCGATCGCCGACCGGTTCGCCACCACGGCACGGGTCGCCGCGGGAATCGAAGGGCCGCCGTTGTCGAGGCGCAACTCGACGTCGATGCCGTCGGAGGTGAGGGTCAGTGGACCGACCCGGCCTACGGGCACACCCAGATAGGTGACCTCGGCGTTCTCGAAGACACCGCCGGAGTCGGGGAACCGTGCGTTCACGGTGTACTGCCCGAAACCCATCAGGTTGTCGAGCCGCACGTAGCGGGCACCGACGTACAGCAGGCCGAGGACGGCGATCACCACGAAGGCCACCAACTGGAACTGCACGAGACGTGATCTCACTGTCCACCCCCGAATCCGAGACCGTTCAACAATCCCTCCAGCGGGTTCGAGGGCGCGGGTGCTGCCCCTTCGCCACCGGGGGGACCTTCCCCGGTACCGGCCGCGGCCTCGCCGAGGCCAGGGATGTCGATACCGTCCGGCAGCGACACCCCTTCCGGCAGCGCCAGCCCGGGCAGTGTCGGCAGGGGAAGTTCAGGGACCAGCGAGACGGTCGGCCAGCCGACTGCCGGGCCGTTGCCGTTGTAGTAGGGGTTCGAGGGATCGACGACCGGCTTCGGGTTGCCGAATTTGGGCTGTCGGTATTCCGGCTCGCCCTGACCCACACCGAGCGCCGCCAGTGCGTCACCGATCTGCAGATCGACGGCCAGGAACAGGTTCACCGAGCCACCGAGCGCGATCCGTTCCACACCGTCCGGGAACGGCACCGTGGGAATGAACGGCAGAGCCTCGACGAGGTCGTCTCCCGACGCGGCCAATTGCTGCAGGGTCGGGCGAAGTGCCAGCAGATCCGCGATGAGGTCTTCCTTCGACTGTTCGAGCACGCCGACACCGGCGACGCCCAGCCTGTCCAGTTGGGCGAGCAGTTCGGTCAGCTCGGGACGTTGTTGTTCGAGCACTTCCGTGGCCACGGGCAACTCGTCGAGTACCGCGGCGATCTTGTCGTTCTGCTCGGCGACCCGCACGGTGAGTGCATCGAGCCCGTCCAGCGCACGCGTGATGTCGTTGCGTTGCTCGTCGAGTCCGGTGATGAGGGTTTCGGCCTGCTCGAGCAGGCTCCGCGTCGTGCCTTCCCTGCCGTCGAACGCGCTGGAGAGTTCCTTCACCACCGGTGCGATCTGACCGACACCACCACCGTTGAGCAACAGCGACAGAGCACCCAGAACAGGTTCGATCTCGGTGGCGTGACGGGTGCGATCGAGCGGAATGACATCTCCGTCGGAGAGCCTGCCGACCGGGGGCTCGTCCTCGGGTCTGGTGAGCTGGACGAACTTCTCACCGAGCAAACTGGTCTGCTCGACGGAGGCGAACGAGTTCTGCGGGAGATCCACCGCGGAATCGAGCACGATCTCCACGTCCGCGGTCCAGCCGTCGTTCGGTGCCACCCCGATCGACTCCACACGGCCCACAGGCACGCCGTCGACCTTTACCGTCGACTGCGGGACGAGGTCGAGGACGTCCTCGAACTGGATCGCCACCCGGATCGGCGAACTACCGACATCCGCGCCGCCGGGGAGCGGAACGCCGGAGAGTCCACCGCAGCCCGAGACCGCGAGCGCGACCACGCATGCGCCCGCGCCGAGAACGGTGGCCCGCGCCGACCTGACCGTGCCGCTCACCGGGTACCCCCTTGACCTTCGAGATCGAGCCGGGGTGATTCGACACCCGGCACCGTGCCCGGAACGACCTGACGCTGAATGTTCTCGCCGCTGAGAATTCCGAACGGGAGGATCAGGTCCGGGGTCTTCTGGGCCGCGGTCACCTGTCCCGCGATGACGTCGCACCGGTCGATGAGCGGTTGCATCTGCCTGCCGAGTTGTTCGAAGCGTGGGTCACCCGGCACGAGTCGGCCCACGTCGATGAGATTGCACACCGCACCGGCAGGGTCCTGCAGGTCGGTCAGGACGAGACGCGACGCCAGAACGCCGGCTTCCGCATCATACGAATTGACGAGGTTGCTCACGGCGAGCGGGAGCAGCGTGAGCGAGTTCACCAGCGACTCCCGACGCTCCGCGAGGGTGGTGGTGACCGGCACGAGAGCGTCGACGTTGTCCTGAAGTGCGGTCTGGTTGTCGCGCACGAAGGTCGCGACCTCCCCCAGCGTCACCGACAGCTGGTTCACCGCCTGTCCGAGATTCTCGCGTTCGCCGGCGAGGAACCCCGACAGGTCCGCGAGCTGGGTGTTGAATTGGCGGACCTGCTGGTCGTTGGCGGCCAGTGCGCTGACGAAGACCTGCAGGTTCTCGATCGTGCCGAACAGATCGCCACGCGATTCGTTGAGGGTCCGTGCGGCCGCGGACAGCTGATCGATGCTCTGTCCGAGTGCGGCACCGTTGCCCGCCAGGTTTTCCGCACCCACCTCGACGAACTCGGTCAGAGCCCCGTCGCGGTTGGCGCCTTCGGGCCCGAGAGCACGCGACAGGTCGTCGATGCTCGCATAGAGCTGATCGACTTCCACCGGAGTGGCGGTGCGCTCACGTTCGATCACCGCACCGTTCTCCATCTTGTCGCCGCCGGAGTAGGCAGGCGTGAGCTGGACGTAGCGGTCGGCCACCACGGAGGGGCTGATCTGCACGGCCTGCGCGTCGGCGGGGATGTCGACGCCCCGGTCGACACGGATACCGACTTTCACGACGTCGCCCTGGGGTTCGACAGAGGTCACCGTACCGACCTCGACACCCAGCACACGCACACCGGAACCTTGGTAGATGCCGACGCTGTTGTCGAAATAGGCCGTGATGTTCGTCGTTCCGGCCCGGGTCCACAGCCACCAGCCGCCCGCACCGGCCGCGACCACCACAGCCACCACGAGCGCGATGATCGCGATGCGGTTGCGACCCGACGGGGTGTCGCGGTCTTCGGAGTGCGCCATCAGTTCACTCCTTCCATCTGGCGGGCGGGATCGCGATAGCCCGGAATCTCGGGCAGCCCCGGCGGTGTGAGGTTGACGATGACCTGATCGAACCAGCGACCGTTACCGACGACGTTGGAGTAGACGCGAACGAACGGCTCGTACAACTCCACCGCGCGGGCAAGATTGTCGTTGTTCTCCTGCAAGATCTGCACGACTCCGCGTAGCTGCTGCAAGGCCGGCCCGATGGATTCCTCGTTCTCCTGCACCAGACCGGACAGTTCGGTGGAGAGCCGTTTGGTTCCGTCGAGGAGCTGGGATATCGCCTGCTGACGGTTGTTCAATTCGGCGACAAGCAAGGCGCCGTCGCTCAGGAGCCGGTTGAATTCGGCGTTCCGGTCCGCGAGCACCTTCGAGACGTTGCTCGTCGCGCCGAGCAGTTTCTTCAGCTCCTGATCGCGGCTGGCCACGGTCTCCGACAAGCGGCTCACACCGTCGAGCGACGCCCGGAAGTCGTCGGGGGTTTCGGAGAACGCCTCGGAAAGTGCCTGGAAACCCGTGGCGAGCTGGTCGGTATCGATCTCGCCGAGAGTCGTGGCGGCCGACGAGAACGCCTCGATCACGTCGTACGGCGCGACCGTGCGTTCCATCGGGATGCGTGTGTCGGCGCGGAGGACCTCGGTGCCGCGCGGGTCCAGGGCGAGATACTTCTGGCCCAGGATCGTCTTGATCTGGATCGAGGCGGACGTGTCGTTGCCGACCCACGCGTCCTGAACCTTGAAGGAGACGACGACGCGGTCGCCCTCGAGTTCGACACCGGTGACCTGGCCGACCTTGACCCCGGCAATGCGTACTTCGTTGCTGGGCTTGAGACCGGCGGCTTCGCTGAATTCGGCTTCGTAGGTGACGCCCGCTCCGATGATCGGCAGCGAACCGAGAAAGAAGGCGGACACTGTGGCCAGCAGAATTACGACGATGCCCAGGGCACCGGCTGCGGCCGGACTGCGGCGTTTGCTCATCGTCCCTGCAACTCCTGCATCCCCTCCTGCGTGCATCGCTGCGCCGCATTCGTGTAGATGGGTTGGTTCACGGTGGGGAGACCCGTCGGCAGGTTCAGGTAGGGAATCGATCCGGGGCCGGCCACGATGTCGATACCGCACAGATAGAACTGGAACCACGAGCCGTAGCTCGCAACCCTGCCCAGCTTCTCCAACTTGACCGGGAGGGTCTCGAGCACCTTGTCGAGATCGTCACGGTTCGCGTTGAGCGTGGAGGAGACCTGTTCGAGGGCGGTGATCGACTGCGAGATCGACGGACGTGTCGGTTCGAGTACGTCCGAGACCGCGTCGGTCAGACCTGCGAGCGACTGGACCGCCGAACCCACCGTGTCGCGGTCGGCGGCGAGGCCGCTGACCAGTGCCTGCGTGTTGACGAGCAGCGAGTCGAGTTGCCGATCGCGCTCGTCGACCGTCGCCAGGACGGTGTTGAGATTGTCGATCACGGCACCGATCACCCTGTCCTTGTCCGCGATGGTGTTGGTGAGGCTCGCGGTGCTGCGCACGAGGTCGCTGACGGTACCGGCCTCCCCTTGGAAGACCTGGATGATCTGGTACGACAACTTGTTCACGTCATCGGCGCTGAGTGTCTGGAACAGCGGTCTGAACCCGTCGAAGAGCGTGGTGAGGTTGACGGCCGGGCGGGTCCGTTCGAGCGGGATGGTCTCTCCCGCCGTCATTTTCATTCCCTGTTTGCTCTCGCCCTCGGCGAGCGCGATGTAGCGCTGACCCACCAGGTTCCGGAACCTGATCGTCGCTGTGGCCCCGGCGGGGATCCAGTCGCGCTGTTCGAGCGAGAAGGTGACGCGGGCTTCGCGGTCGTTGACGATCGCGATCTTGTCCACCTGCCCGACCCGCACGCCTGCGATGCGCACGTCGTCGCCCTCGTTGAGCGAGGTGACGTCGGAGAAGATCGCGTGGAACTTCGTACCACCGCCACCGCCGACACTGGCGATCGTGGCCGCGAGAATACCTGTCGCGACGATCGTGACGAGGGCGAAGACGATGAGCTTGGTCAAAGGAGCGACAAGGCTTTTCATCCGATGCTCACCTCCGTCCCTCGCATCGCCGGTGCACCCAGCCGGGTGGTCCAGGTGGGTACGTCTTCCGGTGCCATACCGGCGGCCTGGCCGTAGATCACGTCGAGTGTGTCCTGCTCCGCGTTCGAACCGGTGTAGGACACCGTCGACGTCGTGTCGGGCGAGGTACCGATGATCTCGCTCACCGCGTCCGGCACACCCGAGCCCTCGGGTGCCGGGAATATCGGGATGTTCGCGGGCCCGGGATTACGCGAGGGGACCTGGTAGGACCCGTCGTTGACCGAGCCGCCCGGGTACTGGGGGAACTTCCGTCCGGGCGCGGTGACGTCGAGGTAGCAGGCCGGACCACGGTCGTCGAGCAGCCGGGGTTCGTCCTGATTGGGGAGGTACCGCCCCTTGGGATTGGTGAACTGGATATTGGCGCGCACACCGGGGAACGGGTCGTCCGCAGCGAGCACTCCGGCAGCCGCGGGCAGCGCATCGGCGAAGCCCTTGAACGTGCACGGGAAGGACGGGGAGTATCGGGCGAGCAGTTGCAGCGCCTCCTTCGAATCGGCCGACAGGCTGATGATCGAGTTCGCGTTCGTGTCGACGAAATCCGCGGTGACCGACGACGCGCCGGTGGCACTGGCGAGCAGTGTCCGGATCTGGTTCTGCTGCTCGACCACCGTGCCGCCCGTGGTCCGAAAGTTGTTCAGTGCGTCGACGAGGTCCGGCGCAGCGTCCGCGTAGGTCTGGGAGAAGTCGGCGAGCCCTTGCAGGTCCTCCTGCAACGTGGGTAGTTCGACATTGACTTCACGGAACACCTGCTCGAGCTGGTCGACCGTACGGCCGAGTGTTTCGCCGCGTCCGCTCAGACCCTGCGCGAGGGCACCGAGAGTGTTCGCGAGATCCTGCGGGGGAATCGCCTCGAGCAACGGAAGGAGCCCGTCGAGCACTTCGCTCAGTTCAGCGGTGCGCTGGCTGGTGTCCTGCATCAGCACGTCACCGGGCTGCACGGGGTCGGCCGGCTCGTCCGGGATGATCAGCGAGATGTACCGCTCGCCGAAAAGCGTCTTGGGAAGCAACTGGGCTGTGGCATTGGACGGAATCTTCTCCACCATGTCCGGATTCAGTGCCAGATGCGCCGTGACCCGGCCTTCTTCTGCGCTCGTGCCGCGGACCTCTCCCACGTTCACGCCTCGAACCTTGACGTCGGCGTTCTGGGGAAGCGCGTTTCCGATGCTGTCGGTGAGCACGTCGACTTCCACGATCTTGGTGAACGTCTTGTTGTAGATCGCGATGGTGAAATACAGGAACAAGCCCACGACGAGGAAGAACACCAGGCCGAGAACGCGCCGTCGCAGCACCGAAGTGGGTTCGCTCATCCGGCAATCCTCACCGTCGTCGTCGTGCCCCAGATCGCGAGGCTCAGGAAGAAGTCGAGCACGGCGATCGTGACGATCGCGGTGCGGACCGCCCGCCCTACCGCTACACCGACACCTGCCGGGCCACCGCTGGCGTGGAAGCCGTAGTAGCAGTGGATCAGGATGAGCACGAACGCGAAGACCAGCACTTTTCCGAACGAATAGAGTACGTCCGCAGGTGGCAGGAACAAGTAGAAATAGTGGTCGTACGACCCGCTGGACTGGCCGTTGAACAGTGTGCTGATCACGCGCGTCGCGAGATATGCCGCGAGCAGGCCGATGATGTAGAGCGGGATGACCGCCACGAAACCGGCGATCATGCGCGACGTCACGAGAAACGGGACGGACGGCACAGCCATCACTTCGAGCGCATCGATCTCTTCGCTGATGCGCATCGCCCCGAGTTGGGCGGTGAAACCACATCCGACGGTGGCCGACAACGCGAGCGCCGCAACCACCGGTGCCAGTTCGCGGGTGTTGACGTACGCGGACAGGAAGCCTGTGAGCACCGAGGAGCCGAGCTGCTCGAGCGCCGCGAAGCCCTGGAGCCCGACGACGACGCCGGTGAAGCCCGACATCATGGCGATGACGCCGATCGTGCCGCCGATGACTGCGAGCGCTCCGCTTCCGAAGGTGACCTCGGCGAGCAGCCGGAGCACTTCCTTGCGGTAGTGGGTGATGGTGCGCGGTGTCCACGCGACGGCACGCGCGTAGAAGGACATCTGCTCGCCGGCGCGATCGAGCACGTTGAGAGGAGCGCGCAGCACTTTGCGACCCCGGAGAAGAACGAGATCTCCGCGGCCTTTCGAGATTGTCATGGCGTCAAGATCCCTTCGCAGGTACAACCTGCAGATACACCATCGTCAAGATCAGGTTGGCGAAGAAGAGCAACAGGAACGTGATGACCACGGTCTGGTTCACTGCCTCCCCCACGCCCTTCGGCCCGGGGCCGGGGTGCAAGCCCTTGTAGCAGGCGACCACGCCGGCGATGAGACCGAAGATCGCTGCCTTGAGTTCGGCGACGTACAGATCGGGTAGCTGGGCGAGCGCCGAGAAGGACGCGAGATACGCACCGGGTGTACCGCCCTGCAGGACGACGTTGAAGAAGTACCCGCCTGCGATGCCCACGACGGAGACGAGTCCGTTGAGCAGCAGCGCCACGAGCACCATGGCCAGTACGCGGGGTACGACGAGACGTTGCACCGGGTTGATACCCAGCACTTCCATCGCGTCGATCTCCTCGCGGATCGTCCGTGACCCGAGGTCGGCTGTGACCGCCGAGCCCGCTGCCCCGGCGATCAGCAGAGCTGTCACGATCGGGCTGCCCTGCTGGATGACCGCAAGCACACTGGCTGCGCCGGTGAACGATTCGGCCCCGAGCTGCTTGATCAACGAACCGGTCTGAAGCGACACGACCGCACCGAACGGAATCGCCACGAGCGCGGTCGGCAGGATCGTCACACTGGCGATGAACCACGCCTGCTCGATGAACTCGCGAAACTGGAACGGTCGGCGGAACGTGTTTCTCACGACGTCGACGAAAAGCTCGACGATATTTCCGGCTTGGGTGAGTGCGCCGTGCGCGGGACGCAACAGCGAGCTACCAGCCCCCATCTAATCTCCTACTTCTGGCCCTGCGGCTGACCGTGCTGCTCTGGGGAGTACACGGGAATTACCTGCGTGTCGGCGTCGAGATCATCGTGGTATCCCGATGCCTGCCCGTGCTGTCCCGGTGCGGCCATGGGCGTGTCGTCTTCGTCGAGCGATTCGAGAATCGCACTCTGGGCAACGGACGGAAGCGTGTGCAGGATCTGCCGCACACGGTCCTTCCGGCGCGCGACGGCCTGACGGAACGGCATACCGGGAGTGGCTTTCATCTGCGGCACGATGCCTTCGACATCTTCGACGCCGCCGGCGTGGTGACCGGCGTCCACGAGCGCCTGCTCGTGAGCCATCTGCGCTTCGTCCTTCTCCTCCGACATGCCGATCGGACCGATCATCGTGCCGTTGAGGAACTGCTTGACCACCGGTTCGTCCGAGGTCAGCAGCACCTCACGCGGACCGAACATCACCAACTGGCGGCGGAACAGCATGCCGATGTTGTCGGGCACCGTGCGAGCGAGATTGATGTTGTGCGACACGATGAGGATAGTCGCGTCGATCTCGGCATTGATGTCGATCAGGGTCTGCGAGATATAGGTGGTCCGGACCGGGTCGAGGCCGGAGTCCGGCTCGTCGACCAGGATGATCTCGGGGTCGAGCACCAGCGCACGGGCCAGGCCCGCGCGCTTGCGCATACCACCGGAGATCTCACCGGGCAGCTTGTCTTCCGCGCCGAGCAGACCGACCAGTTCGAGCTTGCTCATCACGATCTTGCGAACGTCGGACTCGGACTTCTTGGTGTGCTCCCGCAGGGGGAAGGCAACGTTGTCGTACAGGTTCATCGAGCCGAACAACGCGCCGTCCTGGAACAGCACGCCGAACAGTTTGCGGATCTCGTAGAGTTCTTTGCTCGAGCACTGCAGGATGTCGGTGCCATCGATGATGATCGAGCCCTGCTCCGGGCGCAGCAGGCCGATCAGCGACTTCAGGAATACCGATTTACCCGTACCCGAAGGTCCGAGCAGCACGCTCACCTCGCCGGGGGGGAGGGTCAGAGTCACGTCCTGCCAGATCCGCTGCGAGCCGAAGGACTTGGTCAGTCCCTCGACGGACACCTCGACGCCCACGATTACCTCCGCGCTCTTCGATCCCGTTCCCGATGTGGGTTGCGCCACTCTATCGCATCGAGGTGGTGCCCGTGACAAGTGACCCTACTCCAAAGTAAGTAAAGGGATTCCCAAGGAGCAACATAGGTCGACTTATGCTCTGACCTGCGTCGATGCCGCACAACACCCGAAGTCGCCGGGCCGCAGGGTGCCGTTCGAGTGGGCGACGACACCGCGAGTCCCGTAATACCGAAAAGACCGCCCCCACGGAACAAATCCGTGGGGGCGGTCTTCGGAGCAACGCCGCACGAGAGGGACGGAGACCGTCCCGCCCGCGCGAGGGGAAACCGTCTTACTTGACGGAGACCTTGGCGCCGGCGTCCTCGAGCTTCGCCTTGGCAGCCTCGGCAGCGTCCTTGGCAACCTTCTCGAGGATCGGCTTCGGAGCACCCTCGACGAGGTCCTTGGCTTCCTTCAGGCCCAGGCCGGAGACGATCTCGCGAACGACCTTGATGACCTGGATCTTCTTCTCGCCGGCACCTTCGAGGATGACGTCGAACTCGTCCTGCTCTTCAGCAGCCTCGGCAGCAGCGGCCGGAGCGCCGGCAGCGGCAACGGCGACCGGAGCAGCAGCGGTGACCTCGAAGGTCTCCTCGAATGCCTTCACGAACTCCGAGAGCTCGAGCAGGGTCAGTTCCTTGAACGCGTCGAGCAGCTCTTCGGTGGTGAGCTTCGCCATGATGGCGGTCCTTCCTGTAAGTCCCATGTCGCTGATCCGCGACCGGATGGGATGGTGCACGCCGGAGCGTGCGTGGATTTGTTCAGCGATACGCGGTGATGCGGATCAGCGTCAGGCTGCCTCTTCGGCTTCCTTCTTCTCCTGCAGGGCGGCCGCAAGGCGAGCCACCTGCGAAGCGGGAGCATTGAACAGGCTCGCGGCCTTTGCCAAGTTGCCCTTCATCGCGCCGGCGAGCTTGGCCAACAGCACCTCGCGGGACTCGAGGTCCGCGATCTGGTTGACCTGGTCCACAGACAGCATGCCGCCGTCCATGTACCCGCCCTTGATGACGAGTGCCTTGTTGTCCTTCGCGAAGGCCTTGAGGGCCTTCGCTGCGTCCACCGGCTCGCCCTTGACGAACGCGATGGCGGTCGGACCGACGAACAGATCGTCGAGACCCTCGACGCCCGCCTCTGCGGCGGCGCGCTTGACCAGGGTGTTCTTGGCGACGGAGTAGGTAGCACCCTCTCCGAGAGCGCGACGCAGCTCAGTCAGACTTCCCACCGAAAGACCACGGTATTCCGTGATCACGGCGGCCGTCGAGCTCTTGAACTGCTCGGTGATCTCCGCAACTGCGGAAACCTTCTCGGGCTTTGCCATACTTCGCCTCCTCTCAGTAACAGTCGTTTTCCCGGTGTCCCGAATGGGACGTCCCACCGGGAACCGTCGGGCCGGGAACGACAAACGCCCCGGCGCAGGGCACACGGGGCGTGAGAGAGGGATCAGAACCGCACGGAGGCGATCATTTCGCAACTCCCCTAACCTCGTCCTCCTGCGTGGGCCGCCGGATGAATCCGGACCTTCAACCGATGCTGCAAGCAACCTCGGTGACCAACGGTCTTTGGTAGAACATGATCGGGGTGGAGATCGACACAATGCCGAACTACCCGCCTACTGTAGCGGACCACGCTGGCAGAACGCAAAACGGCCGGCACAGGGATCCTGTGCCGGCCGTTCGGAGTGCGTACTCGCGTGAACGAGCGATCTACTCTGCAACCTCGAGAAGGTTACGCGTGCGCTGCGGATCCACCGGGATGCCCGGTCCGGTGGTCGTAGCGATCGTGATCTTCTTGATGTAGCGGCCCTTCGCGCTCGAGGGCTTCGCACGGAGCACCTCGTCGAGGGCAGCCGCGTAGTTCTCGACCAGCTTGGTGTCGCCGAAGGATGCCTTACCGATCACGAAGTGAAGGTTGGCGTTCTTGTCGACGCGGAAGTTGATCTTGCCGCCCTTGATATCCGTGACAGCCTTCGCGACGTCCGGCGTGACGGTGCCGGTCTTCGGGTTCGGCATGAGGCCACGCGGGCCGAGGACGCGTGCGATACGACCGACCTTGGCCATCTGGTCCGGCGTCGCGATCGCGGCGTCGAAGTCCAGCCAGCCGCCCTGAATCCGCTCGATCAGGTCCTCTGCACCGACGACGTCGGCGCCTGCGGCCTCTGCCTCGGCAGCCTTCTCGCCGACGGCGAAGACGATGACGCGAGCGGTCTTACCCGTGCCGTGGGGCAGGTTGACCGTGCCGCGGACCATCTGGTCGGCCTTACGGGGGTCGACGCCGAGGCGCATTGCGACCTCGACCGTGCTGTCGGTGTTCTTCGAGGCCGTCTCCTGCGCGAGCTTTGCGGCTGCGAGGGGGCTGTAGAGAGCGTCGGAGTCGATCTTCTCGGCGGCGGCGAGGTATGCCTTGCTGCGCTTTGCCATGTTCTTTCCTAACTTCTCACCTTGCGGTGAATGGTTCGGGAGTGGTTGCGGACCTGGCCGGCCCTCCCACGTGGTGGTGCTGCAGCCGGAGGGGAACCCGTCCCTTCCGACCGGTGAGGGATTCTCAGCCCTCGACCGTGATGCCCATCGAACGCGCGGTGCCGGCGATGATCTTCGCGGCGGCCTCGACGTCGTTGGCGTTCAGGTCTTCCTGCTTGGTCTTGGCGATCTCGCGCACCTGATCCATGGTCACCGTGGCGACCTTGGTCTTGTGCGGCTCGCCGGAGCCCTTCTGCACGCCCGCTGCCTTGAGCAGCAGCTTGGCAGCCGGAGGCGTCTTCAGCTTGAAGTCGAACGAGCGGTCTTCGTAGACCGTGATCTCGACCGGCACGACGTTGCCGCGCTGCGACTCGGTCGCTGCGTTGTACGCCTTGCAGAACTCCATGATGTTGACGCCGTGCTGACCCAGCGCGGGGCCGACCGGAGGCGCCGGATTGGCCGCGCCGGCCTGGATCTGGAGCTTGATGAGCCCGGCGATCTTCTTCTTCTTGGGGGGCATCTCTATTCCTAAGTTTCTTGCTCGGTGTGGTTCTTGCGTATTGCTACTGCAAGCTTTCGTGCGTCAGATCTTCGAAACCTGCGTGAAGGACAACTCCACGGGGGTCTCACGACCGAAGATCGACACCAGGACCTTGAGCTTCTGCTGCTCGGCATTTACTTCGCTGATGGACGCGGGCAGCGTAGCGAACGGACCGTCCATCACGGTCACGGACTCCCCGACCTCGAAGTCCACCTCGATGGTGGGCTTCGACGACGCGGCGGCCGACTGCTCGCCGGCGGCCGACGTTCCGGCCGCGGGCTTCTTCTTCGCCTGCTGCGGGAGGAGGAACTTCACGACCTCCTTGATCGTCAGCGGCGACGGACGGGAGGTCGCACCGACGAAGCCGGTCACGCCGGGCGTGTTGCGCACGGCGCCCCACGACTCGTCGTTCAGCTCCATGCGAACCAGGATGTAACCGGGCAGAACCTTGCGGTTGACCAGCTTGCGCTGCCCGTTCTTGATCTCGGTGACCTCTTCCGTGGGCACCTCGACCTGGAAGATGTACTCACCCAGGTCCAGGTTCTGCACGCGGGTCTCGAGGTTGGCCTTCACCTTGTTCTCGTAACCGGCGTACGAGTGGATCACATACCAGTCACCGGCTTCGAGGCGAAGCTGCTTCTCCAGAGCCTCGGCAGGATCGACCTCGACCTCGACCTCGGGCTCGCCACCTTCGGTGGATGCGTCGGCATCCTCACCGGCAGGGGCAAGGTCATCGACGTTCTCGGGCGTCGCGTCGGCATCGACGGCCTCGGCGGACGCCGCGTCGTCAACGAAAACCTCGTCCGAAACGTGCTCTTCGGCCGAAGCCTCGTAGGAGTCGTTCTCGGGGGTGCTCACCGGCACTTTTCCTCTCGTCGATCAAATTTGCAGGCGCGCGTGCGCTAGCCGAACAACCAGCTGACGCCCTGCACGAACGCCAGATCCAAGCCGAAGATGAACGCCGTCATCACAGCCACAAAGACCACCACGACGATCGTGTAGGTGGTCAGCTGCTTGCGATTCGGCCAGATCACCTTGCGGAGCTCGGCGATGACCTCACGGAAGTAGCGACGCAGGCGCTTGAAGATGTTCTCGGGCTTCTTGTCCCCGGAGATGTCACCGGTCGCGACGGCAGACCTGGCACGGCGCGAACCTGCCGGATCGGAATCCTTGGCGACGGAAACTCGTCCACCATCGGACGAGCGAGCGACTCGCTTGCCGCTCGGCCTCGTTACCGCAGAGGAATCGTCGGGGGTTGCGCCGGTTGCCGGTCCAGCGTCGCGGGGGGTGAACCCTCCGGTGTCGCTGAGGCGCTTACCGCGCTCCTCGCTCACATCGTTCCTCTCGGTCGCTGGCAGTCCGGGGGCAGGGGCGACAGGACTTGAACCTGCAACCTGCGGTTTTGGAGACCGCTGCTCTGCCAATTGAGCTACGCCCCTTTGGTCGATCATCGGTGTCTCGAACGAGCACCTTGTCGATCGACCCGTCTGCGATCACATGACACGCGCGCTACCCCATCGGCTTTGAACGAGCACCGAAGAGCAGCGCGCTGCGCTATACGATCCCAGAAGCTTTAGTGTACTGCATTGCCCCGGGACAAACCCAATCCGCCCGGCCGTCAGGCCAAGCGAACCGTTGCCGTGGCCCGCCCGAAGATCTTACGACCTTCCGACTTCGCCACGATCGCGACCACTGCTGTCTTGCTTTCCGCGTCCAACGACTTGATCTTGCCGTTGAACTCGATTGCGGCGGCCTCATCGGCCTCCACATATACCGGGCTGGTGAAGCGAACGTTGTATTCCTTCACCGCACCGGGGTCTCCCAGCCACTCCGTGACATAGCCGGCCCCGATGCCCATGGAGAGCATGCCGTGACCGACGACGCCGCGCAAGCCGGCAAGTTCGGCGACCTTGTCGCTCCAGTGAATCGGGTTGGGATCACCCGACACACCGGCATAGTTGACGAGATTGCCGCGCGTGAGCGTCACCGTCTTGGTGGGGAGCTCGTCCCCGACCACGACGTCTTCGAAGCTACGAAGGCTCATGCATCATCACATCCTTGACCGCGTGCGCGATGTTGGCGTCGACCTCGCCGCCGGTACGGCCCACCAAGGTGGTCCACGAGGTCAGCACGAGATTGTCGAACTGATCCGTGATGAGGTTCTTCGTGGTGATGATGTCGCTGCCGGCTGCCTGTCGGAATTCCTCCAGGTACACGTCACAGAACAGACGATCGCCTGCCTGGATCGGCCGGTGGAACACGAGGCGCTGATCGGTCTGCATGATCTGACTCAGGTCGTAACCCGTGACGACTTCCTCGAACAGCTTGCGCTGCGCGATCATGCCGACGATCGAGATGAAGGTGAGCGGAGCGATCAGGCCGTCGTATCCGAGGCCCTTGGCTGCGTCCTCGTCGTGGTGCGCGGGATGTCCGTCGAGCACCGCACGGGCGTACTCACGAATCTTCTCGCGACCGACTTCGTAGAAATCGTCCACACGGTAATGGTGTCCGACCATGGACTTCGCATGCGCGGCGACATCGAACTGGATCCCGGCCTGTTCGGTCACGTCCACAGAGTCTTCGGATACGAGTGCGTCTGTCATACGCAAAAACCTCCGCAATTCCGCCCAGGACGCCAACAGGCGCGGTCGGTATTGCGGAGACCTTACGCGTCGACGTCGATCAGATAGGCTACTTCGACTCGCGGTGCGACTGGTGCGTACCGCAGTTCGGGCAGAACTTCTTCAGTTCGAGCCGATCGGGGTCGTTGCGACGGTTCTTCTTGGTGATGTAGTTGCGGTGCTTGCACACCTCGCAGGCCAAGGTGATCTTCGGCCGGACGTCTGTAGAGGAGGCCACGGGATGCCTTCTTTCGGTTAAATCTGATCATGATCGATCAGGTGGTTCATTCAACTCTGGTAGCGATGGCCGGACTTGAACCGGCGACACAACGATTATGAGTCGTTTGCTCTACCAACTGAGCTACACCGCCTCGGTGTCATGTGCCGCGCGGAATCAAGGCACACAATCCAGCGAGCCCCCTGACGGAATCGAACCGTCGACCTTTTCCTTACCATGGAAACGCTCTGCCGACTGAGCTAAGGGGGCGCGGCCACGTGGAGCATCTCTGCTCGCTGCGGCCTCCAAAAGATTACACACACTCGCCGTCAGCACAAAATCAGCAGGTAGTGGCATCAAAAGCGACGCTCGAGCGTCGCGCACCCGTGTCGGTCGCCGCACGCTCCGGTCGGCGGCAACGCGTGGTCGGCCACTGGCGGACCGTGCGCCGCGGCACCCCCGGAAAACCACCCCGGAAAACACGACAGCCCCGGTTCCGAAGAACCGGGGCTGTGTGGTGGCAGGTGTAGGATTCGAACCTACGTAGGCATAAGCCGACGGATTTACAGTCCGCTCCCATTGGCCGCTCGGGCAACCTGCCGGGTGCTCTCGGGACCGTGTCCCTGATGCGTTGGAAGAATACAACGCATACCCCCCCGAAATGCAAACCGGGTGGTTACGGGCGCCGATCGACCGGATAGCGTCGGCATGACAACCCCGTACAGACCGACCGAAGTGGAGAC
The DNA here is from genome assembly GCF_042717545.1 of Rhodococcus sp. NPDC058639. NCBI lineage: Bacteria > Bacillati > Actinomycetota > Actinomycetes > Mycobacteriales > Nocardiaceae > Rhodococcus > Rhodococcus sp. NPDC058639. The sequence goes on from NZ_JBHXRF010000008.1 coordinate 102,323, forward strand.
AGACGTGGCTGATTCGTCGTTCGATGTGGTGAGCAAGGTCGACCGTCAGGAAGTGGACAACGCCCTGAACCAGGCGGCGAAGGAGATCGCGAACCGCTTCGACTTCCGCAATACCGGCGCGAGCATCGAATGGTCCGGCGAAGAGAGCATCGTGATCACCGCCGACACCGAGGACCGCGTCAAGGCTGCGCTCGACGTGTTCAAGGAGAAGCTGATCCGGCGGGACCTGTCCCTCAAGTCGCTCGAGACCGGAGAACCGACCCAGTCGGGCAAGGTCTACAAGCTCACCGGCACCCTCGTCCAAGGCATCAGCCAGGAGAATGCGAAGAAGATCACGAAGCTGATCCGTGACGAAGGCCCCAAGGGCGTGAAGGCACAGATCCAGGGTGAAGAGCTGCGTGTGAGCAGCAAGAAGCGCGACGATCTGCAGGCCATCATCGCGCTGCTCAAGAACGCCGACCTCGACGTCGCGCTTCAGTTCGTCAACTACCGCTAGAGCGACGCGGCCGCACCGACACCCGCCCCGCGCTTCCACGCGCGGGCGGTGTCGTTCCTGCGGCTTCGGGCTCCTGGGGCCTCTGCGAGCGCTTCCCCTGATCTACCCGGGGGTTGCCTCACCGCAACCCCGCCATGCGCTCCAGCCGCGCGATGCGCTCCTCCATGGGCGGATGGGTGGAGAACAGCCTGCTCATCTTGTCGCCGGCCCGGAACGGGTTGGCGATCATCAGGTGCGACTGTGCCGCGAGTTGCGGCTCCGGCGGCAACGGCGCGGCCTGGGTGCCGCGCTCGAGCTTGCGTAGCGCAGAGGCCAGCGCCAGGGGATCACCCGTCAGCTCGGCGCCGGACTGGTCTGCCTGGTACTCACGTGAGCGCGAGACCGCCAGCTTGACCACCGACGCGGCAATGGGGCCGAGCAACGAGACGAGCAACAGCGCGATCGGATTGGCGCCGCCCCCCCGATTGCCACCGAACGCGCCCGCGAAGAACGCGAAGTTGGCGAGACCGGAGATGACCGCGGCCATGGCGCCGGCGACGGACGAGATCAGGATGTCGCGGTTGTAGACGTGCGACAACTCGTGTCCGAGGACCGCGCGTAGTTCGCGCTCGTTGAGAATCTCGAGGATCCCGCTGGTGCAGCACACCGCGGCATTACGTGGATTGCGGCCGGTGGCGAACGCGTTGGGCGCGTTGGTGGGACTGACGTACAACCGCGGCATCGGTTGATGTGCCGCCGTCGCCAGCTCACGCACGATCCGGTAGATCACCGGTGCCTGGACCTCGGTGATCGGCTGCGCGTGCATCGACCGCAACGCGAGCTTGTCGCTGTTGAAGTACGCGTACCCGTTCACACCGACCGCCAGCACCACCGAGATCACCAGGATCGTCGAGTTCTGGAACAAGGCGCCGACGAAGACGATCAGCGCCGACATTCCCACCAGCAACCCGACCGTCTTGAGACGGTTCGCATACCCGTGCACGTCGCGCTCCTCCCCCACCCCGCGTCTGTGGTTCGCACGGTGGTGGTCCATACGTCGTGTCAACGAACGGCGGGGCTTCCCGGTTCCACCGGGACGGGTCGGATGAGGTCAGCCCACCCGGGCGATCGTGAAGTCGACGAGGTGCCGCAACGCCTCGTTGGCGGGCCCCTGAGGCAGTGCCTCGAGTTCGGCGTGCGCCCGCCGGGCATACGTGTCGAGGGTCTGCTTGGCCGCCTCCATGCCGGGCGACCGGACGAGAAGTTCGAGGGCCTCCTCGACGTGTGCCTCGTCGTCGATCGGCCCGACGAGCAGCTCCCGCAACCGATCCGCGTCGGGTCCGGTCTCGCGCAGCGCGTAGAGCACCGGCAACGTGTGTACGCCCTCCCGAAGATCGGTTCCGGGTGTCTTGCCCGATTCGGACGTGACCGACGCGATGTCGATGATGTCGTCGACGATCTGGAACGCGGTACCGACGGCGTCACCGAGCCGCTCGAGCCGTGCGACGTGCTCTTCGTCACCACCGGAGAAGGTGCCACCGAATCGGCCGCTCGCCGCGATCAGCGAACCGGTCTTCTCCCACACCACCCGCAGGTAGTGCTCGACCGGGTCCTGCTGCTCCCGGGCACCGATGGTTTCGCGCATCTGCCCGGTCACGAGTTCGGCGAACGTCTCGGCGATGATCTGCACCGCGGACGGGCCGAGCGTGGACACCAGCCGGGACGCGTGGGCGAACAGGTAGTCGCCGGCGAGGATGGCGACGCTGTTGTTCCAGCGCACGTTCGCGCTCGGAGCGCCCCGCCGCATCGTCGCCTCGTCCATCACGTCGTCGTGGTAGAGGGTCGCGAGGTGGACGAGTTCGACCACCGTCGCCGCCGTCACGACCGACGGATCGGCGGGGTTGGGGCCGAGTTGCGCGGTCAGGATCGTGAACAGCGGCCGGAATCGCTTGCCGCCCGCCTTCGCGAGGTGCAGTGCCGCTTCCGTCAGGAAGTCTTCACCGTCCGACAACTCCTGGACGAGCAGTGCCTCGACGCTCGCGAGTCCGTCGCGCACGCTGGTCGCGAGACCCGGGTCGCCGAGTTCCACACCGGCAACGACGGTGCTCGATACCCCGTCGGCCGGACCGGCGGTCCGAGCCGCCCCCTCAGTGCTCACGATGACGTACCCATCCTTCTCTGTCGCCTCGGCCTCACGGTAGTGAACCTAGCCGCTCCACCACCACACCACCTCGTCGAGGCGAGAAAGTCGTGCCTGAGAGGATGGACGCGTGGTGGGCGAAAACTCCGCAAGAGAGCCGCGGCAATCCCGGTCCTGCGTTCCCGACAGTACCGATGTTCTCGTCGTCGGTGCCGGTCCCGCCGGTTCGTCGGCTGCGGCATGGGCGGCCCGCGCCGGGCACGACGTGCTGTTGGTCGACGCCGCGACCTTCCCGCGCGACAAAACCTGCGGCGACGGGCTCACCCCGCGCGCGGTCGCGGAACTGGACCGCCTCGGCCTGGGCGATTGGTTGCGTACCCACACCGTCAACCGCGGCTTGCGCCTCGAGGGGTTCGGTGGCCGATTCGAGTTGCCGTGGCCGGAGTCCTCGTTCCCCTCGATGGGAAGCGCCGTGCCCCGCACCGAGTTGGACGACCGTATCCGCCGGGTCGCCCTCGATTCCGGTGCCCGGATGGTCGAAGGAGCCAAGGCCGTCGACGTCGAGCGTGACAGCGACCGGGTGACCTCCGTCCTCCTCCGCACCGAGGACGGCCCGCGCACCGTGTCGTGCCGGCGGCTCGTCGTCGCAGACGGAGTGCGCTCGCCGCTGGGCAAGGTCCTCGGACGCCGCTGGCACCGCGACACCGCGTACGGCGTAGCCGCCCGCGCCTATGCGACGTCCACGCGGAGCGACGATCCGTGGATCACCTCGCACCTCGAGTTGCGTGACGATGCGGGAACCCTGCAACCGGGTTACGGCTGGGTGTTCCCGCTCGGAACCGGCGAGGTCAACATCGGCGTCGGCACGCTTGCCACGGCCGCGCGGCCCGCGCAAGGATCGTTGCGGCCGTTGATCGACCTGTATGCGGACAAGCGTCGCGCGGAGTGGGGACTGGGCCCGGTGACCAGGGTCGCGTCGGCGCTACTTCCCATGGGTGGTGCGGTGTCCGGAGTGGCCGGCGTCAACTGGGCGCTTGTCGGCGACGCGGCCGCCTGCGTCAATCCCCTCAACGGTGAAGGCATCGATTACGGACTCGAGGGCGGGCGCCTGCTCGCAGAGATCCTCGACCGGGACGATCTGACCGGCGAGTGGCCCGCGTTGCTGCGCGCGCATTACGGAGCCGCGTTCTCGACCGCACGGAGGCTGGCCGGCCTGCTCACCGTGCCGAAGTTCCTCCCGACGACCGGACCGGTCGCGATGCGGTCACGGGCGCTGATGAATGTCGCTGTGCGCGTGATGGGAAACCTGGTGACCGACGAGGACACCGACGTCGTGGCACGGGCGTGGCGGGCGAGCGGACGTGCGTCCATGCGCTGGGACCGCCGGCCGTTGTTCGCCTGACGCACCGCGCTGTGC
>NZ_JBHXRF010000008.1:106450-187859 GCF_042717545.1 Rhodococcus sp. NPDC058639
GTGCAGCCCTAGCGCACCGCGCTGTGCAGCCCTAGCGCACCGCGCTGTGCAGCCCTAGCGCACCGCGCTGTGCAGCCCTAGCGCACCGCGCTGTGCAGCCCTAGCGCACCGCGCTGTGCAGCGCCGCGATCCCGCCCGTCAGATTCCGCCACTTCACGTCGCGCCAGCCCGCCTCCCCGATACGCACAGCGAGTTGTTCCTGCGCCGGCCACGCCCGGATCGACTCGGCCAGGTACACGTACGCGTCGGGATTGCTGCTCACGGCGCGCGCGACGCGCGGAAGCGCACGCATCAGGTATTCCATGTAGACCGTGCGCAGCGGCTCCCGCACGGGAGTGGAGAATTCGCACACCACCAACCGCCCGCCGGGCTTGACGACCCGCGCGATCTCGCGGAGGCCGGCATCGGGATCGGCGACGTTGCGCAGACCGAAGGAAATCGTCGCGGCGTCGAAGACGGCGTCGGCGAAAGGCAGACGCATCGCGTCGCCCGCCACCATGGGTACCTGGCGGAACGCGCCGGCGTTCAACATGCCGGTGGAGAAGTCGGTGGCCACGACCCATGCTCCGGAGCGGCCGAGTTCGACCGTCGAGACGCCGGTGCCGGCCGCGAGATCGAGAACCCGCTCGCCGGGCTTCAGGTCCAGCGCGGCACGCGTGGCACGGCGCCATCCGCGGTCCTGGCCGAACGACAGAACGGTATTGGTCAGGTCGTAGCGCGCCGCGACACCGTCGAACATGGACGCGACCTCGCGCGGATCCTTGTCGAGGGACGCGCGCGATCCGTGAGTTTTTGCCACGGCCGAAACGTTACCCGCCGACGGGCCCGCGAACCCCGAGGAGGACCTCGTCGTCAGGACATCGCGCGTACCGCGTCCTTGCCCACGGAGGGATCGGTGTCCGCGGCGTCACGGCGCCGCAGGTAGACGAGGACCGGCACCGCGATCAGCCACGTGACCACAATCACCGAACCGGCGGGGATCAGTGCCACCCGGGCATCGCGACCGGTGACCCTCACCAGTTCGGGATCACTGCGCGCGTACTCGACCGCGATGCGCTGGCCGGTGGCCAGACCCGTCGGGTACAGCACGCCGAGTTCGGGGTTGTGCGTGACGCCGTCGGGCGTGACGAAGGCGACGGCGGATCGGAGCGATCCGGCCGACAACACCTCGGCGGTTGCGGTGCCCATGTCGCTCTCGATGGTCCGGTCGTTGCGCAGAGCACCGAGAAACAGGGCGACCGCCAATGCGGACAGCGCGATGGCGACGGTGAGGACGATGCGTCGCGCGCGTTCGGTTCCGGTCACAGCTGAGCCCGCACCGCCGCATGGAGTTCACGCAGTCCAGCCCGGTCGGTGGTCACCTCGACAACCCGGATCCCCCCGGACGGCGGAGCGGTATCGGCGAGGGAGGCCGCCAGGCCCTGCAGATCCACACTCTCGTGCGGAACGCGATACGCGGCGCACAACGCCCCGAGGTCCATTCCGTGCGGCGTGCCGAAGACTCGTTCGAAGACGCCGGCATAGTGCGGATCGCCCTGTTCGAGCAGCTCGAAGATGCCGCCGCCGTCGTCGTTCGCCACGACGATCGTGAGATTGCGCGGGCGTGGCTCCGAGGGTCCGATGAGCAGTCCCGCCGCGTCGTGCAGGAACGTGAGGTCGCCGAGCAGCGCCACGGTGCGGCCGGCGGTATAGGCGAGCGCGGCGCCGACCGCGGTCGAGACCGTCCCGTCGATACCGGCGACGCCTCGGTTGGACAACACACTCACGCCGGGTCTCGGGTAACTGACCAGCGCCGCGTCGCGCACGGGGTTGGACGCACCGAGCAGCAACTGGTCACCGTCACGCATCGCGTCGGTGACCACTGCGGCGACGTGGAGTCCGGTGGCTTTCGGGTGGGAATCCAATTGCGCACGCACGGCTTTGTCGGTGTGCGCGGAAAGCTGTCGGCACCGCTCGAGCCATGCCTCGTCCGGATGTCCGGAGATCACCGCGCGGGTGCCGGTCGCGAGAACGTTGCCCGACACATCGGGCCAGCGCGGGCCGGTGGTGAGGGCGTAGACCGCCACCGCCGGGTCTGCCAGCAGGTTCGACACGGGACGGTGCAGGGTCGGCCGGCCCGTGATGATCGCCTGCCGCGGCTTCAGGTGCGGCAGCGCCATCGGATGCAGCGGTACACCGTGCAGCGGCGCGGTCGGTTCGGCGACGGTGGGCAGGCCCGCGAGTTCGGGCCGCAGCGCGGAGCCGTGCCCGGAGATGACGACCGTATCCGGCGTGAGGTCGATCTCGACCGGTACGTCCAGTGTCGCGTTGGCGGTGGTGGTCCACGCTGCCCCGTCCGGACGGCCTTCGGGCGCGGATCCCTTCTGGTCCGCCGCGGGAACGAGGGGCTCACGCAGCGGAATGTCGAAGTGCACGGGACCGGCGTTCCCCGACCGGGTGCCGCGCGCTGCGGCAAGCACACGACTGACGGCCGATCGCCACGCGCTGTTCTGGTCGGCGCTCTCCGCCAGGCCCAGGCTGATAGTCGCGCGGACCTGCGTACCGAACAGACCGAGTTGCTCGACGGTCTGGTTCGCACCCGATCCGAGCAGTTCGTAGGGGCGATTGGCGCTCAGGACGACGAGCGGCACGCGCGCATAGTTCGCCTCGAGGACGGCCGGGGCGAGGTTCGCCACCGCTGTCCCGGACGTCATCACCACGGGCACGGGCCGCTTCGACGACAGGGCCAGGCCGATCGCGAGAAAGCCGGCGGTCCGTTCGTCGATCCGCATGTGCAGACGGAGCCGCCCTGCAGCATCTGCCGCCTGCAACGCGAACGCGAGGGGGGCATTGCGCGAGCCCGGGCACAGCACGACGTCCCGCACCCCACCTCGGGCGAGTTCGTCGACGACTGCGGTGGCCTGGGCTGTGGACGGGTTCACGACATCCAGGGTAGTGGGGGCGGCAGGTGCCCGGGTTCTCCCCCGCGCCGCGCCGGGTGCGGCCGGGCAGCGATCCGCGGCCCGGCAACCACCACAATGGGGGGATGCGCACCGTCTTCGATCCCGCCGATCTGAGTCCCGGACGTTTCTACGGGCTGCTCACCGCCACGATCGTGCCCCGTCCCATCGCCTGGGTCTCGACGGTGTCGGGCGACGGGGTCGCCAACGTGGCTCCGTACAGTTTCTTCACGGTCGCGAGCACGGCGCCCCCGGTCGTGCAGTTCACCTCGGTGGGCCGCAAGGACAGTCTTCGCAACATCGAGGAGACGGGCGAATTCGTGGTGAATGTCGCGACGGTTCCGCTGATGGAGCAGGTCAACGCCTCCTCGGCGAACTTTCCGCACGAGGTCGACGAGTTCACGGAAGTCGGGTTGCGGGCGGAGCCGAGCGAGCGGGTGCGCCCTCCCCGCGTCGCGCAATCGCCCGCGTCGATCGAGTGCACGTTGCGCCGGGTGATCGAGGTGGGCGACTCGTTCGTCGTCATGGGCGATGTGGTCGCGGTGACGGTGCGGCGCGAGGTGCTGGGCGAGGACGGAGCGCCGGACTTCGCGGCGCTCGCGCCCGCGAGCAGGCTGGGCCGCACCGAGTGGGGATTGACGCCCCCGGTTCGATCCCTCGAGCGTCCGACCTGCTGAGCCCTGCGTCGCCGGACACCGCCCCCGCAGGTTAGGGTCGGCTCAGTACGGGGCGGCTCCGGAAGGGTGGTCATGGCCGAACGCACCAAGGCAGCGCGCAAGGCGCCGAAGTTCGTCAAACCCGCGAGGCGCGAGGTCGTGCGCGCTCGCGTGCTGGCCACCGCACGGATCAGTCCGACGTTCGTCCGCGTCACCATCGGCGGCGATGGGGTGTCGACCATCGGTCCGATGGGCTTCGACCATTGGTTCCGGATGTTCTTTCCCGTCCCCGGCCGACCCGGTTTCACGCTGCCCTCGGCGACCGACGACCGGTGGTGGCCCAAATATCAGGTGATCCCGGAGAACGAGCGGCCCGTGCTGCGGAACTACACGTTCCGGCGCTTCCGCACGGCCGGCGCCGGAACGTTCGGCGACACGGCGGAAATCGACATCGACTTCGCGTCGCACGGAGACCTCGGACCGGCGTCGGCGTGGGCGAACACCGTCTCGGCCGGTGAAGAAATCGGTGTGCTCGACGAAGGAATCGGTTACGTACCCGACGAGAACGCGCACTGGCAGTTGCTCGTGGCCGACGAGAGCGCTCTGCCCGCGGTGGCCGGCATCCTCGAGTCCGTTCTCTCCCGCGATCCGTCGGCCGCGGTGGACGTGTTCGCGGAGGTTCCGCATCCCGACGATCTCGCGGCGCAGCACCTCGGGACCGGCCCGAACGTGCGAGTGCGCCCCCTCATCCGTACCGACCCCACGGCACGGCCGGGTGTACTCGCGGCCGAGGCGGTGCGCGCCGCGACCTTACCGACGGGCCCGGCCTGCGCGTTCGTGGCGGGCGAATCCGATCTCGCCACGGGGGTACGGCGTCACCTCGTGCGTGACCGGGGCTGGGACAGGTCGTCGGTGACGTTCACGGGCTACTGGAAATACGGCGAGCCCGTCTACTGACGGCACCCGTTACCGACGGGACCCGCGAAACCGGAACGTCGCGGTGCCGACCGGCGTGAGCCGGCGGTCACCGCGACGTTCGTGGGATCAGTCCGCAGTAGCGGGCTTGTCAGGCCGCGTGCTTCTGGACGAGGTCGCCCAGACGAGGCAGGGCCTCGATGACGTGCTTCTTGGCCGAGGGGCGCAGCGAGTCGTAGACCTTCTTGACAGCGGTCTTGGACGACCCGGCGATCTTCTCGTCGGTCACACCGAGCAGTGCGTCGGCGACCGCGTCACCGCGAGCAACGAGGAAATCGGCGAACGAACCGGCACCGGCGTACTCGGTCCAGAACGGCTGGAGCCGCTCGACGAAGTCGGGCAGCAGGCTCTCGATCGCGCCGGGCACGACGGACGGTCCGACCTTCTTCACTGCTGCGTAGCCGCCCTTGAGGGCGAGGCCCGAGGCACCCTTCTTGTCCGACACTTCTGCGTCGATCAGAGTTTCGACGTCGGCCTTGACCGCCGGAAACTTTTCGGGTCCGAGCAGAGCATCGTGCAGAGCTGCAACCACTTTCACTGCCTCCGTAAATGTGACACTTGTGACTGTTGGGACTGGGGGAACGATATACGACTCTTCATCGGGTACCTACTCGGCGTCAGCCGAGCAATTCCCGGCACCGTCGCAGCCGATCGAACCACCACTGGGCCCGGTCCGGTGTGGCCCGAACAGCGTCGAGCATGTCGGCTTCCGGGGCCACCGCTGCGACCGGAAGTACGCCTCCGGACATGCGTCGCGCAGGCGCGACGTCGGCGGTGAAAAAGCCCCCGGTACCGAGTCCGCAAGCGAACGGCAGTTGAGGGAGCGCGGCCGCGGCCGCGAGCCCGGCGCTCATTCCGACCGCCGAATCGAGTGCGCTCGAGACCACCACTTCGACCCCGTGACCTGCAAGTTCGTCGGCCAGAGCGAGCAGCGGTCGCACACCGCCGAGTGGAGCAACCTTGACGACCGCGACATCGGCACCGCCGGCACGCACGACGCGCATCGGGTCCTCCGCTCTGCGGATGCTCTCGTCCGCCGCGACGCGCACCTCGGGCAACCGCTTCCGGACGGCGACCAGTTCGGGCACGGTCGCACAGGGCTGTTCCGCGTATTCGAGCGGCGCATCGACGGTGAGTGCGGTCAGTGCGGTGACAGCCTCGTCGACCGTCCAGCCGCCGTTGGCATCGACGCGGACGCGAGGCACCGACTCGCGGACCGCGCGGACACGGGCGAGATCCTGCGCGAGATCCTGGCCCGGTTCGGCGACTTTCACCTTCGCGGTCTGTGCACCGGGAAACCGTGCGAGCACCTCGGGAACGCGGTCCGGATCGACGGCGGGCACAGTCGCATTGACCGGGACCACGGACCGGATCGCCGGAGGATGACCGACCCACGCGGATTCGATCGCCGAACGCAGCCAGTGCGCGGCCTCGTCGTCTTCGTATTCCGGGAACGCCCCGAACTCACCCCAGCCGACGGGTCCGCGCACCAGCAGCACCTCACGCCGGGTGATGCCCCGGAAGCGGACGCGCATGGGCAGCGACACGACGACGGCGCTCGCGAGGAGCTCGTCGGCGGACGGCAGGGCCGGATCGGTCACTGCTGCCCGGGCAGAAGCTGGATCATCAGGGCCTCCGAATCGGCGAGGAGATTGCCGTCGAGGTCGCGCAGCTCGGCCTTGCAGAACGCCTTTCGGCCCTCGACCCGGTCGACCCATCCGTCGACCACGAGTTCCGTCTCGATCGGCGTGATCTTGCGGTAGTTGACGTGGAGATATCCGGTGCGTGCGATGGGCCGTCCGTTGGCGTGGATGACCATGCCGAACAGGTCGTCGAACAGCAGCGGCAGCGTCCCGCCGTGGGCGGCGCCGTTTCCCCCGAGATGAAAACGGCGGAACATGCCGCGCTCGCGGACGCCGTCCTCACCGAACTTCTCGATCTTCCAAGGCAGCAGCAGGGCACTGCCGCGGCCGGGAAGCTCGACGTTGAAGCCGGCCGGTGACCGCCCTTCGGGAACCTCGTAGGGCTCGAGAAGGTCGACGAGCGCTTCGGTCTGCGCGATCGCCCGGTCGATCACGTCGTCCGGTGCATGGGTCGAGACCATGAGGTCCTGCAGGCGCCGGAACGTGTCGATGAAGGTGGCGTAGTTCGGACCCGCCTTCACCGGCTCGTAGACGGGGAAACCTCCGTGGTGCTCGTAGTCGTCGCCTGCGTCTTTGCCGCTGACCTCTTCGGTACCTGCGCCGGTCTGCTCGCTCATGTGATGCACGTTATCCGGCCCACGGTCCCGTCGTACGGCGGCCCGGGGCTCTAAGGTGACGACGTGACCTTCGATTCCCAGTTGTGGCGCCCGGTTCCCGGGTTCGAGAACCTCACCGACATCACCTACCACCGTCATGTCACGCAGGGCACGGTCCGTGTCGCGTTCGACAGGCCGGAGGTGCGCAACGCCTTCCGGCCGCACACCGTCGACGAGCTCTACCGCGCACTCGATCACGCGCGGATGACGTCGGATGTGGGCGTCGTGCTGCTGACCGGCAACGGCCCGAGCCCCAAAGACGGTGGATGGGCGTTCTGCTCCGGCGGAGACCAGCGCATCCGTGGGCGCAGCGGATACCAGTACGCGAGCGGCGACACCGCGGACACGGTGGACAAGGCCCGCGCGGGCCGGCTCCACATCCTCGAGGTGCAGCGCCTGATCCGGTTCATGCCCAAGGTGGTGATCGCGCTCGTCAACGGCTGGGCCGCGGGCGGTGGCCACAGCCTGCACGTCACGTGCGATCTGACCCTCGCGTCGCGTGAGCACGCCCGTTTCAAGCAGACGGACGCCGACGTCGGTAGCTTCGACGGCGGCTACGGCAGCGCGTATCTCGCGAAGATGGTCGGGCAGAAGTTCGCCCGCGAGATCTTTTTCCTCGGCGACACCTACTCCGCCGACGACATGCATCACATGGGCGCGGTCAACCGGGTGGTCGCCCACGACGAACTCGAAACCGTCGCGCTGGAATGGGCCGAGAAGATCAACGGCAAGTCGCCGCAGGCGCAGCGCATGCTCAAGTATGCGTTCAACCTCTCCGACGACGGTCTCGTGGGCCAGCAGTTGTTCGCGGGCGAGGCCACCCGCCTGGCATACATGACGGACGAGGCGGTCGAGGGCCGGGACAGTTTCCTCGAGAAGCGCGATCCGGATTGGTCTCCGTACCCCTGGTACTACTGACACCCAGCTACCGGCACCCGGTACCACCGACCACAAACGCGAGGCGGGCACCCCTGTTCGGGGTGCCCGCCTCGCGTCGGTTGCCAGGGCCCGGTGCGCAGTCAGGCGCAGTCGCGACAGTGATCCGCCGAACCGGGAGCCTTCCGGCTGTAGTGCTGGACGAGGAAGCAGCTCATGCAGGTGAACTCGTCGGACTGCTTGGGCAGGACGCGGACGGTCAGTTCCTCGCCCGACAGGTCGGCCCCGGGCAGATCCAGCGACTCGAGGATCTCGGCCTCGTCCGCGTCGGCCTTCTGGGTCGGCGTCAGCGCAAGTTCGTCCAGAGCAGTTTCGGCACCGAGGACGTCGGTGGTGCGAGGGGCGTCGTAGTCGGTCTTCATGGCTGTTCTCCTGGTCGTCCCGGTAACGGTCGTGGCGTGCGGCTTGCTCTGCCGAGCCGTATAGGCACTGCGCTGCACCTGCCGGACATGATGTCCCGTGTGTCGGTTCGCCAAACACGCCCCCCGCGTTACCGCCGAACGGTGTGCTCTCGGGCACACTCCGCGCCACGGCCGATAAATGGCGCCGCCGGGCCGGCCGTACGATCGGCGGAGACGGTCGGCGTGAGATCGATCGGCGCGAAGACGAAGCACCATCACCGGAAGGCCTCGACGTGGAGATATTGAGCAGTCGCACGATTCTGCGGCCTCGCGACTACGACGCGGCGCTGGAGTTCTACGGCGGAAAGCTCGGTCTTGCGATCGCGCGGGAGTACCCCGCCGGCACCGTCTTCTTCGCCGGTCAGTCACTGATCGAGATCGCGGCCCACGGACGTGGCGACACGGATCAGACGTTCCAGGGCGCTCTGTGGCTCCAGGTCCGCGACGTGTACGAGTGCGAGGCCGAACTCGCCCTCGCGGGTGTGCCGATCGTGCGTGAAGCGCGTCGGGAGCCGTGGGGCCTGCACGAGTTGTGGGTCGCGGATCCGGACGGAGTCCCCATCGTGCTCGTGCAGATCCCTGACGATCATCCGCTCCGGCGCGACGTCCGAACCCCCTCCACAGGTCGGTTAAACCCCTCCGACCAGTGATCTTCACCACAGCAGGGAACCGGCGGCGGCGCTCCCTGCACGTGGAGGCCCGCAGGGTGTCCGCGTTCACCTGAGCGTCGCTGTACTTTCCCGTGCCCGCTACCCCAGAATGGGAAGACGTGACCGCAGAGTTCGTTGTCCTACTGGTAGTGGTCGTCACTGCCCTCGCATTCGATTTCACGAACGGCTTCCACGACACCGGCAACGCAATGGCCACGTCCATCGCCACCGGAGCGTTGAAGCCGAAGGTGGCCGTCGCACTGTCGGCGGTCCTCAACCTGATCGGTGCGTTCCTGTCCGTCGAAGTCGCGGCCACCGTCGCCAAAGGTGTCGTCGACCTCGGTACCGTCGGCGGTGAGGACCTTCTGCTGATCGTCTTCGCCGGCCTTGTCGGCGGCATCCTGTGGAACATCGCGACCTGGCTGTTCGGCCTTCCGTCCAGTTCCTCGCACGCCCTGTTCGGCGGCCTGGTGGGTGCGGCGCTCGCCTCCATCGGCGTCAACGGCGTGGTGTGGGACGGCGTTCTCGGCAAGGTGCTCCTACCCGCTCTGCTCGCTCCCGTCATCGCAGCCCTCGTCGCCACCGTCGGCACGTGGTCGATGCGCCGCCTGACCCGCGACATCTCCGAAGAGCGTCGCGACCGCGGATTCCGGCTGGGACAGATCGGTACCGCGTCGCTGCTCTCGCTGGCGCACGGCACCAACGACGCCCAGAAGACGATGGGCGTGATCTTCCTGGCCCTCGTCGCTCACGGCAGCATCACCGCGGACACCGAGATGCCTTTCTGGGTGAAGTTCGCCTGCGCGGTCGCCATCGCACTGGGCACCTACCTCGGCGGCTGGCGCATCATCCGGACCCTCGGCAAGGGCCTCGTCGAAATCGCACCGACCCAGGGACTCGCCGCGGAGTCGTCGTCGGCGGCAATCATTCTGACCTCGAGCCACTTCGGGCTTCCGCTGTCCACCACGCACGTCGCGACCGGCTCGATCCTCGGCACCGGACTCGGCACCAAGGGCGCCGAAGTGCGCTGGGGTGTCGCCGGCCGCATGGTCGTCGCATGGCTGATCACGCTCCCGAGCGCCGCGCTCGTCGGCGCACTGTGCTGGGCGCTCGCACACATGATCGGTGGCCTGGGAGGCGTCCTCTTCGTCTTCACCCTCCTGTGCGGACTGTCGCTCTTCATGTGGCTGCGGTCGCGCAAGGAGCCGGTCGATGCCTCCAACGTGACGGCAGAGTGGGACGGCTCGCTGGTCCCCGCCGCAAGCACCCCGGAACCCGTCGTCCAGGAAGGCCGCCCGTGAACCTGCTGACCCACACCTTGGATTCCCTGTGGCAGGTCGTGCTCGTCGGCTTGTTCCTCGGAGCGGGTCTGCCCTCGCTCTTCGCACTCGGCGTCCGCTCCCTGCACGCCGGTCGTTCGTCGAGCGAGAGTGCGCTGCAGCCCCTCGGCATCGCCGGAGCCGTCGTGTGCTTCGCTGTCGTCGCCATCGCGGTGTTCTGCGGAATCCTGCTCCTGACTGCAGACTTCCTGTCGGGCACCTTCGGTATCCACGTTTTCTGACATCAGGTTCCGGCACCGCGTTTTCCGACATCGCATCCCCACATCGCAGGTTTCGGCTGGAAGGAGTGCAGTGACCTCGAACCCGGTCCTCACACATCGTGTCCGGTCCCGTGTGCTGTGCGGCCGCGTGCCGAGCAGGTCCAGATGATTCTTCCGCCGATCCTCACCTCCATCGTGGAGTGGCTCCGTGCGGGCTACCCGGACGGGGTTCCCGAGCAGGACTACGTGCCGCTTTTCGCGCTGCTGTCCCGACGGCTGTCCGAGGAAGAGGTCGATCAGGTGGCCGGCAGGCTCGTCGACGACGGGGACCTCCCGATCGACAAGACCGACATCGCCGTTCTCATCACCAAGATCACGAACGAGATGCCGTCCGACCGCGACATCGATCGGGTGCACCGGCACCTGGGCACCGGCAACTGGGACCGGACGGACCACGATCTGTGACCGCCTCCTGCGCATGACCGCCCTGCTGACCACCCTCGCCGTCCCCTCGGGGGATGCCGTCCGCACGCTCGTCCCGACGCTGCAACGGCTGCTCGACGGAAACACTCCCCCGCTGCTGCCGGTTCCTGCCGGAGACGAACGCGAGACCCGGCGCCTCACCGACGCGCTGCGGCCCGGCGATCCGATCGACGAGCGGGTCGGTCTCGTGGTGGCCACGTCGGGCACGACGGGAGTGCCGAAGGGCGCTCAACTCACCGTGGACGCGCTGCGAGCGAGCGGCGACGCCACACACGCTCGCCTCGGTGGCACCGGTTCGTGGTTGCTCGCTCTGCCCGCCCATCACATCGCCGGGATGCAGGTGCTTCTCCGCAGTGTCCTGTCCGGAACCGAGCCCACCGTCGTCGACGTCTCGCGCGGATTCGATCCCGGCCTCCTCCCCGACGCGGTCGCCACGATGCCCGGCCCCCGCCGCTACACCTCGCTCGTTCCGACCCAACTGGTCAAGGCGCTCGACCACTCCGGTGCGCGGGCGGCGCTCGCCGATCTCGACGGCATCCTGCTCGGCGGGGCCGCCACTCCCGCGCCGGTGCTGCGCCGCGCACTCGATGCCGGGCTGAAGATCGTGCGCACCTACGGGATGAGCGAGACGTGCGGCGGCTGCGTGTACGACGGCGTCCCGCTCCCCGGGGTGCGGGTGCGGGTCGGCGACGATTCGCGGGTCCGGCTCGGCGGGGCGACCCTCGCTTCCGGATACCGCGGGCTCCCCGATCATCCGGCGTTCGCGGAGGCGGGATGGTTCCGCACCGACGACGCCGGAGTACTCGACGACGGTGTGCTCCGCATCCTGGGCCGGCTCGACGAAGCCATTTCGACCGGCGGCCTGACAGTGGTGCCGCAGGTCGTCGAAGCGGTGCTGGCCGAGCACCCAGCGGTCCGGGAGGTCGCCGTGATCGGCCTTCCCGACGAGCGGCTGGGGCAGCGGGTCGCCGCGATCGTCGTGGCCGAGGACGGCGCGGTTCCCACGCTGGACGCACTGCGCGAGCACGCCGCGGCGTCACTCGACGTCACCGCGGCGCCGCGGGAACTGCACGTCGTCGAGTCGCTGCCTGTGCGGGGTCCGGGCAAGGTCGATCGTCGCGCGCTCGTCGCCCGCTTTTCGTAGCGTCTTCGCAGCCACACGACGGGGCGTGAGAACCGGCGTAGCGAAGGTGCGAAGATCGAAGCATGGCAACCGCTGGTCACTGGATCGAAGGCGCACGTCCGCGCACACTCCCCAACGCGATCGCTCCCGTCCTCGCGGGCACGGGGGCGGCCGCAGCGCTCGGTGAGGCGGTGTGGTGGAAGGCGCTCCTCGCGCTCGTCGTGGCGCTCGCATTCGTGATCGGCGTGAACTTCGCGAACGACTACTCCGACGGTGTCCGCGGGACGGACGACGACCGTGTCGGCCCGGTGCGACTCGTCGGATCAGGGCTCGTTGCCCCCGCACTGGTCAAACGTGCGGCGTTCGCCTGCTTCGGAATCGGCGCGGTAGCCGGCATCGCACTGGCGCTGACGAGTGCATGGTGGCTGATCGTCGTCGGGGCGCTGTGCATCGCCGGCGCGTGGTTCTACACCGGCGGCCGCACCCCGTACGGCTACAACGGTCTCGGCGAAGTTGCCGTGTTCGTATTCTTCGGTCTTGTTGCGGTACTCGGCACGCAATTCGTGCAGGCGGGCCGCGTCGACTGGACAGGGCTCGCGTGCGCGGTGGCGGTCGGATCGTTCTCGAGCGCCGTCTTGGTGTCGAACAATCTCCGCGACATCCCGACCGACACCGTCACCGGAAAACGCACCCTCGCCGTCCGTCTGGGGGACGGCCGGACCCGCACCTTGCACCTCGTTCTCGTCACGGTGCCGTTCGTGTTGTCGGTGGCTCTCGTCGCGGCGACGCCGTGGGCGGCGGCCGGGTTGCTCGCGGCCCCGTTCGCCGTGCGCGCGAACGCGCCGGTCCGGTCCGGAGCCTCGGGGCTCGACCTCGTACCGGCCCTGCGCGACTCGGGCTTGGCGATGCTGGTGTGGGCGGCCGCGACAGGTCTGGCGCTGGCCTTCGGCTGAGCCCTCGCTCCGGGCGGCAGAGAACCGCCGCCCGGAACGGGCACCGTCAGTCGCGGTCGGGTACGGCCAGGCCGAGTACGAAGTTGACGAGCGAGATGATGATCGCGCCCCAGAAAGCCGCCCAGAATCCGGCGATGGTCAGTCCGTAGTCGGTGAATCCGCTGAGCCACGCGGTCAGCCAGAGCATCAGCGCGTTGACGACGAGGGTGAACAGCCCGAGGGTCAGGATCACCAAGGGCAGCGACAGCATCTTCACAATCGGCTTGACCAGTGCGTTCACCGCGGTGAAGATCACCGCGAGGACGAGCAGCGTGATGATCGCTCCGAGGTCCGTCTGGGACCCGCCTCCGCGTTCCGTGACATCGATGCCGGACACCAATTGGGCGGCGAGCCACAGGCCGATGGCGTTGATGATCAACCGCAGTACAAGTGAAATCATGCAGTCACTGTGGCACATCGCGTGCGACGGAGTCGCAGAGGTTTCAGGCTGCCTCGTCGAGATGCTCGACGAGGCGTCGTCGCAGTTCGTCGCGGTGTACGTGCGCCTCGACCAGCGCGGTGGCCGACGGGTCGCCGCCTCGGAGCACACCGAGCAGGACATGCTCGGCACGAATGACTCGCTCGTGGCGGGCAAGGGCCTCTCTGAGCGAGAGTTCGAGCACCTTCTTCGCGTCTTTGTCGAACGGGATGTGACCGAGCCGCCCCCACAGGTTCGCGCGTCCTGCGCCCCCCTGCCCGGAGGGATCGCGGTCGAGAACACCTTCGCCGAACGTCTCCTCGAGCCGCGACTTCACCGCGTCCAGGTCGATGCCGATCGTGTCGAGTGCGGCAGCATCCTCGGCACCGAGCGCATCGCCGGATGCCTGTGCGGCGCAGTCGGCCCGGAGGCCGTCGACCGTGAGATCCGCGTCGGCGAGCAGGGCGCGCAGAGGCTCGTCTGCGCTGACGAGGACTCCGAGCAGCAGGTGCGACGGGTGAATCCGTTGCGCCTCGAGTCGTTTCGCCTCGGATTGCGCGGCGACCACCGCAGACCGGGCACTGTCTGCGAACTTTTCGAACACGACGATCACCTGCGCTTCCGGTTGTGCTTCTGGTGGACGGCCTGTCTGCTCACTTCGAGTTCGTCGGCGATGGCCTGCCAGGACCAGCCCTGATTCCGTGCGTTCTCAACCTGGACCGTCTCGAGTCGCTCGAGCAGTCGCCGTAGCGCGCGGACGGCTCGAAGGCCCACTGCCGGGTCGGGACTCGCAGCAGATGCTGCCAAGTCGGTGGTTTCGGTCATGATGTCAATGTAGGTTGACAACCTTAGCGACGTCAATAGAAGTTGACAAACAGGAGGCTCGACAGGAGGTCAGTCGGGTATGCCGGGACTCCACAATCCGGTCGCGGCGAATTTCTCGAGCACGGCCGTCGGCTCCGCCAGGTCGATCGACTCGGCCGCGAGCCAATCGTCGGAGAAGTACGTGCCGCTGTACCGTTCGCCGCCGTCGCACAGCAGCGTCACCACGCTCCCCTGACGGCCGTCGGCGAGCATGTCCGCCACCAGCCCGAACGCACCCCACAGATTGGTCCCCGTCGATCCGCCGACGCGTCGACCGAGTGCATCGCTCGCGTGCCGCATCGCGGCGATCGATGCCGCGTCCGGAACCCGGATCATGCGGTCCACGACCTCCGGGACGAACGACGGTTCCACCCGCGGCCGGCCGATTCCTTCGATACGGGACGGCATTCCCGTGGCGTAGTCGGCGGAACCGGTCTCGTAGCCGCCGAAGAACGCCGAGTTCTCCGGATCGACCACCGAGAGACGCGTCCGGTGACGGCGGTACCGGATGTAACGGCCCAGCGTCGCGCTCGTTCCTCCGGTGCCCGCACCGACCACGATCCAGTCCGGCACCGGGTGCTGCTCGAGCCGCATCTGGGAGTAGATGCTCTCGGCGATGTTGTTGTTCCCGCGCCAGTCGGTCACCCGCTCGGCGTTCGTGAACTGGTCCATGAAGCACCCACCGAGTTCGTCGGCGAGACGCCGCGCCTCGCTGTACATCTCGGACGGCCGGTCGGTGTAGTGGCAGCGGCCACCGTGCGCCTCGATCAGCGCGACCTTGGCCGGAGACGTCGTGCGTGGCACGACCGCGACGAAGGTGAGACCGAGAAGCTTCGCGAAATACGCCTCGCTGACCGCGGTGGACCCCGACGACGCTTCGACGATCGGGGTGTCCCGGGTGATCCACCCGTTGCACAAGCCGTACAGGAACAGCGACCGTGCGAGACGGTGCTTGAGACTGCCGGTGATGTGCGTCGACTCGTCCTTCAGATACAGCTGGACGCCCCATTCGACAGGAAGGGGGTATCTCAGCAAGTGGGTGTCGGCGCTGCGCTGCGCGTCCGCTTCGATCAGCCGGACGGCATTGTCGACCCAGTCACGCGGCGCGCTGCGGTCGACGACCGCGGCGTCCGCATCGGTCACCGGCGGCCCTCACCGCGCAACCGGTTCTCCAGAGCTGCGCGATCGGTCCGGCGGCGCTCGTCGACGGCAGCGATGCCCTCGTTGACGCGACGGCGAAGCGTTTTGAACAGCACCAGCGAGACCGGGAGCGCGATCAGCACTGCGAACAGCGCGGCCACCAGCAGCGGGATCTCGACACCGAAGATGCGCGGCACGTACATGATCAGCAGGGCGAGCACGACGACGAGGCCGAGCCGCGCAAGCGAGTACAGCGCCACGTCGCGAACGAGGGTGCCCGTGCCGGAAGCCCGCACAGCGCCCTTTGCGCGGTCTCCGGGCGGTGTGTGTGAAATGCCCCCGGAGCGGCTATCCGAGGAGGAGTCTTGTTCCGGGGAGTCGTTCCGGCGTTCGTCGTTCACCCTTCCAGGGTAACTGTCGGCGCGGTACGGGCACGGGACACCGACCCCCTGAGGCCTGGGCGCTCGTCCGTTTTGTCTATTACTTCCGCTTTACCAACGGCTGACCGTTCGAGCAACCAGGGGTTCCGGTGCAACCATGTCACTGGACAACACGATCGAATACCTCGATCAAGGCAATCCAACCGGGAGGATTTCAAGATGAGTGCACCCACTTTCAACGGCGCCAAAGAATCCCTGCTCACTCCGGGACAGGTGGCAGCCCTGTTCCATGTGGATCCCAAGACGGTCACGCGGTGGGCTCATGCGGGTCGGCTGGGTTCACTCCGGACGCCCGGGGGCCACCGTCGCTTCCGCGAGTCCGAAGTGCTCACGCTCCTTCGGTCCCTGACGACCGAAGCCACACGCTGATCACGCGCCGCTGAAACTCCGCAGGTTCACGCTCTGCAGCGGACCCGACCGCTGCCCACGCCTGCGGTGAACGCACCACCACCCGGACACGGCCCGTTATCGGTCACACCCGTCCCAACGGGCACAACTCCGGGGCGCATAGACTGTGGGAACGTAGGACACCGGCACCGGATCCCCCCGACGGTGCCGTCCACGGCTAGGAGGTGCGTAGTGCTCTACCTGTTGGCCCTCATCGGCGCGGTGACACTGGCCGTTTTGCTGTGGAAGGCATATGGGCCCAATTCCGGAAGGCCGCCCACCCGGGTCGTCGGTCCCGACGACGACCCCGAGTTCCTCTGGAAGGTCGACCGCGAAGTGCGACGCCGCCCGCCGGACGACACGGCGCGACCCGACCCGGACAACGGCGAAACCGGGAAGTGACATCCCCGGTCGCTGGAACACCGGTGCATTGACGGTCCTGCGAACAACAGGTACTCGAAACACGTCACGAACACCGAATTCACGAACACCGAATTCACGGCTTCCGGCTGCGCCCGGAACCCGTTCCCGACGCGGCGAAACCCGCGGCGACGTCCGCAGCCAGGCCCAGCAGGGCCCGTCGCGTACCTTCCTGCAATCGGCCGAGATCGATTTCCGCGCCCTCTTCCAGATGCGGATCGAACGGCAGGACGTGCACGGCGCGGCAACGCTGCGCGAAATGCCCCACGAGCCGGTCGAGATCGACCTTTCCGGAGCGCGGCCGTACCGCGTTGACCACCGCGAGGGATTCCGAGACGAGATCCCGGTATCCGTGCGCCTCGAGCCAGTCGAGCGTCGCCGATGCGCTCTGCGCGCCGTCTACCGACCCCGAACTGATGACGATAAGAGTGTCCGCATTTCCCAGGATCGAGCGCATCGCCGAATGCATGAGTCCGGTTCCGCAGTCCGTGAGAACAATGCTGTAGAAGCGCTCGAGCACGGCCAGAGTGCGCTCGTAATCCTCCCCGCTGAACGCTTCCGAGACCGCCGGGTCGGTGTCCGACGCGAGCACTTCGAGTCGATGCGAGTTCTGCGACATGTACTCCCGCACGTCTGCGTAGGTATCGAGCCGCTGCTCGTCACGCAGGAGAGTCCGGACCGTTGCGGTGGTCTCGGCGGCGATCTTCTGGCTGAGGGTTCCCCGGTCCGGGTTCGCGTCGACAGCGACGACCCGGTCACCGCGGAGCGCCGCGAAGGTCGATCCGAGAGTGACCGTCGTGGTCGTTTTGCCGACCCCGCCCTTGAGACTCAGCAGCGCGATCCGGGAACACCCGTGCGACGGCGTGCGCACTTTTTCGATGAGGTCGCGACGGCGTTGCTCCCGTGCGCTGTCACCGATCGTCAGCAGGCCACCGCTCGCGTGGAACAACGCACGGCGCCATCCCCGGCGCGGCGGCGAGGCCACCGGGCGGACGAGAAGCGACGAGTCGAGGTCTCGCGCCGTCGGCTGCCCCGCCCCCGGTAGCCGAGTTCCGTCCCCCATCGCGTTCTCCCCCCGCTGTTCGCCTGCGACGGCGAGACGATAGCAGGGGTCAGTTCAGTCCGGCGTACGAGTGCAGGCCCGAGACGACCATGTTGATGATGAACAGGTTGAACAGCATCGCTACGAAGCCGGCGACGTTGATCCAGGCCGCGCGGGTGTTGCGCCAGCCCGACGTAGCGCGAGCGTGGAGGTACGCGGCGTAGATGACCCAGGTGATGAACGAGACCGTTTCCTTCGGGTCCCAGCCCCAGAACCGGCCCCACGCCGCTTCCGCCCAGATCGCCCCGAGAATGATGCCGGCGCCGAACAACGGGAAACCGATGATCGTGGTGCGGTAGGCGAGCCGGTCGAGGATCTGGGCGTCCGGAAGACGCTGTGCCATCGCCGCGAAGAACCCGCTCGACGCTTCGCCCTTCGGGTAACGGATGCGCAGCAGGAACAACAGGCTTGCGACACCCGAGACGAGGAAGATGCCGCTGCCGACACTGATGATGGTGACGTGGATGGGAAGCCAGAACGACCGCAGCGCGGGCACGACGGGCGCGGCGTCTGCGTAGAGCACGGTCGCCGCCAGGAACATGAGGATGAGCACCGGAACCAGCACGTAGACCCACATGATGCGGTACGACGGTTTGCGGAGCATCACCAGGCCGAAGACGATCGCCGCGGTGCACGCCATCGCCACGAACTCGTACATGTTGCCGAGCGGGAACCGCTCCGTGGCGAATCCGCGCAGCACGATGGACGCGATCTGCAGACCGGCGACGACCACCACCAGCGCGCGCCCCATGTTGCCGAAGCGCTGCGACAGCGTCCGGCCGTTCGTCTCGGTGACCCGGCCCGGTCCTTCGGCCGGAGCGCTGCTGCCGGAAGCGACCAGCACACGCTCGCGCTCGGCGACGGCGTCGGCGCGGTGGGTCGCGTACTCGGCGACCAGCAGGATCAGTGCCAGTACCAGCACCGCGAACGCCGACTCGAAAGCCCAGTCGCTGTATTGCGCGAGGGTGTCGTTGAGTGTCATGCCTTTTTCTCCTGTGCCGCCGGGGCGGAGGCGATGTCGTCGTGTGCAGTGCCGTCGTGTGCAGTGTCGTCGTGTGCAGTGCCGTCGGGTGCAGTGCCGTCGTGTGTGGGGGAATGTCCGAGAAGTCGCTCGACCAGATGGTCGAACTCGTCGCCCCACCCGGCTTGATCGGTACGCGCGAGCCCACCGACCTCTACTACGGTTCGTCGTTTACCGTCTGTCACTGTACCGGCCGGATACACCCGCACCCAGACCCTGCGTCGTTTCACGACGAGGGAGACCAGCAGACCCGCCATCATCGTGATCGCCGCGACCAGCACCCACTGCTGCGCCGGGTCGTGCGAGACCTGCAGGTTCACGAAGTCGACGGCACCGTCGAAACGCACCTGCGTGCCGTCCGCCAGCGTGACGCTCTCCCCCGGCATGAGGTTCACGCGGTCCTGCTTGACGAGGCGGCCCTGGTTGATGAGTTCCTTGTTGAGCGAGAACAACGACTGGGGACTGCCGGTGTCGAGGCCGGCTTCACCCTTGTAGACGTCGATGGCGACCGCGGGGTCGAGCATCGCGGGGAACACCGACGACAGCAGCGTCCCGTGGAAGGAAGCCGTCGGGGCGAACAGACCCTCGATCGCGATCTGGTTCTTCCGACGCTCGTCCTGCTCGGTGAACATGTCACCGGGCGGGTCGAATCGCATCGCGCCACTGCTGAGGAAGGTCGTCGCGTCCTCGGGCGCCCACTGCAGCGTCTCGGTGCGGGTCTCGCCGTTCGGCCAGGTGACCGTGAACGTGGGCGCGTAACCGTGTCCCTGCAGGTACACGCGGTCGCTGCCGACGCGCAGTGGGTGGTTGACCTTCAACTGGGCGTCGCGCCAGGTATCGGTCGCGAGGTCGTCGCCGTACTGGTACTCGATGTTCGACGTGAACATCTCGGCCTGGCCGGTGTCGAGGTAGTCGGCCGAGAAATCGTTGACGCGCAGGCACATCGGGTTCAGGCCGGTGCCGTCGAGGTTCACGCCGGCGATGAACGAGTCGAACGCCGCGGGTGACGTCGTGCAGAATTCTTCACCGTTCGCGACCACGATGCGCTGTCCCTCGTAACCGAGCAATTTGCCGATCGCGACGGCTGCGAGCAACGCGACGAGCGAGATGTGGAAGACCAGGTTTCCCACTTCCCGCAGGTAGCCCTTCTCGGCCGAAAGGGTCAGCTCGCCGTCACGAGCGCGAGGTCCGCCCTCGCGACGCTCGACCTTCCACCCACGCAACTGACCGCGTACCCGGTCGAGCACCGCGTCGGGCGCATCGTCCACGGTGGTTTCGACGTGGTGCGGCAGGCGCGCGAAGTTGCGGGGCGCCGGCACCGGCGGGGTGCGCAGCGCGCGGTAGTGCGCGACGCAGCGAGGCAGGATGCAGCCGACGAGCGAGACGAACAGCAGGACGTAGATCGCGGTGAACCAGAAACTGCCGAACACGTCGAAGAGTTCGAGCCTGTCCATGAGCGGGCCGAGGGTCGGACGGGCGCTGATGTACTCGTCGACCTTGCCGGCGTTGAGGCTGCGCTGCGGCAGCAGGGCGCCCGGGATGGCGGCGAGCGCGAGCAGGAACAACAGCACCAGTGCCGTGCGCATGGAGGTCAGGCCACGCCAGGTGTTGCGTACGAGAGCGAACGCCCTCCCGACGGGGCTCTGGCGCGGCGGTGCCGGCTGCGGCGCGGGAGCGGGCGTGTCTGTGGCGGTCATACTGGCAAGATCACTTCCGAGATGAAGGCGTCCCGAACCCAGGACACGAACAGGTCCCATGCCCCGGTGACGAGAGCGATTCCGACGACCATGAGCAGGACGCCGCCGACGATTTGCACGGTACGCGCGTGCGTACGCAACCAGCCGACCCCGCGCAGCGCTTTGGCGGAGCCGAGCGCGAGCACGATGAACGGCAGGCCCAGGCCGAGACAGTAGGCCACGATGAGGGTCACTCCGCGCGCAGCGGTGGTGCCTTCGGTACCGGCCGCGAGCGAGATGACGCCGGCCAGCGTGGGGCCGAGGCACGGCGTCCAGCCGAGCGCGAAGACCGCGCCCAGCAGCGGAGCACCGGCCAGGCTCGACAAGCGCCGGGGCTCGGGACGCGTATCGCGTTGCAGCGCCGGAATGAGCCCGAGGAACACCAGTCCCATGACGATCGTGACGACGCCGCCGATGCGCATGAGCAGTTCTCGATTGACGGCGAGCGCCGAGATCGCCCCGAAGACCGACGCCGTCGCGAGCACGAAGACGACGGTGAATCCCGCGACGAACAGCGCGGCCGCACCGGCGACGCGCAGACGGCCGTCGTCACGGACCTTGGTGGTGCGCGCTCCGGCCTGATCCGCGGTGACGGCCGGTGCCTCGGCGCCGACGACGCCCGCAAGATACGACAGGTATCCGGGGACGAGGGGAACAACACACGGGGAGGCGAACGAGACGAGGCCCGCAAGCATGCACGCGCCGATGGCGAGCAGCAGCGGACCGGAGAGCGCCGTGTTCTGGAAGGTGTCGCCGACTCCGGAGGCCAGCACCGCATCCGCAGTCCCCGACATCAGCATTCCCGCGCCCGCTGGCCCGCTCACGATCTACCCTTCGTCCGCTTCGGCTGCGACGCGTTCCACGACCGGTTGCAGGTCGCTCGCGAGCAGTTCGGTGAGGAAGACGGCGGCGACGCGGTGGTCGCGGTCGAGGACCACGGTGGTGGGCACGACCGACGTCGGATAGTTGCGTCCGAGCGCCAGGAGCGACCGCATCGACGGGTCGTAGATCGACGGGTAGCCGATCTGCTGCGACACGACGAAGTCCTGCGCCTTGTCGCGCTGGTTGTCGCGAACGTTGATGCCGAGGAACTGGACTCCCAGGTCCTTGGTTTGCTCGTAGACCTCTTCGAGATCGTCGGCCTCGCTACGGCAGGGTGCACACCACTGGCCCCAGACGTTGAGCACGACGACCTGTCCCGCGAAGTCCTCGAGGGAAATCGTGGTGCCTTCGTTCATGAGGTCGTCACCGCTCAGCTCACCGAGGGTGCCGCGCTCGGCGGGCGGATCGTAGAAGATGCGGGTCTGCCCACCGGGCGACACGAAGTCGAACGTACCGCCGGTCGCGACGGCATCGTCTCCGGTCGCACACGAGGTGAGCAGCCCGGCACTCAGCAGTACCGCGCACACCACCCCGAACACTTTTCTCATGCGCCGTGGACGTTCGGGTCGGAGGCACCGGCCGGCTCGGAGTACACGAGGTCGACCAGGGTGTCGCCTTCGTAGACGAGCGAAGTGAGCGACGCGAGGCTGCACTGACGGTGGCGCGGGTCGTGCCACAGCCGCTCGCCCTCGAGGAAGCGGCGCAGCGTCCACACCGGGAGCTGGTGGCTCACGCAGACGGCCTCGCGACCGGCCGCGGCGACTCGCGCGGCGTTGACCGCGGCGAGCATGCGATGCGCGATCTGCAGGTACGGCTCGCCCCACGACGGCGTGAACGGGTCGCGCAGTTTCCACCAGTGCCGAGGCCGACCCAGCGCGCCGTCGCCCACCGACACCTTGAGGCCCTCGAAGTCGTTGGCGGCTTCGATCAGGTTCTCGTCTGTGCGGATGGTGAGGCCGTGCTTCTGCGCGATGGGCGCTGCGGTCTGCTGTGCGCGCTCGAGCGGCGAGGCGACGACGTGCGCGATGTCGTGGTCGGCGAGGGAAGCCGCAACGGCCCGGGCTTGCGCTTCGCCGGTCGCCGACAGCTGGAATCCGGGGAGGCGGCCGTACAGGATGCCCTCGGGATTGTGCACCTCACCGTGCCGGAGCACGTGCACGATGGTGCGGGTCTCGGACGGGGCGGCTTCGGTCACGTGAGTATTCCTCGGGGTGATGGGCGGAGCGAACGGATCAGGACGGGCGGGTCATCTACGGAGCAGGTCAGGGTGCGGTCGCGGCCGCGGCTGCGCGGGCCGCGTGCGGAAGTGCATCGGCGATCCGCGAGAACGCGGCGTCGTCCAGCGCGGCGGACACGAACCAGGTCTCGAACGCGCTCGGCGGCGCGTACACGCCGTGGTCGAGCAACGCGTGGAAGAACGCCGGGAAACGCCAGGTCTGGGCGGCCTTGGCCTGGTCGTAATTCGTGACCGGGTCCTCGGTGAAGAAAACGCTGAGCATGGTGCCGGCGTTCTGGATGCGGTGCGGCACGCCCTCGGCGCTCAGGGACTCGCCGAGAAGGCGGCCGAGCGTCGCGGCATTGCGGTCGAGCGCGGCGTAGACCTCGGCGTCGGCGGCGCGCAGGCTCGCGAGCCCGGCAGCGACGGCCACGGGGTTACCGGACAGGGTGCCGGCCTGGTACACCGCACCCGCGGGGGCGAGGTGCGCCATCACGTCGGCGCGACCGCCGAACGCGGCGGCGGGCAACCCGCCGCTCATCACCTTGCCGAACGTCATCAGGTCACCGGCGACCCCGTCGATGCCGTACCAACCCGTGGCACTCGCACGGAAGCCGGTCATGACCTCGTCCATGATCAGCAGCGCGCCGTGCTCGCGGGTGAGCGCTTTCAGTCCCTCGTTGAACCCAGGCACCGGCGGCACCGTGCCCATGTTCCCGGCGGCGGCCTCGGTAATGACCGCGGCGATCTCGCCGGGATTCGCCTCGAACGCCGCGCGTACGGCGTCGAGGTCGTTGTAGGGCACCACCAGCGTGTCGCCCGCCTGCGCCCCGGTCACTCCCGGGGAGGTGGGCAGCCCGAAGGTGGCGAGCCCCGATCCGGCATCCGCGAGCAACGCGTCCACGTGACCGTGATAACAGCCGGAGAACTTCACAATCTTCGACCGGCCGGTGAATCCACGGGCCAGACGCACCGCGCTCATGGTCGCTTCGGTGCCGGAGTTGACGAGCCGTACCTGCTCGACGGGAGCGATCCGAGCGACGATTTCTTCGGCGAGTTCGACCTCGCCGTCCGTGGGCGCGCCGAACGACAGGCCCGACGTGGCGGTCGTGCGCACCGCGTCGACGACAGCGGGATGCGCGTGCCCGAGAATCATCG
This sequence comes from Rhodococcus sp. NPDC058639, assembly GCF_042717545.1. NCBI lineage: Bacteria > Bacillati > Actinomycetota > Actinomycetes > Mycobacteriales > Nocardiaceae > Rhodococcus > Rhodococcus sp. NPDC058639. The sequence continues at coordinate 130,229 of NZ_JBHXRF010000008.1, forward strand.
GCCCCCAGGAACACACCAGGTCGACGTAGGTATTTCCGTCGACGTCGGTGAGGGTGCACCCCGAGCCCGAGGCGATGAAGCGAGGCGTGCCGCCGACCGATCCGAAGGCACGGACCGGAGAGTTCACACCACCGGGAGTGACCTTCGATGCCCGTCGGAAGAGTGCGGCGGATCGGGTGTCGCGGTCGGGCGAAGCATCGGGAGTCGCAGTCACGACTTCCAGTGTCCCAGTTTCGCCGGATTTGCCAAAAAAGCAGTGCGCCAAACCTGGTGTGTTTCTTCTCCCGGACGGTAGGGAAAGGGTGCCTTTTCCGGGGCGGATCACCTTATGGTCGAGCCATGCCGACCACAGCCGAACACCTCCGCACCGCACTCGACGGAGCGTGGCACGACGCCCGTCACCGCGCCCGCACCGATCTGGCCGATCCCGCGTTCGCGCCGCATTACACGCCGGACCTCGAGGAGGCCCGCGCGATCACCCTGAAGCAGATGAAGATCCTCGCGGAGCGCGGTTACGCGGCGTCCGGTTTCTCCGTCGAGTCGGGCGGCACCGGTGACCCCGGCGCGGCGGTGGCGTCGATCGAAATGCTCGCGATGTCGGATCTGTCGCTCATGGTCAAAGCCGGGGTGCAGTGGGGGCTGTTCGGCGGGGCGATCGAGAACCTCGGGACCGAGCGTCACCACAAGGAGTACATCCGTCCGCTGATCGACCTCGATCTGCTCGGATGCTTCGCGATGACGGAGACCGGGCACGGCAGCGACGTCCAGGCGCTGGAGACGACCGCCACGTACGACCCCGAAACCCAGGAATTCGTCATCCACTCGCCCACTCCGTCGTCCCGGAAGGACTACATCGGCGGCGCGGCGCAGCACGCAAAGGTCGCGGCGGTGTTCGCGCAGTTGATCACCGGCGGCGAGTCGCACGGCGTGCATTGCTTCGTCGTTCCCATCCGCGGCGAGGACGGCCACGACCTGCCCGGGGTGACCACCTCGGACTGCGGTTACAAGGGCGGCTTGCCCGGCGTCGACAACGGCCGGATCATGTTCGACTCGGTGCGGATCCCCCGCGAGAACCTGCTCAACAAGTACTCGGACGTCGAACCGGACGGCACGTATGTGTCCGATATCGACAATCCGAGCCGCCGGTTCTTCACGATGGTCGGCACGCTGGTGCGCGGCCGCATCACGGTCGGTGGGTCGGCGGGCGCGGCAGCGCGGGTCGCGCTGACCATCGCGACGAAGTACGCGGAGAAGCGCCGGCAGTTCGACGCGCCGGGCCGCGAGGCGGAGGTGCCGATCATGGACTACCTCGTCCACCAGCGCCGGCTGCTCCCGCTCATCGCGCGGGCATATGCACTCGGATTCGCGCAGAACGAGTTGCTCAGCACCATGAACCGTCTCCAGTCCGTGTCGCTGGAGGACCTCGACCCACAGGAGCAGCGCGAACTCGAGGGTCGTGCCGCAGGACTGAAGGTGGCCAATACCTGGCACGCGTCGCAGGCGATCCAGGAGTGCCGCGAAGCCTGCGGCGGGGCGGGCTACATGGCGGAGAACCGGCTGACCGCGCTGCGCGGGGACGTGGACGTGTTCACCACGTTCGAGGGTGACAACCACGTCCTCACCCAGCTCGTGGCGAAGGAACTGCTCACGTCGTACGCCGACGAGGTGCAGGGCATGAGCCCCGTGGACTGGATGCGCTTCGCGGCGACGACGATCTCCGACGTGGTCAAGAAGCGCACCGCCGCGCAGCAGATCATCCAGACCTTCGTCGACACCCGGCAGGACAACGAGGAGGACGGCAGCCTCTTCAACAGGGGTACGCAGATGACGATGTTCGAGGAGCGCGAGCAGTACCTGATCTCGACTGCGGCGCGACGCCTCCAAGCCGCCATGAACCGCGAGGAGAACGCGTTCGACGCGTTCAACTTCGTGCAGGATCACGTCCTGCACGCCGCCCAGGCGCATATCGACCGCGTGGTGCTGGAAGCGTTCGTCGCGGCGATCGACGACTGTAAGGACGAAACGGCGTGCGGCCTGCTCTCCGAGCTGTGCGACCTCTACGCGCTCACCGTGATCGACGCGGACAAGGCCTGGTTCATGGAGCACCGGCAGTTGTCGGTGGAGCGCGCCAAGGCGGTGGGGCGCGGGATCAACGAGCGTTGCCGCACCCTGCGTCCGCATGCCCTGACGCTCGCCGAAGGCCTGGGTGTGCCGGAGTACCTGCTCGGCTCGGCGATGCTCGACCGGGAAGGCGCGGTCACTCCGCTTCAGGGCGCGAGCGTGTAGCCCGCTTCGTCGACGGCGGCGGCGACCGCAGCCCGATCCGGTTCGCTGCCGCTGTCGACGACGAGCTGTCCGGTCTCGAGGTCGGCCTTCGCAGCGGTCACTCCGTCGAGCGCGCCGACTTCTTCTTCCACGGCGGCGACGCAGTGCCCGCAGGTCATGCCCTCGACGCGGTAGGTGGTCTGCATGGTGGTGTGGTTCCTTTCTCGGGGGGACGCCCGCAAATATACCCCTAGGGGGTACCTGCGGCACGAACGAGCTCCTCGAGTCGCGCCCGCAGTCCGTCCGCGTCCTTCGCCCAGGCCCGGACGAGCGCTCCGCCGCGCAGCCGCAGGCCGACCGCGGTGCGACCCCGGGGCACGCCCGAGAGTTCGCCGAGGGTGCGGGCCGATTCCCACCGATCCGGCTTCCACGGGTCGGCCGACGGCGGCAGCACCGCCTCGATGTCGTCCACCGGCAGTTCTTCGGTGCCCTGCCGCAGCACGGTCGGCGTGAGCTCGACGCTCACGTGCCGCCGGGCAGCGATGACCATCGGATAGGCGAATCCGGCGAGCAGGAGCGCGATCACCGGCAGCGCGATCCAGTGCACGACCGGGCCGGTCGCGATCTCGACGACGAGCCCCACCGCGCACAGCACCGGACCGTAGGCCACCGTGCGCCAACGACCACCCGGTTCGTGGAACAGCGGCACGGCGATATCACCGGTGGGAGATGTGCCGCTCAAGCGGTAAGCGCTCCGGGTATCACGATCAGCAGCGTGGTCACCAGGCCGAGCACGGCGATAAGGGCGATCAGAACCAGTTCGCGACGACGCCCATAGGGCCTCGGTTCCACCTGCATGACGTCCTCGAGGTCGACGGGAACGGCCGTGTCCGGCCGTGGATGCCAGCGCTCACCGTACTATCCCCGCACGCGGATCTGAACCCGGTGACGCGCTCTAATTCTGCGGAAGCCGGAGGAAGTACCGGTTCGAGTCCTTCCGGTGCATCAGAACGATCGCGCCCACCGTGAGCACCGCTTGCACGATGCCCACGAAACCGAGTATCCAGCCGAGAGTGCCGCCGCCGACCCCCACACCGAACACCGTCGGCAGGGTCGACAGGGACATGAACACCCCGAGCAGGGTCAGCAGCATTCGGGCCCAGTTCTTGGCACGCCGCAACTGCCTGACCACCAAGTACAGGACACCGATGAGCGCGAGACCGAGCGCGGCGGTGAACCCGACCAGCACCGGTACCGCGGACTCCAATTGTTCGCTGGTGACGCCCTCGAACGCCGGATCCTGGGCCATCTCGGTCATGAGATCGACCAGTTCGGTGCGCCTGGCCACCATGTCGACCAGGCTCGCGACGAGCGTCACGACAGCGAGGCCGAGTACTCCACACCACAGTTGGTACGCCGTCGTGACATCCGCAGGTACGGGCCGCTCGGACGGCCCGGCGGACATCGGCGGGGGTACGGGAAAGCTCACGACAGCCGGCCCGCGACCTCTGCGGCCCAGTAGGTGAGCACGATGTCCGCACCCGCCCGCCGGATTCCGATCAACGATTCGAGGATCGCGGCGTCGCGGTCGATCCAGCCGTTGGCGGCCGCCGCGGAGATCATCGAATACTCACCCGAGATCTGGTAGGCGGCCACGGGCACCGGCGAGCGGTCCGCGACTTCCCGGAGCACGTCGAGGTACGACATCGCCGGCTTGACCATGACCATGTCGGCGCCTTCGGCGAGGTCGAGGTCCACCTCGTGGAGCGATTCGCGACGATTCGCCGGGTCCTGCTGGTACGTCCGGCGATCCCCGTCGAGGGACGAGCCGACGGCCTCGCGGAACGGGCCGTAGAACGCGGACGCGTACTTCGCGGCGTAGGCGAGCTGGCCCACGTCCGTGTAGCCCGCGTCGTCGAGCGCCGCGCGGATCGCCGCGACCTGGCCGTCCATCATCCCGCTCGGTCCGAGCAGATGAGCGCCCGACTCCGCCTGGATCACGGCCATGTCGGCGTACCGCTCGAGCGTCGCGTCGTTGTCGACGACGCCCGAGTCGGTGAGCACTCCGCAATGTCCGTGGTCGGTGAACTCGTCGAGGCATGTGTCGGCCATCAGCACCGTCGAGTCGCCGAGTTCGCTGCGCAGCGACCTGAGAGCGCGATTGAGGACGCCGTTCTCGTCGGTCGCACCCGACCCGCGAGCGTCCTTGTCCTCGGCGCGAGGCACGCCGAAGAGCATCAGCCCGCCGACACCCGCCTCGACCGCGGCGGACGCCGCGGCGATCAGCGACTCGCCGGTGTGCTGGTACACACCCGGCATCGACGTGATCTCGCGAGGCTCCGATATGCCGTCGGCGACGAACATCGGCAACACGAGATGCCGCGGTTCGAGGGAGGTTTCGGCAACCAGCCGACGCATCGCCGGCGTGCTGCGCAACCGGCGCGGACGAATCTCGGGAAACATTGGACGACATCACCTTCCAGGAGAGACACCACGCCGTACGGGGATCAGCGGCGGGCGCGGGACTTCTTCCGCGGCGGAGGCAGCGCACCTTCGGCGCGCAACCGGGCCGCATGCTCGGCCAGGGCCTCGACGAGCGGTCCCACCTGAGCGGTTTCGGGCTGCACGTCCACGCGCAGGCCGAACTCGATCGCGGTCTCGGCCGTCTTCGGTCCGATGCACGCAACGATGGTGCGCGCGTGCGGCTTTCCGGCAATACCCACGAGGTTGCGGACCGTGGACGACGAGGTGAAGCACACCGCGTCGAACCCGCCGGTCTTGATCATCTCGCGGGTCGACGCCGGCGGCGGCGCCGCCCGGACGGTTCGGTAGGCCGTGACGTCGTCGATCTCCCAGCCGCGTTCACGCAGACCCTCGGCGAGTGTCTCGGTTGCGATGTCGGCCCGCGGCAACAGCACCCGGTTGACGGGATCGAACACGTCGTCGTACGGCGCGAACTCGGCGAGCAGACCCTCGCTGGACTGCTCTCCGCTCGGAACCAGTTCGGGGATGATGCCGAACGAGCGCACCTTGTCGGCGGTGGCCTGACCGACGCACGCGATCTTCACGCCCGAGAACGCACGAGCGTCGAGACCGAACGCCTCGAACTTCTCCCACACGGCGCGTACCGCGTTGGTGGAGGTGAACACCACCCACTGGTAGCGGCCGTCGACGAGACCCTTGACCGCGCGTTCCATCTGCGCCGGGCTGCGCGGCGGCTCGACCGCGATCGTCGGCACCTCCATCGGAATGGCGCCGTGGGTGACGAGACGATCGCTCATCTCCCCGGCCTGTTCCTTGGTGCGGGGCACCAGCACGGTCCAGCCGTACAGTGCGCGCGACTCCCACCACGACATCTTGTTGCGCTGCGAGACCACCTTGCCGACGGTCACGACGAGCGATCCGACGAGTTCGGAACCCGCGTCGTTGAGCGTCGCGAGGGTCGCTTCGACGGTGCGCTGCTGACGCGTGGTGCCGCGCACCGTGATCGCAGCGGGAGTCTGGGGGGCGAGTCCGTGCTCGACGAGTGCGCTCGCGGTCTCGGCCAGATGTCCCGACGTGGCGTGCAGGACGAGCGGTCCGGGAGCCGCGGCCAGCGCGGCCCAGTCGACCTCGCCGCGCACGTCGACCTCGGTGTGACACGAGCCGAGGGCCATGCCCGCGTAGCTCGGCACCGACGATCCGGCGGGCAGGCCCGGCAGAACCTCGAAGACGACCTGGGTGCGGGCGACGGCATTGACCTCGGCGATCACCGAGTCGGTCGTGAGCGGATCGCCTGCGACCAGGCGCACGACGTCGCGTCCGGCCTTGGCTTCCGCGACGAGAGTCTTCGCCACCTCGGCGGGCTCGCCCAGGGCGGGCCGGACCTCGGCGACGGGCTCCCCCGTCTCGGGGTCGGTGCCGTGATCGGTCCCGACGAGCGCGACGACGCCCTTGTCGACATCGGGGTCGGTGAAAGCGATGGTGGCACCCGTGAGCACGTCGTGCGCGCGCACGGTGAGCAGTGCCGGATCGCCCGGTCCCGATCCCACGAACAGGATCCGTCCGGGGGTGTTCTTACGGACTCGGCTCATCGGTCATTCTCCAGTGCGGTCAAATCTGCGGTAAGGGAAAAAAGGGGGAACAACACGGCCACGTCAATCATCCGCCGTGGCCTGTTCGGGAAGTATGCCGTCGGCGGTCATCAGCCCCCGGGCACCGAGTTCGAGCAGTTCGCGGGCCACCGCACGGCCGAGTTCCTCGGCACGCTCGGGGGCGCCGACCGCGCTCGCGCGCAGCACGTCCGAACCGTCGAGCGCCGCGGCACAGCCTCGCACCGACAGCTCCTCGAAGACGCGCCCGTCCTCGTCGATCGACTCGACGACTTCGGCGAGCGCCCCGACGGGAGCCGTGCAGCCGGCTTCCAGTTCGGCGAGCAAGGACCGCTCCGCGACCACAGCGGCGCGACTGGCGGTGTCGTCGAGGGGCGCGACCAACGCGATCGTCTCGGCGTCGTCGGAGCGGCATTCCACCGCGAGAGCTCCCTGCGACGGTGCGGGCAGCATCTGTACCGGTTCGAGCGCCTCGGTGACCCGGTCGAGCCGGCCGATGCGCGACAGTCCGGCGCGCGCGATCACGATCGCGTCGAGTTCGCCGGAGTCGACCTTGCCGATGCGGGTGTCGATGTTGCCGCGCAGCGGCTCGAGCTCGAGACCCAGTCCGAGCGCGGCGAGCTGGGCGCGGCGGCGGGGCGCGGAGGTCCCGACCTTCGAGCCCGACGGCAGCTCACCGAGCACAAGGCCGTCGCGGGCGACGAGCGCGTCGCGCGGATCCTCCCGCGGCGGTACTGCCGCGACGACGAGTTTCGGGTCCTGGAAGGTGGGCAGGTCCTTGTACGAGTGGACTGCGATGTCGACCTCGCCGTTGAGCAGCGCCTCACGGAGTTCGGCGGTGAACACACCGACGCCGATCCGCTGGACGGGCCCCGGCGTGACGTCACCCTTCGTCGTGATGATGACGAGTTCCGCGGGATGCCCGGCAGCCACCAGCGCGTCGCGCACCGTTCCGGCTTGGGTGGTGGCGAGCACACTGCCGCGGGTGCCGATCCGCAAGGTGCGGAGCTGCCCGGGTGCGTCGATCCGGGTTGCCGAAGCGGCTTCGGTGCTCATGCCTTGCCGTCCTTTCGTGGGGCCTGCAGCTCAGTGGTGACCGCAGGATCGAGAGCGGCGGACAAGTCCGTCGCCATGGTCGGGTCGGTCAGCGACCCAAGTTCTTTGGTCGGGGTGGCGACCGCGTCGACCGCGCCCGGACGCAGCTCGAACAGCTCGCGCAGGGCTTCCGCGTACTGGTCGCCGCCCGGGGTCGAGGCGAGTTGTTTCACCCGCACGGTCGGCGCGTGCAGCAGTTTGTCCACCACTCGCCGTACGGTGCGTGCGACTTCGTCGCGCTGCGCGTCCTCGAGGTCGGGCAGGCGTGACTCCAGGCGCATCAGTTCGCCCTCGACGACCTCGGCTGCGCGCTGACGCAGCGCCGTGACCGTGGGGGTAACTTCGGCGAGTCGCTGCGCCGTGAGGTACTGCGACAGTTCCGACGCGACGATCGCGCGGGCGGCCTCCGCGTCGGAGGACGCGGCACCGGCGGCAGGATCGCGTTGCAGTGACTCCATGTCGAACACGGTCACGCCGGGCAGACCGGCCACAGCCGGTTCCACGTCGCGCGGCAGACCGAGATCGCAGATCGCCAGGGGCCGCTCGCCGCGTCCGGGCTGTGCGAGGGCGCGGTGCGCGTCGGCGAGGGTGACCACGGTGCCGACTGCGCCGGTGCAGGTCACGGCAACGTCGACGCGCGACAGTGCGGAGGCGAGATCGTCGAACGCAACGACGTCGGCCTCGACGCCGTTGGCACGGGCCGTCTCGGCAAGACGCTCGGCGCGCTCGCGGGTGCGGTTGGCCAGCACGATCGTGCCGACGCCGGAACGGGTGAGGTGCGCGACGGCGAGACCGCCCATCGCACCGGCACCGATCACCGCTGCGGTGCGGCCGCGAAGCCCGTCACCTCCGAGGAATGCCGAGGCCTTGTCGAGAGCCACCGACACCACCGAGGCGCCCGCGGAGTCGATCCCGGTCTCGGAGTGCACGCGCTTGCCGACACGCAGCGCCTGCTGCGCGAGTTCGTGCAGGGTCCGGCCGGCAGCCTGCTGAGCGTCGGCCGACGCGTATGCCGCGCGGATCTGCCCGAGGATCTGCTGTTCGCCGACCACCATCGAGTCGAGTCCGCTCGCCACGGAGAACAGGTGCTCGGCTGCGGCTTCGCTGTACCGGACGTAGGCGTGCTTCTGGAGTTCGGCCAGGTCGAGCCCCGAATGTTCGGCGAGCAACTCACCGACCGTCGACAGGGCGCCGTGGAACGCATCGACGACCGTGTACACCTCGACCCTGTTGCAGGTCGAGACGATCATGGCCTCGGAGATGCGGCCGGACGCCATCATCTTGTCGGTGAGCTTGGGGCGGTCGGTATCTGCGACCGCCACCTTCTCGAGAATCGAGACCGGAGCACTCCGGTGCGAAATCCCGACGAGGAGAACACTCACGGCGCGATCACCGATCCGTTTCTGGTTACGGCCGGACCCAGTGGGCCCGCCTTACCTGTTTGGGTTCGCCGAGCGGAACTCTGCGTGGACACTCGCGCGAGACCGGACGCTCGGGCGCCGTCTGCGGTCCTGACGAGTTCGTCGTGGCGGGTGCTGTTGAACGACAGCACCTGCATCTCCACGGCGAGGTCGACCCGGCGCACCTCGACGTGGTCGGGCACATCCAGTTCGATCGGGGCGAAGCTCAGGACGCTCCGGACGCCCGACCGCACGAGCAGGTCGCACACGTGCTGGGCGACGTCTTCGGGAGTCGCGACGACTGCGATGGTGGCACCGAGTTCGCGGGCGTCCTCTTCGAGCGCGTCGACGTGCCGGACGATGAGGTCGCCGACGCGGGTTCCGACGATCGCGGGATCGGCGTCGAACAGGCCCGCCATGGTGAACCCGCGGCGATCGAAGCCCGGGTACCGGGCGAGCGCACGGCCCAGGTTGCCGACTCCGACCAGCACGACACGGTGTCCGCGGTCGAGGCCCAGAGCGTTTTCGATACGCGATTGCAGGCGCAGGACGTCGTATCCGACCCCTCGCACCCCGTTCGGTCCGAGGAACGACAGATCCTTGCGCAGTTTGGCCGAACCGACCCCGGCGGCGGACGCGAGTTCCTCGCTCGACACGATCAGAGTGCCCGCTTCGACGAGCGCTCCGAGGACCCGCAGATAGGTCGCGAGACGCGTCACAGTAGCCTGGGGGATATCCCTCACCGGGACAACGGGAGCGGCACCCCCGCCGGAGTCGGCGGTACCGCGGGCGTCCTCGCCCTGCGGTGGGTGCAACTGCGTCACGTTGTGGCTCCTCGTCCGGCCTGTGGACACACGTCTGGCCTCACGGTGATCCGGGGATTTCGTTCACCCCACGGTAACCGCTTGTGAAGCCATGCACAAAGTTGCTCGAAGGCCCCCGAATGTGCTTCTCACCTGCGTCACGGCCGACGAGGGTCCACTCAGCGGGCCAGATCGGCACGCAGCCGCGCCTCGTCCACCTCCCAATAACTGTGCTCCCGCCCGTCCAGCAGGACGACGGGCAGACGGTCACCGAATTCGGCACGCAATTCGGGATCCCTTGCGGCAGCTTCATCCACATCGATGCAGGTGACCTGCAACCCGAACTCTTCACAGAGCTGCTCGAGCTGCCGGTGCGCAGGCTCGCACGCAGCACACCCGGCACGGACGAGAAGCGTGACGTCGTGACGGAGTGCGGACGCGTCGGGGGCGCGAGAACGATCATCGGTCATGCGTCCACTGTGCGCTATCGGCCGTCGAGATGAACGTCACACCCTCACCACCGTGTTGTTCCCTCCTCGGGTGCGCATCCTCGGGTGCGCGTCGCGTTCGGGCTACGCTGGGCGCGGGTCACCCGTGATCAGGGGCGGGTGTGAGGACCCGGTCGTCGCGACACCGGAGGTGCGAGTGCCAGCAGGTTCGTTTCCCTACGGGTGGGGCATGGGCGAAACATGGGCGCGGATCATCAGGCCCGGCCGGCGACTGCTGTCGCGGAAGTTCGGCCCTAGCGAAGAAGAGGTTCGCGCCAACCTCGCGGGCGCGGCGAGTGCCGATGCCGCCCTCGCGATGCAGGAGTCACGGACCGAACCCGAACCCGATCTCGACGCTGCCCCACCGGCCCGGGATCTCACCGCGGCCGCCTTCTTCGACGTCGACAACACCATGGTGCAGGGCGCGTCGATCATCCACTTCGCGCGCGGACTCGTCGCGCGCGACTACTTCCGGAAGTCCGACCTGTTCGAGTTCGCTTGGCAGCAGGTCAAGTTCCGCGTCACCGGCAAGGAGAACGCTCACGACGTCGCCATCGGCCGCGACAAGGCGTTGTCCTTCGTACAGGGGCGGTCCACCGAGGAACTACGGCGACTCGGCGAAGAGATCTACGACGAGATCATCGCCGACAAGATCTGGGCCGGCACCCGCGCGCTCGCGCAGATGCACCTCGACGCCGGTCAGCAGGTCTGGCTGGTCACCGCGACACCGGTCCAGCTCGCGGATGTCATCGCGAAACGGCTCGGTCTGACCGGTGCGCTCGGCACCGTCGCGGAAGCCGAGGACGGCAGGTTCACCGGCCGGCTCGTCGGCGACATCCTGCACGGTCTCGGCAAAGCGCACGCCGTGCGCGCACTTGCCATCGGTGAAGGCCTCAACCTCAAACGGTGCACCGCGTACTCCGACAGCCACAACGACCTGCCGATGCTGTCGGTCGTGGGTACCGCTGTGGCGATCAACCCCGACCCCGATCTCCGGCAGGTCGCGCGGACGCGGGGATGGGAGATCCGGGATTTCCGGACGGGCCGCAAAGCCGCGAAGGTGGGGGTGCCCACCGCGCTGGGCCTCGGAGCGGCCGGCGGTGCGGTCGCCGTCATGGTCGGGCGTCGCCGCGACCGCAACTGACGGTCGCACGGGGACGGACCGGAGCAGGGCTCTAACCGAGGAAGACGTTGCGGCGACGCGTAAGCAGTTTGTAGAGCGTCTGCTGGATGGTTTCCCGAACATGGTCGGTGACCTCGAACAGCACCATCGGGTCGTCGGCTGCCACCTCGTCGTACACATCGGTGTCGATCGGTGTGCCGAATTCGATGTACCACTTGGACGGCAGCGGAATGATCCCGAGCGGACCGAGCGCCGGAAACAGCGGCGTGACCGGAAAATACGGCAGGCCCAGCAACCGCGCGAGCGACGACAGGTCCGCCAGGTTCGGGTAGATCTCCTCCGAGCCCACGATCGAGCACGGCACGATCGGAGCGTGGGTCTTGAGCGCCGCCGACACGAACCCGCCGCGGCCGAATCGTTGCAGCTTGTAGCGCTCCTTGAACGGTTTCCCGAGCCCCTTGTAACCCTCCGGGAACACCGCGACCACCTGGTCCTCGCGCAGCAGCCGTTCCGCGTCGGGGTGGCACGCGAGGGTGTGGCCGGCTTTGCGCGCGACCGTCCCGACCACCGGCAGGTCGAACGCGAGATCGGCGGCGAGCATACGCAACGGCCGTCCCGCACATTCCCGCACCGCAACCGAGGTCATGAGCGCGTCGAGAGGCAACGTCCCGGCGTGGTTGGCGACGACGAGCGCGCGCCCGTCGGTGGGAATGTTCTCGGCACCGCGCACCTCGACCCGGAACCACTTCTCGAACAGCGGACGCAGGACGGGCTGGACCACGTTGTCGGCGAAATGCGGGTCGAAGCCGAAATCGTCGACCTCGTAATCGCCGGTCATGCGCCGCCGCACGAATTCGGCCGTACCGATGACCTGGGCGATGAGGGCATCACGGAAGTCGTCGAGCAGTCCACCGGTATCGAGGGGCTGCTTCGCCTCGCTCGCCTTCCCCTCGGGAGGACCCGGCGTCACGGTGCGGTGCGTGCCTCCGCCCGCCGGACGACGCGAACCGGCGTGCAGCGGGATCACCTTGGCGACCTGTGTCATCGAACCTCCGTTCGCTCTCCCAGAGCGGACAGCACCATCGACTCGGCTTTGTCCACCCATTCGGTTTTCATCACCCGGGTGAGACCGATGCCCCGCGCGAAGTCGTCGAGCGCGTCGCGCGTCGTCCAACGCGGTTCGAAGCCCAGTTCGGTGCGCATGCGCGTGGTGTCGAGACCGCAACCGAAGTGGAAATAGTCGAGTTCTTCCTTCGTGAACGACTTCATCACCGAACCCATGAGCGCGTGCCCCGCGGTGCGGAACAGCGCGTAGGGCATCGGCACCGTCACGCCACCCGCCCGGCGGACGGCCTGCGACATCATGACGACCCCGTCGCCGGCGACGTTGTAGGTTCCGGACGGACTCCTGCCGACGACGGCACGCTCGAGGGCGCCGAGGGCGTCTTCCTCGTGGAGAAGTTGCAGCCGCGCGTCGCGGCCGAGCACGCTGGGGACCAGCGGCGAGGTCAGATAGCTCGACACGGAACCGGGCAACCGGCTCCCGACGGTCGGGGCGAGCCGCAGGATCGTCGTCGCGATGTCGCTGCGGCGGCGGGCCAAGCCGCGCAGGTAGCCCTCGATTTCGATCATGTCGCGGGCGAAGGGGCCGGTGGGCCGGCGGCGGGCGCTCATCTCTTCCGTGAACTTCGCCGGGTCCTTGGCGCTCGACCCGTAGACGACCGAGGACGACCGCAGCACCACCTTGCGCACCGACGGCGCTTTCTGGCAGACGGCGAAGAGTTGCATGGCGCCGAGGATGTTCATGTCCTTCATCGCCGTGCGACTGCCGGCCTTGGGAGCTTTGGTGACAGCCGACGCATGCACGACCGTATCGACGTCCATGTTGCGGATAACTTTGCCGAGGAGTGGGTTCCGGATGTCGGCGAGAACGAATTCGGCGCGGCCCATCCGCCGGTGCATGTCTTTGGTGGGCGACTGCGTATCGACTGCGATCACCCGTTCGATTTCGGGATTCTGCGCCAGCCGTGTGACGAGGTAGCCGCCCAGGAACCTGCTCGCACCGGTGACGAGCACCACACGAGATTGCTCTGCTTCCCGCCCCTGCGAACTCACATCCACCCCTGCCTGTGACACCAGCGAGCTCTTACGCTGTCGCGGTCCTCACGGTATGCGGCAACAATACGGCGCGTTCGGCATGCGCGCATCAAACGCGAGACGATGCCGCCGTCCGCGGTCCGACGACCGGACGCGGATACAAGCGATGCCCGCCACCGTGAAGGGGGCGGGCATCCGCAAGCTCAGAGATTTACTTGCCGAGTTTGCGACGCTGCACGCGTGTGCGACGGAGCAACTTGCGGTGCTTCTTCTTGGACATGCGCTTGCGGCGCTTCTTGATCACAGAACCCATGTGGGCATCCCTCACGTTTCTTATAGCGTTCCTACGCACGCCGGTGACGTACGCCTGATGTATGTCGACGCTGGCCCTCGTTGAGTTCAGCGCCTCACGACACCGGCCGCCGGTACGACGAAAAGCAATCGTACCGGGGCGGGTACGCCTTGGTGAAACCGAGGTCCGCTCCGTGACGCGACTGCCTTCGACGATCCGTCACCCGACGTCGAAATACGATGTCTCCAGGTAGTCGTGAACCGCCTTCGCATGCACTCGGAACGAGCGTCCGACGCGCACCGCGGGCAGTTCACCACTGTGAACCAGCCTGTAGACGGTCATCTTCGACACCCTCATCAACGCCGCCACTTCGGCGACCGTCAGGAATTGGGTACCGGCGAGAACCGATTGTCCGTCTTGGGGTTGCCCCTTCGACGGTGTGTTTCCTGTAGCCATTACACACCTCCGGCACGTCCGCGCCGCCGGCTTCCCCTCCGGCGGAACAGACACGCACGTGCTGTTTCGAGCTTAGCGTGACGAATGGTTCCTGTGCGACGATGACGACCGGTATTTTCCCGGACTCCGAATCCGGTACACCCCATAATGAAGGGTTTACGCGGTGCCCGGCCCCGGTTCGGGCGCACTGCCGATCTGTTGCGAGCGGGCACGCGCGGCGTCGATCGCCTCGTAGAAGGCGTTGCGGACGCCCCCGCGTTCGAGTTCCCGGACAGCGGCCGCGGTGGTCCCGCCGGGTGAGGTGACCGCCGCACGCAGGTCTGCGGCGTTCTCCCCCGACTGCGCGAGCATGGCCGCCGAGCCCGTCATCGTCTGGACGACGAGTTCGGTGGCGACCGCGCGCGTGAGCCCGACCGCGACACCCGCGTCGATCATGGCTTCGGCCACGAGGAAGAAGTAGGCGGGACCCGAACCCGAGACAGCGGTGACGGCGTCGATCTGTGCTTCCGGCACCACCGACACGGTGCCCACCGTGGAGAGGAGTTCCCGGACGGTGTCGAGGTGCTGCGGCCGAGCGTGCCGGCCCGCGGCCAGAACGCTCGCGCCCTGCCCGACGAGCATCGGCGTATTGGGCATCACCCGGACGACGGGGAAGCCCGCCGGAAGCTTCTTCTCGTAACGCGCCGTGGTGACTCCGGCAGCGAGGGAGACAAGGATCTGTTCGTTCTCACTGTCGAGGTCGGCCGACGACAACGCCGTGACCACCGCGTCGACGTCGTTGGGTTTGACGGCCACGACCACGACGTCCGCACCCTCGGCTGCGTCGGATGTGCTGTCGGTGACGCGGATCGAGTACTCCGCGGCCAGTTCCTGTGCACGTTCCGGGTACTTCTCGGCCACGACGAGATCCTTCGTCGCAAAGCCGTTGTGCAGCAGTCCGGAGATCAGGGCCTCGCCGATCTTTCCGCCACCGATCACAGCAATTCTCGTCATAGGTGACAGCCTGCCACGACGCGCCACCCGTCCGGTATCGCAGGTCGTGTGGCGGCAACCACCGCCTTGTGGCGCTGCCTCAGCGCGGGATCATTGCGAGCTGACGTGACTGCACGACGACCGCGCCCGTGGAGTCGACCACGGTGTGGTCTTCCTCGAACCACTTGTTGCCCAGCACGCTGCTCTCCGCCGTCACCCGCAGCCATCCGGGGGCGGGCACGCGGCGCAGGTATGCGGTGAGCTGCACGGTGGGTGCCCAGCCGAACATGCCCCGGTTCATCGTGACGGGTGCGGAGATGTCGCCTGCCATGAGTGCGAACAGCACGGCGGTGTCGATATCGGTCTCGTCGTCCGGACCGGGGCGCGTCCACATCGACACCGACGGCTCCCCCTCCTTCCCGGACAGGAAATGTGCTGTCGACCCGTCGATATGCAGATTCGCGAGCCCGGCGAACTTGACGATCTGGCCCATCGGATGGTCGGGGGTCACGACCACCGCGTCAGCGACCGGCTCCACCGGCAGCGAACTCGTGCGATGGGGCACGGTGTGGAGCGGCTCACCGCCGTCCGGGACACCGAGGGTCACGCTCGCACGGACCGCGACACGGCCGCCCTGCGCGAGTTCGACGTCGACGACCCCGACCTGCCGGCCGTTCTTGCGCAGGGTCGTGGTGAGGTCCACCTCGCCCGGATCGGGTGCCGAGACGAACGAGGCGCTGACGGCGAGCGGTTGCACGGCCGTATCCGCACCCGCGGCGAGAATTTCCCGGCGTGCAGCGGCGGCACACACCGCGAGCATGCAGCCACCGTGCACCTTGGGCCCGATCGTCCACAGGGGGTCGATATGCGCCTGCCATGCGTTCTCTCCCGTCGCGGTGACGGTGACCAGGTCGCGGAAAGGGTGGGAATGGGCCGTGCTCACGGGTTCTCCTCGGTGTTCGACTTGCCGGTGGTTCTACTCGGGGTCTCGTGCGGAGGCACGAAGAGTCCCGCCGCAAGGTGCTGATGGGCGAGACGGCGCATCGCCGTGAGGACGGGCTCGTACAGCGCGGTGCCGAGCACCGCGACCTCCACGGTCTCGTGGGGCGAGGTCGTGGGCAGGGCTCCGACCTCGAAACGCGCGACCTCGCGGATGTGCTCGCCGTACGCATCGATGCGGCGACCGGACATCGGGAGCCCGGCGGCGTCGAGAGCCGCAAGCGCATGTTCGAGCTGCGCGACGGCGGCGAACCGGGGGTCGTAGAGCTGACCGAGACGCTCGAGCACACGCCGGGCGCGGGGATACTCGGGATCCTCGCCACGGGTCGGGCCGCCGGCGGTTCCGGGTTCCTCGTGGACGTAGGGCGGGAGCGTGGCGATCGCCTTGCCGAGCGCCTCGAACAGATCGTCTCCGGGGTGGTCCGCGAGCGCGACGATCGTCTTGATCCTGTCGAGCGGAAGGCCCTGGGCGGCGAGGGCGCGGACGAGACCGAGTCGCCGGACGTGCCGGTCGTCGTATTGAGCCTGCGTCGCGCTGGTCGCCCGGCCGGGCATGAGCAACCCTTCGCGCAGGTAGTACTTCACCGTGGGGAGCGGCACGCGGGCGCGCGAGGCGAGTTCCGAGATGCGCATGCATCGACCCCCTTCGGCCTCGGTCGATAACGGATACTACAGCTATCCAATATCGTCGGACAGCACTACCCGACAGCGGGTGGGAAGTCGTGTCAGGCGTCGCCCTGCGGGTCGCCGGTGTCGGCGCCGTCCGACTGCGCAGGAATCCGGGCGACCTCCGTGGGACGCGGGCGCTCCGGACCCGAGGTCAGTGCGCGACGTGCCGGCCGGGCGAGGTGCCGGCGCGCGAACTCGAGAGACCGCGCGAGCATGGCCGAGCGTTCCGCCCGGGTGCGCGCACTCTGTGTGCTCACCTCGAGCACGACCTGCCCGGCGAAATCGCTGTCCGCGAGTCGACGGCACATGTCCGCGCACGGCTGGGTGCCGTCCCCCGGGACGAGGTGCTCGTCCACCGGCGATCCGCGGCCGTCCGCGAGGTGCAGGTGGGTCAGCCCGTCGCCCATCCGGTCGGCCAACGCCATCGGATCCATTCCGGCCGTCGCGGTGTGCGACAGGTCGAGCGTGTAATGCGGGAATCCGGTGTCCGTCGGATCGAGTGACGGCCGGAAAGTCGACACCGCCCGGCCCGGTCCCCGGCGCCGGAGCCGTTCGGCTCCACGCTCACGACCGCCGAGCAGGACGTCGGCACGCATCGGGAACATGTTCTCCACCGCGACGGACACGTGACTGCTGTCCTCGAGCGCCGCGACCTGGTCCGGGAAACCGTCCGCGTATCGACGCTGCCAGCGGAACGGTGGATGGATCACCACCGTGGCCGCGCCGAGGATCTCCGCGGCCCGCACCGATCGCTCCAGCTTCGCAACCGGGTCGGCACCCCAGACTCGCTGGGAGATGAGCAGGCACGGCGCATGGACCGCCAGGACCGGCACTCCGTACTTGCGCACCAGTCGCTCGACTGCACCGAGGTCCTGGCTGACGGGGTCGGCCCACACCATGAGTTCGACACCGTCGTATCCGAGGTCCGCCGCGAATCGGAAGGCCGCTTCCGTGTTCTCCGGATACACCGACGCGGTCGACAGCCCTACCCGTATGCCGTTCGCCGTCATCATCGGATCATCACCCGTTGGGCATCAGGAACAGAAGCGGTCCGAACGCAACGAACGCGCCCACCGCCAGAGCGATGAGCTGGCTGGCGATGTCGTCGGTCCGGCGCAGAATCCGCACCAGCGCGACCAGACCCACGATCACCACCAACGCGAGCCCGAATGCCACCCACGGCATCATGTCCCAGAGCTTCTCGAAACCCTTGAACAACAGTGCTCCGGCGGCGACCGCAGCAACGCTTTCCGTGATCAGCAGGGCCCATTGCTTGAGGCTGCTGCCGCCGGACTCGTCGTCTGCACCGTCCCGTGAGGCGTCGTCGTCCGTCCGGTCGTCCCGGGAGGTGCGCTCACGTGCCCGCTCGTCCGCGTCGGACGGGTTCGCCGGGGCAACCTTTCGGGGGGATGCCTTTTCGGTGCCGTCGTCGGTGTTCTTCCGGCGACGCTTGCCACGCGCGGGAGCGTCGGCACCCTCGCCGGTCGCGGAGGCCGGCGCGCCCTTGCGCGCGTCCCCGACCGGCTCGGCGAAGCCGTAGGTGTCGGTCGGGTCGTTCTCGTCCTCGGTGCCGGTGCCTTGCAGGTCGCTGGCGGGACCGGAGAGCAGTCGCGGCTCGGCGACGTCCCCACCCCTCGGCGTCGGCACGGGCGCACTCTGGGTGTCCGGTGCCGAGATGCCCAGGTGCGCGCGGGCACGGCGCGGAAGTGCGGCAGGCCGGATCACTTCTGTAGGCGACTCGACCTTCGGCGCTTCCCGCACCGCGGCTGCCGACGGCGCCGAGCCGCGGGAGCCGGACGTCGCGCCTCGCGGGGCGGAGGTCGAACGGGAAGCAATGGTGGGCTTGGCTCCGACGCCACTCTTGGGTGTCACGGTGGGCGAGCCGAATTCGGGGCGCGCGGTCACGGTGGTCAGCTCCGTCGCCGACGGCGGTGCGGGGGTGACGAGTTCGGGCACTTCCACCTGGGGAGTGACCGGCAGGACGGGCTCGACGCGCGGAGTTTCGGGAACGACGAATTCCACCCGGGGGACGGACGGCGCCACCGGCTCGACCTTCGGCACCTGTGGAGCCGGGTCGGCCGATCGTGTCCCGGCGGACGCGGAGTCGTCGGCCCGCGTGATGGGGATTTCGCCGGTCAACTCGGCGACGGAGATTCCGCCGCTCGTGCCACGCCGACGGCGTCCACCACTACGCGAGTTCACCTTCTGGCCGTTACGGGCCAGCAGTTCGGCAACGGAGACCTGCCCCGTGTCGTTTCTCCGATTCTCGGTCATCCGGCAGTCACCACCAGTTCGCCCCCCATGTCGGTATCGAGCTTCCGCAGAATCAGGCCTTCGCGCAATGCCCACGGGCAGATCTGCAATGTTTCCACGCCGAGTGCTCTCATGCTGGCCTCGGCGACCAGCGCTCCCGCGACGAGTTGCTGGGACCGATCCGCGCTCACACCCTCGAGTTCGGCGCGGTCGGCTGTGGTCATCCGGGAGATGAACGCGATGAGCTGCCGTAGGCCGCTCGCGGTCAGTGTGCGCTGCACCCGCATACCCGCCGACGACGGCGCAGCCCCGGTGAGCCGCGCGAGCGTCCGGAACGTCTTCGAGGTGCCGACGCACAGGTCGGGATCGCCGGCGTGGCGCAGGTGCTTGGTGGGCTGGACGAGTTCGGCGTCGAGCCAGTCGCGGAGCGCGGCGATCCGTCGCTTGCCGGGCGGATCCTCGCGGAACCAGTCACGGGTGAGGCGCCCGGCGCCCATCTGGAGCGAATACGCCACGTCCGGGTCCTCGTCCCCACCGAACGACAGCTCGAGCGAGCCGCCGCCGATGTCGAGGTTCAGGATGCGGCCGGCGCTCCACCCGTACCAGCGCCGCACCGCGAGAAAGGTGAGCCGCGCTTCTTGTTCGCCCGACAGCACGTCGAGAGAAACCCCGGTTTCGCCGCGCACGCGGTCCAGCACGTCGTCGGAGTTTCCGGCGTCGCGCACCGCCGAGGTGGCGAACGCCATGAGCTCGCCGCACCCCGAGGTCCGGGCGATGCTTGCGAACTCGGCGACCGTCTCCACCAGCCGATCGGCACCCCGGGTGGTGATGTCGCCTTGGTCGTTCATGTTCTCCGACAACTGCAGTGTCGCCTTGGTCGAACTCATGGGTGTGGGATGGCCGCCACGATGGGCGTCCACCACTAGTAGGTGAACGGTATTGCTTCCGACGTCGAGTACCCCTAAGCGCACATCAACACGTTACTGGGTCTACCGTCGAGACCTGTGACAGCAGGTATGCCCGGCGCCCTACGCAAGCTCGATCCGGCCCCGGAGGTTCCCCTCGATTTCCCGCGGGAGTGGGTCGAGTTCTACGACCCCGACAACGACGACCACCTCATCGCAGCAGACATGACCTGGTTGCTGTCCCGATGGACGTGCGTCTTCGGCACACCTGCCTGCCAGGGGATCATCGCCGAGCGCCCGGACGACGGGTGCTGCTCGCACGGCGCGTTCATGTCCGACGAGGACGACCGCGTCAAGCTGGTGAAGGCAGTGAAACATCTCACGCCCGACGACTGGCAGTTCATGGACAAAGGGCTCGGCAAGAAGGGCTTCCTCGAAGAGGACGAACTCGAGGACGAACCTGCGCTCCGGACTCGCCGGTACAAGGGCGCGTGCATCTTCCTCAACCGGCCCGGCTTCGAGGGTGGAGTCGGGTGCGCGTTGCACAAGATGGCCCTGCGGCGCGGGATCGAACCGCTCGAGATGAAGCCGGACGTGTGCTGGCAGCTCCCGATCCGGCGCACCCAGGACTGGATCGAGCGTCCCGACGGAACCGACGTCCTGCGGACCGTCATCACCGAGTACGACCGGCGTGGCTGGGGCGAGGGCGGGCACGACCTCGACTGGTACTGCTCCGGCTCCCCCGACGCCCACGTCGGCGAACGTCCGGTGTGGCAGTCCTATGCGCCCGAGCTCACCGAACTCCTCGGTGCGGCCGCCTACGACGAGCTGGCACGTCTGTGCCGGCGACGTCAGGGTCTGGGACTCGTCGCAGTCCACCCCGCGACGACCGCCGCGCACAACCATTCCTGACGGCGTGCGGGGTGCTCGTCACTCCTCAAGCTTGTAGCCGAGTCCGCGAACCGTGAGCAGGTGCTGGGGCCGCGCAGGGTCGGCTTCGATCTTCGACCGCAGACGCTTGACGTGGACGTCGAGCGTCTTGGTGTCGCCTACGTAGTCGGCGCCCCACACCCGGTCGATGAGCTGCCCCCGGGTGAGCACCCTGCCCGAGTTTCGCAACAGGTATTCGAGGAGGTCGAATTCCTTGAGCGGCAACGATATCGGCTCGCCGTTGACCTGCACGACGTGGCGGTCGACGTCCATGCGCACCGGTCCTGCCTCGAGCACTCCGTCGGGCTGTCCACTCTCGACCTCGGCCTCGGCGCCCCGCCGCAGGACCGCTCTGATCCGGGCGATCAACTCGCGGGCCGAATACGGCTTGGTGACGTAGTCGTCGGCTCCGAGTTCGAGACCGACGACCTTGTCGATTTCGCTGTCGCGAGCGGTCACCATGATCACCGGGACGCCGGAGCGACTGCGCAATTGCTTGCACACGTCCGTGCCGCTCATGCCGGGCAGCATCAGGTCCAGCAGGACGATGTCCGCCCCCGCGCGATCGAATTCCGCGAGTGCGGAAGGCCCGTCGCCCACGATCGTCGCCTCGAATCCTTCCTTGCGCAGCAGGAAGGCGAGTGGATCCGCCAGCGATTCCTCGTCCTCGACGATCAGCACACGCGTCACTGCCTGGTCCTCCGTACGTTCCGTTGGGGCCACCCGGGTTCCCGGGTGGCGTTGTACGTCACTGGCCGACTCCACTTTCTCGGTCCGCCATCGAATCCTCGTCGTCGTCCCCCTCCACGTGGGCGGGGATGAGCAGGGTGAAGGTCGACCCCGTGCCGGGCTTGCTCCACAGGGTGATCTCGCCGTTGTGGTTCGCGGCGACGTGCTTGACGATCGCGAGACCCAGACCGGTGCCGCCTGTGGCGCGCGACCGGGCCTTGTCGACCCGGAAGAATCGTTCGAACACGCGCTCCTGGTAGTCCTTCTCGATGCCGATTCCGCGGTCGGTGACCGCGATGGCGACCTTCCCGTCGCGCAGCGAACGGCTCACCGACACGGGCGAGCCCGGCGGCGAGTAGGCGATCGCATTCGCGATGAGATTGGTCAGCGCGGTGACGAGGAGAGTCCGGTCGCCGAGCACCTCGTATCCGGAGGGCTTGTCGGTGGTGATGTCGATGTCGGCGTTCTCTGCGGTCAGACGGGTGCGCGCGAGAGACTCCTCGATGACCGTGTCGACATCGACGACCTCGAGGTCCGGGAGTTTCTCGGCGCCCTGCAGCTTCGACAGGGCGATCAGTTCGGTGACCAGGTTGCCGAGGCGGATCGCCTCGCTCTGTACCCGCCGGCCGAAATGCCGGACACTGTCCGGGTCGTCGGCGGATTCGAGCAGAGCCTCGGCCAGGAGTCCCATCGCCCCGACCGGCGTCTTCAGCTCGTGGCTCACGTTGGCGACGAAGTCACGGCGGGTCGCTTCCATGCGCACGTGCTCGGAGTCGTCGTATGCGTAGAGGACGACGAACCGGGGGTCGTCGTCGAGGAGTATCCGTGCCGCGCAGCGCACTGCGATGTGGTCGCGGCCGTGGGGAGTTTTGGGACCGAGGTCGAGTTCGAGGGGCGCACCCGTCTCGAGGACCCGGGTGGCCACCGCCCATGCGCGATCTTCGATGAGGCGGTTGCGGACGAGCCCGAGTTCTTCTGCGCGGGGATTGAACAGGATCACGTCGTGGAATTTGTCCACGACGGCGATACCGGTCGCGGACCCGTAGACCACGCGATCGAGAACATCCGCCATGGTGGGACCCGCGTCGTCGCGCTCGGCGGCGCGGCGCCGCCGGGTCGATCGCGACACCGCCAGGGCGAGAACGGCGCCGAGGACCGCGGCAACGATTGCCAGCAGGACCGCCTGCGTAACACTCACGATGAGAATCGTAGTGACACCGGCACGGCGGACGACACCGGGTCAGTGACGTTCATTGCACGTCACACCCTTTTTTGCGGGCATTGTCCGGTTGTTCGTCCACCGTTCACCGTGCCCGCACGAGAGGTTTCGCGCGGGCACGGCGCCGGCATTATTTCTTCGCGCCCTGGTTGGCGACTGCCGCGGCACCGGCAGCGGCGGCCTCGGGGTCGAGGTAGGTACCACCCGGGTTGAGGGGGCGGAGGTTCTCGTCCAGGTCGTAGCGGAGCGGGATGCCGGTGGGGATGTTCAGGCCCGCGATGTCCTGATCGGAAATACCGTCGAGGTGCTTGACGAGCGCACGCAGCGAGTTGCCGTGCGCGGTGACCAGCACCGTCTTTCCGGCGAGCAGGTCCTGCGAGATCGTCGACTCCCAGTACGGGATGAACCGCTCGACGACATCCTTCAGGCACTCGGTCAGCGGAACCTCGTCGAGATTCGCGTACCGGACGTCGGTGTCCTGGCTGTACTTCGAGCCCGGCTCGATCGGCGGCGGCGGCGTGTCGTAGCTGCGGCGCCACAGCATGAACTGCTCTTCACCGAACTCGTCCTTGATCTCGGACTTGTTCTTGCCCTGCAACGCGCCGTAATGACGCTCGTTGAGTCGCCAGTCCCGGACGACGGGGATCCAGTGCCGGTCCGCAACGTCGAGGGCGAAGTTCGCGGTGCTGATCGCACGGCGCAGCAGCGACGTGTAGACGATGTCGGGCAGGACACCCTGTTCCGCGAGCAGCGCGCCGGCACGCTTGCCCTCGGCGACGCCCTTGTCGGTGAGGTGCACGTCCACCCAGCCGGTGAAGAGGTTCATCGCGTTCCATTCGCTCTCGCCGTGGCGGAGCAGGACCAGTGTTCCGATACTCATGGTCCAATCCTGACACGGTGCGACGTCGATTTCGCCCACGGGAGGGGCAATCATCGGCCATATTTGACAACGTGCGTTGCCATTCTCGTCACGGGAACGCACCGCACGGCTGTCGCCGTCGTCGCCGAACTGGGGGGTTCCATGTCCGACGCACGCCTGTCCCGTCGCTCCGTCCTCACCGCATTGGGCGCACTCGGCGCCGCCGCCGCGCTCCCGTCCGCCGCCGGGGCCGGACCACCGCCTGCGGGGGCGACCCATCCGGTGCGGAGGGCGCCCGCGGTCCATTCGACCGGCCGTCGCGTCGCGATCCTCGGCGGCGGAATGGCCGGGCTCACCGCCGCACACGAACTCGTCGAGCGTGGATTCGACGTGACCGTCTACGAACCGACGGCACTGGGCGGCAAGGCGCGCAGCATCCCGTCCCCCGGCACCGGCAGCGGCGGCCGCCTCGACCTGCCGGGAGAGCACGGGTTCCGCTTCTTCCCCGGCTTCTATCAGCACATCCCGGAGACGATGCGGCGAATCCCGTTTCCCGGCAACCCGAACGGGGTCTTCGACAACCTCGTGTCGGGGCCGGCCTTCCGGATGTCGATGCCGGAAGGCCCGGACCTCACCGCACCCGCTTCGATCAGCCCACTGCGACTCGACGTCTACGATCTCGACTCACTGCAGCAGTCGCTCGGTGCCGCATTCTCCCTCGGCGGTGCCATTCCCCCGCACGAACTCGCGCTCTTCTCACGCAAACTCGTGATGTTCCTGACCAGTTGCCTCGAACGCCGCAACGACGAGTGGGAACACCAGACCTGGTCGCAGACCCTGGAAGCCGACGGCAAGTCGCAGGGCTACCGCGACATCCTCGTCTCCGCGCTGACGCGGCAACTCGTCGCGGCCCGACCGCAGACGGTGTCCACCCGCACGATCGGCATCATGGGCCAGGCGTTCGTCTGGAACGCGCTGGGGACCGTACCGTCCTACGGGCACCTCGACCGTCTGCTCTCGGCACCGACGAACGAAGCCTGGATCGACCCGTGGGCAGCGCTCCTGCGCGAGCGCGGAGTGAAATTCGAAATGGGCTGGCGCGCAGAACAGTTCGACCTTTCCGGCGGCAGGGTCACTGCGGCCCGGGTTGCGCACTCCTCGGGAAATCGTGCCGTCGCCGACGCCGACTGGTTCGTCGCGGCGATGCCGGTCGAGCGCGCGGTGCCGCTGTGGTCTCCGGCCATCCTCGACGCCGATCCCCGCCTCGAACTCATGCGCCACCTCACGACGGACTGGATGGTCGGCATCCAGTACTTCCTGCGTGCACCCACCCGGATCGCGCAGGGGCACGTGGCCTATCTCCGCACCCCGTGGGCACTCACCTCGATCAGCCAGGCGCAGTTCTGGCGAGGGGATTTCGCCGCGCGATACGGCGACGGGAGCGCCCACGACTGCCTGTCCGTCGACATCTCCGACTGGGACACTCCCGGAATCCTCTACGGGAAAACCGCCAAGGAGTGCAGCCCCGAAGAGATCGCCCGCGAGACGTGGGTGCAGATGCAGCGCTGCCTCAACGACGTCGGCGAACCCGTGCTCCGCGACGACGACCTCGTCTCGTGGTTTCTCGATCCGGGGGTCCGCTGGAACGCCGCGAGCGGACGCAACACCAACGACACGCCGCTGCTCATCAACACCGCCGGGTCGTGGAAGAACAGGCCGGACGCCCACACGGCGATTCCCAACCTGTTTCTCGCCGGCGACTACGTGCGGACCGACATCGACCTGGCCACCATGGAGTCCGCGAACGAGTCCGCGCGCGCCGCCGTCTCGGCCATGCTCGTCGCCTCGGGATCCACGGCACAGCCCCCGGCCATGCACCGCCTGCACGAACCTCCGGAACTCGAGCCGTTCCGCCGCGTCGATGCGGACCGCTTTCACGCCGGGTTGCCGCACATCCTCGCGGGGTGACGGAGGTCGTCGGACAGGATCCGGACGCGGAGGCGACGGGTCGCACTCGCGTCCGGATCCTGTCCCGTTCCGGTCCCTACGCGGACGGGGTGCGCAGATCCTTGCGGAGAATCTTGCCCGCAGCAGATTTCGGCACCAGGTCGATGAACTGCACCTGCCGGACCTTCTTGTGCGGAGACACGCGCTCGGCGACGAACTCGATCACGTCCTGCTCGGTCAGGGACGAATCGGGCTGCCGCACAACGAACGCCTTCGGAATCTCTTCGCCCTCGTCGTCGGTGACACCGATCACGGCAGCATCCGCGATCTGCGGATGGGTGAGCAGCAGCGCCTCGAGTTCGGCGGGCGGTACCTGATAGCCCTTGTACTTGATGAGTTCTTTCAGCCGGTCGACGATCCTGACGGCTCCCTGCGCATCCACGGTCGCGATGTCCCCGGTGTGCAGGTAACCGTCCGCGTCGAGAGTCTCGGCGGTCGCCTCGTCGTTCTTCAGGTATCCGGCCATGATGTTGGGGCCCTTGCACCACAGTTCGCCCGGCTCGGAGACTCCTTCGCCGGTGGGGTATTCGACTTCCTCACCGGTTACGGGATCGACGATCTTGCATTCCATGTTGGCAACCGCCGGTCCGACAGAATCCAGTTCGGTGTCGTTGTCCGAGAACGGGATTGCGTGTGACACCGGGCTCATCTCGGACATTCCGTAACCCTGCCGGACGTTGCAGCCGAGCCGCGCAGCGACCGCACCACCCAGTGCCTTGTCGAGCGGCGCCGCGCCCGAGAACACGGTGTGGATACTCGAAAGGTCGTACTGATCCACCAGCGGATGCTTCGCGAGCGCCACCGCGACCGGCGGGGCGATGAACACGTAAGTGCATTTGCGCTCGGCGATGAAACCGAGGAACTGGACCAGGTCGAACTTCGGCATCGTCACCAGCGCTGCCCGATTCGACAAGGCCGCATTGAGGAGCACGGTCATGCCGTAGATATGGAAGAACGGCAGCACCGCCAGCACCCTGTCCTGCGCCCCGATTCCCATGCGCGGATTGATCTGGCACACATTGGCGACGAGGTTGCGATGTGTCAGCATCACGCCCTTGGGGCGGCCGGTGGTGCCGGAGGAATACGGCAGCACCGCAAGATGCGTCGCCGGGTCGAAGCTCACGTCGGGAGCCGCAGCGCGCTCGGCGAGCAGGTCCCTGAGCGACGGATGCCCCTCTGCGCCATCGAGAACGATGAGCATGTCGTCGGGGATTCCCACAGCCTTCGCCGCTTCCGCGGCCTGCGGCAGGAGCGGCGAGACCGTCACAAGAGCCTTGGCCTCGGAGTCTTCGAGTTGCTTGACGATGTCCGCGGCGGTGTACAGCGCGTTGATCGTGGTGGCGGTCGCACCGGCACGCAGGATGCCGTGGAATACGGCCGCGAACGCCGGAACATTGGGTGAGAGCAGACCCACGACGTCTCCGACCGCGATACCCCGGGCGGCGAGCGCGCCGGCGACCCCGTCAACCTGGCCGACGAGGGTGCGATAGTCGGTCACGGCCCCGGACGGGCCGTCGATCAGCGCCGGCCGATCGAGATCGGCCTCGTCGATGGACCCGAAGAGGAAGTCGTAGACGCTCAGGTCGGGTATCTCGACATCGGGAAAAGGGCTGCGGAAACTCATCTGTTCTCCTCCGAGCGGATCTCGAGGGCACGCGGGTGCCGTACGGTCGGGGCAACGATACCGCACGACTGTGAGGGACCTCACAGCACGATCGTGCCCCTGATCACCGGAAGAGCCGAGGGCTGTAAAAGGACGAAAAGCCCTGCACGCGAACGATCTCGCGTGCAGGGCTGGTCACAACCGAGGTTGTGCGCTCTCGATCCGAGGATCAGAGGTACTGGCCGCAGGTCGGCCATGCGCCCGGACCCTGGCCCGCAAGCACGTTCTCCGCGACCCGGATCTGCTCCTCGCGAGACGCGTTGTGCGCGTAGCCCGTACCTCCGTAGGCCTCCCAGGTGCTCTGCGAGAACTGCAGACCGCCGTAGTAGCCGTTTCCGGTGTTGATCGCCCAGTTTCCACCGCTCTCGCACTGCGCGACGGCATCCCAGTTACCGGAGGCTGCGTTCGCCGTTCCGGTGCCCAAGGCGAAGGGGGTGGCGACGAGTGCTGCGGTGGCAGCAACGGTACCGAGGGTGCGCTTGATGTCGAACTTGGCCATGTGAAGTGAATCCTCTCCTGGCGTTGCTCGCGAGACGGAATATGCCGGGCGATCCGGTCGGTCGGTGCCGCTCCGGTGATCGCGTGTCTCGCTCTGCCCTGAGCTTGTGAATCCGAACAACCCGCGGGGCAAAAGCGGCGGCGGGGCCGGTACGTAAACGCCCGTTGATTTCGGGCCAACAACGACGGTAAGCGCTGATCACTTATCGGTCACGGACCACTTTTCCTGCACGGGCGTCCAGGAAATTCGGACACAGGAGGGTAACTTTCCAGGTCGAGCGAAAAACTGCGCCGCCCGGAGATGCAGCTCGAGCCGCTGTTATGTGAGCAGCGTCACAGAACGGACCATCGCACGCCTCGCAAACCGGGCATGGATCACGGCTCGGTGGAGTCGGTTCCGGCCTCGTTGTTGCGCGGTGCGGGGTCGAAGGGAGTACCGGTCTGCTCCTCGATCAGGTGCCGGAAAGGCTCCAGATTGCGCAATGGTTCACCGCGCGAGACGCGCCACTCCCACTCCCGCTTGATCGACGAGACGAAACCGAGACCCACGATGATGTTGAAGTCGTAGTCCGCGGCTTCGAGGACCTGCCCGAGTACCGCGTCGAGCTCGTCGGGGGTCACGGCGTGCTCGGCGATCCTCCCGACGAGGTAGATGTCGCCCGCCTTGTCGAGCGTGTACGCCACCCCGTAGAGGCGGCGGTTCCGGCGCAGCAGATACCGGAAGACTTCTTCGAAGTTCTCGTCGGGCTTGCGGCAGACGAACGCCTCGACGCGCACACCGTGGTTGCCTGCCGAGAGCAGAACCGTGGTCTTGAGTTTGTTCTCGCCCGGAAGGTCGACGACGACGTGACCGCCTTCTTTGCGGGAGAACTCGATTTCCCGGTCCCGCAAGGTGGATTCGATGCGTTCGATCAACTGGTCGGTCATGCCTTGACTCCCCCGGTGCGCCGCAACTTCCACAGCCCGCGCTGCCGTCGCAGTGCGTGCTCGCTCGTCCCGAACGCCCGGTTGCGTCTCATGCCTGCCTTCCGGTAGCTGTCGATCAATCCTTCTGCCGTGTGTTCCCACGAAAAGCCCTCAGCATGCTTCGGCGCTGCGGCCGCGAGAGTTCGCAACCGCCCGGGGTCGCCCACGAGTGACCGTAGGGCCGTGGCCCAGTCGTCGGTGCGGTGCCCGTCGACGAGCACACCTGTCTGCCCGTCGCGAACCGCGACGCCGAGTCCGCCCACGTTCGCCGCGAGCACCGGAACGCCGCATGCCTGCGCTTCGATGGCCACGAGGCCGAAGGATTCCGAATAGCTCGGCACCGCAACGAGATCCGACGCTCGATACACCTGCGCGAGGCGGTCGGCCGGCTGGGGTGGCAGAAAGGTGACGCGAGAGGAGATGCCCAGTTCGGAGGCGAGCTCGATCAGCGCATCCGGACGTTCCAGCCCGGTACCCGACGGTCCGCCGACGACGAGCACCCGCAGCGGAAGATCCGGGGCGTCGGCGACGGCACGCGCGGCCGCCCGGAGGAGCACATCCGGCGCCTTGAGCGGCTGGATGCGTCCGACGAAGGTCACGACGGTCTCACGAGGATCGAGCCCGAGTTCCGCACGGGCCGCGTCACGGTCGCCGGGTCGGTAGCGCGACAGATCGGCACCCGGAGCCACCACGTCGATCCGCGACGGGTCGGCCCCGTAGATCCGCACGAGCTGGGCCGCTTCGTCGGCGGTGTTCGCGACCATGCGGTCGGCTTCGGCGACAACCTGTTGTTCGCCGATCTGGCGGGCTGCGGGCTCCGGGGTGTCGCCGGCGGCGAGGGAAGCGTTCTTGACCGCTGCCAAGGTGTGCGCCGTGTGGACCAGCGGCACGCCCCACCGGTCGCGCGCGAGCCAGCCCACCTGACCGGAGAGCCAGTAGTGGGAGTGGACGAGGTCGTAGTACCCCTGCGGGTGACGCGCTTCCTCACGCAGCACTCCCGCCGCGAACGCGCACAGCTGGGTGGGCAGGTCATGTTTGTCGAGGCCCTCGAACGGCCCCGCCGCGATGTTGCGGACCAGAACGCCGGGCGCGGCCTGCTGGACGGCAGGATCCGACGACGACGTGGCCCGAGTGAAGATCTCCACCTCGATACCGCGACGCGCAAGCTGGATCGCGGTCTGCAAAACGTATACGTTCATGCCTCCCGCGTCCCCTGTGCCGGGCTGCGCCAGCGGGGAGGTGTGAACCGAGATCACGGCCACGCGTTGCGGACGGCTGGGCTGGGAGGTCACCCCTCCATACTGCCCTGCGGCCGATCGACGCGAGCAGCGACCTCGTGCACACGAGGCGTCGGCGCCCCTCCGGGCACTGCCGCTATCCGGACTGCGCGAACCGCGTGACCTCGTCGACGAACCGGTCCGGATCCTCGACGAACGGTCCGTGGTCGACTCCGTCCCAGATGGAGGTGGTCACGCGCGGCACCAGCGAAGCGACATGATGTGCGGCGGAGACATCGACCACCGAATCGTCCGAACCGTGGAGCACGAGCACCGGCACGTCGAGGTCCGACAGCAGGTCGTCGTTGCTCACCGTCCTGGCGAACAGTGCGGCGCGAACGCGCGGCGGGGTGCTCAGGCTCGCGCCCAACAGGGCTTGCGACGCAACTCCCGTGCCTTCGGCCGTACCGGTCAGCGCGTTCCCGAACGAGCCCAGCACGCTCACCGCTTCGTGCGGGTCCTCCGACATCGCGCCGGGAATCGCAGCACGCATCGAGGGGCCGACCCGCCCGCCTTTCTCGCCTCGGCCGAGGCTCGTGACCGCGCCGACCAAGATGACGGCACCGACGGCAGCGGAACCGTGCGCAGCGAGATAATCGCAGATCACGAGGCCGCCGTAAGACCACCCGAGCAGGACGGCGGGGTTGCGCTCGGACACGCCCTCCGCAGCGAACACCGCATCGACGTCGGCGGCCCAGGCCTTGCTGTCGTCGTAGCCGCTCTCGGGTGCCCCCGAGTATCCGTGGCCGCGAAGGTCCACGGCGATCACCCGGAAGTTCTGGGCGAGCGCGTCGAGGACGCCGTCCCCCCAGCATTTCGAGGACTGCGCCCAGCCGTGCAGGAGCACGAGCGGCGGCGCATCGGCGGGGCCGAACGCGCGGTAGACGAGGGGGGTGCCGTCGGCGCTGAGAACTTCGCGGACTGTCATGCGCGTCACTGTATCCGGGCCCGCAGATAGATCCCCGTGGCGCAGGCCACAGCGATCAGACCTGCGGCGATACCGACTCCGAACCCCGCGGTGACGCCGACGTGATCGATCACCTGGCCGACCGCCGCCGACCCCAGGGCCACGCCGACCCCGAGGCCCGCCACGGTCCACGTGATGCTCTCGGTGAGCTGACGCGCGGGCACGATCTGCTGGGTGAGGGAGGTGGCGACGATCATGGCCGGCGAGATCGCGCAGCCCGCCATCAGATAGAGCACCGCGAGGACGGGAACCGTGCCGGCGAGCAGCAGAGGCCACAGCAGGACGGACAGTGCCGCCGTCGCGATCAGCAACTGCCGTGCCGGCGCGGAATGCGCCACCCGAGACCCGAACACAAGGCCGCTCAGGGCCGAGCCCGTTGCGAACAGCGCGATCACAAAGGTCGCGGCGCCGGGCGCATCCTGCTCGGCGGTGAACGCGACCGCAACGACGTCGATCACAGCGAAGACCACACCGATCGCGACCATCATCGCGATGATCGCCAGCAACGCGGGCAAGCGGAGCAGCTTGACGCCGGGCGTGTCCGACCGGTGCCGGTGCACAGGCGGTTCGGTCTTCCGCAACCCCGCGAGGGTGAAGGTACCGACGAGCAGCAGGACCGCAGCGAGCAGCGGACCGGCTTCGGGGAACACCGCCACCCCGAGCCCCACCGACAGCACCGGGCCGACGATGAAACACACCTCGTCGATCACCGCCTCGAGCGCGAACGCCGTCCGGAGCTTGGCCGTACCGCCGTACAACTCGGTCCATCGCGCGCGGACCATCGCGCCGATCGTGGGCATCAGACCGGCGGGGAGCGCACACACGAACAGCAACGCGACGGGCGCCTCGAAGCGGACGCCCGCGAGCATCGCGATGATCGCCGTGGCGCTGACGACCGCGGCGGCGGGCAGTACCCGGCGTTGCCCGTGCCGGTCCACGGCCCGCGACACCAGCGGTGTGAACAACGCGTACGACAAGGCGAACACCGCGGACAACGCGCCGCCGAGTCCGTAGTTGCCTCGCAGCTGCGAAAACATGGTGACGATTCCGATTCCGACCATTGCGATCGGCAACCGCGCCACGAATCCGGCTGCGCAGAACGCCACCGATCCCGGCGCGGTGAACAACTCGCGGTACGAGCCGCCCAGCCTCTGTGACACGTGTGCTCTCGTTCTCTTCGCCGTCCCGGGTCGCCTCCGGCCCGGGGTAACCCCACGGAACAGTTTTCCGTGCCAGCATTCACGGTATGGGCGTCCTCTTATGCTTTCACGCGCACCCCGACGACGAGGTGTTCACCACAGGCGGTGTGATGCGGCTGGCAGCCGATGCCGGGCACCGGGTCGTACTCGTCGTTGCCACCGACGGTGCACAAGGCGAGCACCCGGACGGACTGCTTACCCCCGGGGAGAGCCTCGCCGAGCGACGGATCCGCGAAGTCGAGCGTTCCGCCGATGCTCTCGGGGTGTCGCGGCTGGTCACTTTCGGGTACGCGGACTCGGGGATGGCGGGCACACCGGCCAACAATGCCCCCGGCGCGTTCGCTCGTGTCGACGTCGACGAGGCGGCGGCGCGCCTCGCAGCCGTGATCGAAGAGGAGCGTGCCGACGTGGTGACGATCTACGACCCGAACGGTGGGTACGGGCACCCCGATCACGTTCAGGTACACCGCGTCGGTGTCCGAGCGGAGGCGCAGACGGGGCACGACGCCGTGTTCGAGTCGTCCATGAACCGTGACCACCTGAAGCGGCTGTTCGCGACGATCCCCGACATGGCGGAGGGCGCGCGGCCACCGGACCTCGACGCATTCGGCCTGCCGGAGAGTGAACTGACCACCGC
Source organism: Rhodococcus sp. NPDC058639 (assembly GCF_042717545.1). Classification (NCBI taxonomy): domain Bacteria; kingdom Bacillati; phylum Actinomycetota; class Actinomycetes; order Mycobacteriales; family Nocardiaceae; genus Rhodococcus; species Rhodococcus sp. NPDC058639. The sequence goes on from NZ_JBHXRF010000008.1 coordinate 163,088, forward strand.
GGTCGATGTGTCCGCAGCCATCGCCGCCAAACGCGCGGCGATGCACGCGCACGAGTCGCAGATCGGCGATTTCGGCCCCATGCTGGGTATGAGCGACGAAGAATTGAGGGCCGCGTTCGGCACCGAATGGTTCCGGCTGCGGGGGGCGCCGCCCGGTCTCCACGAAACTTCGCTTCCACTCTAGAGATACGACGTGCCGTACCGACGAGAAGGAGAAACGATGGATCATCGAGGACGCCGCGCGACGCGTGAGAGCAACAACAGGTCGTTGCTCGAGCGTTATCGTGCGACCGGCGCAGATCTTCCGTTCGGTAACCCCCTCGTCGCGCACGGCGTCGCGATGGAGGGCTACTTCTGGCGGTTCACGCAGCCCGACACCGGGCGGGTAGTCATCGCACTGTGCGGCGTCAACCGCTCCGACGACGGGCATTGGGCCACTCTGGGCCTCGCCGCGCATCCCAACGGATTCCTGCGTACGACTACGCATCCCGAAGCGGCAGCGGACGTCGCGCAACTGGGAGCGACAGCAGGGTCGGCATTCCGTGGTGACCCCGACCGTGTCCTGATGGACCTCGGTGAGGACGGGCGACTCGACGTCCGGATCGTCCCCACCCTCCCCTGGCCTCGGCGCCGATTCGGTGGGTCGAGCGTGTTCCAGACGGTTCCGGCATTGAACCAGTATTGGCATCCGTGGCTTCTCGGGGCCCGCGCCGAAGGGTACGCGGTGCTCGGGGACGAGAAGTGGGACCTCGACGGCGCACAGGTCTACGGCGAAAAGAACTGGGGTAAAGGCGGTTTCCCCGAATCGTGGTGGTGGGGGCAGGCACAGGGATTCGCCGATCCCGAGGCGTGTGTGGCGTTCGCCGGCGGCCAGGTGCATTCCGGTCCCCTGCGCACCGAGGTGACCGCCGTCGTCGTGGCCCTGCCGGGCGGACCGGTGGTGCGACTGGGCAATCCCGTGACCTCGCCCGTTCGGGCCACCGTCACGGACGAGACCTGGTCGCTGCAGGGACGGAACCGCCGGTGGAGTATCGAGATCGAGGCGACCTCCCCCATCGGATCGGCCCACGTACTTCCGGTTCCGCTGCCCGCCGAGCGGCGCAACGTCCCCGGGGCGATCGAACATCTCGCGGGATCGATGAGTGTCACCGTGCGCGAACGTGGAAAGACCGTATGGTCCGGCGAGTCTCGGCTTGCCGCACTCGAACACGGCGGTCTCGACCGGGCCCGAGCCGAACTGGACCGGCGGGGAGCGGACTCCGCCGCCACGGATGGGCCACCCTTGCTCTGACAGGCCGCGTGCGGACGCGGTTCGGGTTACCCCGCTGCGCGTCGCATCGCGGCGAGCGGGTCGGAGTACAGCGAACTCAGCGACACCACCCCGGCTGCGTGTGCCTGCACCCGGTTTCCGAACCCCGTGATGCGGATGTCCTTGCGGGGCAAGGTCGACAACCGGGTGAATGCATCGGCGACGTGCGGCACCGCGGCCGGGTACTCGGTGAACGCCTGACCACCGAGGATCACGCGATCCGGGTTGAACAGATCCCGGAGCATGCCGACGGTGCGCCCCAGGACGGTGGCCCGCTCGACGAGCAGATCGTGGGCCGGGGCCGACCCTGCTCGCGCGAGGCGATACACGGCCTGGACGGTCGTCTCGTCGCCGTCACCGAGAATCCCGTCGGCGCGCGCCCGCTGTGCGACCGCGTGGTCGCTCACCGTCGCCTCGAGGCAGCCGGTGGCACCGCAGGTGCACGACGCGGACGAGCCGGTGGGCAGGTGCGATATCGACCCGGGCCCGCCCGTCGGCGTGTGTACCTTGCCGTCGAAGGTGATGGCGACACCGGCTGTTTCACGTGCGTAGAAGTACAGGCTCGTGCCCTTGAGGTCGGCGGCGTCGCGGTCACGGGTCAGAAGGAGTTCCGAGGCCGCCATCGCCTCGACGTGTGCCGCGACGGACACCGGCAGACCGAACCCGCCCCCGACAACGGCACCGACCCGCGCACCGGACCACCCCAGGCGGGGATGATCGGCGAGCCCGGTCACCGAATCGACGCGGCCTCCCAGCGCGACGCCGACCCACAGGGGGGTCCGACGGTGCCAGCGGGCGGCAAAAGCTCTGGCGCTGGCCGTGATCGACGCGAGCGCGAGGTTCTGGTCGCCGGTCGGGGTCGGCACCTCGACGGCGCCGATGATGCGACCGCGCAGGTCGCTCGCCACGATGCCCGTGGTCACGGCCCCGATGTGGATGCCGACGGTGAGGTACCGCTCGTGATCGACCTCGACCGGCACCCGGGGGCGGCCGATCGCACCGGATTCGGTGAGGTCGGCGCGTTCGCGGAGCAGGCCCGAGGCGAGGAGCGCCGAGACCTGGCGGTTGACGGTGGCGATGCTCGATCCGGTGACCTTCGCGATGATGTCGCGGGAGATCGGGCCGCGATGGGCGGCGACCCGGAAGACCGAGGCGCCCGTACCGTCGGCGATCTTGAGATCGGGCGGAACGATCCTGACCTGCTGCGAGGTGCGAATCGTAGTGCGGCTGCGGGCCGGTGCGACGGTGCGCGAACCGCTACGTGGTGCGGAAGGGCGCGGGGAGAGAAGTGCGGACGGGGAGAGAGTGGGAGCGCTCACGGCTGTTCCTTGCTGCTGGCCCCGGGCGTGATCGACATCCGGGAAGGGCGAAAGACGAAGGTCGACGCACCGAATACCGACGACGTGTGGCCACGTCCGGTGAAGAGATCCGTGAGAACGGGATCAGAATCGGCGCGGAGTTACTTTCCGCAGCAGCGACAACAGAGTTCGCGCGCCAGAGGCAGCCGTGATCCCAACGCGGCGGTCACGTAAGTGACGCGCGGAGTGGAGGTAGGGCCGACCGACATGGGCCCAAACTTATAACCAGAACGAACCTGTGTCCAGTTGCGCGGCAGGCCAGGGGGTTGGTGCCACCCTCCAGCAGCTCGAGGGCATGATGGTTTCGTGAACTTGCGCTGCGTCGTCCTGGCCGATGAACCTTCGCTGGAGGAGGCCATGTGGGCGATGCCGAGTTCGTGGCCCGAGTTCATGCTCCACGACCCGATCGGCAACGGCTATTACGCGGCGCTCGACCTGTTCGCCGAGCACGTGCTCGTCTGCTTCGACGAAACCGGCGATGTCGTCGCCAAGGCGTTCTCAGTGCCCTTCCACCTCGACGGTGGTGATCTCCCGGCCGACGGCTGGGATGGGGTGGTCCGCCGCGGCCTGGCGGGCCGGCTGCCCGGCGGCCGTGAGCCGAACGCCGTCTCCGCTGTCGAGATCGCGGTCCGGCCGGACATGCAGGGCCACGGCCTCTCCTCCCAGGTGCTGGCAGCGCTGCGCGACAACGCCCGCCGCCTCGGGTACGCCGAGCTGGTGGCACCGGTACGGCCCAGCGGCAAGACCGACCCGCACCAGCCGATGACCGAGCACGCCGCGGCCGTACGCGCCGACGGACTGCCCGCCGACCCGTGGCTACGGGTGCACGTGCGCGCCGGAGGCAGGATCGACCGAGTGGCGTCGCGCTCGATGGTGATCCCAGGGACGCTCGAGGAGTGGCGTGCCTGGACGGGCCTCGCCTTCGACCGGACCTGCCCGGTGGAGGTGCCGGGCGCGCTCACGCCCGTCTACTGCGATGTCGAGAACGGCACGGCGGTCTACGTCGAGCCGAACGTCTGGGTGCGGCACCGCACGGGTGCCTGAGCGGTCGGTTCAGGTCGTTGCCGAGGCGGCGTCCCCGTCCGGGGACCCTGCGGGGTGCACAACATTACGATCGGAGCCATGACCATCTCCCCCGATTCCCGCATCGCCGTCGTCACCGGAGCATCGTCCGGCATCGGTGAGGCCACCGCACGCACACTCGCCGCCCAGGGGTTCCACGTCGTGGTCGGAGCACGCCGGCTCGACCGGCTCGAGCGACTCGCCGACGAAATCGGTGGCACCGCACTCGAACTGGATGTCACCGACGAAGATTCCGTCGACGCGTTCACGACCGTCATTCCCCGTGTCGACGTCCTGATCAACAACGCGGGCGGCGCGAAGGGACTCGCGACGGTCGCCGAAGCCGACGAGGACGACTGGCGCTGGATGTGGGAGACCAACGTCCTCGGCACCCTGCGGATCACCAAGGCGCTCATCCCCAAGCTCATCGCCTCCGGCGACGGACTCATCGTCACCATCACCTCGGTTGCGGCGCTGGAGGCGTACGACAACGGTTCGGGGTACACCACCGCGAAACACGCCCAGGCCGTACTGCACCGGACGCTGCGCGGCGAACTGCTCGGCTTGCCTGTGCGCCTGACCGAGATCGCGCCCGGCGCCGTCGAGACGGAGTTCTCCTTGGTGCGCTTCGAGGGCGACCAGGAGCGTGCCGACAAGGTGTACGAGGGGATCACCCCCCTCGTCGCTCAGGACATCGCCGAGATCATCGGCTTCGTAGCGTCACGACCGTCGCACGTCAATCTCGATCAGATCGTCGTCAAGCCGCGCGACCAGGCGAGCGCAGGACGTTTTCACCGCACCACGGATTAGTCCAGCGAACCGAGTACGTTCAGATCTCACAGCCGACGGTGACGGGTTCGGGGTGCAGGCGCACTCCGAACACGTCCTCGACGCGATCACGGATCTGCCGCGCGAGCGCCAGGAGATCCGCGGTCGTAGCCTCGCCCCGATTGGTCAGTGCGAGAGTGTGTTTCGTCGACAGGCTCACGGGCGACTCCGGCCCGGGAAATCCCTTCGCGAATCCCGCGCGCTCGATGAGCCACGCCGCCGACAGCTTCGTGCCCCCGTCCGCGGGGTACTGCGGAATACGAACGTCCGGTCCGACGCGAGAAGTGATCGCCTCGAGCACTCCGTCGAGGCGATCGTCCGGCACAACCGGATTGGTGAAGAACGACCCTGCACTCCAAGTGTCGGGGTCGGCCGGATCGAGCACCATGCCCTTGCTGCGCCGCAACCCCAGCACGTGGTCGCGGACCTGTGCCGTGGGTCTGCGTTCACCTTGCTCCGCGCCGAGCGCGACCGAGAGTTCGCGGTACCCGAGCGGTGCGCTCATCCCGTCGGCACGCACGTCGAGTTCGATTTCCAGGACGACGGCGTCGTCCGAGTGTTTGAGAATGCTCGTCCGGTAGCCGAGTCCCAGAGCGCCGGGCTCGACCCACCCGGTCTCACCCGTGCGACGGTCGAGCAGCCGCACGCGACGCAGGAGTGAGCCGACCTCCACGCCGTAGGCACCGACGTTCTGCACCGGTGTCGCACCGGCGGAACCGGGAATCCCCGACAGGCACTCGAGCCCGCCCACTCCGGCGGTCACGGCCGCCTCGACCACGGCGTCCCATACGGCCCCGGCGTCCGCGCGCACCACCGAATCGGACACGGTGATCTCGCCGGTCGCGATGCGCACCACGACACCGTCGAAGCCGTCGTCACCGATCACCAGGTTGGAGCCGCCGGCAAGCAGCAGAACAGGCACCTTCTGCTCGTCGAGGAGGCGGATCACCTCCACCAACACGTCCGTGGACGTGCATTCGACGAGGTATTCGGCGGGCCCTCCGAGGCGCAGCGTCGTCAAGGTGGACAGCGGTACATGTTCGGAAATCACGGCCCCCGCGTCGGCGAGCCGTGCCCTGAGTCGTGGATCGAGCACCTGCAAACGGTAGCGTGCCCCGCATGGGCAGCCCTATCGACCACTCTGTGACCTACTCGTCCTCCCCCGCAGCGGTGCACGCGGCGTTCGTCGACCCGCAGTACTGGCACAACCGATTGGCGGAGGTGGGCGGGCCCGGCGCAGCAGTGGAGTCGGTCGAGACCGGCGACGGCACCATCGACCTCACGCTGCAGCAGGCCATTCCGGCCGAGCAACTGCCGAGCGTCGTGACGAGCATCCGGCCGGGCGACCTGGTGATCCACCGCCAGGAGTCGTGGGGTCCGCTCACCGGTGACCGGGCGCAGGGCACGTTCTCCGCAAGGGTCGACGGCATGCCCGGACACGTGGAGGGCACCTTCACCCTCCAGGGCGACGGCAACGAGTCGATGGTCGTGATCGAGGGCCGGGTCGAGGTGAAGATTCCGTTCCTGGGGTCCAAGATCGAAGGTCTCATCGTCGACGAACTCGTCGGCCTGTTCACCGCGGAACAGACCTTCACCGCGTCGTGGCTCGAAGGCGACCGCTCTGCCTGACGGTCCGACCACGATTTCGTCGTAGCCCCGGCCGGGCGGTACCCTGACCTGCCGTGTCCCGGCGTATCGACTACTCTGCCCGCTTCCCGTATCCACCGGAGCGGGTCTACGGGGCGCTCGCCGACCGCGACCACTGGGAAGCGCGCACCCGCGAGATGCGCAAATACTCCGAGAATCACGTCGAGGAATTCGCGGTCTCCGAGAGCGGCATCCACGTCGTGCTGCACCACGTCATCCCACGTGCGGATCTTCCCGATCTTGCCCGGACCGTCATGAAAAAAGACATGGTGATCACCCGGACGGAAAGCTACGGCCCGTTCGGCGAGCGCTCTGCGGGACGCTACGAAGCGTCCGTGCCTGCCGGCCCCGGGCGCCTGACCGGCACGATGGACCTTTTCGGTCATGAGGACGGGACCACCCTGCGCACCACGTCCGAAGCAAAAGTGCATCTGCCGCTCGTCGGCGGAAAACTCGAAGAACTGATCTTGACCAATCTCGTCGAGGTGTTCGCCGTCGAAGCGGCGATTACCGCCGACTGGCTCGGCCGGCAGTAGCCCGGGGGTGCGCGGACAGCGCCCGGTCGGTGTCGTCACTCGCGGCACCACCGGGATCAACAGATTGCGGCGCAGCGACCGCTGGGCGATGCACGACCCCACGGTCGCTCGCGCGCTCGCGGAGGCACCCGATCCCCTGGTGGTCGACCTGGGGTACGGCGCGATGCCCGTCACGACGCTGGAGTTCGCGGCCCGTCTCCGGACGGTGCGCCCCGATCTGCGCATGGTGGGACTCGAAATCGATCCCGACCGGGTGGTACCGGGGCGGGACGGGGTCGAATTCGCGCGTGGCGGGTTCGAACTCGCGGGACTGCGCCCGAACCTCGTGCGTGCATTCAACGTGCTGCGGCAGTATCCGGAAGATGCGGTGGACTCGGCCTGGGCGCAGTTGCGGGCCGGACTTGCCCCCGGCGGGCTACTCATCGACGGAACCTGCGACGAACTCGGCCGCCGTTGCGCGTGGGTGCTGCTCGACGAGGACGGTCCGCTCTCGCTGACCCTGGCGTGGAGTCCCTTCCATGTGTCCACGCCGTCGGATGTCGCCGAACGGCTCCCGAAGGCCTTGATCCACCGGAACATCCAGGGCGAAGGCATCCACGAGTTGTTGCAGGCAGCGGATCGAGCGTGGGCCACGGCCGCTCCGTACGCATCCTTCGGTCCTCGGGTTCGCTGGCGCGCGACGCTGGAGCATCTCCGCGAGCAAGGGGTGCCGGTGCAGGCGCAGCGCCGTCGCATGCGCGATTGTGTGCTGTCGGTGCCGTGGAGTGTGGTGGCCCCCGCGATGGCCGCGGTGTGATCGGGTCCTGCCGGTCAGGTAATCGGGTACTGCCGGTCAGCCGGCGGACAGCAGTGCGAGTGCGATGCGATCGGCCACGGTGGCGGGCTCCCCTGCAACTGCGGCATGCAATTCGTCGGAGTCGACACGCCCGAGCGTGATCGCGTCTCCCACGAGTTCGTCGAGCACTTCCTGCGACACGCCACCTGCAGCGAGGTCCACAGCGGTCCGCGCAGGTGTCGTGACACGGAAACATCCGACGACTTCGCAGTCCCGGTCCGACAGCACCCGATGGTGCAGCGCCAGCCGGTTGCTCGGGACCGTGCGCTGATCCAGCGTGGACAGATGCAGGAAACGTGGCTGCAGGTGCCCCATGCCGTGCAGATCGGCGGCGCTCTGGTGCGAGACGACCGCGGCGCCTTCGTACCAGGCACACCACCGCGCGAATTCGTCGAACTTCGTCTGCGGACTGTCGCTCATGCGAAACAGTTCGGTGTCGATCCGGATCCACAGACCCGCTTCGATGCGCGCCCGGAACCCGTCGGCACCGATACCGTTCCCGGTCGCCTGACGCGCGGTGAAATATCCGGCCTGTGCCACGGCGAGCTGCCGCAACAGGCTGTCGGGATCGACCTGCCCGGATGCGCCGCTCTCTGAATCCGCCCACCCTGTCATGGCCGCCAGCCTACCGAACTCCTGTGGTGCAGCTCACAGATTCGGGCCAACGAGTGTGCGCGTGCTCATAGCTTCCTCAGACTTGTGCTGAACAATCTCGACCATGACGCAAAGGAAGCGCACCCGACTCGTCACGATCGCCGTCGTCCTCGTGGCCGCACTCGTCGCGGTACTCGTGGGCGCCGAGGTCTACGTTCGCAATCGCGCCACGACCTGCCTGGCACAGTCGTTCGAGAGTGAACTCGGTACCGGTGTGGACGTGGACCTGAGCTGGAAACCTGTGCTGCTGCAACTCGTCGACAAGCAGGTTCCGTCCGTCACCCTCGACAGCGACGACACCGCGTTCGGCCCCGCCGAGGAGATGCAGGTGCACGCGGTCGTCCGGAACGTGGACCTGCGAGACTCCGCGGAGGGTGCCGGCACCATCGGAAGTTCCAGCGCCGAAGTCACCTGGCCCACCCGCGGCATCCTCGCGACCGTGCAAGCGCAGTCGGTGGGCGCACTGGTCAGCGATGTCACCGCCGATCCCGGCGCCGGCACGCTGACATTCGTCGTCGGCGGGGACGGTCTCGCCGAATTCACGGTGCGGCCCACCGTGACCGACGGAGCGGTCGCCGTCCAGACGGTCGACGCCTCGGTTCTCGGGTTCGGCTTGCCGACCGCTCTCGTGGACGGAATCGTGGAGATTCTCACCTCGGGGCTGCAGCAGTACCCGCTCGGGATGAAGGCGACCGCGGTGTCCGTCACCGACGCCGGCGTCGAACTCACCCTCGAGGGCGGCCGTTACGTGCTCCCGGAGAACCCGGAAGGAGCGCAGCAGCAGCAGGACCGGGGTTCGTGCGGCGTGCTCGTGTGACAGCCGGTCAGTCGGGCAAGCCGTCGAGGACGGCCCGGCTCCCCGAGAGCCCGAGGCGCGTCGCGCCGGCCTCGATCATGCGGACGGCGGCGTCCGCGGTGCGGATTCCCCCGCTCGCCTTGACACCGAGACGGCCGCCGACCGTCTCCGCCATCAGCCGCACAGCGTGCTCGGTGGCACCACCGGCGGGGTGGAAACCCGTCGAGGTCTTCACGAAGTTCGCGCCGGCATTCGCTGCCGCGCGGCACACTTCGACGATCGCCTCGTCCGACAGCGCGGCGGATTCGATGATCACCTTGAGCACAGGATCGAACCCGATCGCTTCGCGCACGGTGAGGATGTCCGCGAGAACCGCGTTGTAGTCCCCTGCCACAGCCGCGCCGATGTCGATCACCATGTCGACCTCGCGGGCCCCTTCCTCCACCGCGAGGCGGGCTTCCGCACCTTTGATCAACGAATGGTGCTTGCCCGAGGGGAAACCGGCTACGGTCGCGATCACGAGGCCCTCGGCGCGGAGCGGAAGCATCGAGGGTGACACGCACACCGCGTACACGCCGAGTTCCCGGGCTTCGTCGACGAGGGCCCGCACCGCCTGCGACGACGCCTCCGGAGCCAGCAGGGTGTGGTCGATCATCGCGGCGACCCGCGAGCGGGTGAGCGTGGTGTCGGACATGACGCCAGCTTTCCACACCCCCAAAGCGGTTGCCGGTCGCGCGCGGTGCAGCCAGACTTGATTGGGTGATCATTCGCCGGGAACTGCCGTCGGACTCGGGTGCTGTATCCGACGTCCATCGCGGGGCCTTCGCCGCCGTCACCTCGCCCGGCCTCGTCCCGGTCGAACCCGGCCTCGTCGACTCCCTCCGCGGCGGACCCGACTGGCTGCCCCCGTTCTCATTGGTGTGCGAGCACGCGACGAACGGCATCGTCGGTCACGTGTGCGCGACCCGCGGCGACCTCGGCGGGTATCCGGCCCTCGCGCTGGGGCCGATCGGGGTGATCCCCGAGATGGCGAGGTTCGGGATCGGGTCGGCTCTGATGCACGCTGTGCTCGGTGCTGCCGATGCGCTCGACGAGTCGATCGTCGTGCTGCTCGGCGACCTCGACTACTACCCCCGGTTCGGGTTCGTGCCCGCCGCGGATCTCGGGATCACGCCCGACGTGGCGGAGTGGGCGTCGCACCTGCAGGCGCGTCCCCTCACCGGCTACCGGCCGGAGATGACGGGCGAGTTCCGGTATCCGTCGGCGTTCTACGGACTCGGCGGGGCCGGGTCGTGAACACCGATAAAAATCGTCTGCCCGGTACCGGGGCGAACCACCCGGCTGACAGCGGTGTGTCCGGGACCGCCCGCACGTTCGATGCCGCGAGCACCGACTTCGAGATACTCACGCCCACCCTGTGGGGACCGGCCGGCCAAGCGCTCGTCTTCCAGCTCGGAGTCGGGCCCGGGGAAGCGGTCCTCGACGCCTGCTGCGGCGCCGGGGCCTCGGCCGTTCCCGCCGCAATGGCGGTCGGGCCTACCGGGCGGGTACACGGGGTCGACATCTCCGACGACCTGCTCGAGCGCGGCCGTCTGCTCGCCGAGACCCGAGCCCTGACCAACATCGATTTCGTGTGCGCCGACGTCACCCGCTGGGAAGCGCCCTCCGACATACCGGATGCGGGCTACGACGCCCTCGCGATCTCCTACGGCGTGTTCTTCCTGCCGGATATGGACGCCGCGTTCTCGCGGCTCGTCGGCCTGGTCCGGCACGGTGGGCGCGTGGGGGTCACGGTGTGGCGGGCGGACGCGATGAGTGACCTGAGGGACGTGGTGTTCGAAGTCGGTGCCCTTCACTCCCCCGAGTTCGCCGAGCGCGCGCCACAGTACGACCGCTCACCGCTGCGCCACATCGATACCCCGACGGCACTCGAGGCGTGGCTCGCCGCCGCCGGTACCCACTCCGTCGAGGTCCGGACGTTGTCCAACCTGATCCCGGCGACCGAGGACCTGTGCTGGGCGCTCGTCGCGGGTACCGGATGGCGGATGGCATTGTCCGGATTGGATGCCGGGCAAGTGGACTCGGTGAAGCAGGACCTGGCCGAGACGATCACCGCGCGGGGTATACACACCGTCGACGCCACGACTCTCGTCGGCACCGCGACCGTCCGGCGGCCTCCGTCGCCGGCGTGAGGCCGAAGTGCCCCGTCCGCGGAAAGCCGATCCGGGGCACCTGAGAGAATCGGATCCATGACGCTTGCTTCCTCGACCGACAACCGCCGCTACGTCCTGACCCTGGGCTGCCCGGATACGACCGGGATCGTCGCCCGGATTTCGACATTCCTCGCGGACGTCGGCGGTTCGATCATGGAAGCCGCGTATCACGCCGACCAGGACAGCGGCTGGTTCTTCACGCGCCAGGCGGTGCGCGCCTCGTCGATCCCGTTCTCGATCGAGGAACTGCGCACCCAATTCGCCGCGGTCGCCGAGGCCATCGGCCCGGAAACCGAATGGACACTCTCGGACACCGGCAAGCGCAAGCGTGTCGTGCTCCTCGTCAGCAAGGAAGCGCATTGTCTGCACGACATCCTGGGCAGGGTCGCGGCCGGCGAACTCGAAGCCGATGTGTGCGCGGTCATCGGAAATCATCCGGAACTCGAGTCCGTCGCCCGTCGGCACGGAATCGATTTCCATTACGTGTCGTTCCCGAAGGACCCCGCCGAGCGGGGACCGGCGTTCGAACAGGTACGCAAACTCGTCGATGCTCACGATCCGCACGCGGTGGTGCTCGCTCGCTTCATGCAGGTGCTGCCGCAGTCGCTGTGCGAGCACTGGGCGGGTCGCGCGATCAACATCCACCACAGCTTTCTTCCGTCGTTCATCGGCGCTCGCCCGTACCACCAGGCGTTCACTCGCGGCGTGAAGCTGATCGGAGCGACCTGCCACTACGTGACCGCCGAACTCGACGCCGGACCGATCATCGAGCAGGACGTCATCCGGGTCAGCCACAGCGACAGCGTCAACGACATGGTGCGCCAGGGTCGCGACGTGGAGAAGCTCGTGCTCGCCCGCGGATTGCGCTGGCACCTCGAGGATCGAGTTCTCGTGCACGACAGCAAGACCGTGGTCTTCAGCTGATTCCGGGCGTCCGCGCTCCCGCTTCCGCCCCTCGGCTCCGGGCGCTCAGCCGACGAGCGCCTGCGCCTTCCCGACGAGATGCAGCAGTTCGTCGTTGACGCGGTCGATTGCCTCGACCGAACTCATGTGTCCCACACCGTCGAGCACGACGAGCCGCTCGAGGTTGCCTGCTTCTTCGAGTACGCGGGCGAGTCGCCGGGCATGGACGGGCGGGGTGAGGCGATCGGCGGTGCCCACGAGCACGGTGGTCGGCACCGTGAGGTTCTGCAGGCCCTCGTGGATGTCGAGTGCACTGAGTGCGTGCCCCCAGCCGCCGCGGGTGCGCGGCGGGCAACCGAGCACGATCTTCTGGCAGAAGGCCACTTCCGGTCCCGTCGCGTTCGGCGACAGCGCGATGTAGCGCAGTGCCCGGGTGGTGACGGACGATTCGACGAGGGGAAGGGTCGCACCCATCACGCGTCGGGCGACCGGCACGGGCACCTTGGGAAAGCGCTGGGGTAGCGGCACGATCGCCGAATCCGCGACGAGATTGTCGGTGCCGGTGCTGGCCAGCAGTACACCGGCGACGCGACGGTCGACCTGGTCGGGATACTTCTCGGCCCACGCGATGATGCTCATGCCGCCCATACTGTGGCCCGCGAGGATCGCTGTGCGCCCGGCCGGCACGGTGGCGTCGAGCACCGAGTTGAGGTCGTCGGCGAGCACGTCCGCTCCGAGCGGCCGTGCGCCCGCGTCGCTGTTGCCGTGGCCTCGCTGGTCGTAGACCACCACGCGGTAGTTCTCCGCGAAGGCGTTGATCTGCGGAGTCCAGTACGCCGCGTTGCACGTCCAGCCGTGGCAGAAGACCAGGGTCTGCGCCTCGGGGTCACCGTAGGCCAGTACGTTCAGGCGTGCCCCGTCGTCGGTCTGCACCTCGATCGTGTCCGGCTCGAGCGTCGGGGGTGAGAGAAGCGCGTGCGGCGAGACGTCTTCCGCGCGAACGACGGTGCGGCGCCGGCGCTGTGAGACGGCCACCCCTGCCGTGACTCCGACGGCGAGCGCCACTCCGGCTGCGATCGGCCACGTCGTGCGCAACGGCTTCTTCACTGATCGTTCTCCTGTTGTGTTGTCGTGCGGGTGAGGTGGGGTACCGGGCGCCAGAGGGCCGTGTCTCAGAGGACCGTGTCTCAGAGGACGTGGGCCTTGCGCAGCAGAAGTGTCGACGGGCCGCCGATCAGGCCCACCTCGTCGAGGAACTCGATCGTGCGGCGGGTCCCGAGTCGCAGCCTGTCCTGGTAGTGGGTGTTCGCCCGCGCTGCGGCTTTCGCCTCGGCGACATCCAGCCCGGCTGCGGCGTACACGCGGTCGTTCACCAGGCTGGTGACCACGAAGTAGGCGCTCACCCCGAGGTGGAGGCGGATCCACGCGCGCTGGAGCCGTGTGGCACGCCCGGCTCGGCGCCGTGTCTCCTCGCGGGCGTAACGGATGTGCCGTGACTCCTCGACGACGTGGATGTGGCTGACCGTGCGGGTGAGCGGCTGAACCCTTTCGTCCCGCATGAAGTCGCGCTGCATCATGTCGAGGATTTCCTCGGCGAACAGGGTGCCACCGTAGGCGAGGGCGCCGTTGGCCACCGCTTTGAAGATGCGGCCGCCTTCCCGGATCCAGCGCTTGGGCCGGTACGAGGGCACACCGAACCGCTGTGCCGACCGCGCGAACATGACGGAGTGCCGGCATTCGTCGGCGATCTCGGTGAGCCCGAACTGGACATACGGCGTGGACGGGTCGCGGCGGTAGAGATCGCGCACGAGCATCTGCATGAGGATCATCTCGAACCAGATACCCGTACCGGCGATACTCGCCGCTTCGTGGTTGGTGAGGGTGATGCGCTGATCCTCGGTCATGCGTTCCCACAGGTCGGTGCCGTAGAGGCTGCACCATTCGGGAGTCATGCCGTATTTACCCTCGAGGATGGGGGCATCCCAATCGATCTCGAACGCCGGATCGTAGGACAGGCGCGCGGACGACTCGAGAAGCCGCTGCGCGGTCTCCTGCCGTTCCTCGTCGTGTGCGTTGTCGCTCGTCGCGGCAGCGGCGTGGACGTCGCGTGCTCGGTTCGTGCGGGTGAGAGTCATGGCCGACCGCCTCGTCTCGGAGATTTACCCGTTACTCGAAGTGTCATTATCTGGATCACACTTGTCAAGGCACGGGCGGACCCGGAGCGACCGGGAGGCGGTGACCACGCGGGCTACCAGCGGCGGCGCTGAACCTCTTCGACGCGCGGCCGTACATCCACGAGGTACACGCACACCGCAACGACCGCGATGATGCCCAGCAGCCCGACGGCCCCGAACAGGATCAGCACCAGCAACGCGGCGACCAGGATCCCGAGCCACACGGACTTGGTGAGCTTGTCGACGGCGGGAAACGCCTCCTTGGGCTGGCGAACAGCATGAAACAGCGCGAACCCGGCTCCCGCGATCGCGATGACCTGCAGTACGAGGATGATCAAACCGGCGAGAGAATCGACATTCGTCACTACCCCAGTCTACGAGAACCGGCTCCCGCGCGACGAAGCGCGGGAGCCGGCGAGGACGAGCGGGCCGTCAGGCGCCGCTGGGCTTGCGCGGCGCAGCCTTCTTGGCGGGCGCCTTGCCTGCGGGACGAGCAGGAGCCTTGGCCGCCGGCTTCGCCGGAGCCTTCGCGGCCGGCTGTGCGGGAGCCTTCGCGGCCGGCTGTGCGGGAGCCTTCGCGGCCGGCTGTGCGGGAGCCTTCGCGGCCGGCTTTGCCGGAGTCTTCTTCGCCGGCGTCGTCGTGACCGGAGTTACGGGCTTCGGCGCCACCGCGTCCTCGACCGACTCGGTGATGTTTCCGGCAGTCTTCCCCACTTCGGACTTCGCCGAGCCGACGCGATCTGCGGCTTCGGATCCGGCCTCTCGCGCCTGGTCGCCGAGTTCGAGCACCCGGAGGGCGGCTTCGTCACCGGCGTCGGAGATGGCACCGCCCACGCCTTCACTGGTGTCGGAGATCCGGCCGGCTGCCAGACCCGCGAGCTTGGCAGCCTGCTCACCGACCGCACGGGTCTGCCGCGCCACTGTTCCCAGCGTTTCTTCGGTGAGATCGACGGCATCTCCGAACGCCGCCTCTGCCCGGCCGAGGCCTTCTTCGACGGCGGGTTGCTTGCGGAGGCGCTCGATGGTCTGCTCGCCACGCTCCGCGAGAGCGGTGTAGAGGTCGGACGCCACCTTGAGGTACGCCTCGGCCACGCTGCGCAGCTCGTCGGCGGTGAAACGCTCTCGCAGCTCTGCGATGTCTTCGGGGAGTTCGGAGGGCAGACCCGCGAGGCGTTCCCGGAGGGACTCGACAGTCTCGGTCAGGTCGGCCGGAAGGGTGGTGAGCTTCTCGCGCGCCGTCCCGACACGGTCGTTCACGTCGACCTGTGCGTTTTCGGCGCGCTCGCGAACCTGCGCGACGACGTCGGCCACCGCGTGCACAACGGCGTCGCCTGCGCCGACGGCCGCGAAGAGTGAGGTACGGATTGCTGCGTTCGGATCGGTCATGTCAGTTCTCCTCGTCGAAGTCTGTCTGGTGCCGGATGTCGCTCCCGGCGTCTGGTGCCGTCTCGGTAAGAGCCGCCTGGTTCTCACGGCAGAACGAGTCGTAGATGTCGAACAGAACCTGCCGCTGCCGCTCGGTCAGGAGCGGATCTCCCAGAAGCGCATCCCGAAAAGCGCTCTCGGGCCGGTCTTCGAGAATTCCGGCCCGCACGTAGAGCACCTCGGCCGACAACCGGAGCCCCTTCGCGATCTGCGCGAGCACTTCGGCCGAAGGCTTGCGCAAGCCACGCTCGATCTGACTCAGGTACGGGTTGCTGACGCCGGCCAGCTTCGACAACTGCCGAAGCGAGACCTGCGCTCCTTCTCGCTGCGCCCGAATGAAGCTTCCGATGTCCTGCGCAGCAGAATTCACCACGCGTGACGCAATATCCCCCGGCCCGGCGCTGCCTCCGTCCGCGACACCGTCGCTGGTGTCGGTCCGGTCGCTCGGATCCGCGGTTTTGCTCGGACCCCCTGCACTGCCCGGGCTCACCGCACTGCTCGCACTCGTATCGGTGCCCGGGCGGGGGTCGTCTGGACTGTCATCGGTGGACACGACTCTCACGGTACGCACGGGTGCTAGCTGTAGCAAGCACTCTGCTAGCAAGTGACCGGGATCACGCGAACAGCAACTCCGAGATCGTGTAAATGGCAAGACCCGCCAGGGAGCCCACCACGGTGCCGTTGATCCGGATGAACTGCAGGTCCCGGCCCACCGCGAGTTCGATCTTGCGACTCGCTTCTTCCGCGTCCCAGCGCTCGACGGTCTCGCGGATCACCGACGTGATCTCGTCGGCGTAGTTGGACGCGACGAAGCGCACCGCGTCGAGCAACCAGCCGTCGACCTTCGCGCGCAACTCGTGGTCCTCCCGCAGCCGGACACCGAGAGCCATGACATTCTCGGCGACCTTCGTGCGCAGCGTGCTGTTCGGATCGTCGACCGAATCGAGAATCATCCGCTTCGCGGTACGCCACGTGGCGCCCGCGAGCTGGGTCACTTCGTCACGGCCCATGATCTCGGCCTTGACCTTTTCGGCTTTGGCGATCGTCGCCGGGTCGCTCTGCAGATCACGTGCGTAGTCGGCGAGGAACTTGTTGACCGCCAGGCGAACTTCGTGGTCGGGATCGGATCTGACCTTCCATGTGAACTCCACGAGTTCACGGTGGATCTTCTCCCCGAGCAGAAGGTCGACGAACTTCGGCGACCACGACGGGGAATCCCGGCTGATGACCCGGTCGATGGTTTCCTGACTGCCCAGTGCCCACTGGTGTGCGCGTTCGGCCAGCATCTCCACCAGGGGCAGATGCCGGTTCTCGTCGACGAGTTCGGAGAGCACGCGCCCGAGAGGCGGTCCCCATTCCGGTTCCGCGATCCGCTTGACGATCGTGTTGTCGATGATCTGCTGGATGTCGTCCTCGCGCAGCACACCGACCACTCCACGCAGGATTGTGGAGGTCTCCTTCGCGACGCGCTCCGCGTGCGCCGGTTCGGCCATCCATGTCCCGACACGCAGGGGAATCTGCGCCGATTCGACTTTCGCCGAGACCACCTCGGGCGCCAGGAAATTGGTGCCGACGAACGAACTCAGGCTCGCACCGAGCTGATCCTTCTTCTTCTTGATGATCGCGGTGTGCGGAATGGGAATGCCCATCGGATGCCGGAACAGCGCGGTGACGGCGAACCAGTCCGCGAGCGCACCGACCATGCCGGCCTCCGACGCGGCGCGCACATAACCCACCCACGGACCCGCCCCGCGGGTCTCCTGCCATCGACAGAACAGGTAGATGACGGCAGCCACGACCAGGAACCCGGTTGCGACCGTCTTCATCCGGCGGAGGTCGCGGCGTTTGACGTCATCATCGATATTCATGAACTGCACCCCTCGATTGTGCCCAAGTTCTGCCCGGCGGGCGCGAATGCGCGACGCATGACCGGTGCGGGCGAGGCGCTCACCGTAGACTGAGCCGACGATCGAACCGAACGGATGTGCCCAACAGTGTCGAGCAACCTGCCCCAGACGCCTTCGTCCTCCCGCACCACCGAGGACCTACCGACGAAGCAGGACGGCCGTAAACGCCGTTGGCACGAACACAAGATCGCCCGGCGCGAGGAACTCGTGGACGGCACCATCAACGCCATCCGGGCGCGCGGGCACGACATCGGCATGGACGAGATCGCGACCGAGATCGGCGTCTCCAAAACCGTGCTGTACCGGTACTTCACCGACAAGAACGACCTGACGAGCGCGACGATGATGCGGTACGTCGAGACGATTCTCGCCCCGCGCATCTATGCCGCTGTCGCCGAGGATCTCGACGAATACGCACTGACCCGAGTGGCGATCTCGGCGTACGTCGAAACGGTGGGCACCGATCCCGAGGTCTACCTGTACGTCATGTCGAACAGCTCGTCGGCGAGCCGCGACGTGGTCGCCGACTCCGAACGGATGATCGCCGAACTGGTGGCGACCGTCCTGGGTGAGCGGCTTCGCCTGCTCGAAATGGACTCGGGCGGGTCGGTGCCCTGGGCGTACGGCATCGTCGGTTCGATCCAGCTCGCCACGCACTGGTGGATTTCGAACAAGTCGATGACGGCCGAGGACCTGATCGACTACCTCACGATGATGGTGTGGGGCGGGATCACGGGAATTGCCGCAGTGGCGGGTTCGCCGAAGCGGTTCAAATCCCAGCCCCATCCGCTGCTGCCCGAGCATCCGGCGCACTGAACGGACATCCACCGAATCGCTTTACTGTTACCCGAAGTTGCACGTATAGTCCGGGGCATGTCAGAGCCTGATACCGACCACGACGACGCCGCCGGCTACCGAGGGCCCGCCGACGTCGTCGTGGCCGACGAGCGTGCGACGATCGACGTACAACTGTCGGGCCGCTTCGATCCCCTGCTCGGGCGCCATGTGTGGCGCGGCAGGCTACGACGCCTCGCGGAGTCGCTCCCGCCCGGCACCGAACTCCGTCCGGGAACCGAGGTGGCCATCACGGTGCCCGGATCCGACGGACCCGCGGTCGCCCGCATCAGCGAAACGGACCTGTGGGGCAGCCACATGGTCGACGGCATCTCCCGGCCACCCTACGGAGAGCATCCCGCCTGATCCCCCGCCGTATGGCAGGCTCGTCGCATGGGAACGAAAAACGAAGCGCCCTGGCACACTCCGGTAGTCGAGGCGTTGCGAGCAGGTCCCGGAACCCGCGTCGCCGAACTCGACACGAACGGCACACCGGGGTTCGACGGTGACAAGGCCCTCGGGGAACGCCTCCTCGAGGAACGCGGGGCGGTCCTGTCCGACTTGCAGGGAAAACTGTTCGCCAACGGACGCAGCGGAGACCCCCGGTCGGTACTGCTGATCCTGCAGGGGATGGACACCGCGGGCAAAGGCGGCATGGTGCGCCACGTCATCGGTCACGTCGATCCCCAGGGAGTCGACCACACCGCGTTCGGAGTCCCGACCCCCGAAGAGAAGCGCCACCACTTCCTGTGGCGCATCATCAAAGCCCTCCCCCGAGGTGGCCAGCTCGGCGTGTTCGACCGGTCACATTACGAAGACGTGCTCGTCGCACGCGTGCGATCCCTCGTTCCCGAGAGTGTCTGGCGCAGGCGGTACGACGAGATCAACCAGTTCGAACGAGAGATCACCGACATCGGAACCACCATCGTGAAGGTCGCCTTGTTCGTCTCGCTCGACGAGCAGAAGAAGCGGCTCACGGAACGGCTCGAGCGACCCGACAAGTACTGGAAATACGACCCCTCGGACGTGACCGAACGAGCCGTCTGGCCGCAGTACCAAGAGGCCTACCAGGACATGCTCGACAAGACGAACACCGACTACGCGCCGTGGTACGTCATTCCGTGCGACCGCAAGTGGTACAGCCGTATTGCTGTCACCGAGTTGCTCATCGACGCATTCGAGGGGCTCGACCTGGACTGGCCCGAACCGACATTCGATATCGAGGTCGAGAAACGGCGACTCGCGGAGGCCTGATCGACCACCGCGAGTTGTCGTTGCACTCGGAAGAGGTGGGACCCCGTCAGAAGAGATGGGGCGTGTCGAGGTGTTTCCTGCGGTCTCGCCGGACGGTTCCGGCCATCATTCCGACTGCCAGCGCCAGGGCCACGAACACCCCGATCGCGCTGGCCAGAGCCCCTGCTTCGTGGCCGCTGCCGGCAGCGAAGAGCGCCAGGGCGATCATCGTTATCGCGATCAGCACCAATCCATATCCGACCCACGCGACAAAAAGGTTGAGCTTCATGGCCGAACTCCCTCCCAGCGGGTGGTGTCATCCGTTGCCGCCGACGCTACCCGTGCGTGAGCGACGTCACAAGGTGGCACCATACGGTCGTATGTACGTTTCGCGCTCGGCGCTCCCTCCGGTCGCTCCGTGACCACCCCGGACGACCCGAATGACCCCGGTTCCAGGTCCGGTGGCGAAGCAGTAGACCCGGACGGCCGCAACGAGACACCGCTCGAAGGCCTGGACCGGAATTGGTCGAACCTCCTCCAGGAACTGCGGGTCGTGCAGACCGGCGTCCAGGTCCTCACCGGTCTGCTGCTCACCCTGCCGTTCCAGGCCCGGTTCGACGACCTGTCCACCTACCAGTACGGCGTTTATCTCGTGACGTTGCTCGCCTCCGTCTTCGCCACCGTGTTTCTCGTCGCGCCCGTGGTCATGCATCGTCTCCTGTTCCGTCGGGGACAACTTCCGCGCCTCGTTGCCACGGGGCACGTGTATACGCTCGCCGGCATCGTCTTTCTCGGCATCTCCCTCACCGGCGCAGTCGTCCTCGTGGTCGGAATCCTTCTCGGCGACATCCTCGCCCTCATCGTCGGAGGAGTGACCACCCTGCTGTTCGTATGGGCGTGGTTGCTGTACCCGTGGCGGTTCCGGTGAGTGCCGTCAGTGCGCGTCGGGCAGCACGTCGTAGCGAAGCACCGCGAACTCTCCGTTGCGATCGAGTTCTCTCAGCCGCATCTCGACGTGCCGGGGCAGCAACGGTTTACCAGCTCCGATGGTCACCGGTGCAAACGACACGATCAGTTCGTGCAGCAGACCGTGCTCGGCGAACTGGCCTGCCAGATCTCCGCCACCGACCATCCACAGGTCCCGCCCACCGGCCGCGTCGGCCATCTCGGCGTAGACCTCGCGTACGTCGCTCTGCGTGAAGCGGATGTCCCCCGGCCCGTTCGGTCCGCTCGCGACGGGAAGGTCGTCTCGATGCGTGAACACCCAGCACGGAATGTCGAACTCCCATTTGTCGATTCCCGCATGGTCCAGCACCCAGCGATAGCTCGTGGATCCCGTCACCATCGCTCCGATCCCCGCGATGAACTCCTGGTATCCGGCAGGGCCTCGCTCGTCGGTCTCCCGGGAGAGCAGCCAGTCGAGCGAATCATCGGCTGTCGCAAGGAAACCGTCGAGAGTACTTGCGGTGTAGTAGCTCATGCGGGTCATGGCGTGGTCCTTTCCGGGCCGGGTGCGAATGCGGCAGAAGAGAAGTGCCAGTCGAGGGGATCGCCGTGGTCGACGCTGCGGCCGGCGGCTCGAAGCATGTGACGGACGAGTTGCCTCCGATGCGCCGAGAACGTGAGCACGTGGGCGACCACTCCACCGAGGACGAAGCTCTGCGGTGGCTCACAGAGTGCGTCGATCAGCCGGTCACCCCAGGCGCCGCGGCGATCGATGTCCCGCACGGCGTCGGCCCATCTCGGCGCCACCTCGTCGAACCGGCGGAAGAGGGACTCCGGGTCGTGCCCACCACGGTCCGGTTGGTCGCCTCCCGCCATCGATGCGAGCCAGATCTCCTTGGTCCACACGAGATTCCCGAGAACCCGGCCGATCGATTCCTCCGGACCGTCCCATTCGAGCACCACGAGTCCGGGAAAACGACAGCGCTCGTATTCCGTGTCGTCCAGTTCGCGGGCAATGTCGAGCAGCGCGCGCGTGTCGTCGAGATCGTGATGCACGAGGTGTGCCACGACCTCCGACCTGAAATGCCTCCCGGCGGGGGCGATCCCGTCCTCGAGCCACAGGTTCATGGGCGGGTGGAAATGCACTCCGTTCGGTGCCGCCAGCCAATGCGCGCGACCGTTCTGTGACGAGGTCCTCGCCGTCGCGCTGGGCGGATATCCGTACGCACGTGCATACGCGCGCCCGAACCCTTCGACGCTGCTGTAACCGGCCCCGAACGCGGCATCGGTGACGCCGACGCCGTTGCCCAGTTGCCAGGCTGCGCGTTCGAGCATCACTCTCCGCCGCAGTGCCACCGGGGACTCCCCGGTACCCACACCGAACTGGCGTGTGAAGTGCCAGGGGGACGCGTACGCGCCCTGTGCCATCTGTTCGAGATTGACGTTGTTCTCGTCGAGCACCGCGTCGAGAAGTTCACGCAAGCGGTCGCGCCGGGGCTCGGACAGCCGGGTTTCGGACATAGGACCAGTCTGACCGCCTACGGGCAGCCGCGCTTGACCGTTCTTGCCGAATCCGGCGGGCGACAGTCACCCCGGCAGCGTCTCACCGCCGATAGGAGCGAGCACTTCCCCGCTGTAATAGGAGGACATCGTCTCGGAAGCGAAGAAGACGTACGACGGCGCAATTTCGTCGGGTTGTGCGGCCCGGCCGTACGGTGCCTGCTGACCGAACTCGGACACTTTCTCCGCGTCCATCGTCGCGGGAATCAGCGGGGTCCACACCGGTCCCGGTGCGACACAGTTGACCCGGATCCCGCGGTCGCTCAGTGCCTGCGCGAGCGAATAGGTCAACGCAATGACAGCGCCCTTGGTCGCCGAGTAGTCGATCAGTGTCTTGTTACCGCGCAGCCCGTTGACCGACGCGGTGTTGATAACCGCGCCACCCCGGGGAAGGTGCGGCAGCGCGGCCTTGGTGACATGGAAGAAGCTGTCGATATTGACGGCGAAGGTCCTTCGCCACTGCTCGTCGTCGAGTTCCGCGAAGTCGTCGACCGGCTGTTGGGTACCGACATTGTTGACGACGATGTCCAGACCACCCATTGCGGCCGCGGCCTCCGCGACAACCGTGCGGCAATGACCCGGGTCCGCGAGATCTCCGGGGTACAGGTGGCATGCGCGTCCTTCCGCCTCCACGAGAGCGGCGGTGTGCTCGGCGTCCTCCTGTTCCTCCAGGTAGGCGATCGCCACGTCCGCACCTTCCTTCGCGAAGGCCACCGCGACCGCCCGGCCGATCCCGGAGTCCCCTCCGGTGATCAAAGCTCGCCGGCCGGCGAGCAATTCCCTGCCGCGATAGTCGCGCATCTCGTCGCGGGGGCGTTCCGCCATGTCGGCCGTATCGCCCGGATAGTCGATGGTGTGCGGTTTCCGTTCCTTGTCGTCTGCCATAGCGAGCGGTTACCCCCTGCACCCGTCGGCACACGTATTCGTTTCCGCCGGGCCTGCCAGGGGTAACCGGCGTGTATGTCTGATGTGATCCGGCCCTGCGACCTGTCCGCCGCTTCTCTGCCGACCCCGCGGGGGCCGATCTCCGCCGCCGTCGTCGAACGGCTGACCCGTCCCGTCGATGCCGCTGCCTGGCAGATCACGGTGAGTGACGCCGACCCGTACGGCGACGATGTCCAACTGGCCCTGACGGTGCTCTACGAGTTGCACTACCGCGGTTTCGACGGTGTCGACGCGTCGTGGGAGTGGGCAGCGGGACCCCTGGGTGTGCGCGCCGACCTCGAGCGCCTCTTCCTCGCACAGTTGCGCGCAGATGTTCCTGTGGGAGACGACACGGACGCGACGTTCGACGCGCTCTGCCACGAGCCGAAGGACGCCTGGGGCGTCTCGCACGAACTTGCGGAACGCGGAACGTGGGACCAGATCCGCGAGTTCTTCGTACACCGCTCGATCTACCACCTGAAGGAAGCGGATCCGCATGCGTTCGCCATTCCCCGCCTGCGAGGCCGTGCGAAAGCGGCACTTGTCGCGGTCGAATTCGACGAGTACGGCGGTGGTCGCGCCGACAGGATGCACTCCCGCCTGTACGCCGATCTGCTGAAAGCGGCCGACCTGGACGAGAGCTACCTCGGTTACCTCGACGCCGTGCCGGCCGTCACGCTCGCGACCGTCAACATCATGTCGCTCTGCGGGCTGCACCGAGCGCACATGCCGATGCTCGTGGGGATGTTCACCGCTGCGGAGATCACCACCGCTCCGAGTGCCCGGCGGATGGTGTCGGCCCTGGAACGTCTCGGCGCAGACCCCGCATGCGTCACGTTCTACACCGAGCACATCGAAGCGGATGCCGTGCACGAACTGGTGCTGCGGCACGACGTGGTTGGTGATCTGATCGCCGCTGACCCCCAGTGCGCGAGCGATATCGTGTTCGGCGCGGAGGCCGCGGAGTTTCTCGAAGGCCGCCTCGCACGCCACCTGCTCGACAGCTGGTCGAAGGGCTCGACGTCGCTTCGTGCGCCCCTCGACGAAATCGCTCCGGTGGACCAGCGCGTGAGCTGATCCACCGGAGCGGTCCGACGGGTGAGTCGTATCAGTCGAGGACGCCAGGCTCGTGGGTCGGGGTTCCGCCCGACCCACGAAGCCGGCGGTGACGCAAATTGATCGTGATCAACGCCGCGCCGGTCGAGAGGAGCGCTGCAGCAATGACGACGGCGACCACCGTCCAGCCGGCGAACCCGTCTCCTGCAGCGAAGAGCGCCATGGCGACGACGGCAATGCTCGCAAGAACGCACACGTAGCCGATCCATCCCGCTACCCGGGAGCCTGTGGTCGGCGGCTCGTGCCTCGATGTGTTGGTCATAGTGGTTTGTACCCCTTCGTGCGGCTCGACAAAACTCGGCTGATCGAAACAAGTTCCCCCGCAGTGTGATCCGGTTCAGGGCGGAATCCGGCGCCCGATCGACTCGGTGCTGTGAGGTCGATGCGGCACCCGCGCGCAGAAGAATAGGGGCCGCGCGCCGGAGGGGAAACGGGCCGCCGCCCCCCGATAAAAGAGGGGTTGGTGCGCGAGCCCCCCACGCGAACCCGACCCGCAAACCGAGCAGCCACGCG
>NZ_JBHXRF010000008.1:187869-306499 GCF_042717545.1 Rhodococcus sp. NPDC058639
CGCCGGAGGTATCCGGCGCGCGACCCCTGTGATCTCGGGGGATTCGGGCCGCTGCGCGAGACGCGCAGCGGCTCCTGCCTCCGGTCAGCGGACCTTGTCGGCCGCTTCCTTCTCGGTCGAGGCGTTTCCGTGGGCCAGCGCCCCGGCGGCATTCTCCAGGTGCGCACGCACGAACCACTGGAACTTCTCGAGCTGACCGGTGTGCCCGATAAGGACGTCTTCGGTGATCGGATCGATCTCGCCGACTTTCTCGAGGGCCTTGCGGTTGCCGGTGATCACACCGTCGTAGACGAGGTCGAGCGCGGCGAGGTGAGCCTGAGCGGTGTCGCGGCCCACCGAGTAGTCGTCCCATGTCCGGTTCTTCTCGATGGCTCCCGGCGTGCCCTTCGGCGATTCACCGAGCGTCGCGATGCGCTCTGCGACTTCGTCCGCGTACCCACGCACGAGTTCAACCTGGGGATCGATCATCTCGTGGACGCCGATGAAGTTGGGACCGACGACGTTCCAGTGAATGTGCTTGAGAGTGAGATGCAGGTCGTTGTACGCGCTCAGGCGCTCCTGCAGGACACGGGCAACTTTCGTTCCGTCCTTGCCGCTCAAACCGGGCACCGTGTATTTCGACATGATTGCGATTCCTCCAAGTGCTTTTGTTTGCGTGGCAATCGCATACCCCGAAAACGGCACTGCTCAAACCCTTCGCACGAGTAACCGCTCGCTGTCAGGTCGTGCGGAGGAGATCCGGCGCGGACATCTCGGGCCGGCGGCGAGCACGTGCCGCCCATCGATGACACAGCAGTACGACCAGAGCCAGTTCGAAGGGCAATCCCCCGTAATACATGATCTGGCTGCCCAGTTCTGCCTGCTCTGTGGAGACGCCGGGAGGCGGGTCCGCGTACAGCGTCTTCGCGAGGATGTTGTGTGCGGCGATAGACACGACCAGCACTGTGGCCCTTAGCCCGAAGGACGTGCGGTGAGGAGAGGGATCCACTCCGACCAGCGAATAGGTGTACAGGTATCCGGCTGCGACGATGTGGAACTCGATCAGCCACATCACCCACGTTCCGCTGTGCATGTACTCGAACAGCCATGTCCGATAGAGAAGCCAGAGCCCGCCGACGTTCAGCGTCGCCGCGACGAGCGGGTGGGTGAGCACTTCACAGGGCCGGGAGCGCAGCGCCCGAGAGACGCGTCGGGCCGAGTGCACGGGGAGCACACGCAACGCGAGGGTGACCGGGGCGGCGAGCACCAGCAACAGCGGTACCGCCATGCCGGCGACCACATGGGACACCATATGGCCCACGAAATCGAAGGATTCGTGGGCAGCACCGTGAGCGTGCTGCGCGCCGTGGCCGTGCGCCGGGCCGTCCGCGGATACCGAGTTCCCCCACACCGCGGCGAGCGCGAGCCAGCCCACCGTCCAACCGGCGGTGCGCGCGAGCGACCACGACTTTGCTGCCGCGGCTGCCGCCCAGTAGGCCACCACGGCGCAGATCGCCACGCTCCAGACGACGAGCGACATCATCGCGATGCCGCCCTCACCGACGCCCGCCGGTACGTGGATGCGACCATCGCAGCACCGCACACGAGCAGCACTGCGGCAAGAATGTTCCACGTCAGGTCGTACGGGAGTAGATCGACCTCGTATCGGATCTGGTGAAGACCCATCAGCTTGTGCTGCACCAGGCCGTCGTACAACTGGAACGCGCCCACCGCCGTCACGAAGCCCCCCACCAGGGCCCGCACCCACAAGGTCCGGTCACGGATCGCCATGACCACCAGATAGAAGCCGGCGACGGTGGCGAACCAGCTGAACGCGTGGAACAACCCGTCCGACACGAGACCCGCCGAGGTGGTGGACCGGTCGTAGAAGTGATGCCAATGCAGTATCTGGTGGAAGATCACCTCGTCCGTCATCGCGACCGCGCCCAATCCGAGGAACGCGCCCGCCAGCAAACTCCTGCCTCTTTCGGGCCGACGCTCCACCGTCGCGCCCTCGACTTCGCTTTTGGTCATGACCAGGGGACTACCCCCGGTGCGGGTGGTCAATCCCTGAGGAAGACCCGTCGCGTGACACCCAGGGGGCACTCCGGTGGGCGTGCACACAAATTTTTTTCAGGCGTGTGTTTCGATGCGGACAATCCGGGTATTCAGGACTTGGATCCGGAGTCGCTCGACATCGGACAAGACAGCGAGGTGGACGCAATGATTGTTCTGGGCCTGATTCTTCTAGTGGTCGGATTCTTCACCGGGATCTCGATCCTGACGACACTGGGTGTCATCCTCCTGGTGATCGGCGTCATCATGGCAATCCTGGGAGCCACCGGCAAGGCCGTCGGTGGTCGCGCCCACTGGTACTGATCCTCAGAACGGTTGAAGTCCGGACGCTACGGCGTCCGGACTTCGGCTGTTATGTGGTACCGGCAAGCCACGAAAGAAAGCCCGTTCGACGGAACCCGACTCCCATGTCCGGGAATCCCGCGTTCGGGCTTTCTGCCGTGATCAGTCCCGGGGCCGTATGGGCCGGCGATGACTGGTATCGCACAGCGGATACAACTCGCTACGCCGGCATCGGCACACTGCCACGACGAACCGGTCCGATTCCGTCACGGACCCGTCCTCGGTCTCGATCCGAACCGGACCGTTCACGAGCATCGGTCCGCCCTTCACTGTGCGGACGACCGTGACGTCCTCTGCGCTGCCGGTAGTCGCGTTCACTACGCGGCGACCGCCCTCACTCCCAGTGCCTGCCCGCACGGATAACCACCACCTCTTCGGTATCGATGCCTTGTTGTGCAAGCTCCACTTCCTGGAGATAGCTCAGGCGCCTCTGCAGGACGGGGCCGAAGGGGATGCGTTCGCGGGCCACGACCGAGCCCGAAAGGCCGGCGGCGCGCACACGCTCGAGTGTTTCGTCGACCCCGGTGAATTCCGAGTGCACGAGCAGCGCGAATCCGCGTGGGGACAAGAGCTGGGGCAAGGAGTCGCACAACGGGTCGAGCACTGATCGCCCGTCCGGGCCCGCATCCCAGCGCGGATCCTCGTTGCTCTGGCCGTTGTCCGGCACATACGGCGGGTTGGAGAGAACCACGTCGAACGGGCCGTGTTCCACGGCCACGTCCAGACTTCCGCGAAGCACCGAAATCGGCAGTCGCCGCGACAGGGCATTCGCACGCGCGGTGAGAACCGCCCTACGTGAAATATCGAGCGCAGTCACCGCGGCGGCCCCCGCCCTGGCGGCCGCGATTGCGAGAAACCCGCTTCCGGTACAGAAATCGAGGACTTTGGCGTCCTGTGCACCTCCGGCGTCGCGGAGCGCCCGCGCAAGAAGAAAAGAATCCTCTTGGGGTCGGTACACGCCGGGCAGACGCCACACTCGAGGGGAATCCGGACGGTCGAGGACTGGAGAAGTGGTCACAGCTACATCACCCCGGGGTTCGATGTGCGGAGTCGACGACTACGCACCAGCCAATGCCTGAGCCGACCGTGTGGAGGGCACATCTTCCCGTCGACGACGCCCACGACGCCCCATCGAGCGGGTATTCGGTCATGGCGGCGAATACCCGCGGCCCAGATCCACGAAACCTGATGTTTACGACCACGGCTTTCTCTGTCAGGACATCACCCGGCGCCCCAGGGCGTGCAGGCCGCGTCGCAGCGGCCCCGTCGCTCGCTGATCCTGAAGCGCGGCGTCGGCAGCATTCCACCCACACATTCCGTGTACCCCGCCGCCGGGGTGCGCTCCTGCGCTGGCCAAATACAGCTTGTTCACCGGGGTCCGCGACCCGCCGAGTCCTGGCGCGGGGCGTAGGAACAACTGCTGGTGGATCTGCGCGGTACCACCGTTGACCGCCCCACCGACCAGGTTGGCGTCAGCCGCTTCGAGATCGGCGGGACGCTGCACCGTCCGGCCCAGAATCGTGTTCCGGAATCCGGGCGCGTACGCCTCGAGCTGGGCATCGACCCTTTCGGCGAGAAGGTCTGCGGACTCGTTGTCGGTGACGCCGCGCGGCAGGTGCGTATATGCCCATGCGCTTTCGGTCCCGGCGGGCGACCTGGTGGGATCTGTCGTCGTCATCTGCCCGACGAGCAGGAACGGGGATTCCGGGACCACCCCTGTCGAGAGATCCGCCGACCAGTGGACCATTGCGTTCGAATCGGCACCGACATGCACGGTGCCCGTCCGGGACAACGACTCCGATCGCCACGGCACAGGACTGGCGAGCGCGTAGTTCACCTTGACCACCGGCGTGTCCCATTCGAATCCCTGCAGGTCGGCACGGGCACGTTCGGTGACGGAGGAACTCTCGAGCAACTTCTCGTACAGCGCTGGCGCCGACACGTCCGCGAGGATCGCCCGGCGGGCCTTCACCCGTCGTCCGCTCGCAGTCCGCACCGCTACGGCGGTTCCGTCGTCGACGTCGATATCGGTGACGCGATCGCCACATCGGATCTGCACACCCGCATGTTCACCGCGGCGGACCAGAGCGTCGGTGAGCGCACCCGCACCACCGACCGGACTCGGGAAACCCACGTCCTGGGCGAGCATGGTCAAGATGTAACCCATCACGCCACTGCCCGGCGCGTCGGGCGGAATGTCGGAGTGCATGGCATTGCCGAGCAGGAGCAGGCGGGCGGCTTCTCCGTCGAACAGTTCCTCGCTCAGGCGACGGACGGGAAGCGCCAGCATCCTGGCGAAGCGCAGAGATTCGGCGGGCCCGAGTGCGCGTAGCAGCGACGTCGAACCCCGAACCGGCGGGAACGGGGAAAGAAGCAGCTTCAGCAGTGAGCTGCGCACCTCGTTCCACTGCTCGACGAGTGTCATCCAGGCTTGCCCGTCACCGGCGCAGCGGCGCTCGAGATCGGCGGCGGTGTCTTCGGCACGGTGCGAGACCACCACCGCGTCCTCGTCGTCGGGACCGAGCGGATGACCGAACGAGTTGGGCGACCGGCTCCAGGTCAAACCGTGGGACTCGAGGTCGAGTGCGGCAAAGGCAGGTGACACGGCTCCGAGCGGATAGAACGCGCTGAACAGGTCGGCCCGGAAGCCCGGATGGAGTTCGGCGCTGCGTACGGCGCCACCGGGTTGCGGTTGCTCCTCGAGCACCAGTACGTCCCAGCCGGCGTCAGCGAGTGCCGCGGCCGCGGTGAGGCCGTTGGGACCGGCACCGATGACGACGGCATCGACAGTCTCGGTGCTCATCGCGCGGGCCCTTCCGGAGTCGCACGTTCCGCGAGGAGCGTCAACCGCGACAGGCACTCCTGATTCCGCGGCCATACCGCAGTCTCCTGGACGAACTCGGGCAGCATGCTCGGTAGCCCGCTCACGACATGCTCGGACATGGTGACCGTCGACCCGCCTCCGGACGCGGGTTCGATCGTCAACCGGATCTCGGCCTGACCGAAAACCCATGCGCGTGCGCGCAAGACGAGTTCCTGCTCGGGGGTCGCCGAGAGGACCTCGGTGCAGTCGTCGAGCAGCATGGGCCACAGTCCGACCGAATGATGGATGCGGCTGCCGACGGCCGGCCAGGTCGCGTCGACCTTCCGGATTCGGGAGGCTCCGACGACCCACGTGGCATAGCTCCACCCGTCCGCCAGGACATCCCACACCCGGCTCGGTGAAGCGGTGGTTTCCCTGCGCGCGACTTTGGTCATCCCCGAATCCCTCCTCGTCCGCGGACCGGCCGGCGGTCCCTGCCGGGGGGCATACCCGCGACCGCTCCGGCCCACACCGGCGCCTCGCGCGCGGGTGTGAGACGAGAAGCGGAGGGGTACCTGAAGCGACATGCCCGCAGACAGAAACGAACCCACACAGTCCGACGACGCGCAACCCGGAGCATCTGCTTTCGTGTTCGCTCCCTCACCCCTGCTGACCGTCACGATCGAAAAAGCGCCGAGCGGGAGCACAGAACTACACGTGCATCCCGGTGGACAGGGTTTCTGGATCGGCCGGATGGCATCCATCCTGGGCATGGACGTGCATCTGTGCGGTCCGTTCGGCGGGGAGTCCGGCGGCATTCTCGTCGACCTCATCGGCCGCGAAGGCATCACGGTCCATCCGGTGTCCGCCGCCTCCGACAACGGCTCCTACGTCCACGACCGTCGCGGCGGCGAACGCGAGGTGGTCGTGGAGGTCGACCCCCCTACGCTCACCCGCCACGAGACGGACGACCTCTTCAGCGCCTCTCTCGGCGCAGGTATGTCCGCCGATGTTGCGATCATCGGCGGACCGCACTGCAACGACGCCATACCCACCGAGCTCTACACCCGGCTCTGCGCCGACCTGTCCGCCTTGAAGATCCCGGTCGTGGCAGATCTCTCGGGTCCGACCCTGACCGCGGCGCTGGAAGGCGGAGTCTCGCTGCTGAAGGTGAGCCACGAGGATCTCATCGAAGACGGCCGCGCCGCCTCGGAGGACCTCGACGACCTCATCACGGCGATGCATTCGCTGCACAAGGAAGGCGCCGCAAGCGTAGTGATCTCGCGTGCGGCCGATCCGGCGATCGCACTGCACGACGGAGTTATCTGGGAGGTCGAGGCGCCCCCGGTCCAGTCGGTGGACCACCGCGGCGCCGGCGACTCGATGACCGCGGGCCTCGCCGTCGGCTACGCCGGCGGTCTCCCGTTCGAGCAAGCTCTGCGGCTCGGTGCCGCCGCCGGCGCAGTCAACGTCACGCGACGAGGACTCGCCACCGGTCAGCGGCACTCGATCGAGAAGATGACCGAGAACGTGCAGGTGCGACGATTGGAGAAGGACCCCACATGAAGGCGCTGATCGTCAACGACGACGGAGTCGACAGTCCAGGACTGGCCGCGCTGGCCCGGGTCGCCGTCGCGGCGGGCCTCGACGTCCAGGTGGCAGCACCCCACATCGAACGCAGCGGCGCCAGCGCAGCGCTGAGTGCCCTCGAAGACGAGGGAAAGCTGAAGGTATCGCGGCGGTCCATTTCGGAGCTTCCCGACGTGGAGGTTCTCGCGGTCCACGCGTCCCCGGCATTGATCACGTTCGTCGCGTCGTACGGCGCCTTCGGCGACACCCCCGACATCGTGCTGTCCGGGATCAACGTCGGACCCAACACCGGTCGCGCGATCCTTCATTCCGGAACCGTGGGCGCCGCTCTCACCGCGGCGGCTCACGGGGCTCGCGCGGTCGCGTTGTCGCTCAACGCATCCGATCCCTCGTCGTGGGACACCGCGGAATACATCGCCGAGCGTGCGGTGCGGTGGTCGATGGAGCACGGAGAACCCGGCGAGGTCCTCAACGTGAACATCCCCGATGTTCCGGTCGACGAACTGCACGGGCTGCGCGAGGCCCAGCTGGCCGAATTCGGTGCGGTTCAGGCCGAGATCGCCGATTCGGAGGAGGACTACAACGATCAATACGATGACGACGACACCCGCACCGTGACGATGTCGTTCCGGGCCATCGACATCCACGGGCCGGACGACACCGACGCCGTGTTGCTGAGCCGCGGGTGGGCCACCGCGACCGTCCTGCAGATGCCGTTCGAGATGGCGGGGTCCGATCTCAGCGACCTCGGTTTCTCCCGGGACGGTGCATCCCCTTCCTGAACGTGCCTCCCGGCACGTGGGTCACAGCACCGACGGCACCGCGCCCCACGTGGATCTCCACGTGGGGCGCGGTGCCGAGTACGGACGGATCGGCTACGGCCGCAGGGCGATCTTGATGGCGCCGTCCTCCTTGCGCTGGAAGATCTCGTACGCGTGCGGCGCCTCCGCCAGGGACAGCCTGTGTGTCGCAAAGGTGTCCACCCCGAGCGGATCGTCGTCGGTCAGCAGCGGAAGGATCTCCGGGACCCAGTGGAGGACGTTGGCCTGGCCCATGCGCAGGCGGATCTGCTTGTCGAACATCGTCATCATGGGCATGGGGTCGGCCATCCCGCCGTACACGCCGCTGAGCGAGATGGTGCCGCCGCGTCGCACGATATCGATGGCCGTGTACAGCGCGTGAAGCCTGTCCACTCCTGCCTTCTCCATCAGGGGCTCCGCGATCGCCGAAGGCAGGAATCCTGCTGCCGTCTGGGCAAGCTTGGCCACCGGCGACCCGTGCGCTTCCATCCCCACCGCGTCGATCACCGAATCGGTGCCGCGCCCGTCGGTGTGGTCGCGGATGATGTCTCCGAGATCGCTGCCCGCATCGCGGAGGTCGATCGTCTCCATACCGCGGGAAGCGGCACGAGCAAGCCGTTCCGGTACCAGATCAACCGCGATCACGCGCGCACCGCGATGCATGGCGATACGTCCTGCCATCTCGCCGATCGGCCCCAGCCCCAGCACCGCCACGGTGCCGCCGTCCGGAATGTCCGCGTATTCCACGGCCTGCCAGGCGGTGGGCAACACGTCCGAGAGGTAAGCGAAGCGGTCGTCCGCCGGCCCGTCGGGAACCTTGATGTGCGTCGAATCGGCCAGGGGCACCCGGAGATACTCCGCCTGCGCGCCCGGCACGCTGCCGTACAGCTTCGAATAGCCGAAAAGCGCTGCGCCACTCCCCTCTTCGCGAACCTGAGTGGTTTCGCACTGCGACTGGAGTCCGTGGTCGCACATGAAGCAACTGCCGCACGATATCTGGAACGGGATGACCACTCGGTCTCCCGGGGTCAGGCTGGTGACACCGGCGCCGACTTCTTCCACGATCCCCATCGGTTCGTGCCCGAGAATGTCGCCGGGCCTCATGAAGGCGCCGAGCACCTCGTACAGGTGCAGGTCCGACCCACAGATGTTGGTGGTCGTGACTCGAATGACGGCGTCGGTCGGTTTCTCGATCTTTGCGTCCGGGACATTGTCGACGCTGACCTTTCGACGACCTTGCCATGTCACTGCCTTCATCGGGAACTCCTCCGCTGTGGATTGCAGGTGATTCCGGGCTACCCGGCCCCCACCGGGGTTAACCGCGCCGATCGGGGTATCCGCCGGGCACGAGATCCCGGATCGACCGATGCGCACCCGCCCCGACCCCACCACGAAGGAGATCGCACGTGACGTCATTGTGGCTCGCACGAGACGCCGAGGCCGGCGCCCACACCAGCGACGATTGGACGCAGCGACGCGAGGTGTACGACACCGTCGTCGTCGGCGCGGGGCTGACAGGAGTCGTCACAGCCTTGCTGCTCGCCAGGTCCGGGCAACGCGTCGCCATTCTGGAAGCCAGGGATATCGGGGCCGTGACCACCGGCAACACCACCGCCAAGGTGAGCCTCCTCCAGGGGACCGCCCTGTCACAGATCTCGCGCCGGCATTCCCGGCCGGTCGTGCAGGCTTACGTGGACGGCAACCTCGGCGCCCAGCGGTGGATCGCCGAGTTCTGCAAGCACAACGACGTGGCGACGGAGACCGCCGACGCCTACACGTACGCCGTGAGCGGCGAGAGCGTGAGCTCAGTGGAGGCAGAACATCGCAGTTGCCGCGCGGCGGGACTGCCGACGCGGACCGTGACCGACACCGAGTTGCCCTATCCCGTCGCCTCGGCGGTCGTGCTGCCGAATCAGATCCAGTTCGACCCGATGCCCATGCTGCGCGCTGCCGTGCGCGAACTTCGGGCGAACGACGGCGAGGTTTTCACCGGGATCCGCGCCGTTTCGGCCGCGACGGACAAGGACGGCTGCACCGTCGAGACCGAATCCGGAAGCGTGCGCGCCGCACACGTCGTACTGGCCACGGGCATGCCGATCCTGGATCGAGGCGGGTTCTTCGCGCGACTCGAACCGGAACGCTCGTATGCCTGCGCGTTCGAGGTGGCCGAGACACCGCCCAGCGGCATGTACCTGTCGGTGGACTCGCCCACCCGCTCGATCCGGACCGCCCCCGCGGCGAGTCCTCACGACGCCTCCTCGTCCGGCAACGACCGCCGCCTGCTGCTCGTCGGCGGCAACGGCCACGTGGTGGGCCGACACAAAGGATCGACTCGTGCTGCCGTCGCGGACCTCGTCGCGTGGACGCAGCGGCATTTCCCGGGAGCGAAGCCGGTCGCGCGGTGGTCGGCGCAGGACTACAGCACCCTCGATTCGCTGCCGTACGTCGGTCCACTGCTCCCGACAACGGACCGCCTGTGGGTCGCGACCGGCTACGGCAAATGGGGTATGACCAACGCGGTCACCGCCGCGCACCTGCTGAGCACCCGGATCACCGGTGAACGCGATCCCGAGATAGAGGCATGGGCACCCGGGTATTCGGCGTGGAGCCCGTCCCAGCTGTTCGATGTCCCGAGCGCGGTCAAGCTCAACGCGGGCGTGGGCATCAACCTCGCCCGCGGATGGTGGAGCGCAGAGACCAGCTCGGACTCCGCGACCGCACCTGGCGAAGGCGAGGGGCGCGTCGCGCGCGACTGCGGCCTTCCGGTCGGCATATCCACGGTCGACGGCCGGACCCAGCGGGTGTCGGCGGTGTGCCCGCACCTCGGAGGGGTACTGCGCTGGAACGACGAAGAAGCGTCCTGGGACTGCCCCCTGCACGGCTCCCGCTTCGCCGCCGACGGCACCCTGCTCGAAGGACCGGCGACGAGTGACCTACATCGCCGCTGACCGCGACGTTTCCTGACGCACGGCCCGGGGTAACCGGGTCCGGATCGAGAAAGGCACGATAGACATGACTACAGCGGGACAAGGCCGTCTGGCGGGGCGCAGGTTTGCCGTCCTCGCCACCGACGGTGTCGAAGAGGTCGAGCTCGTCGAGCCCTGGAAGGCCGTCGAAAACGAGGGCGCAACACTCGAACTGTTGTCGCTCCGGACCGGCGAGATCCAGGCGATGCAGCAGGATGTGAACGAAGCCGGCAAGTACCCTGTGGACCGGGCGGTAGCCGACGCGAATGTCTCCGATTTCGACGCATTGCTGCTGCCGGGCGGCACCACCAACCCCGATCACCTGCGCCAGGATCCCGACGCTGTCGCCTTCGTGCGGGACTTCGTGCAGTCGGACAAGCCCGTCGGCGTGATCTGCCATGGGCCGTGGACGTTGGTCGAGGCCGGAGTCGTGGACGGCCGCACGTTGACCTCGTATCCGAGCGTGCGCACCGACATCAGGAATGCCGGTGGAACCGTCGTCGACAAAGAGGTGGTCATCGATCGCAACCTGGTGTCGAGCCGGAACCCGGACGACCTTCCCGCCTTCTGCGCGGCGGTCATCGACGTGGTCGCCGAGGCAGGTTCGGCTCGCTCCTGACCGAGACAGGTGACGGGGAAACCGTCCGATAGTGCACGTGCCGTGTTGTGAGAAGAACTTGTTGTGAGAAGAAAGGACCCCTCGACGATGGTTGAGGCCCACACCCTCCCCGGCCCCGCTGCGGCGACGCCTTCGCCCGCCGCGGCCGTGGCACGTTTCAGCACCGCCGAAATCAAGCGCCGCATCGACGCGATGTTCGACGAAGTGCAGGCCGTCGACGTGGAGCGGTTGGAGGCGTGACTTCCCAGCTCACAGCCTGCCGGCCGCATACTGATGCGAAAGTTGAACAACGATGAGTGAGACGTCCTCCAATCGATTCGTGGTCGTGGCCAACCGGCTTCCGGTGGACCTGGAGACTTCGCCGGACGGCGGACCAGGGGTGTGGCGGCGGAGCCCCGGCGGACTCGTGACGGCACTCGAACCGGTCCTCCGTTCTGCCGACGGCGCGTGGGTCGGCTGGCCCGGCACCCCCGACGTGGACCTCGACCCGTTCGTCGAGGAGGGCTTGACCCTCCATCCGGTGCGATTGAGCGAAGCGGAAGTCACGGAGTACTACGAGGGCTTCTCCAACGAAACGCTCTGGCCGCTCTACCACGACGCGGTGATCGCGCCCACGTTCGACCGCGACTGGTGGCGCACCTACGAGAAGGTCAACCGGCGGTTCGCCGAGGAAGCCGCTCGGGCGGCAGCGCCCGGAGCCACCGTGTGGGTTCACGACTACCAGCTTCAGCTGGTCCCCCGAATGCTCCGCGATCTGCGCCCCGATCTGAGGATCGGGTTCTTCCTGCATATCCCCTTCCCTCCCACGGAACTGTTCCTCCAGCTGCCGTGGCGTAAGGAGATCCTCGAAGGACTCATGGGTGCCGACCTTGTCGGCTTCCACCTGCCCGGCGGCGCCGAGAACTTCCTGTACCTCGCCCGGCGACTGCTCGACCTCCCGAGTTCGCCTCGCGGAACTACCGGGGGCGGCACCATCGATCTCGGGGATCGTCGCGTGCGGGTCGGCGCGTATCCGATCTCGATCGATTCCGCACAGTTGCGCGACCACTCGGTTACCGCCGCAACGAAATTGCGCGCCAAGGAGATACGTGCCGAACTGGGCGACCCGGAGACAATTCTCCTGGGTGTCGACCGGCTCGACTACACCAAGGGGATCAGCGTCCGGCTCGAGGCACTGCGCGAGTTGCTCGTCGAGGGCACGCTCGACCCCGAAAAGGTCGTCATGGTCCAGCTCGCCACCCCCAGCCGCGAGCGGCTCTCCGCGTACGCGTCCTTGCGCGACGACATCGAACGGCAGGTCGGAAACATCAACGGCGAGTTCGGGCAGCTCGGACGGCCCGTGGTGCATTACCTGCACCGGCCCGTCGATCGCGACGAACTCGTAGCGATGTACGCCGGGGCAGACGTCATGGTTGTCACCCCGTTCCGCGACGGGATGAATCTCGTCGCGAAGGAGTACGTGGCGTGTCACGGCGACGGGAGTGGGGCGCTCGTGCTCAGCGAGTTCGCGGGGGCCGCCGCGGAGTTGCGGCGTGCGCACGTGGTGAATCCGCATGATCTCGAGGACGTCAAACGTGCCGTGGTGAACGCCGTGGGAGAAGACCGGGCGACCGCCGCCCGCCGAATGCGTTCCATGCACAAACACGTGATGGCGCACGACGTCGACCGCTGGGCGAACTCGTTCCTGGCTCATCTCACCGAGGATCGGTGAAAGCGGCCACCCACATGTGACGCACAGGATAGGCACGCCCACCGACGACCCTCCCCACAAGTGGCCTGTGATCCGTCATCGCCTCGTTCGAGGCGGTGGCGAGGGTCCCCGGCAGGTGCCGCATAATCGAGCCTATGACGGACCGCAGGATCCCGGAGGAGCCCGCCCTGGCGTGGAACGCCGGCGACGGCGCGACCCAGCATGTGGGTAGCTTCAGGTACTTGCTCGCGGACGACACCTGGGAGTGGTCGGATGCCGTCGCGAGGATGCACGGTTACGAGCCCGGCACCGTCACACCGACCACCGACCTGCTTCTTCAACACAAACACCCCGACGACAAAGAACACATCGCGATACTTCTCGACGCGGTCCGTTCGGCGGGTGAACCGTTCAGTAGCCGGCACCGGATCATCGACACCGCAGGGAACGTAAAGCGTGTCGCCGTGATCGGGGACCGGCTCCTCGACGAGGACGGCACCCTACTCGGTACCTCGGGCTTCTATCTGGACTTGTCGGACGCCTTCGAGGAAGAGGTCCGCGAGGGTGTCGACCTGGCCGTGAACGCACTGGCCGAATCCCGCGCCGTGATCGAACAGGCCAAAGGCGCGCTCATGCTCGTGTACTGCATCTCGCCTCAGCACGCCTTCGAGGTGCTGGCCTGGCGGTCGCAGGAAACCAACGTCAAACTTCGGGTGCTCGCGGAGCAGCTCGTCGCCGACATCACCGCGGGCCCCGGCACCGAAGCGATGAGCCGGACGGAGTTCGACCATCTGCTCATGACGCTGCACGAGCGCGTCGGGAGCGAGTAGCAGGAGGCCAACTTCCGTGCCCGCTCATTCGTCCACAACGGTGCGGAGAGCGCAGAGCCCGGCGGAGTTCAGAGTTGGCGGAGCTCAGAGCAGCACCGCGACGATGACCGCCACGAAGATCGCCACGATCACGGCGATGGAAATCAGTGCGACCCATCCACTGACGGGAAAGTGGTTTCTCGTTTCCGGTTCCGGAGCGGACAACCCGGAGGTCTGGCCGGACTCAGGCGGCGTGGAACCGGGACTGACCCCGCCTCCCGGCTCCAGGTCGGGTGTCGTGGCCGGATCGGGATCGGTGTTGCGGTGCGGTTCGGGATCGGAGACAGTCACATATCCTCCTCGAGGTCGTCGCTTCGGTTCGTGAACGGCGGGTTCGCTGCCCTACTCGGCGTTCCCCCGGGGAGTACCCGGGCCCCGCTGTTCGAACCGCGCCGACGGCATCCGGCCCCGACGAACGTGCTCCACGCCGGGGATTAGATACCGGTGTACGGGGTAGTCATCGTGTAGTGCCCCGCGCACGGACGAGCAGTTCGGCAACACCGCCAGAATCCGGGCGTGACGCAAACGGACGATCGAAATTACTTACAACACAGGATATTCCATGACACCTGACGTCAAGAACCCCCGGAACGACTCACGGCTCGCACGCACCGCGATGTGGTATGCGGCAGGCGTGATCGCGCTTGCCGCCGTCGTCGCGGCAGGTGTGATCGTGTGGGCGGCCCTCAACACCGGCGATACCTGCGCCGACGCGGACTTCGCGGTCTGTACCGACCCCGCTCGCGCGATCCTCGCATTCGGTCCGGTTCTGATCCTGCTCCTCGGCGGGCTCGGCGCTTTCGTGCAGACCTACCGGGTGTGGCAGGCGGCCGACAGGTGGCAGATCTGGCACGGCACCGGATGGGCGCTGTTCGTACTGATGGTGCTCTACGCGGGCTTTGCCGCCGGGATAGCGGTTTAACCGCTCGCCCGGTGCGCCCGGGGGCGCCGTACTCAGGACGCCCGGTCGAACCCGAGCGTGGCGAGAGCGTTGTCGAGCGACGAGTGCGCGACGACGGGGATCGTGGCTCCGAGCACGCGGAACAAGCGCTGGACGGGCCTGCCCCCTACCAATGCCCAGGGATATCCGCCCCCTCTGCTGTGCGTCTCCAGGTCTTCGAAGACCCTGAGACCGACAGCGCCGAAGAAGTCGACGTCGGAGAGGTCGAGCACGATGCGGGACGATTCGAGGTGGCGGGCTGCGAAGTCACGCAAGGCGAGCGCATTACGGATGTCGATCTCTCCACGCACCCTGATCTGGATGACGTCGGAGCCGATCGGCAGGGCACTGAATTCTGCTCCGAACCACTGCTCGACCGGGACGTCGGAGGGTGCCGGGCAAACCGACCACGTAGACGCGGCCGACCATCGATGAGGCGATGCGATTCGCTGAGAAACTGTCATGACACTTCCCAACACGGACGATGTTGATAAGCGCGACGACAGCGGTGGCACTCCGGCTACGTACCGAAAAAACCTCGAGGCCGCGTGGCGCTTTCGAGTTCCCGGCTGTGTGCTCAACCTTCCCAAAACTGTAGTGCAACCGGCGCCAGCTCTCAACCGCCGACCGGCGTCCCGGGTGTCCCGACCCGGCACAGATCGACAGTCTCGCCAGTTGGTCGACGGCCGACTGCGAGCGTGGCCGTCCCGCGCGGCGCGAATCTGCGCGCGTAATGAATTCCGAGGCGCGCCGGAATCGCAATCGAGATGTGCAGCACCGGAAGGCACTTGGTGTGATCCTGACAACCGCTGACGCTAGGCGTTACTCGAGGCGGGTGTCGTGATCATGCCTCCGACAGCGCCCACGACGTGCGTCGCAGGCCCCGATTTTCCGGCCCGAGGCGGGCGGGATTCCAGGCATACGTCGAGTAGGCAACGACCTCGACGGCGAGGAGGGGCCCAGGCCGTGACCTCGACCCGCTACTCCTGCGGGAACGGTCGCCGAAGGGGCCACTTTCCCTGCTCATGAGGTAGGCGGGAGGTTGAACATGCGGCAGTGTGGGTAGCCTTGCCCAGACCCCTATAGGAACGACCCCCCTGACCTGCTTCGACCCCCTCTTGGAGATCAAAACCTCATGGCCAATTCCGCGTCGATCGAATCGGCACGAGACCACACCACCCCGGTAGTCGAACTGCGAGTCCAGGCCGACCCCGCCCAGCTGTCCGTACTTCGTGCTGTTGCGGCCGCGATCGCGCTGCAACACGACTTCGATCTCGATACGGTGGCCGACGTGAAACTCGCCGTGGACGAGGCCGCGACCCGTCTCATCATGGGTGCACCGGATGGCGCTACCCTCTCGTGCAGCTTCCAGCTGATGCCGGGCCGGCTCCGTATCGCCTTGACCGCCCCCACCGCGAACGCCAACGCGGTCGGGCAACCCCGTTCGTTCGGGTGGCACGTGCTCAACTCGCTGACCGATTCCATCTCCGTGTCGTCGGAGGATCACGGGGACGGCACCCATTCCACAATCGATATGTCCATCGCAGAAGGTAGTGCCGCTCGGTGAGCCGAAATCCAGCAAGATCGAGCGACGAGTACGCCGACGTAACCGAAACCTTGAGCAAGCTCCTGACGCTGAGTCAGGACGACCCGGAACGGTCGGCGATTCGCGATGCGGTCGTCGAGCGCTGCCTGCCGCTCGCCGAGCACATCGCGCGCCGCTTCGACGGCCGAGGTGAAGCGTTCGAGGACCTGCTTCAGGTCGCGCGCCTCGGCCTCGTCAATGCCGTCGACCGCTTCGACACCGAACGCGGGTCCGACTTCGTGTCGTTCGCGGTGCCGACGATCATGGGCGAGGTCCGGCGTCATTTCCGCGACACCGGATGGGCCGTGCGCGTTCCGCGTCGCATGAAGGAACTCCACCTCTCCTTGAGCAAGGCGACCTCCGAACTCTCGCAGCACCTGGGCAGGGCCCCTACAGCAGCGGAACTCGCGGCAGAACTGGGGATCGACCAAGAAGAGGTCATGCAGGGCCTGGTTGCCGGCAACGCGTACCAGACCGTGTCCGTGGATCGTTCGTCCCCGTCGGGTGACGACGGCCTGACACTGGCCGACACACTCGGCGACTACGACGCGGCCCTCGACGAGGTGGAGAACCACGAGGCACTGCGTCCACTGCTCGAGGCGCTTCCCGCCCGCGAACGCACGGTGGTTCTGCTCCGGTTCTTCGGCAACATGACCCAGACGCAGATCGCCGAGCGTGTCGGGGTGTCGCAGATGCACGTGTCCCGCTTGCTCACCAAGACGCTCGCGCAACTGCGCGAGCAACTCGGCGACAACTTCTGATCGCAGATACCCCCGAACAGCACGCCGCCCCCGACCGGATTCCGGTCGGGGGCGGCGTGGTGTCGGGCGGGTTGCGACTACCCGGCGTTCGAGGACGCCCGGCGCCGGAGCCTGCGTGCAGCGGCCACGAGGTTGCGCAGCGACGGCTCGAGCTGCCAGTAGTGACGCGTCTTGAGCCCACCGTCCGGGTTCGCCCACAACCGGTCGAGCTCCACGGATTGTGCTGCCTCCGAGAGCAGTTCGTCGAGCTCGTCGATGTCGGGGATCCGGGCGGACCGGGATTCGTACACACCCGGCCCGACACCGTGGGACAGCGCCCCGTCCTTGATCGCTTCGAGCACCCAGCCGATGGACCGCGTTGCCACGATGGCGGTGACGTCCGCGTCCAGTCGTTCGATCGCGTCGACCACCGACTCCTGACCCGAGTAGGTCAGGTGCGTATGGATCTGCGTCTCGGGTTTGGCGCCACCGGTCGCGAGACGGAACGCGTCGACCGCCCAGTCCAGGTACTCGGCCCGGCCGTCCTGCCGCAGCGGAAGCAACTCGCGGATAGCGGGTTCGTCGACCTGGATGATCGCGATGCCCGCTCGCTCGAGATCGGCGATCTCGTCACGGATCGCGAGCGCGAGTTGATCGGCCGTTTCGTGCAGAGGCTGGTCCTGCCGCACGTACGAACGGGCCAGCATGGTGACCGGGCCGGTGAGCATTCCCTTGACCGGCTTGTCCGTCAATGACTGAGCGAACGAAATCCACTCCACCGTCATCGGTTTCGGCCGCACGATGTCGCCGTACAGAACCGGTGGACGAGTACAGCGCGAACCGTAGGCCTGCACCCACCCGAAGTGGGTGGTCGCGAAGCCCTCCAGCAGTTCGGCGAAGTACTGCACCATGTCGTTGCGTTCGTGCTCACCGTGCACGAGCACATCGAGTCCGATGTCCTCTTGGAGACGGATTGTGGACTCGATCGTTTCCTGGATGCGCTTGACGTACTCCTCCCACGACAGCCGTCCCTGCCCCAGCTCGTACCGAGCCTTGCGGGTCTCGTCGGTCTGCGGGAACGACCCCAGCGTCGTGGTCGGCACGGGCGGAAGATTCAGCCGTGCCTGTTGCGCAGCCCGCCGCTCCTCGTACGGTGCGCGGTGGCGATGCGCGGGCGTCAGCGCGTTCATCCGGGCTCGGACGGTGTGCTTCTGCTTGAAGTGCACCGACACCGGTGGCCTCCGCCACCGCTCCTCGGCGCCGGTGGTCAGCGCCTTCGCGAGCGAGACCACCTCACCGACCTTCTGCTTCGCGAATGCGAGGCGGTCGGCGACATCACCGGGGATGTCGTACTCCACGAGCAGGTCGTACGGGACGTGCAGCAACGAGCACGACGTCGAGACGACGAGGTCCGGCGCAATCGCCGCGATCGACTGGATGTATTCGAGGGTGCGACGGCGATCCGTCTTCCAGACGTTGCGTCCGTCGACGACACCCGCGTAGATCCGCTTCCGCTTGAGACCGGGCACTGCCGCGAACTCGTCGGCGCTCATCCTGCCGTTGACGAGATCGAGACCGATCGCCTCGACCTTCGACGCCGCCAGGATGGGGAGCGCCTCACCGAAGGATCCGTACGGTCCCGTGACCAGGATGCGCGGACGCAGCGGGGCATGCGCCAGCACGTCGTATGCGCGGCGCAGCGCGGCCAGTTCGTCGTCGCTGCGATCCTCGGTGAACGACGGCTCGTCGAGCTGGACGCACGTGGCGCCGGCGCGGGCGAGCTGCTCGAACAGCTTCTCGTACTGCGGGAGCAGCGAATCGAGAAGGTCGAGGGTCCGGAAACCTTCTTGTGCGGAGGCCGGCGCGACCTTGGACAGCAGCAGCAGCGACACCGGGCCGAGCACGACGGGCCGGAGTTCGATGCCGTCGGCCTTCGCCCGTTCGAACTCGTCGAGAACCGCTGCCGAGTTCAGCTCGAAGACCGTGTTCTCGTCGAGTTCCGGCTGGCGGTAGTGATAGTTGCTGCCGAACCAGCGCACGAGCTCGAGGGGCGGGAAATCCTCACGCCCGCGGCACATCGTGAAGTAGAAATCGAGCGGGTCGAGTTCACCCAGCAGTGGGCGGAACCGGTTGGGGACCGCGCCGAACAACAGGGCGTTGTCGAGCACATGGTCGTAGTAGGAGAACGTGTTTCCGGGGACCTGGGTCAGGCCGGTCGCTGCGAGCTCGCGCCAGGTGTCTTCCTGG
Source organism: Rhodococcus sp. NPDC058639 (assembly GCF_042717545.1). NCBI lineage: Bacteria > Bacillati > Actinomycetota > Actinomycetes > Mycobacteriales > Nocardiaceae > Rhodococcus > Rhodococcus sp. NPDC058639. The sequence goes on from NZ_JBHXRF010000008.1 coordinate 207,116, forward strand.
ATGTCGCGGGCGACGGCGACGAGTTCGTCGCGCGTGCTCGTGCCGTGCCAGTAGGACTCGAGAGCACGCTTGAGTTCACGGCGGGGCCCGATACGCGGATACCCGAGGATGCTTGACCCGTATCCGTCGGCAGGAGTTGCCATGTCGGAGTCGACCTTTCCCTCATGCACTTCGCGCCCGTGCACCGGCAGCCGGTGCGTGAAGCACTGCTGTCGGAGCACGGGCGCCGAAGTACGTTGGTGCTGACTGGCTAGCTGGCCTTCTTGATCGCGCGGCCCTTGTCGGCGTATTCGTAGAAGCCGGCGCCCGACTTCTTTCCGACGAGCCCTGCCTCGACCATCCGCTGCAGCAGCGGCGGAGCGGAGTACAGGGGCTCCTTGAACTCCTCGTACATCGAGTCGGCAATCGCCTTCACCGTGTCGAGGCCGACGAGATCGGTCAGTGCGAGGGGGCCCATCGGGTGAGCACAGCCCAGCACCATCGTCTTGTCGATGTCGTCCTTGGTTGCGAACCCGGATTCGACCATCCGGATCGCCGACAGCAGGTACGGCACGAGCAGTGCGTTCGCGATGAAGCCGGCACGGTCCGACGAACGGACGACCTGCTTGCCGAGCACATCCGCAGCGAACGCCTCCGCGCGCCGAGCGACCGTGGAGCCGGTCTTCAGCGTGGTGACCAGTTCGACGAGCGGGAGCACGGGCACCGGGTTGAAGAAGTGCATTCCGATGACTCGCTCGGGAGCCGCGGTCGCGATGCCGAGCTTCATGATCGGGATCGACGACGTGTTGGACGCCAGCACCGCGTGGGGATCGGTGACGATCTTGTCGAGTTCGGCGAAGATTTCACTCTTCACCTTCTCGTCCTCGACGACGGCCTCCACGACGAGCTGACGGTCGGCGAAGTCACCGAGATCGGAGGTGAAGCGCAACCGCCATGCGGCCTGCTCCCGCTCGCGTTCGGTGATCTTGCCGGTGCTCACCCCACGGTCGAGCGACCGGAGGATGCGGGCGCGTCCGGCTGCCGCGAGTTCGCGGGTCTGCTCGAACACGAGTACGTCGACATGAGCGCGTGCGCACACCTCGGCGATACCTGCGCCCATGATGCCGGCGCCGATCACGCCGACGCGCTGAATCTTTTCGCTGGTCACGTCAGCTCCTTCTCGTTTGTGGGGTCGTGAGAGGTCGTCGCTGGATGCGCGCGCACCCCGCGGCGGGATATCGGGGACCTGAGGGATCCCGCCGCGGGGTGGACCTTGGGTGGCGCTGTTCCTAGTGGAACTGGCCTTCCTCGGTGGAGCCCTTCAGGGCAGCCGTGGAGGTGTTGGGATCGACGGTGGTGGCGATCGAATCGAAGTACCCGGCGCCGACCTCACGCTGGTGCTTGATGGCGGTGAAGCCACGCTCTGCAGCAGCCTTGAACTCGCGCTCCTGCAGGTCGACGAAGGCGGTCATGCCCTCGCGGGCGTAGCCGTGTGCCAGGTCGAACATGCCGTAGTTGAGCGAGTGGAAGCCCGCCAGCGTGATGAACTGGAACTTGAAGCCCATCGCGCCGAGCTCCTTCTGGAACTTCGCGATGGTCGCGTCGTCCAGGTGTGCCTTCCAGTTGAAGGACGGGGAGCAGTTGTAGGCGAGCAGCTGGTCCGGGAACTCGCTGCGGACGGCCTCGGCGAACTTCTTCGCAACCTCGAGGTCCGGCACGCCGGTCTCCATCCAGATGAGGTCGGAGTACGGGGCGTATGCCTTGGCGCGAGCGATGCAGGGCTCGATGCCGTTCTTGACGCCGTAGAAGCCTTCGGCGGTACGGGTGCCGTCGAGGAACTCACGGTCACGCTCGTCCACATCGGAGGTGATCAGCGTGGCTGCCTCCGCGTCGGTACGGGCGATGACGACCGTCGGGACGTCGGCGACGTCGGCTGCGAGGCGAGCCGAGGTCAGGGTGCGGATGTGCTGCTGGGTGGGGATGAGCACCTTGCCACCGAGGTGGCCGCACTTCTTCTCGGAAGCGAGCTGGTCCTCCCAGTGGGAACCGGCAACGCCGGCCGCGATCATGGCCTTCTGCAGCTCGTAGACGTTGAGCGCGCCACCGAAGCCGGCTTCGCCGTCGGCGACGATCGGTGCCAGCCAGTTCTCGACCGAGGTGTCACCCTCGACCTTGGCGATCTCGTCGGCGCGCAGCAGTGCGTTGTTGATACGGCGCACGACCTGCGGAACCGAGTTCGCCGGGTACAGCGACTGGTCCGGGTAGGTGTGACCCGACAGGTTCGCGTCGCCGGCAACCTGCCAGCCGGACAGGTAGATGGCCTTGAGGCCGGCGCGGACCTGCTGCACAGCCTGGTTGCCGGTGAGGGCGCCCAGGGAGTTGATGTAGTCCTCGTTGTTGACGAGATCCCAGAGGATCTCGGAGCCGCGACGCGCGAGGGTGGCCTCTTCGACGACGGTGCCCTGCAACTTCGCGACCTGCTCGGCCGTGTAGTTACGGGTAACCCCGTTCCAGCGGGGGTTGGTGTCCCAATCCTTCTGAATTTCCTCAACGGTGCGCGGGGTGCCGGTGGTCGACATCAAAAAGCTCCACTCTCTCGATCTGAATCCGCCATGGAACGCTCAGCAGTACGTGTGTACGGCTTCACATTCTTTGCGTTCCCTTCGGATGTACTCCATGACAATGACACAGCCGAAAAACCCCGTCTACCTGTTGCTAATGCCAATCTTGGCTACGTTCGAACCGACGCTTGCAAATCTTGCTAATAAGTGGCCGCGCCAACGGCCGGGTTTTTTACCGTTTGGTTACCCGTCGGTAGGTTCCTACCTCGGCTTTTGCCGGAAAAGTAATGTGGCGACACCCGGAGCCGGAGGGCCCGCGACCGGGCCCGGCAGTCGCGACCGAACCCACGCCTCTGTGAGCGCACTCACATGCCCGGCACCGGCCGGATCCGCCTCCCCCGGCGCGCAACGGGCGCTTCTCTTAACAACTTGCGAACAACACATTGCAAAGCACCCCGACCGGGCTTTACCCTGGGCGAATGGCCAAGACCTTCGTCGGCGCCCGCTTGCGCCAGCTACGCACCGAGCGGGGACTGAGCCAGGCCGCGCTTGCCAAGACGCTCGAGATCTCCGCCAGCTACCTGAACCAGATCGAACACGACGTCCGGCCTCTCACCGTGCCGGTACTCCTGCGCATCAGCGAAGTGTTCGGCGTCGACACCACGTTCTTCTCCTCCCAGGACGACACCCGGCTCATCGCAGAGCTGCGGGAGGTCGCGCTCGATCAGGAGATGGGCATCGAGACCGATGCACAGGAGATCGCGGAGATGGTCGCGGCGCATCCCAACCTGGCGCGCGCCATGGTCAACATGCACCGCCGATTCCGGAACACCACCGCGCAACTCGCCGCGGCCACCGAAGATCGCTACAGCGACGGCAGCGGCAGCGGCTCCATCACCATGCCGCACGAAGAAGTGCGCGACTACTTCTATCAGCGCCACAACTACCTGCACGATCTCGATACAGCAGCGGAGGAGCTCGCCAACCGGATCCGGTTCCACCGTGGCGACGTGGGCGGCGAGATCGCCAAGCGCATGCAGACCGCACACGACGTCCAGATCGTGAAACGGATCGATCTCGGCGAGAACATTCTGCATCGCTTCGACCCGGAGACCCGGATCCTCGAGGTAGCGCCCCAGCTGTCGGGTGGCCAGCAGGTGTTCAAACTCGCCATCGAGCTGGCGTACCTCGAATGCGGAGACCTCATCGACCGGCTCGTCGACGAAGGTGCGTTCACGAGCGACGCGTCGCGCACGCTCGCCCGCTTGGGCCTGGCCAACTACTGGGCAGCCGCACTGCTCCTGCCGTACACGCAGTTCCACGAGATCTCCGAGAACTTCCGGTACGACATCGAGCGGCTCTCCGCCTTCTACGGCGTGAGCTACGAGACGATCACCCACCGCCTCTCCACACTGCAGCGGCCCAAGCTGCGCGGCGTCCCGTTCTCCTTCGTCCGGGTCGACCGCGCCGGCAACATGTCGAAACGGCAGTCCGCGACGGGATTCCACTTCTCGACGAGCGGTGGAACCTGCCCGCTGTGGAACGTGTACGAGACATTCGCGTACCCCGGCAAGATCATGACGCAGATCGCGCAGATGCCCGACGGCCGGCGCTATCTCTGGGTTGCCCGCACCGTCGAGCGCCGCGCGGCTCGCTACGGGCAGCCGTCCAAGACCTTCGCGATCGGGCTGGGCTGCGAACTGCGCCACGCCCACCGTCTCGTCTACGCCGACGGTCTCGACCTCGACGAAAGCAACCCCGGTACCCCGATCGGGTCGGGCTGCCGCGTGTGCGAGCGCGTGAACTGCCCGCAGCGGGCGTTCCCGCCCCTCGGCAAGGAGATCGACATCAACGAGCACCGCAGTTCGGTGTCTCCGTATCTCGTCCGCTGACGACGGGTCACCGACTCGCACACAGCGCTGTAAGGACGATGTAACACACTCGTCACCCGCGTCACACAACTGTGACCGGGAGATATTCTGGCGCAACAACGCCCTTCTAGTGTTTGGCCTCGCGGATACAGAGTTGTATACGCCGCCGGATACACCGGTCCTCTCCGGTCCCACCTTCGAAGGAAGGGCACCTTCATGTCAGTTGCCAGGTCCAAGTTCGCCACTCGCGCCATCGCGGCGCCTGCAGCGCTGGTCGCCGTCGGTCTCGTCCTGACCGCCTGTGGAAGCCGCGCGGGAGACACGCCCGACACGTCGGCGGGTGCTTCCGGCGGCACGTCCTGTGTCGACACCTCGGGCGACACCATCAAGGTCGGTTCGCTGAACTCGCTCTCGGGCACGATGGCGATCTCCGAGGTCACCGTGCGTGACTCGATCGCCCTTGCCGTGGAAGAGATCAACGCGGACGGCGGCGTCCTCGGAAAGCAGATCCAGGTCGTCGCGGAGGACGGCGCCTCGGAGCCGACCGTGTTCGCCGAGAAGGCCGAGAAGCTCATCAGCTCCGATTGTGTCGCAGCAGTATTCGGAGGATGGACGTCGTCCAGCCGCAAGGCGATGCTCCCGGTGTTCGAGGATCGCAACGCATTGCTGTACTACCCGGTCCAGTACGAGGGCCTCGAGTCGTCGTCGAACATCTTCTACACCGGTGCGACCACCAACCAGCAGATCGTGCCGGCGCTCGACTACCTCAAGGAACAGGGCGTGAAGTCCTTGTACCTGGTGGGCAGCGACTACGTGTTCCCGCAGACCGCGAACCGGATCATCAAGGCCTACGCCGAAGCGAACGGCATCGAGATCAAGGGTGAGGACTACACTCCGCTCGGGTCGACGGACTTCTCCACCATCGTCAACAAGGTCCGCACCGCCGACGCGGACGCCGTATTCAACACGCTGAACGGCGATTCCAACGTCGCGTTCTTCCGTGAGTACACCAACGCGGGTCTCAACGCGAAGGACATGCCGGTCGTCTCGGTGTCCATCGCCGAGGAAGAGGTCGTGGGTATCGGCGCGCAGAACATCGAGGGCCAGCTCACCGCATGGAACTACTACCAGACCGTCGAGTCCCCCGAGAACGCGTCGTTCGTCGAAGCGTACAAGGCCAAGTACGGCGCCAACAAGCCGACGTCCGACCCGATGGAAGCTGCCTACACCTCCGTCTACCTGTGGAAGAACAGCGTCGAGAAGGCCGAGTCGTTTGCGGTCGAGGACGTCGTGAAAGCTTCCGACGGAGTCTCTTTCGACGCTCCTGAAGGCACCGTGACGATCGACGGCGACAACCACCACATCACCAAGACCGCCCGTATCGGTGAAATCCGCGGTGACGGCCTGATCTACACCGTGTGGGAGTCGGACGGCGCCATCGATCCCGATCCGTACCTCGAGTCCTACGACTGGGCCGCGGGACTGTCCGGAAACTGACGCTCGCGACCGGGAAGCCGACCAGGGAGGCACCATGGATGTCCTTGTAGGACAGTTGTTCACAGGATTGAGTATCGGTTCGATCCTGCTGCTGGCGGCACTGGGCCTGTCGCTGACCTTCGGGCAGATGGGCGTGATCAACATGGCCCACGGCGAGTTCATCATGGCCGGCAGCTACACCGCCTTCGTCGTCCAGCAGGTGATCTCGTCCGCGGGTCTGTCCCTGTTCGTCTCGCTGCTCGTCGGCTTCCTGGTCGGTGGGGCGATGGGTGTCCTGCTCGAGGTCACCCTCATCCGCCGCATGTACCACCGGCCCCTCGACACCCTGCTCGTCACGTTCGGTGTGGGCCTGCTGCTCCAGCAGGCCGCCCGCGACATCTTCGGCGCACCCGCCGTCAACGTCGTGGCCCCGGCCTGGTTGTCGGGTGGTGTCGAGATCCTGGGCGCGGTGGTACCGAAAACCCGCCTGTTCATCCTGGTGCTGTCGGTGATCTGCGTGATCGCACTCATCGCTTCGATGAAGTACACCCCGATGGGCCGGCGGATCCGCGCGGTCGTGCAGAACCGCGACCTCGCGGAAACCGTCGGAATCTCCTCGCGCCGAACCGATATCACCACGTTCTTTCTCGGTTCCGGTCTCGCGGGCCTCGCCGGCGTGGCGCTGACGCTGATCGGCTCGACCAGCCCCACCATCGGGCAGGCGTACCTGATCGACGCGTTCCTCGTCGTCGTCATCGGCGGCCTGGGCAGGATCGAAGGCGCCGTGCTTGCCGCCGTCGCCCTGGGTCTGCTCAATTCGTTCATCGAATACTCCACCACCGCCTCGATCGCGAAGGTGATCGTCTTCGTGATCATCGTGATCTTCCTGCAGGTCCGTCCCCAAGGCCTGTTCGCCGTCAAGACGAGGAGCCTGGTCTGATGTCTGTGACGTTCTCCCCCCGGTCCCTGACACAACCCGGACCCGTCCGCACCGCAGCAGGATTCGCGCTCGCCGCACTCGTATTGTTCGGCATCGCGCCGGCGTTCCTGTCCGACTTCCGGCTCGGCCTGCTCGGCAAGTTCCTGTGCTTCGCGATCGTCGCCGTCGGAATCGGGCTCGCATGGGGGCGCGGCGGCATGCTGACCCTCGGGCAGGGCGTGTTCTTCGGGCTCGGCGCGTACATCATGGCGATGCATCTCAAAATCGCCGACGCGCAGTTGCGTGAGGACTCCGTTCCCGACTTCATGCAGATCGCGGGAATCCGTGAGCTACCGGCATATTGGGTGCCGTTCACCTCACCGTTCGTCGCGATCCTGGCGATCCTCATCGTCCCGGCGCTGGTCGCGGCGCTGCTGGGGCTCGGTGTGTTCAAACGGCGTGTGAAGGGCGCCTACTTCGCGATCCTGTCCCAGGCTCTCGCCGCCGCCTTCGCCATCCTGCTCGTCGGTCAGCAGTCCACCGGCGGTTCCAACGGCCTCAACCGGTTCCGCACCTTCTTCGGCTTCGAGCTGTCCGATCCCGTCAACAAGCGGATGCTGTTCTTCATCGTGGCAGCCATCCTGCTGCTCGTCGTCGCCGCCACCCGGCAGCTGATGCAGTCCCGCTACGGAGAACTGCTCGTCGCGGTGCGCGACCAGGAGGAACGCGTCCGGTTCCTCGGCTACGACCCCGCCAACATCAAGGTGGTGGCCTACACCGTCGCCGCGTTCTTCGCCGGCATCGCCGGAGCGATGTTCGTTCCCATCGTCGGCATCATCTCCCCCGCCGACATCGGCATCGTTCCGTCCATCGCCTTCCTCATCGGCGTCGCCATCGGAGGCCGCAGCACCCTGCTCGGGCCGGTCCTCGGCGCGATCGGAGTTGCGTGGGCCCAGACCGCGCTGTCGGAGAACTTCCCGTCGGCCTGGACTTACGCCCAGGGACTGCTGTTCATCGTGGTGGTCGGCTTCTTCCCCGCCGGCCTGGCCGGACTCGCCACCGTATGGCGCCGGCGCCGCCGGTCCCGGCCCGAACCACCCGCCGACGACGTACCCGCAGCGACGACCGAATTGGAGCCGGCACGATGAACGCACCCGTCTACGGCGGCAACGCCGGCATGGCCAGCGACTACCTCGAAATCCGCGACCTGCGAGTCACCTTCGACGGCTTCCACGCCGTCGACGGAGTGAACCTCACACTCCTGCAAGGCGACCTGCGATTCCTGATCGGACCCAACGGCGCCGGCAAGACCACCCTCGTCGACGCGGTCACGGGCCTGGTCCCCGCAACCGGTTCCATCACCAAGTCCGGAATCGAACTCGTCGGCAAGAAGACGCACAAGATCGCCCGCCTCGGCGTCGGCCGGACGTTCCAGACCGCGTCGGTGTTCGAGGAACTCTCGGTGCTCCAGAACCTCGACATCGCCGCAGGCGCCGGGCGCTCCCCGTGGCAACTACTGCGCCGCCGTAAAGACGTGCTGCCCGAAATCGAGGAAGCCCTCGAGACGATCGGCCTGTCCGCTCACCGCGACACCCCGGCGGGCATCCTCGCGCACGGCCAGAAGCAGTGGCTCGAGATCGGAATGCTCCTCGTCCAGAACGCCGACGTGTTGCTGCTCGACGAACCGGTCGCCGGCATGAGCGGCGACGAACGCGAGGAAACCGGCCGGCTGCTGCGCCGTATCGGGGCGCAGCGCACCGTTGTGGTGGTCGAACACGACATGGACTTCATGCGTGCGTTCGCCACCTCGGTGACCGTGCTGGCCCGCGGCAAGGTCATCGCGGACGGCACCGTCGAAGAGGTGCAGAACGACCCGCAGGTCCAAGAGGTCTACCTCGGCACCGCAGCTGCGGTCGGTTCCGACGGCACCGACACCTTCCAGGAGGCATGATGCTCGAACTCGTCGACGTGCGAGCCGGTTACGGCCGCACCGAAGTTATCCACGGTGTCTCGGTCACCGTTCCCTCCGACGGAGTCGCCGCCGTGATGGGCCACAACGGCGCCGGGAAGACCACGCTGCTGCGCGCCGCCGTCGGTCTCCTTCCGATCTCCTCGGGCAAGATCCTGTTCGACGGGCACGACATCAGCGGACTCCGCCCGGCAGCACGCGTGGCCCGGGGGCTCGCCTACGTGCCGCAGGGCCAGCAGTCGTTCGGGCAGCTCACCTGTAGCGAGAACCTGCAGGTGGTCGCGGACGGTCGCAAGAACGGCAAGAAGCTCGTCGCCGACATGCTCGACCTCTTCCCCGCACTCGTCCCGCTGCTCGACCGTCGGGCGGGCCTGCTCTCCGGTGGCCAGCGTCAGCAACTCGCGATTGCACGCGCCCTGATCACCGAGCCGCGCATGCTCATCCTCGACGAACCGACCGAAGGCATCCAGCCGTCGGTGGTCGCCGAGATCGAGAACACCATCGTCGAACTCAGTCGAGGCGGAAACCTCGGTGTCCTGCTCGTCGAACAGCACATCGGTTTCGCCCTCGACAACGCGCGCCACTACTACGTCCTCGAATCCGGGCGCGTCACCTCCACCGGAGAGGGTGGCGCGGACGCCGCGACAACCGTCCGCGCGGCGATGGCGATCTGATGCGTCCCGGCGTCACCCGGCGGGAACAGGTCTACCGGGCCCTGCGCACCGACCTGATGTCCGGCGACCTCACCCCCGACGAACGCCTCAGCGAGGAACGGCTCGCCGAGCACTACGGTGTGTCACGCACCCCGGTGCGCGAGGCGCTGGCTCGGCTCGTGTCCGACGGCCTCGTCGAACGTCGTGAGTACGGGCTGTTTCCGTATCGCCCGCGCCTCGAAGATCTCGCGGGCCTCTACGAACTCCGGATCACCTTGGAACTTCGAGGGATCCGCCGCGCGCGGGACGACGACTCCATCCGGCACGACCCCGACATTCTCGGTCCCGAACTCGACCGCTGGTACGTCATCCGCCGAAATCTTCCGGAACCCGACGCGGGCTTCGTGACCCTCGACGAGCAATTCCATCTCACGATGCTGGCAGCGTCCGGAAATCGTGCGCTGTGCGACGCACTCGCCGTGGTCAATCAGAAAGTGCGGCCGGTGCGCATGTTCGACTACCTCACACCGGACCGGATCTCTGACACCGTCGACGAGCACATCGCGGTCGCGGAACTCGTCCTGGACAACAGACTCGACGACGCGCACCGCATGCTCCTCGAGCACATCGGCACCTCCCGAACAGTTGTCGTACGGCGCTCGGAGGAAGCCCTGAACGTGGCACGGCTTGCCCGGGCGGTCCGTGAGTGATCGTGCGACACTGGCGGGTATGACGCCCCGCATCCGGCCCGGACGTTTCAGGGAACTCGGCCCGCTCAACTGGGCTGCATGGAAAGCGCTCTCCGCGGCGGCGGGCACCACCGACGCTCACCTGTTCAGCACGCTCGGACGGACCGGGCGGTTGTTCCGTGGGTGGCTGCACTATTCCGGCATGTTGATGCCCTTCGGCAGGCTCGGCCGCTTCGAGGGCGAGATGATCATCCTGCGAGTCGCGCACCTGCGGGGCAGCGCATACGAGACCGACCATCACACCCGGCTGGGCCGTCGCGCCGGCATCACCGACGACCTCCATGCGCGCATCGTCGCCGGGCCGGACGCCGAGGGCTGGAGCCCCCGTCACCGCGCGATCCTCGGCGCCGTCGACGAACTGGTATCGACGAAAGATCTCTCGGACGAGACGTGGTCGACACTCGCGGATCATCTCGACGATCGAAAGCTCATCGAATTCTGCTTGCTGGTCACCCAATACGACGGTCTTGCCACCACGATCGGCACGCTCCGCCTCGACCGCGACTTCGGCTAGTTCACCCGGCACGTGCTCACACAGTGAACAGTGAGCATCCTCTAACCCCGCCGTAACACGGCGTCACAACGGTGTCATCGCAGGTCAATAGCGTATACAGCTATGTCGACAGAAACGGACACAGGGACACCGGAGCCGCTGCGGCTCCAGGTCTACCGCCAGTTGCGTGACGATGTGATGAACGGATCGGTCCGTGTCGGCGACCGCATGACGGAGCCGAAACTCGCTGCACGGTTCGGCATTTCACGCACCCCAGTACGCGAAGCACTCGCGATGCTCGTCTCCGACGGTCTCATTCGCAGAGAAGACTACGGATTCTCACCCCAGCCACCGAGCATTCCGCGCATCCGGAACCTGTACGAACTGCGAATCACCCTGGAATTGCAGGGCATCACCCGCGCACTCGACGATCCGGCCGTGCGGCACGACCGGACGGCGCTCGAATCCGAACGTACGCGGTGGCGGGCACTTGCCGACGACCCGCCGGCGCAGGAACCGGGCTTCGTCGTCGCCGACGAGGAGTTCCATGTGGCGCTGCTGGCGTCGTCCGGAAACACCGAACTCGTGACCGCCCTCGAATCCGTCAACTCCCGGATTCGCCATGTGCGGATGTACGACTTCATGGTCAACAGCCGCATCGAAACGTCTATCGCAGAGCATCTCGGCATCCTCGACGCCGTCCTCGACGACGACCTGCCTACCGCTCGTACCCTGCTCCACCGCCATATCGGCGAATCTCTCTCCGTTGTTCTCGACAGGGTGACCCGCGCGGTCACCGCGATGTCGCTGGCCGACTGACAGCGCTGCCGTCCCGCCCCTATCCGAGGAGCTCGTCTTGACCTACGCCTTCGATACCCTGCTCGTTGCCAACCGCGGCGAGATCGCCTGCCGCATCATGCGTTCGGCCCATCTGCTCGGCCTCAAGACCGTCGCCGTGTACTCCGATGCCGACGCCTCGGCCGCGCACGTCGAACTCGCCGACGTGGCTGTGCGACTCGGCCCTGCCCCCGCAGCCGAGTCGTATCTGCGCGCCGATCTGGTGATCGAGGCTGCCCAGGCAACCGGCGCCGGCGCGATCCACCCCGGCTACGGATTCCTCTCCGAGAACGCCGATTTCGCTTCCGCATGCGAGGCCGCGGGTATCGCGTTCGTCGGGCCGACTCCCGAACAGTTACGCGTGTTCGGTGACAAACACACCGCGAGAGAGGCCGCGCGCGCCGTGGGCGTCCCGCTCGTCGCGGGCAGCGGACTGCTCGGCTCGCTCGACGACGCCCTCGTCGCGGCCGAGGACATCGGATATCCGGTCATGCTCAAAGCGGTCGGTGGCGGCGGGGGCATCGGCATGCAGGCGTGCTTCGGTCCCGACGATCTTCGCTCCGCCTACGAACGGGTGCTGCGCCTGGCGTCGGCCAATTTCTCCTCGTCCGGTGTGTTCCTCGAACGATTCGTGGCACATGCGCGACACATCGAAGTGCAGGTGTTCGGCGACGGGCACGGCCGCACCCTCAGTCTCGGCACCCGCGACTGCTCCCTGCAGCGCCGCAACCAGAAGGTCGTCGAGGAAGCGCCCGCTCCGAACCTTCCCGACGAGATCGTCGAACAGCTGCTGTCGTCGTCCCGCGCGCTCGCGGACTCCGTGCGCTACCGGTCTGCGGGAACGGTGGAGTTCGTCTACGACATCGACCGTGGCGAGGCATCCTTCCTCGAAATGAACACCCGGCTCCAGGTGGAACATCCGGTGACCGAGGAGGTCACCGGTGTCGACCTCGTCGAGTGGATGCTCCGGCTCGCGCGCGGTGAGACCGACATGCTCGACGCGCTGCCCGACACCGGACCCGCGATCAGCGGGCACGCAGTCGAGGCGCGGGTCTACGCCGAGGATCCCGGACACGACTACCGGCCGAGCGCAGGCCTGCTCACCCAGGTGGAGTTCCCCGCGCACACCCGCATCGAGACGTGGGTGGACACCGGGACCGAGGTCAGCTCGTTCTACGACCCGATGCTCGCCAAGGTGATCGTGCACGGCGAGTCCCGTCGCACCGCCTTCGCCGCATTGGCCGACGCGCTCGACGACACCCATCTCTACGGCGTCCAGACGAACCTGCCCCAGCTTCGCCGTATCTGCACGGCCGCTCCGGTTCTGGCCGCCGAGCATGCCACCTCCACCCTGGCGGGACTGCGCGCGACCGGTCACCGTATCGACGTGTTGCGGGCGGGCACGATGACCACCGTCCAGGACTTTCCCGGCCGTACCGGGTTGTGGGAGGTGGGAATTCCGCCGTCCGGGCCGATGGACGACCTGTCGTTGCGTGCGGCGAACGTGGCCGTCGGAAATCCCGAGGGCGCTCCCGGTCTCGAATGCACGCTGCAGGGCCCACGCCTCGAGTTCTCCGACGCCACCTTCGTGTGTGTCACCGGCGCTCCGGCAGAGGTGACGCTGGACGGCGCGCCGGTACCGATGTGGGAGCCGATCGAGGTTCCCGCCGGTTCGGTGCTCGACGTGGGCGCCCCCGCCGACACCGGCCTGCGCACCTACGTCGCCGTGCGCGGTGGCCTGGACGTACCGCTGTTCCACGGCAGCGCGTCGACCTTCACACTCGGCGGCTTCGGTGGCATCACCGGCCGGGCCGTGGCCACCGGTGACGTCCTGGGCGTCGCCGACACCGACATCGACACCGAGCCCGCCCCTGTGCCGGCCGAGGGTCGGCCGGAGTTCACGCACACGTGGCACCTCGCGGTCACCGAGGGTCCGCAACCGGCACCCGACTACTTCACCCCCGAAGACATCAGCCAGTTCTACGACACCACCTGGACGGTGCAGAGCCACGCCAACCGCACCGGTATCCGGCTCGACGGCCCGAAACCCACCTGGTCGCGCACCGATGGCGGGGACGCCGGCCTCCACCCGTCGAACCTGCACGACAATCCCTACAGCGTCGGCGCTCTCAACGTCTCGGGTGACACCCCGATCCTGCTCGGTCCCGACGGCCCCAGCCTCGGCGGGTTCGCATGCCCGCTGACCGTCGTGTCCGGTCACCGCTGGAAGCTGGGACAGATCCGGCCGGGTGACTCGTTGCGGTTCGTCCCGGTGACCGACGCCGGTGCGGCCGCCTTGCGCACCGGCACCGTCCGCGGCGCGGACCTTCCGCCGGTGGAACGGCAGATCGCCTCCGACGGCGGCCGACTGGGCCGGACGGAGGCCGTCCTCGACCGTCCCGAGGCCGTCTATCTGCGCGGCGGCGACGACAACATACTCGTCGAGTACGGGGACATGGTCCTCGACCTGGGGTTGCGCATGCGAGTGCACGCGCTCTCCGAGGCTCTCGCAGCCACCGGTCTTCCGGGGATCGTGGACGTGACGCCAGGGGTGCGGTCGCTGCACATCCATTTCGATCCGGATGTGCTGCCGGCCTACCGCCTGCTCGGTGTGCTGCAAGATCTCGAGACGGAACTCCCCGCGACACGCGACCTCGTGGTGCCGAGCCGCACCGTGCGTCTTCCGCTGTCCTTCGACGACCCGTCGATCTCCGAGGCGATCTCCCGGTACCGCAGCGGTGTCCGTGACGAGGCGCCCTGGTTGCCGTCGAACATCGAATTCATCCGTCGCATCAACGGATTGGAGTCCGTCGAGCAGGTGCGCGACGCCGTCTTCGACGCCGAATACCTCGTCCTCGGACTCGGCGACGTGTATCTCGGTGCTCCCCTTGCCGTGCCCCTCGATCCTCGGCACCGCCTCGTGACCACCAAGTACAACCCGGCGCGCACCTGGACCCCGTCCGACGCCGTCGGTATCGGTGGGAAGTATCTGTGCGTCTACGGCATGGAGTCACCGGGCGGGTACCAGTTGGTGGGCCGGACGGTCCCCATCTGGTCCGGCTACCGGCAGACCGGACCGTTCGAACAGGGCAAGCCGTGGCTGTTCCGGTTCTTCGACCGCATCGTCTGGGAGCCGGTGACACCGGAGCAGTTGCTCGAGTACCGGGCCGCGTCGAAGGCCGGGCGGTTCGACGCCGACGTCTCGGAGGGCACGTTCGTTCTCGCCGACCATCTCCGCTTCCTCGAAGACAACGCCGAGTCGATCGCAGCGTTCGACGAGAAACAATCCGAGGCGTTCGAAATCGAGAAGCGCGCGTGGCACGCATCCGGTGAGTTCGACCGGGTCGATGCCGAACCCGTCGAGGTATCCGCACCCGTCGACCCCCTCGACGGAATGCCTGCGGGTGCGACGGTCGTGGAGGCACCGATGGTCGGCAACGTCTGGCGGGTCGAAGTGACCGAAGGCGACCACGTGGCCTCGGGTACCACCGCAGTTATTCTCGAAGCGATGAAGCTCGAGATGCCCGTCCTCACCGACGTGGCGGGCACAGTTCTGAAAGTCCTCGTGGAACCCGGTAGCAAAGTGGCACCCGGTACCCCACTCCTCGTGATCGGAGCAGCAGCATGACCGTGAGTACCGGCAGCGCAACGGACGGCAGTGCGGCCCTCTCCCCGGAAAGCGCGATCACCGCTACCGAACGAGCCCGGGATGCGTTGCGCCGCATCGAGGAAGTGGATCGGCCCGAGGTGTGGATCACCCTCCGCGACACGACCGATATTCTTGCCGACGCCGCCGCGGTCGACGCACGCGTCGCCGCGGGTGAAAGTCTGCCCCTCGCGGGGCTGCTCGTTGCCGTGAAGGACAACGTGGACGTCGCGGGGATGCCCACGACGTCGGCGTGCCCCGAATTCGCCTATACGCCCGAGATCACCGCCACCGGCGTCGCGCGACTCGTCGAGGCCGGTGCCGTGGTGCTCGGCAAGACGAACCTCGACCAGTTCGCGACCGGGCTGGTGGGCTCCCGCAGTCCTTACGGTGCCGTGCGGAGCGCGTGGGACCCGGATCGCGTCTCCGGCGGATCCAGCTCGGGTTCGGCCGTCGCGGTCGCGTTGGGCATTGCCGACATCGGAATCGGCACGGACACAGCAGGATCCGGACGGGTGCCCGCAGCGCTGAACGGCATCGTCGGTATCAAAGCCACGCTCGGTGTCATCCCGACGTACGGCGTCGTTCCTGCCTGTATCGATTACGACTGCTTGACCGTCCTCGCGCGAGACCTCGACCTCGCCACAGCCGCAGCAGCAGTGATGGCGGGTCCGGACCCGCGCGATGCACGGAGCCGCTCCTGGCCCGCCGACGTCCGTCTCGCCGCGTCTTCGGCGGTGCGCCTGGCCATGCCGCGGCCGGAGGACCTCGACGCACTGTGCGACGAGTATCGCGAAGCGTTCGCCCTCACGGTGGTCGCGGCCCAGCAGCGCGGAATCGACGTCGACGAGGTGGACATCTCCCCTCTCCTCGACGCGGCAACTCTGCTCTACGACGGTGCCGTGGTCGCGGAACGCTACGCCGCGGTGGGCGAGTTCCTCTCCGCCGCGCCGGCCGGTGCGGACCCGACCGTCGCCGCGATCGTCGCCGGGGCGAAGAAACCTGCCGCGCACGAACTCGTCGCGGACCTCGACACCCTCACCCGCGCGAAGGCTGAGGCGGTGCGACTCCTCGAAGGCTTCGACGGACTGCTACTGCCCACGACGACCGAACATCCGACTATCGCTGCGGTACAAGATGATCCACTAGGCATCAACCGCCGCATGGGGACGTACACGAATTTCTGCAACCTGCTGGACATGGCGGCGGTGGCGGTGCCGGGACAACCCACGGCCGCGGGCAACCCGTTCGGCGTCATGGTGGTCGTGCCGGCGTTCCACGATCAGATCGCGGTCGACGTCGCGGCGGCACTGACGGGCGGCAGGGCACCGCGCTTCGTGGACTCCGGCGTGGACCTCGCCGTGTTCGGAGCACACCTGCGCGGGCAACCGCTCCACTTCCAGCTCGAGAACCTCGGAGCGCGCTTCACCGAGGAGATCCGCACGTCCGATGCCTATCGCCTGATGGCACTGGACACCACACCGCCGAAGCCCGGCTTGGTGCGCCACAGTGCCGGAGCAGGGGCCTCGATCGCGGGCGAACTGTTCCGCATCTCCGAAGCGGGACTGGGCCGTTTTCTGGCGGCCCTTCCCGCTCCGATGACGCTGACGAGCGTGGAACTCTCGGACGGACGCTCGGTCGTCGGCTTCGGGTGCACCCACGACGCGGTCGCGGACGCCGCCGACATCACCGAGTTCGGCGGGTGGGTCGCCTACCGCCGCTCCGGGCGGTAGGCGAGAAACCGCTCAGCGCGGCGGCGGATCGACCTCGACGCCGCCGCGCTCGTGCTCCGGGCCGGCGGCAGGATGCTCCGCGGGCAACCGGCGACGGAATCGTGCCGCTTCACTCGGAGCCGGCTCGCCCGTCGGATCCGCGGAACTGCGGTAGGGACCCGGCTTCGGGCGTGCCTCACCGCCGGGGAACGCGAGACGGGCGATGGTGCGGTGCACCATCCACCACTGCTGCCCGAACCGCCCGGTGTTGTACGGCAGCTCGTAGCGTTCGCAGATGTCTTTGATCTTGGGCGCCACCTCGGAGTACCGGGTGCTCGGCATGTCGGGGAACAGGTGATGTTCCACCTGATAGCCGAGGTTGCCGCTGATGATGTGGAACAGCGGACTTCCCTCGATGTTCGCCGAACCCACGAGCTGGCGGACATACCAGCCGCCGCGCGTCTCGTTCTCGACTTCCTTCTTCCCGAACGTGTAGGTCTGGTCCGGGAAATGCCCGCAGAAGATGATGGCGTGGGCCCACACGTTGCGGATGATGTTGGCGGTGACGTCCGCGAGCACGGTCGACAGGAAGGTCTTTTCCACGCCGGGCAGCCACCGGTCGGCGATGTCGGCGCCCGCGCCCCACCTACCGGATCGGCGCAGCCATCCGCCTACGCGGGAGGTCTTCGGTTGCGGCAGCTTTCCGCGCATCGCGACCTGCGCCAGGCCGAATACCGCGGCGCTGACCAGTGGCCACCCCACATAGTCCTTCACGAATTGGGCTTTCGCCTTTCCGGCGATGCCCTTGAGTTCTTCGAGTACCTGCGTGGGCGACTTCTCGCCCGCCCAGAGCGCCTCGAGGTCGAGGTCGTGCAGGGCGACGCCCCATTCGAACAGGACGGTGAGCAGGGCGTTGTAGAAGGGCTGGGCGAGGTAGACCGGATGCCACCGCTGTTTCGGGTCGATCCGCATGATCTCGTATCCGAGATCCTTGTCCAGGCCACGAATGTTGGTGTACGTGTGATGGATGTAGTTGTGGGAGTGCTTCCAGGCTTCGGCCGTGGACGCGGTGTCCCAGTCCCACACGGAGGAGTGGATGTCCGGGTCGTTCATCCAGTCCCACTGGCCGTGCATGACGTTGTGGCCGATTTCCATGTTCTCGAGGATCTTCGCCATCCCGAGGCACGCTGTCCCGGCCACCCAGGCGGGCTTCGACGAGGACGCGAACAAGATCACGCGGCCGGCCACGACGAGCTGCCGCTGCGCTGCGATGACGGACTTGATGTACTTACGGTCCTTCTCGCCGAGGCTGGCGTACACCTCGTCGTGGATCGCGTCGAATTCTTCGGCCAGTCGTTCGAGTGTCTCTGCGCTCAGATGAGCGAGCGGGCTTTCCACTTCTGGAGACGCGGGTGCGGTCGTCTCTTCGGTGTTCGTCATACGTGCCCCATTCGTCGGGAGCTGTCGCAGCGCGTGCCGCTCACAGCTCTATTTCGATGTCACCCTCCGCGGTGTGGATGCAGGTACGCACCGAAGCCCCGGTGGGTTCGCTCACCTCGTCGGTTCGCAGGTCCCGGAGTTGCCCGGAACGCAACGTCCCCACGCAGGTGTGGCAGATACCGATACGGCAGCCGTACGGCAACTTGAGGCCGGCGTTCTCGCCCGCGACCAGGATCGGGGTTCCCCCGTCGCACTCGACGTCCTGTTCGCTTTCGAGGAAGTGGATGGTGCCGCCCTCGCCGCTTCCCGCATTCCCCCCGATAACGGGCTGGAAACGTTCGAGGTGGAATCGCTGCGAGTCGGCGTGGTCGTTCCAATGTTCCTCGAGCACGTCGAGCAGCTCACGCGGCCCGGAGACGAAGGTTTCCCGCGCGCGCCAGTCCGGACACACATCGTCCAGGTCGTCGGGTGTGATCCGCCCCCGCTCGCCACTGATCCAGACCTCCAGGCACAGACCCGGATGGCGGGCGTCGAGGTCGCGCAGTTCCGACGAGAAGATCACGTCGTCGTGGGCCGACGCAGAATGCACCACCACGACGTCCCGGAGCAGGTTCCGGTGGTCAAGGCTGCGCAGCATGCTCATGATGGGCGTGATGCCGCTACCTGCGCTGATGAACAGCAGTTGGGCGGGGACCGGCTCGGGCAGCGTGAAGACACCTTCCACCTCGCCGAGGCGCACGATGTCGCCCGGGGCGATCTTCCGTACGAGGTGGGGCGACACGACCCCGCCCTCGACGACTTTCGGAGTGACGCTGATGAGTCCGTCCCGGGGGTCCGGGTCGGATGTCAGAGAATAAGCCCGCCAGTGGTAGACACCGTCGATGATGACTCCGAGGCGGACGTACTGGCCCGGTTCGTGCCCGGGCCACTCGTACGCGGGCCGGATCAGGACCGAGGCCGTGTCCTCGCTCTCCGGAACCACCCGCTCCACCCGTCCGCGGAGCTCACGGGTGGACCAGAGCGGGTTGATCATCTCGAGGTAGTGGTCCGGTTCGAGAGGTGTGAACAGTCGCCGCACCGCGTGCAGCAGCCACTTGCGAACCGGATGTACATGGGGCCGAGCGCCGCGTTCCGCCATTTCGTCACCTTAACGCGCGGTGCCGCCGGCTCTGCGACAAACCGGACGGCTCCGCCGCGTCGTCACCTCAGGATCGTCAACATCACCACGGAGTCGATCTCGGCCTCGAGACGATGCACAATGCCCGCATCGAGGTGCACGACCGTGCCGGGGACCAGCGACACGGTTCGCTCCTCGGTCGAGAACGAGACGTCGCCGACGACGGTCTGCACCAGAATCGGGAACTTCGCCTGATGGTCTGCCATCGTCTGTCCCGCGCTGAAGCTGATACGGATCACCGTCGCGCCGGTTCCCGCGGCCAGTTTCTCGATGCGCGGGGTGTCCCCGCTCTGGGCGTTGAGTGTGGCCACGCCCTCGATGACGGTGATCTCGCCGTCCTTGCCGTCCGTTGTCGTCACGCCGCCTTCTTTCTCGCGATGACCTCGATCGCAACAAGGTTCTTCTTGTATTTCGTGAATGTCGAATGCATCTGCAGCACCCTTGCACGTGCATCCGAGTCTCGCAGCACATCTCCGGCGAACCGGTGCTCACATCCGGACGGCAGGACGACGCGACCGTCACCGGTCCCGGAACGACGTCAGCCCGGGACGACGGTCGAGTCGCCCCGGGCTGAGCCGGTACATCCGAACGGATCCGCCCGACCGAAGGATCAGAAGTTGATCATGTGGCCTGCGAGACCGTGAATGGCCTCCTGCAGCGCCTCACTGAGCGTCGGGTGCGTGTGGACGTTGCGCGCCAGTTCGTTGACGGTCAGATCCCACTTCTGGGCGAGGGTCAGCTCGGGGAGCAACTCGGAGACGTCGGGGCCGATGAGGTGGCCGCCGATGAGCTCGCCGTGGGTCTTGTCGGCGATGAGCTTGACGAAGCCGGTCGGGTCGCCCAGACCGTGGGCCTTGCCGTTCGCGGTGAACGGGAAGGTCGCGACCTTGATGTCGTAGCCTTCGTCCTTCGCCTGCTGCTCGGTCAATCCGAAGGACGCCACCTGGGGCTGGCAGAACGTCGCGCGCGGCATCATGCGGTAGTCGCCGAGTTCGAGGGTCTCGGCGTTGCCGATGGTCTCGGCCGCCACGACGCCCTGCGCCTCGGCGACGTGTGCGAGCTGAAGCTTCGCGGTGACGTCACCGATCGCGTAGATGCCCTCCACGTTGGTGCGCATCCGCCCGTCGATCGCAATCGCCCCGCGATCGGTCAGCTCGACACCGGTCTTCTCGAGACCGTAACCCTCGACGCGCGGGGCGAATCCCACCGACTGCATCACCTTGTCGACGGTCATCGTCTCGACGTTCCCGGACTTGTTGTCCTTGATCTCGACAGTGACGTTCGTGCCGTTGTCGGAGATCTTCTGGACGGCTGCGCCGGTTTTGATGGTGATGCCGAGCTTCTTGTACGCCTTCGCGATTTCCTTGGAAACGTCGGCGTCCTCGTTGGGGAGCGCGCGATCGAGGAACTCGACGATCGTGACGTCGACACCGTAGTTCTTCAGGACGTAACCGAACTCCATGCCGATGGCGCCGGCGCCGACGATGACGATCGAGCCCGGAAGGTCGCGGGTGAGGATCTGCTCCTCGTACGTGACGACGTTCTCGCTGAGTTCGGTTCCCGGCAGGAGCTTGGTGACCGAACCCGTCGCAATGATGACGTTGTCGAAGGTCACCTGCTCGGTTCCGCCCTTGGTGAGCGCAACCTCGATGGTCTTGGCATCGACGAACGAGCCCAGACCGTCGTACTCGGTGATCTTGTTCTTCTTCATCAGGAAGTGCACGCCCTTGACGCGACCGTCGGCCACCTTGCGGCTCCGGTCGTAGGCGGCACCGAAGTCGAAGGACACATCTCCCGACATACCGAAAGTCTTGGCCTCTTTGGTGAAAAGATGCGCCAACTCGGCATTTCGGAGAAGCGCCTTCGAGGGGATGCAGCCTACGTTCAGGCAGACACCGCCCCAGTACTTCTGCTCGATGATGGCGGTGCTCAATCCCAGCTGTGCCGCGCGGATAGCAGCGACGTACCCACCGGGACCGGCTCCGAGGACAACGACGTCATAGTGTGAGGTCACAGCCATACAGGGTAGTCCTGCCCAATTCGCCTGTCTGCCGATGGTCCGGTTACCCATCGGTAGGGTGGCTCTCGCGCGTTCATCGCTGCGCGCCGTACTGCCGCACCGCGAGCGGAACCGCCACCGTGACGGGCATCGGCAGCTTCAGCCCAAGATTCCTCGGTCGTACGCGGTCGCCACCGCCGCCGCGCGATCCGCCACCTCGAGCTTCCCGAAGATGTGGGTCAGGTGGGTCTTGACCGTCGCCTCGCTGATGAACAATTCCTGCGCGATCGCGCGGTTCGACGTGCCCTTCGCCACCAGGGTCAGTACCTCGCGCTCCCGCGCGCTGAGCGACCTCGATGCGCCCGGACCGCGCACGCGCGAAAGCAGCCGCGACGCCACCACCGGCGAGAGGACGGTGCGCCCCTCTGCGACAGCGCGCACCGCCGCGAACAGTTCGTCACGGGGCGTGTCCTTCAGCAGGTAGCCGATCGCCCCGGCCTTTACAGCCGAAAAGGCATCGGTGTCGGTGTCATATGTCGTGAGGACGAGTACGCGGCTCCGGACCTTGCGGGCGGTGAGTTCGGCGATTGCCTCGACTCCCCCACCCCTCGGCATCCGTAGGTCCATCAGCACCACATCCGGATCCAGGCCCAGAGTCACCACCACCGCCTCCGGTCCGGACGACGCTTCTCCCACGACCGCGAATTCGGTTGAAGCAGCGAACATCCCACGCAGCCCGTCGCGGACGACCGGATGGTCGTCGGCGATGAGCACCGTGATCGCGTCGGCACTCATCCGACCGTTCCCTCTCGCACCAGCGGAACCCGCACCGAGACCGCCGTCCCGGCACCGGGCTCCGATTCGACAGTCACTTCGCCGGCAACGCGAGCCGCCCGGGACTGCATGCCCCTCAACCCGAACCCGCGCACCGATCCTGCGGACGGATCGAAACCGCATCCGTCGTCTCGCACATCCACACTCACTTCGTCCTCCATATACGAGACCGTGACACCGACACGTCCCGCCCCGGCATGCTTGCTCACGTTGGCGAGTGCCTCCTCGGTGATGCGCAGGAGCGTCGCGCCGATGTCGTCGTGCAACGGCTCGGCTGTACCCGTCACGGTGAATACGGCAGTTACCCCGGAGTCCGCCTCCCACATCTTCACCGCTCGCCCCAGCACCTCGTCGAGTGTGCCGTGCTCGAGCGCCTGCGGGACCAGATTCTGCACGGAGCGACGGGCTTCGGACAGGCTGCGGCGCGCAAGTGCCGCGGCCCGCTCCACATGCCCCTCGGCCACGACCGGGTCGACGGTGTTCTGGGCCGCCTGCAATTGCGTGACGATCCCCGTGAGACCCTGCGCCAGGGTGTCGTGGATCTCGGCGGCGAGACGTCGCCGCTCGTCGTCGATGCCGGCCTCCCGTGCGCGCAGCACGAGCTGCGCGTGGAGTGCCTCGTTCTCGAAGATGGCTTGTTCCAGAAGGTGATTCGTACGTTCGAGTTCCGCGATCGCGTCGATCCGTTCCTGGGTCCGCGTCTCCTCTCGCGCGCTGATTCGAAGCATCATCATCGCGATCGAGGAGTTGATGGCGAACAACGCACCGAACGCGATCCACATGGTGAGGCCCGACGGCGGGAGACCCCCGATCTGAGATCCCGCCATCGTCACCGCTGTCGAGAGCAGCCCGACGCGCACCCAGCGCTCGGGGAGTAGCCGCTCTGCATCGAAGTACCCGATGAAGGCGTAGAACACGAAGAACGGATTGAGCCAGCTCAGGACGAACGCCAGAACAGTACGCCCGGTGAAGTACACAGCGTCCTTGTCGCGACGCCACCACCAGCGCTCCCAGCACACTGCGCCGGCAACCAGCACGAGAGCCGACACCCGTTCGGCCGGCGTCATGAGCAGCTTGGCGGAGGCCAGGGACAGGATCGTCCCGACCGCGAGCAGCACCCACGGTCCCCACCTGTAGATGCGCTCCCAGTAGTCGTCCGTCGGGGGCGCTGCCATCGCGTCCGTCGCCACGTTGTTCAGCATGACGGGTGCTGCCGTCGTTGCCAACGAAATGTCACCGCCGACCGGTGTCACTGCTGCGGACCGAAATCTACTGCCAGCGAAACCAGCGTGCCGCTGCGGCGGTCAGGACCACCGCCCACAACGCCACCACCGTCAACCCACCCGCGCTGGGCCACTCCCCTCCCGCCGCCTGGTCGAGGATCTGCGAGGCCGCACCGAAGGGCGTCACCTCGACGATCCGCTGCAGCAGATCCGGCATGGTCTGGACCGGGAGCCACACCCCGGCGCAGAACATCATCGGAAAGAAGACGATGGTGCCGATCATCTGTGCGATCCGCGTGGTCGCCGAGACGGCTGCAATCGCAGCGCCCATGCTCAGCGCCGCTGCAAGCGTGAGCAGCACCGCCAGCGCGTAGCCCCACGGCTGCTCCGGAAAAGCCACTCCGAACACACCGCGGCCGACGAGCAGGGCGAGTACGACCGACCCGGCCACGGCCACGGCATGTACCACGATCTGCGCCAGCAGAATCGTCACCGGCCGGGCCGGGGTCACCGACAGCCGGCGCAGGATTCCGCGTTCACGATACGACGACAGCACAGCCGGCATCGTCTGGATGCCCGCGACGATCATCGACAGCAACACCACGACCGGAACGTAGAGATCGATCACCCGGCGTCCCCCGAGACTCGCGTCTGGCTCCCGGAAGGCAGGGATGAGACCGAGAATCGTCAGCAGGACGACAGGGAACGCGAGGATCCAGAACATCGCGCCGGGTTCGCGGACGAACAGGCGCGCTTCGGTGCGCACTACCGCGGTCACGGGATTCGTATCGGTCGTCGTCATGGCCGCTTCTCCGGGGTCGTGATATCGAGGAATGCGTCGTCGAGGGTCGCTTCTGTGATGCGGAGCCGTCGAGCGGAGATGCCTTCGCGAGCGAGGAGCGCGAGCACCGCTTCGACCGAGTCGTCGTTGCCTTCGACGACCAGTCGGTCGTGGTCGTGCCGCACCGCCAGGACTCCGGGCAACGGCGTCAGGGCATCCGGATCGAGCGGAGCCGATGGGCGGAACGAGACGGCGACCGCTGTCGAGGTGCGGGCGATGAGTTCCGAGGGCGTGCCCAGCGCCTTGATCCTGCCGGTGTCGAATACCGCGACCCGGTCGCACAGCCGCTGCGCCTCTTCCATGAAATGGGTGACCAGCAGCACCGTGACCCCCGAGTCCCGGATCTCTTCGATCAGCTCCCATGTCTCGCGGCGGCCACGCGGATCCAAGCCCGTGGTGAGTTCGTCCAGCACCACCACCCGCGGCGTTCCGATCAGCGCGAGCGCGATGAAGAGGCGCTGTTGCTGTCCCCCCGACAACTTCGCGAACCGGGTGTCGAGCACGTGCTCGAGGCCGAGCCGTTCTGCCAGCGCCGTCCCGTCCGCGGGGCGCGGGTAGAACGATGCGTAGAGATCCAAGGCCTCCTGCACGGTCAGTTTCGGCTGGAGTTCGCTCTGCTGTAGCTGTGCCCCGAGCAGTTCCGTCAGCACGCGGCGGTCGGCGACCGGGTCGAGCCCTGCGACGCGTACGGTCCCTTCGTCCGGTGCTCGCAAGCCGGAAACACATTCGGCGGTGGTGGTCTTCCCTGCCCCGTTGGAGCCGAGAATCCCGAATATCTCTCCTTCTCGGACATCGAAACTCACACCGTCGACGGCGGCGCGGTCGCCGTACCGTTTGTACAGGCCTTTCACTTCTACGATCGGCATGGTCCGAGCTTGCCCGGCGGGGGCGGGCCGCCACATCGCCCGACGGTCTCACACGACATCAACCGATCGGGGGATGCGGGTCAGTCGCCCGAGGTGCCGGTTCTGCGAGCGAAAGATCGCATTTTGCGCAGGTACCCGGGTATCGACCGGAACGGCACGCGGACGGGCCAGTCGTCCGGCCGGAAGTAGGCCTCGGTACCGCCGTCGACGACGACGACACTGCCGGCCATGAAGTCGGCGGCCGGAGACACCATGAACTCGACCCACTGCGCGATCTGTTCGGCGTCGCCGAATCCGCCGAGCGGAACGGGGAAGCTCTCGACCGCCCTCTTCAACGGACTGTCGAGTTGTGCGTCGAGCAGTGGTGTGGAGATCGCGCCCGGGGCGAGGACGTTGAGCCGGATGCCGGCACCCGCCCATTCCGGCGTCACGGCTGTACGGCGCACCCAGCGCGTCACCGCGATCTTGGACGCTGCGTAGGTGAACGGCGGGCCCGATTTGGCGATCCTGGTGGCCCGCGCGACGCCCTTGTCCATGTCGCCCGCGAGAAACGCCTTCACCGCAGAATTCGGTACGCCCGGCGTGGTCGTCGTGGAGTTGGAGCCGAAGACCACCACCTTGCTGTTTCCGGCCGCGGCCAGTGCCGGACGCCAGCCCACGAGCAGATCGATCACACCGCGCACATTGACCTGGGCGATGAGCGGTTCCCTACCGGGAGTGGGGCCCAGGCCGGCGGCAAGAACCGCACCGTCGAGCGTGGCTCCGGCCAGGTCGAGGGTGCCGCGGATGGCGTCGGACCGTCCCTGCGGAGTCGAGAGGTCGGCCACCACATCGGCGTCCCGGATGTCCACACCGATCACGGTGTGGCCTGCGGCGCGCAGTCTTTCCGCGCTCGCTTTGCCCATTCCCGACGCCGATCCCGTTACTACGTATACGCCCATAACCGTGCTGCCCCCGCTTCGCCGATTTCGATTGCTCCCCGCACGGTACATGCGCGGGACCACAGCGGCCGGTGGTATTCCACCGGCGCTCACCCCGCCGGGGAGAGCGCCGCGCCGACCTCGGCGACGGCATCCCGCACCATCTGCTCGTACGCGTCGAGATCGGGAATCACCCGACTGCCCGCGGCAACGCCGATCGTGACGGTCTCTCCGAGTCCGTATACACCGTGGGTCAACGCCATGGCCGGCGACAGGGCCGGGAATCCGGCGCTGAACACCACCGGCCCACCGGCGAGCGCGAGGTCGGCAGACCCACGGAAGACGCTCGACACCACGGTGTTTCCCGTGACGGTGACGGGAAGAGACGGCCCGTACCGAACAATCCCGAACCGCGACAGGGGGGCCGGAACATGTTCGGCTGCCGCGTCGCGCTGCGCGAGCAGCGGATCGGTCACTCTCTCACGACGCGCATCCAGATCGGCAGCGATGCGGGCAGCCCGGACACACAGGTCCGATTCGGTGACGAACAGGTCGACGCCGACATTGCGATAGTTGTTGTTCGCCGAACCCACAACCCCGACCGCCACGGTGACCTCCGCACCGAGCCGGTCCGGCACGCTCTCGCCTCGCGTGTCGAGAAACCTGGACAGCGCCACCGAGAGAGCCGTCAACGCGACGACGGTGACGGTATATCCACCACCGCGGAACGCAGCGGACCGGAACACCACGGCGCGGACACTCCGCTCGGTGCCCGGATCGCAGTTGACGCCGACGAGCGGCCGCCCGGCGGCCGGTGCCGGTATCCCACCTGCCGCGGTCGCGGCTTCGAGAGCGCGTGCCGCAGCGGCCGCACGTCGGCCCGACCGCACCAGGCGAAAGGCCTGCGCGGGAAACCGGGCGGCGGCACGAACGATCATCTCCCACGCGAAGGGCCCTGGCTCCGGACGCGGGGACGCCGGTGGCTCGTCCGCACCGAACAGCGTCCGGGCCAGGGCGGTGGCCCCACGGCCGTCCGCGAACGCGTGCGAGACCTGCCAGACGACCACCAGGGCGGCACCCTCACACAGGGGAGCGTCGCGCACTCCGGGGAATACGTGCAGGCGCCACGGGCTCACCCGAGCATCGAGCACCGTCGCAACAAGCGTCCCCAGTGCGTTCTGCACGCTCTCCCACGACGGATCGTCGAGCCGGTGCTCGGCGACGAGGTCGTCGCCGAAAGTTCTTGGAAACCAATACGGGTAGTCCAGATGCCGGGGTACGTCCCGGACGCAGCACAGCAGCTTCCCCATGACGTCGGTACGCCTGCGCACCGTCTCGCGCACCTCGTCCACGCCGGCGTCGGTGGCGAAGCAGAAGAGCAGGAACTGGTCGTTGGGCATTCGATCGGAGAGCCAGTACATCTGCGCGTCCGCGGGGGTGAGCTGCACCTCGGCAGCGTAATGCCGGGTAGAAATGAAGTCATGAGCGACACCACCACCGACCCGTACCTCTGGCTCGAGGATGTCACGGGCGAGAAGCAGCTCGACTGGGTCCGTGCCCACAACGACCGCACGGTCGACGCCTATACCCGCAGCACCGGTTTCGGCACACTCGAAAGCCGGATCCGTGAAGTCCTCGACACCGACGCTCGCATTCCGTATGCCCGGCGCCGAGGCGAGTACCTCTACAACTACTGGCGTGACGCCACCCATGTGCGCGGGCTGTGGCGACGCACGACGATGGACCAGTATGTGCGCGAGAACCCGGAGTGGGACGTCCTGGTCGATCTCGATGCCGTGGCCGAGGAGGAAGGCGAGAACTGGGTGTGGTCGGGCGCCCAGGTCCTGCGTCCGGACCAGACGCGCGCGCTCATCAGTCTCTCGCGCGGAGGCGCCGACGCCACGGTGGTTCGCGAGTTCGACCTCGTCACCCGGCAGTTCGTCTCCGGACCGGACAGCTTCGAAGTGCCGGAGGCGAAGACCGACATCGGCTGGATCGATGCCGATACCGTCTATGTGGGAACAGATTTCGGTGCCGGATCACTGACCGACTCCGGATATCCCCGCATCGCCGCGCGCTGGCGGCGCGGGACACCACTGGCCGACGCGGACACGGTCTTCGAGGGCGAAGCGGGCGATGTCGCGGTATCAGCGTGGTACGACGACACCCCCGGTTACGAGCGCAGTTTCGTCGATCGTGCTCTCGACTTCTACCGGGCACGGCGCTTCGAACTGACGACGTCGGGCGAACTCGTCGAACTCGAGGTTCCGCACGACGCGCGGGTGAGTGTGTACCGCGACCATCTGTTGATCCGTACCCGCTCCGAATGGCTCGGGCACCCCGCCGGCGCATTGCTCGCCGCCGACTATCCCTCGTTCCTGGCGGGCTCGCGGGACCTGACGGTGTTGTTCACTCCCGACGAGCACACGTCGCTCGAACAGTACGCGTGGACGCAGAACCATTTGCTCGTCGTCACGTTGCGCGATGTGCAGACCCAGATGCGGGTCCTCACCCCCGGCGCCGACGGCTGGACGGACGAGCCGTTGCCCGGCGTGCCGGACGCGACGTCCACATCGATCATCGACGTGGACCCGCTCACCGGCGACGACTTCTTTCTCAATTCGAGCGGTTTCACCATCCCGGCGACGCTGCTGTCCGGCACGGTGGGCGGCCGGATCGAGCCGATCAAGGCCGCACCGTCCTTCTTCGACGCCACCGGCATTTCGGTGGCGCAGCATTTCGCGACGTCCGACGACGGCACACAAGTTCCGTACTTCGTGGTGGGACGCAATACCGCGAGCCCCGCACCCACCCTGCTGTACGGCTACGGCGGGTTCGAGAATTCGATGGTGCCCGCCTACAGCGGAGGTATCGGCCGCGCGTGGCTGGACAAGGGCTACACGTACGTGATCGCCAACATCCGCGGCGGCGGTGAGTACGGCCCGGGTTGGCACACCCAGGCGCTCAAAGAGAACCGGCACAAAGTCTTCGAAGACTTCGCTGCCGTTGCGAAAGACCTTGTGGCACGGGGGATCACCACGGCGGAGCAGCTCGGCGCGCAGGGAGGCAGCAACGGCGGACTCCTGATGGGTGTGATGCTCACCCGGTATCCGCAGTTGTTCGGCGCGATCGTCTGCCAGGTGCCGTTGCTCGACATGAAGCGCTACCACCTGCTGCTCGCCGGTGCTTCCTGGATGGCCGAGTACGGCGACCCCGACAACCCCGACGAATGGGAGTTCCTCAGCGGATACTCGCCGTACCAGAACACCGATGCCGACGCGACGTACCCGCCGATCCTCGTGACGACCTCCACCCGCGACGATCGCGTCCATCCCGGCCATGCCCGCAAAATGGTCGCCCGCCTCGAGGAGGAGGGTCACGAGGTCTGGTACTACGAGAACATCGAAGGTGGACACGGCGGTGCAGCCGACAATGCGCAAGCGGCGTTCAAGTCTGCGCTGACCTTCACATTTCTGGCGGACAAGCTGAGCTAGCGGTCGCGTAACCACGCGGCGACCTTCGCCGCCGTGTCGGCGTTGTCGCGGATCCAGCCGTTGTGTCCGAGTTGCCGGGGGTTGTGCCACGTCGTGATGTCCGCGGCGGGCAGCTTGCCCAGCAGGTGCCGGGCCGACTCCACGGGCGTCAGCTCGTCGCCTTCGATGGTGATCGACAGGACCGGCAGGGTGAGACGGGCGAGCCGCTGCTCGTAGTCGATGTCCGCACCGGCCGGATCGAACCGGCCTCCGCGCGCGAGCCGCGCCCAGTCGGAAATCAGGACGCGGGATTGTCGGCCGAATCCCGCCACGTCGATCCGGTCACCGGGCCAGAAACCCGCGACACTCGATGTCAACGACATCGCCGCCGAACCCAGCAGGAGCCCGGGGCGGCGGGCGCCCCGGTAGTGCCGGTAGTACGGGGTGCCCGCAGCGACGAGAATCAGCCCGCCGAGCCGGCCGCGGATCCGCGACGCGTACAGCACGCCGAGTTGGCCTCCCATCGAATGCCCGAGCAGATAGGGCGTCGAATCCGGAAAGCGCTCCCGTACCACCTCGAACACGGCAGGCAGATGCACTGCGACGATGTCGTGGTAGCCGTAGGTGCTCTCGGGGCCGGGCCTGGGGCGGCTGTCCCCCTGCCCCGCCAGTTCGCAGATCGCCGCATCGAACCCGTACCCGGTCAGCGCCTCGGCGAACGATTCGTAGTATCCGGCGGGAACACCGAGTCCCGGCACGATCACGACCACTGCGCGTGACGAGTCGCGACGGGCTTCGTGCTCGTGGTCGGGGCCCGCGAACAACCGCACCGGTGTAGTGGTGCCGTCGGGTAGCTGGATCGGTACGGTTTGCACCGGCTCAGACTAGGCCGATCCGGGCTCGTCGTTCGCCGGTTCGGCCGCGACCTCCCGCGTGCCGGGGTCCGGGATGCCGGCCTCGTCGAGTGCCGCCGCGGTGAGCGCTCTTCCCAGAGCAATCATGTCCGCGGCCCTGTGGAAATCGAGACTCCGGCACGCGGTCCGCGGGACCTCGACGAACACGTCCGGCGGGTAGGCGGCCAGCTGGAATCGCGACAGGGCCGACTGCATGATGTCGAACGACCGGTTCATCACCGCAACGCGTCCGAACTTCGGCGTAGGCACGTCGTCGGTGCCGGCATCCGCCTCGACGACCGTCTTGTCCACGAACGAGTCGTCGTTGTCGGCGCCGCTCGCCGAGAACCGGTTGACCACCGATCGCACAATGTCGGTGTCGAGCACCGAGGCAGCGCTACGACGGAAACGTCCCATCCATTCCTCGGCGGGCCGCGGTTCCGAACTCGCGTTCTCGGGCGAGTGCGACCGGCCGTCGTCCTCTCCGGCGAGACTGACGCCGATCGTGAGATCCGCGTGCATTCCGACGGTCGGTGCGATCGGCAACGGCGACAGTGTGCCTCCGTCGGTGAGAACCCTGCCGTTGAGCACCACCGGAGTGATGACACCGGGAATTGCGATGGACGCTCGGATCGCCGCGTCCACGGGACCTCGCTGGAACCACACCGCACGTCCCGCCGCGAGATCGGTGGCCACGGCCGTGAACGCGATCGGCAGATCCTCGATTGCGACCTCTCCGAGTATGTCGCGCATCTTCGACAGGATCCGCTCGGCGTGGATGGCACCGGGAGCCGACACCGAGACGTCGAGCAGACGTACGACATCCATCTGGGACAGGCTCAGCGCCCACTCCGTGTACGGGTCGAGTTTGCCCGCCGCGTAGACACCTCCGACCAGCGCACCCATCGAAGCGCCTGCCAAACCCACGATTTCGAGACCGCGTTCCTCGATCACCTGGATCGCGCCGATGTGCGCATACCCCCTGGCGCCCCCGCTCCCCAGCGCAAGCGCCACTCGCGTTCGTCCCGCCATGGACCCGATCGTACGCAGATCCGCCCGCATCGGACCGGATTCCGCTCGACCCCGAGGTCGAGTTCAGGGTCGAGATGGGGGACGTGCCCGGATGTGTTCGGGTGCATGTCCGGCGCACGATCGACGTGTTCGATTTCGCAGGTCACTCACCATCGGGAGAATTCATGCGCACCAGGGTCATTGCAACACTCTTCGCCGGCGCGGCAGCAGTCGCTCTCGGAACCGGCACTGCCACAGCACAAACCGTTCCTGTCGTTGTAGGCATGAGCCAGCAGTCGGCGGCCGAGCTACTCACCGAACGCAACGTTCCATTTTCGATCACGAACCGGTCGGGCAACCTGTCGGGCCACTGCGTCGTCACCGACCAACGCGACAAGGGGAACCGGGTCGAGGTCGACTACGAGTACGACCACAAGGACAAGGCATTCGACCGCGTCGAAACCGAGGTCTGGCGCGGAATCGGACTCACCGTCGTCTGTCGTTGAGCACCTGCCTGTGACCCGAGTCCTCAGTCCAATCCGAAACCTCGTTGCAGCAACGCTTGCCGAAGGCCTTCCCGGTGCCCCAGCGCACCCGGCGAGGCAAAACGGCCGAGGACGCGCTCACTCCAGCTGTCCGGTAGGCCCTGGCCCCGGTAGAACTGCGCAATGGCGTCCTCGTACGCGGCGACTCCCTCGTCCTCCGCATCCTCCGCGCCAGATCCGTACTGCTCTCGATGCAGCACGACGTCCTGACCGAGCCGCGGCTTGACCTCCGGATACCCGGCCGGGTCGGGACGGCCCACCACCAGCCCGACCACGGCGAAACTGTGGTCGGGCAAGGCCAGTTCGGAAGCAAGCTCGGTGGGGTGGTCGCGGAGCGCGCCGATGTATACCGTGCCGAGCCCGAATGATTCCGCGGCGAGTGCGGCGTTCTGCGCGGCCAGGGTCGCGTCGACGATTCCGAGCAGTGCCGATTCGAGATAATCCACGTTGACGAGGTCTCCGCCACGCCTCGTCGCCAACCGGGCGGCACGCGCCAGATCGGCGACCCACACCAGCAGAAGAGATGCGTTGCGCACCGTCTCCTGGTTTCCGGCGAGTTCCGCGATGCGGCCGAGGCGTTCACGATCGGTCACCGCGATCACACTCCACAACTGCAGGTTGCTGGAGCTGGCGGCCGACGAAGCCGCAGCAACGATCACACGGAGATGGTCTTCGGACACTTTCTCGGGCAGGAACTTCCGTACAGACCGGTGCGCGAGCTGAACAGCGAGAACGTCATTCCACAGCGAGGGGTCGATGCGTGCGCCCACACGTTCGGCTTCGTCGGCGCCATAGCGGCGACGCAGGGCGACGAGACGATGATCGCTGACGGTGCCGGACATAGAAGTGAGCTCCTTCTCGAAAAGAATGACGACACCGAGTCTGCGCCTCCCCATCACGCCCGGCGATACTTGGCCTCACCCTGATCCTGGTTCATCCGATCGCACCCCGAGAGAAAGATCAGGGTAGAGATCCGGGTTCCTCCCCGATGTGCGGGAGGCTCACAACCGGCACGATCGAATCATGACATTCGAGAACAACAACCCCCGGCCCTTCGTCCGCTCCTCGTCGCAGCGCATGCTCGGTGGCGTCTGCGGAGGCTTCGCCGAATACTTCGACGTGGACGTCAATCTCGTCCGTGCGGGCGCGGTGCTCGCAGCCTTCGTCACCGGCGGCACGGCAGTGCTTCTCTACCTCGCCCTGTGGATGCTGCTGCCGGAATGAGGGTCGGTGTGGTGGGTGTCGCGCACCAACCGGTCGGCGTTGGCAAGAATCGCTGCGCGGAGCGCACGCTCCGGCTCACTGAGCACGCTCCGGCGCGAGACGAGCACGAAATCGAGATGACCGGCATCGGGTAACCGGCGGGTTGCGGACCGAACAGGAACAAGACCCGTCGGTGGAAGCCGGCTCGCATGCAGGACAACACCCAGCCCGGCCAATGCGGCGGCTCTCAACCCGATGAGACTGTCGGCGACGCACGTCACCCGCGCTCCGTATCCGCACCGCTGGAGCACGTCGAGCGCGATCTCCCGAGTCAGCGACGGGTGCGGATAGGTGACGAGCGGTATCGGACCTTCCGGGTCCGGCACGAAGCCGGATGCCCCGAGGAACTCGAGCTTGTCACGGAAGATCAGTTCACCGTGACGCTCGCCGGGCCGGCGCTTCCCGAACATGAGATCGAGATCGCCGTCCTCCAGGCTGCGATGCAGGTTTTCACTGAGCCCGACGGTGAGTTCGAAATCCACACGTGGATGCCCGCGCCGGAATTCGGCGAGTACGGCAGGAAGTTCGTGGAGTACCAGGTCGTCGGACGCGCCGAACCGCACGCGACCGCTGACAGTGGATTCGGTGAAGTAGCGCTGGGCAGTGTGGTGGCGCTCGAGGATCTCACGCGCGAAACCGAGCATCGCGCTCCCGTCGGCGGTCAACTCGACGGTGTGGGTGTCGCGCACGAACAGCCGGCGCCCCGCAGTCGCCTCGAGTTTGGCGACATGCTGACTCACGGTGGATTGCCGCAGGCCAAGGCGTCGCGCCGCCGCCGTGAAACTGCGTTCGCTTTCGACGGCGAGAAAACTACGGAGGTGGACGGGATCGAACACCCCCGCATTCAATCACAATCTGTGATGACAGTGATCACGGTAATCGGCTTCTCGAATCAACCTGCGATGGCCTAGCGTCGAACCATGCTGGCGAAGATCCCATTACTCAACCGACTCGACCCGTTCCTTGTGGGTATCGTGCTGACAGTTGCCGTCGCCGCGGCCCTGCCCGCACACGGCGTCGGGCTCGATGTCTTCACATGGGCATCGAAGATCGCGATCGGCCTGCTCTTCTTCCTGTACGGCGCGCGCCTGTCCACCGCGGAAGCCGTGGCGGGCCTGAGGCATTGGCGGCTGCACGCGACCATCCTCGCGACCACATTCGTGATCTTCCCGCTCCTCGGCCTTGCGGCAAAGGTCTTCGTTCCGTGGCTGCTCAGTGAGCCGCTCTATCTGGGCGTGTTGTACCTGTGTCTGTTGCCCTCGACAGTGCAGTCGTCGATCGCGTTGGTCTCCGTTGCGCGTGGCAATATTCCCGGTGCGGTCGTCTCGGCATCCGCCTCGAGCCTGCTCGGCATCCTTTTCACCCCGGCACTCGTGGCGGTGACAATGAGTACGCAAGGAGTCACCTTCAGTTCCGCGGCAGTGCTGGACATCGTGCTCA
The DNA here is from genome assembly GCF_042717545.1 of Rhodococcus sp. NPDC058639. Classification (NCBI taxonomy): domain Bacteria; kingdom Bacillati; phylum Actinomycetota; class Actinomycetes; order Mycobacteriales; family Nocardiaceae; genus Rhodococcus; species Rhodococcus sp. NPDC058639. The sequence continues at coordinate 241,906 of NZ_JBHXRF010000008.1, forward strand.
TGCTGCTCGCCCCGTTCGTCGCGGGCCAGGTTCTGCGCCGCTGGATCGGGGGCTGGGTCACCGCACACGGCAAGCCCCTCAAGCTCGTCGACCGCGGTTCGATTCTGCTCGTCGTCTACGTGGCCTTCAGCCGCGGTATGAACGAGGGCATCTGGACCCAGTTGTCTGCTTTGCGCCTGCTTGCACTCGTCGGGGTGTGCATCCTCCTGCTGGCGATCGTGCTGGCACTCACCTGGTACGCGCCCCCCAAGCTCGGATTCTCGTACGAGGACCGGACGGCCATCCTCTTCTGCGGTTCCACCAAGTCCCTCGCAACCGGCCTGCCGATGGCCACGGTCCTGTTTCCCGGAGAACCCATCGGACTGATCGTCCTTCCCCTCATGCTGTTTCACCAGATTCAGCTGCTGGTGTGTGCAGCGATCGCCGCCCGGCTCGCGAAGCAATCGGCCGAGCCGGCGCTGCAAAGCTGATCAGACCGGGGAATCGTTCGGTCCGACGCAGACGAACCGGCCCACGGAACGAAGACGGCCATGAGTCCCGAACTTCGGGACTCATGGCCGCAGTGCGTGCCGGCGAATCCCACGTCCGCTAGCGCGTCCCGCCGTCATACAACGAACCGGTCATCACCATCAAAGGTAATGACCGGTTCGAAAGTGAGCGCACCGGGCGGGTGTCGCCTCAGCTCAACTCGAGTGCGTTCGCAAGCATGGGCCACGAGTTGTGCAGATCGTCTTCCCAATAACCCCAGGAATGCGTTCCCGCCGGACGGAAGTCGAACACAGCGGGTATTTCCAACTCCTCCAGGCGCGCAGCCAACCGGCGGGTGCAGTTGTCGACCGCAGCCTCGATCACGCCTCCGACAACCACCTGGTTCGCCAACAAGCCCGGATCGTCGCCGACCGAGGTAGCGCCGAGACGATCATGCTCACCCGGCAGCCCGGTAGCCGAGGAGATGTAGAGATCGATGCCACGCAACTTCTCGGCGTTGACAAAGGGATCGTTCTCGGCCCATCCGGGGCCGCCGTACGGACCCCACATGTTCTCCGCGTTCGCTTCTCCGCGACTCTCCACCACTGTCCGGACATAGAGTTGCCCGAGTTCGGTACTCGTTTCGGCGCAGCCACTGTAGGCACCCACCGCCTTGTACAACGTCGGCTCCGCGATCGCGAGACTCAGAACCGAAGTCCCCGACATCGACAGTCCCGCGATCGCATTGGTACCGGTCGTGCCGAATTCGGCATCGATGATCGGCGGCAGTTCACGAGTGAGGAAGGTCGTCCACTTGTTCCGGCCCAGAATCGGGTCGTCCTCGAGCCAATCGGTGTAGTAGGTGAACGAGCCGTCCAACGGAGTAACGACGTTGACGTTCTTGTCGGCGAAGAACTCGTCCATGTTCGTCCGCGCATCCCAGGTGGCCACTCCCTGCCCGCCACTGGCACCGTTCAGCAGATAGAGCGTCGGACTCGGCACGCTCGTGTCCGCCGCCGTGTACACACGCAGCGGCACTTCACGATCCATCGCTGCGGAGTACACATGGGCCACCACGACGCGATCGCTCTCGACCTCGACGCGGGACAGATGCGAAACAGGCTCGGCGGAAGCAATGCCCGGTGCTCCGAGGAGAACCAGCACCCCTATCCCTACAGTGGCAATCACTCGCCGGAACAACGCCGAGATCACTCGACCGACCTCCCGTATGCCTTCGTCAGCCAAGCGGCGACGCTGAGTTACCGCCCCGAATAGTCGAGGCCTGTCAATTGATACACCATAGACCTCCCAATGGGAACGAATCGGACAGCGGGGCTGTGCGTGGGATTCCGAGTCGCAACCGTAGGGGTCGCAGCCGTAAGGAAGGCTTCGGGCCCGACGTACGAACCCCATCTCGGGCTGCGAAAACAGGAAGACGCGATAGCCGGGCGGGAGCTACTCGTCCAGTACGCGGGCACTCCTCTGCGCGGGCACTCACCGGCCACGAGTTGTGCAGATCGTCCACTCGGTAATCCCGCGAATGCGTTCCTGCCCAACGCATCAGGAACAGAAGAGGCTCCGGACATGCCGCGAGGCCCGAACCCATCGAGATGGGTTCGGGCCTCGCGGAGGACTACCTGGCGTATGCCGGGGGCTGGATCAGAAGTCCATGCCGCCCATGCCGCCGGTCGGGTCGCCTGCGGGAGCAGCGTTGCGCTCCGGCTTGTCGGCGACGACGGCCTCGGTGGTCAGGAACAGAGCCGCGATGGACGCTGCGTTCTGCAGTGCCGAGCGGGTGACCTTGACCGGGTCGTTGATGCCGGCAGCGAGCAGGTCGCCGTACTCGTTGGTCGCGGCGTTGAGGCCGTGGCCGGCGGGCAGGTTGCGAACCTTCTCGGCAACGACGCCGGGCTCGAGGCCGGCGTTGAAGGCGATCTGCTTCAGCGGAGCTTCGAGGGCGACGCGAACGATGTTCGCACCGGTTGCCTCGTCACCTTCGAGCTTGAGCTCGTCCAGAGCCGGAGCGGCCTGCAGAAGTGCAACGCCACCGCCGGCGACGATGCCCTCTTCGACGGCTGCCTTGGCGTTACGCACGGCATCTTCGATGCGGTGCTTGCGCTCCTTGAGCTCGACCTCGGTCGCAGCGCCGGCCTTGATGACGGCGACGCCACCGGCCAGCTTGGCCAGGCGCTCCTGCAGCTTCTCTCGGTCGTAGTCCGAATCCGACGCCTCGATCTCGGCGCGGATCTGGTTGACGCGACCGGCGATGGCGTCGGGATCGCCCGCGCCCTCGACGATGGTGGTCTCGTCCTTGGTGACGACGACCTTGCGTGCCTGGCCGAGGAGCTCGACGCCGGCGGTCTCGAGGGACAGACCGACCTCTTCGCTGACGACCTCGCCACCGGTGAGGATCGCGATGTCGGCGAGCTGAGCCTTACGGCGATCGCCGAAGCCCGGAGCCTTGACCGCGACGGACTTGAAGGTGCCGCGGATCTTGTTCAGCACCAGGGTCGACAGGGCTTCGCCCTCGACGTCCTCGGCGATGATCAGCAGCGGCTTGCCCGACTGGATGACCTTCTCGAGCAGCGGCAGCAGGTCCTTGACCGTGGAGATCTTGGAGCTGACGAGCAGGATGTAGGGATCCTCGAGCACTGCCTCCTGACGCTCTGCGTCAGTGGCGAAGTAGAGGGAGATGTAGCCCTTGTCGAAGCGCATGCCCTCGGTCAGCTCGAGCTGAAGGCCGAAGGTGTTGGACTCCTCGACGGTGATGACGCCTTCTTTGCCCACCTTGTCGATGGCCTCGGCGATGAGCTCACCGATCGCGGGGTCACCGGCGGAGATGCCGGCGGTAGCAGCGATCTGCTCCTTGGTCTCGACTTCCTTGGCGGTGTCGAGCAGCCGGGCCGTGACAGCCTCGACGGCCTTCTCGATGCCGCGCTTGAGGCCGAGCGGGTTCGCTCCTGCTGCAACATTGCGCAGACCCTCGCGCACCAGCGCCTGGGCGAGCACGGTGGCGGTGGTGGTGCCGTCACCCGCAACGTCGTCGGTCTTCTTGGCGACTTCCTTGACCAGCTCGGCGCCGATCTTCTCGTACGGGTCCTCGAGCTCGATCTCCTTGGCGATGGAGACACCATCGTTGGTGATCGTGGGAGCGCCCCACTTCTTCTCGAGAACGACGTTGCGACCCTTGGGGCCCAACGTCACCTTGACTGCGTCGGCGAGGCTGTTGAGGCCCCGTTCGAGGCCGCGACGAGCCTCTTCGTCGAACGCGATGATCTTGGCCATTGCGAAGTGATCCTCCGGGTATGGGGGTGACACGCTTGCCGGCCGGGTTCAGTGCCCGCGACGGACGACCAGGGAGTGTCGTTAATTCCCGGTCTCACCGTCCCGACCTGGCACTCACGTGTTGCGAGTGCTAAGTGCATTCTTAGCACTCGGGGATGGTGAGTGCAAGATTACAGGCACTCACCACCCCCGTCACAGTGCAGCGGAAAAACGCGGAAGAGAATTATCGACGCGTAGAACCGACACCCACGGCGCACCACTGACCGGTCGCCGTATTGACCGCGAACGACTGGGCACCCACGCAGGTCACGCCCGTCGTATCGGCGGTCGCGCCCGAACCCCAGCCCGCGACCGATACCGTCATCGCCGGGCCCTCGGCCCACGAATGGCTCAGCCCGCCGCCGAGCGCGTACGCGTAGGAGCGGCCTCCGTCGGCTGCCCCGCTGAGAGCCGTGCCGAATCCGGTTGCGTGGGACTCGGCAGCTCCCCCTCGCTCCGCGACGGACACCGCGGTGCCGCTGTCGGCAGCCGACGCGCGAGCCGTAGCGCCGGGAGCGGCCGTCGCGCCACAGCTTGCGGCGTCCGAGACGAGGATCTGGTTTGCGGACGGAGGAGACAGGCACGTCACCGGAGCGGCCGCCGCGGTCCCGGTCCCCATGAAGGCAGCCGACGCCACTCCGAGGGCGACGAGCACACCGGCGCGTGCGACACGGCGGCCGGAGAGAACGGAACGGAAGGATCGAATGGACAAAGAGCACTCCTCTGCGCTGGATTGCCTCCACAGGAGACGGTGAGGGCTGATCCCCCGGCGGTAGGGTACCGATCACACCGGCCGGGCGCGAGGAACCACCTCACAGGTGGGCAGGCCTCCTCAGAGGGCGTCGAGCAGTGCCGGCAGATCGGCCACCGAGTCGATCACGTGGTCGGGCTCGTCGACCGAGAGATCGAGCACCGACTGGCGAAACTTCCCGGTACGCACCAGAACTCCGGTCATTCCGAGTCGCTGGCCGGGAACGACCTCACCCGCGAGGTCGTCACCGACCACGACGATGGAGTCAGGCTCCGCGCCCATCAGGTCCGCCGCGACGAGGAACCCACGCATCGAGGGCTTACCTACCGTCACCGCCGTCCGGCCGGTCAGTTCCTCGAGTCCGGCAAGGTACGACCCGGTGTCGAGGCGCAACCCGTCGTCCGTCTGCCACGACATCGCCCGGTGCATCGCAACGACAGGCACTCCGCCGAGCATCAGGTCCGCGACCCTGCTCAGCGAGCGGTGGTCGTAATGACGACCTGCTCCACCCAGGACGACGACCTCGGGATCGGCATCGTCCTGCACGATGCCCTCGAGGTCGTCCTCGATATCGCCCTCGTTCAGTACCCAGCAGCGCCGGCCCGGGTAGGTCTGCCGAACATATTCTGCGGTGAGCCCCGCAGCCGTCACTATTTCGTCCGGGTCGACCGGCATTCCCAGATCGGTGAGCGTGCCCGCGATCGCGGCGCGCGTGCGCGAGGTGGTGTTGGTGAGAAATGCCCGGGTCACGCCGTCCTCACGCAACCGGGCCAGCACGTCGGCAGCCCCCGGCACCGGCTTCCACGAGGTGACGATCACGCCCTCGATGTCGAACAGAACTCCACCCACGTCACTCATGAACCGACCCTATCGATGACGTTCGGGGCAGAGCCAGGGGGGCGGAGCGGATCGTCGGTTCCGCACCGCCCCCCTGGGCCCGATTACACCGCCCCCCCCTGGGCCCGATTACACCGCCCCTTACGGCGCTTACACCGTGCGGGCGAGGCGGTCGGCGAGAAGCCGGGTGAAGCGCGCCGGGTCCTCGACCTCACCGCCTTCGGCGATCAGCGCCATCCCGTACAGCAGTTCCGCGGTCTCGGCGAGCGCGGGATCGTCGTTGCGTTCCGCGTGTGCCGTGCGAAGACCCGAGACGAGCGGGTGTTCGGCGTTGAGTTCGAGGATGCGCTTGGTCCGCGGGATCGGCTGGCCCGATGCCCGGTACATGCGCTCGAGGGCCGGCGACATGCTGAAGGTGTCGCCCACGATGCAGGCGGGCGAAGTCGTGAGGCGTGACGAGAGCCGCACCTCCTTGACGTGTTCGTCGAGGGTGTCCTTCATCCACGTCAGCAGGTCACCGAACTCCTTCTCCTGCTCCTCCCGTTCGGCTTCGGCCGCCTTCTTCTCGTCCTCGGTGTCGAGATCGACCTCGCCCTTGGCGACAGACCGGAACGGTTTGCCGTCGTACTCGGGAACCGACGTCACCCACATCTCGTCGACCGGGTCGGTCAGCAGCAGCACCTCGATGCCCTTCGCCGCGAACGCCTCCATGTGCGGGGAACTCTCGAGCAGCTGCCGGGACTCGCCGGTGATGTAGTAGATCTCGTCCTGGCCGTCCTTCATGCGTTCGACGTATCCGGCGAGCGTCGTCTGCTCGTCGTCACTCGCCGTCGAGTCGAAGGACGCGATCTGGAGGAGCGTGTCGCGGTTGTCGGTATCGGAGATCAGGCCTTCCTTGAGGACGCGGCCGAACTCGTTCCAGAAGGTCCGGTACTTGTCGGCGTCCTGGGTCGCCATGTCCTTGACCGTCGACAGGACCTTCTTGGTGAGGCGACGGCGGATCGCGCGGATCTGCCGGTCCTGCTGAAGGATCTCGCGGGAGACGTTGAGCGAGAGGTCCTGCGCGTCGACCACACCCTTGACGAACCGCAGGTACTCGGGAACGAGATCCTCGCAGTCGTCCATGATGAAGACGCGCTTGACGTACAGCTGGATGCCCGTCGTCCGCTCGCGGGCGAACAAGTCGAACGGCGCATGGCTCGGAATGAAGAGCAGCGCCTGGTACTCGAACGTCCCCTCCGCGCGCATGGGAATGATCTCGAGCGGTTCGTCCCACGCGTGGGCGACGTGCTTGTAGAACTCGGTGTACTCCTCGTCGGACACCTCGTCCCGCGAGCGCGCCCACAGCGCCTTCTGCGAATTGAGGGTCTTGGTCTCGACGCTGACCTCGTCGGTACCGTCCTCACCCTTGGTGGTGCGCGTGACCTCCATACGGATCGGCCAGGCGATGAAGTCGGAGTACTTCTTGACGATCTCCTCGAGCTTCCACTGCGAGGTGTAGTCGAAGAGGTGGTCGTCGGCATCCTCCGGCTTGAGATGGAGGGTGACGGACGTGCCCTGCGGGGCGTCGTCCACGGTCTCGATCGTGTAGGTGGATTCCCCGCTCGATTCCCACCTGGTTCCCGAGGCTTCGCCCGCCTTGCGGGTGACCAGCGTGACCTTGTCGGCGACCATGAACGAGGCGTAGAAACCGATGCCGAACTGGCCGATCAGTTCCTGGGATGCGGCGGCGTCCTTGGCCTCGCGCAACTTCTGCCGCAGTTCACCGGTGCCCGAACGCGCAAGCGTGCCGATCAGATCGACGACTTCGTCGCGCGTCATGCCGATGCCGTTGTCCCGGACCGTGAGGGTGCGGGCCGCCTTGTCGACCTCGAGTTCGATGTGCAGGTCGGACGTGTCGACCTGCAGATCCTTGTCCCGGAAGGACTCGAGCCGGAGCTTGTCGAGCGCATCGGAGGCGTTGGAGATCAACTCACGAAGGAATGTGTCCTTGTTGGAGTAGATCGAGTGGATCATCAGATCGAGCAGTTGGCGCGTCTCGGCCTGGAACTCACGCTGTTCGACGTGTGTGCTCATTCTTGTCCCCTTCGGCAGCAGAACTTTCGAACGGGATCTTAGGACGTGTTTACGCCGGCGAGCGGGGCGCCCCCGCACCGGGATCGATCCGGAACGGGCCGTCGACACTCGGGCTGACGGGGAAGTCGAAAATCGACGTCGGAATATACACCGTGGCACACGAGTTCGGGATGTCGACCACGCCCGACAGCCGGCCCTCGATGGGTGCCGCACCCAGCAGCAGGTAAGCCTGCTCCGGGCTGTAGCCGAACTTGGTGAGGTAGTCGATCGCATGCAGGCACGCGCGCTGGTACGCCAGTTGCGAGTCCAGATAGCGCTGCTCACCGTCGAGCGTCACCGAGGTTCCGGAGAAGGCGAGCCACTCCGAGAATTGCGGGTCGGTGTTGCCCGGCATGAAGATCGCGTTCTCGCTCACCCCGTACGTCGTCATCCCGCCGGGAATGAGGTCGACGCGAAGATCGATGAACCCGCCCATCTCGATGGCGCCGCAGAACGTGATCTCGCCGTCACCCTGGGAGAAATGCAGGTCGCCGACCGAAAGGTTCGCTCCGTCGACGAAAACGGGATAGAAGATCCGGCTGCCCTTGGTCAGGTTCTTGATGTCCTGATTGCCGCCGTTCTCACGCGGCGGCGCGGTACGTGCGCCCTCCCCGGCAACCCGATCGAATTCCGCACCGTTCAGGCTGCCGAGAATCGCACCGTTCGGCTCCGGCGGAAGTGCCAGTGGCGGAACACGATCCGGGTCCGTCGCGATGAGTGCGGCCTCGCGCGTGTTCCACGTCGAGAGCAGTTCGTGCGACGGGGCCGTGCCCATCAGTCCCGGGTGCACGATGCCGGTGAAGGAGACGTGCGGAACATGCCGGCTCGTCGCGGTCTGACCGGAAAAGTCCCAGATCGCTTTGTACGCGTCGGGGAACTGGTCGGTGAGGAAACCGCCGCCGTTCGGTGTGGCGAAGATGCCGGTGTACCCCCAGCCCTGTCCCGCGAGCGGCCCGGAGTCCTCCTGCGGGATCGGCCCGAGGTCGAGGATGTCGACGATCAGCAGATCCCCGGGTTTCGCACCCTCCACCGCGAACGGTCCGGACAGCGCGTGCACGGTGTGCAATGGAGCATGGCGAATGTCGTCGGCGGAGTCGTCGTTGTGGATCTCCCCGTCGAACCACTCGCGGCAGTGCACCCGGAACGAGTCTCCCGGCTTGACCGTCGCGACGGGTGGAATGTCGGGGTGCCAACGGTTGTGGCCGATCTTCTCCTGCTCGGTGAACTTGCGAGTGGAGTCGAGCGGGAAGATGACGTCGGGCAAGGGAACCTCCTGGAGGGAGCGGCGGCGGCTGAGCAACGGGGGATGCGAGCCGATACCTCGGAAATCGACATTCGTCAGGGCCGAGGAAGCATGCGATGACGGGGATCGGTGGTGACCGGACGCGGCGGCGTGCGCGGACGACCGGGTACCGCGCCCGACACCACCGCGGGTTCGGACGCGGTGCGCGCGGTGGACTCTAGAATGCGCATCGCTGCCGTCGGGCCGCGACCGAGGCGGGGCGCGGTGACCGCGCGCGGCGACTCGGCGGTACACACGGGACACGCTGTGACCGGCCGAACCTCGCTCATCGAGACGGATACGTCGAATGGACCGCATTCGGCACAACGGTATTCGTAGAGCGGCATCGACATCGACCCTTCGGGCAGCAGTGAACTCGCGCTGCGACAACCTCTTGTGCAGCAACCGTTCCCGACCGTAGCCGACAGACGCCCGCAAAGTCGGGCGTCGCCGGAAGTCGTTACGCGGCAGAAACACTGCGGTCAATTCACGTCCCGGCGCCGCACCAGGACCACGGTGACCAGTACCGAGACCACGATGTAGGCGCCGACTGTGACCGCGGCGCGCGGGCCGGAGATCACGTCGACCACACCGGGTGTGCCCTCCCCGCCACCTGTTACCGCGCCGACGAGCGATCCGGCAGCGGTGCCGGGCAGGAACGCGGTCACGGCCTGGACGATCGGCAGGGCGGCACCGACTCCGCGCAACAGATTCTCGACCACGAGTGTCCACACGAGCCCGAGACCGACCGACAGGGCAGCACTGCGGGCGTAGGTGCCGAGCGCGAAGCCGATCGCGCCCCACATCATGAACACGAGGTATGCGGTACCGGCGGACCCCAGGAGCGCGGTCACTGCGGGCCATGCGACGGGTTGCGACTCGGCCGTGGCGATCGTGACGGACACGAGCGCGCACAGTGCGGCGGTCACGGTTACCGTTGCGGCCACGATCACCGCGAGGGCGAGCAACACCCCGACCGTGGGGCGCAGGCGCCCCTGGCCGAATACGGTTTTCCAGGTTCCCCAGGCATAGCCGTTCCCGGCGACGAGCGCACCCAGGACCAGCACCAGTGCACCGCCGAACAGCGGCGTCCCCTGGGCGAGCACGTCGGGGAAGGACTCGGGCAGAACGCCGCTGAGCAGGGCCTCGCTCGACTCGCCCTCGGTCGAGAAGCCCGCGTTCCCGGTCGTGTAGGAGACGTAGGGGAAGACGTAACCGAACACCACGGCAAGCAGGAACCACGTACCGATGGTCGCCCACATCGCCGGCCACGAGCGCAGCCGGAACAGTTCGGCGCGAAGACTGCGGGGAACGGTGTTGTGCAGGGCGCCGGGCGAGAGGTCTCCGGTGTTCGCCCGGAAGGTCGAGGCAGACATGTCACATCCCTTTCTGACGTGAGGAGTCGCTCGTCATCTCGAAGAACACGTCTTCGAGGGTGCGTTCGTCCGGTCCGACCGAGGACACCGCGACGTCTGCGGCGACGAGCATCCGGACCACATCGGGGGCGCGGTCGGGTGAAATGTCGAGCAGCACATCGTCGCCGTCGATCCGGAAACCGTTCTCACCGGCGGTATCCGAGGCGAGCGAGACCACGCGATCCAGCGGCGTGCCGCGAACTTTCAGGACTGCGTCGCCGAGCAGTGTGGACACCGCCGATTCGCGCAGCAGACGCCCGTTCGCGATCACGCCGACGCGATCGCAGATCTCCTGAATCTCCCCGAGCAGATGGCTCGACAGGATCACGGTGTGCCCGGAGCGTGCGAGTTCGAGGATGAGCGCTCGCATGTCGGCCATGCCGTTCGGGTCGAGCCCGTTGGTGGGTTCGTCGAGCACGAGCAGGTCGGGATCACCGAGTAGCGCCGCGGCGACACCGAGGCGTTGTTTCATCCCCAGCGAATACGACTTGTACGTGTCGGCACCACGGTCGAGGAGGCCGACACGGGTCAGTGCATCCTCCACCGACCGGTCGCTGCACCCTCGATGACGTGCGAGGGTACAGAGGTTGGCGCGTCCCGACAGGTACGGGAAGAACCCGGGCCCCTCGATGAGAGCACCTGTCCGGGAGCAAGGTTCGCGGGTTCCGGCCGCGCTGCCGAAAACCTGAGCGGACCCGGAGGTCGGCCGAATCAGGCCGAGGATCATGCGCAGGGTCGTGGTCTTCCCGGCGCCGTTGGGGCCGAGGAAGCCGTAGATCTCGCCGCGGCGGACGGTCATGTCCACGGAATCGACGGCCGCGCGGTCGCCGTAGCGTTTGGTCAGTGCGGCGGTCTCGACCACGGTGTCGGCGGCAGCCGGCTTCGCGCGGCCGGGCGGATCGGTGGTCCGCGTGGGGGTGTCTGTTTCGGGATGGTGTGGAGTGTGTTCGGTCATGAACCGATCGTGGGACCGGGACGCGCCGGTGTCGTCCGCCGACGGGCGGCGCGGACATACGCAGAATTGCGTACGCCACGGATCCCTCGGCGCGGCTAGCCTCGAAAGGTGTGAGTACCGACCACAGCCGTGAGGTCCCCGAAGTCACCGGGCCGGCGGTACTCCGCGCCGGGTTCGCGGTCGCGGTGGTCTTACTCATAGCCCTGGCAACCTTCGGCGCGAACAGCACGCGGCCGCCGGCGGCGACGGTCGGTGCAGGTGTACTCGCGGCCGCGTGCGCCGCGGTCGCGCTCGCCGCGGTGAGGTGGCCCCGGGCCGCGCTCGGTGCCGTGCCCGTGCTGATGGGCGTCTATTTCGTGACCGGCGGGGCCGACGGACCGATTTTCCTCATGCCCGCACTCGCCGCTTTCGGTGCGGCGACGGTCCGGCCCGTCCGGGACCTCGCGGCCCCGGGCATTCTCGCCGTCCTGATCTTCGCCACCGGGCAGGGAGTGCGGGTCGCAGTCACCGGATATCCCCTGTGGGTCGCGGTATGGCAGACGATCGGCACCACGGCCGTCGCAGTTGCCGCCGCAACCGTGGGCCTCTGGCGGTCGGCGCGACGGGACGCGAGCGCCGAGCGGGTCCGGCGCGCGGCCACCGAGGAACAACTGCGGATGGCCCGCGATCTGCACGACGGGGTGGGCCACGGACTGGCGGTGATCGCGATGCAGGCAGGCGTGGCGCTGCATGTGCTCGAACGCGATCCCGCGGCAGTGCGGGCCGCGCTCGTCGCGATCCGCGACACGAGTCGTGATGCTCTCGGTGAACTGCGAGCGGAACTCACGACACTTGCGGGGGACTCCGCCGAACGACGCCCGCAACGCGTCACGGCGGACCTTCCGGTTCTCGTCGACCGGATCCGGGCCGCCGGCCTCGACGTCGACGTGCGGGTACCCGACCGGTCGCTGCCCTCCGACGTCGACCGGGTTGTGTACTCGGTCGTTGCAGAGGCGATGACCAACGTCCTGCGGCATGCGCATGCCCGCGCGGTGCGCGTCGACGTGTCGCACGAAGGGCAGGCGGTAACCGTGCAGGTCACCGATGACGGGCACGGCGGGGACGCGACCGGCTCGACCGGAGGAATGGGCTTGTGCGCGATGGCGGACCGCGTAGCGGAACTCGGGGGCACGCTCGTCACCGCTCCCGGACCGGAAGGTGGATTCGTCGTGCGGGCTGTGCTCCCGGCCCGCGCGGCCGCAAACCGAGGGAGCGGACGGTGACGGTGCGGGTGGTGCTCGTCGACGACCAGGCGCTCGTGCGCGTGGGGCTCCGGACGTTGTTCACCGCCGAATCGGACATCGAGGTGGTCGGTGAAGCTGCCGACGGCACCGAGGCCTTTTCCGTCGTCGAGCACACCCGACCGGACGTGGTCCTGTGCGACATCCGCATGCCTGCACCGGACGGACTCGAGGTGTTACGCCGGATCACCGCCGATCCGGTGCTGCGCGGCGTGCGGGTCGTGATGCTCACGACCTTCGAACTCGACGAGTACGTGTTCGAGGCACTACATGCCGGCGCGAGCGGCTTCCTGCTCAAGGACGCGGAGCCGACGGCACTGCTCGACGCCGTGCGCATCGTCGCGGACGGCGGGTCGCTGCTCGCGCCGTCCGTCACCCGGCGGGTGATCGAACACTTCCTCCACCGGCAGGAAGCGCCGGGCCCGCATCCCCGGCTCGGAGCCCTCACCACGCGGGAACGCGAGATCGTCGCGTGGGTCGGGACGGGCCGCTCCAACAAGGAGATTGCGCACGAACTCGTGGTCAGCCCCGAGACGGTCCGCACCCACGTCTCGCGGGCGATGACGAAGCTCGGCGCGCGCGACCGTGCCCAGCTGGTGGTGTTCGCGATCCGATCGGGGCTGCAACCGTGACGGGCCGAAGCCACCCGGCGCACTTCCCTGCACCGGTCCATGATGGATGACAAGGGATAGCCGGACGACGGGAGTGCGCCATGGCAATTCGCCGAGTGGTCGTCGTGGGTGCAGGGGCGGTGGGGTTGTCGACCGCATGGTTTCTCCAGGAGCACGACATCCAGGTCACCGTCCTTGACCGGGTCGGGGTGGCAGCCGACGCGTCGTGGGGAAATGCGGGCTGGCTCGCCCCGGCCCTGACGCTGCCGTTGCCGTCGCCCGACGTCCTTCGTTACGGGCTGCGGTCCGTGTTCACTCCGTCGTCGCCGGTCTACGTTCCGCCGACCACCGACACGCGATTGATCCGCTTCCTCCTGGGTTTCGCGCGCCACTGCACCACGCGGCAATGGCGGTCGACGATGGGCGTGTTCGCGCAACTCAACCGGCGTGCGCTGGAAGCGTACGACGATCTCACGCGCGGAGGCCGGGAGAACCGGGTGGCCGAGATGACGCGGACCGCCGATCCGTTCCTGGCGGCTTTCACGTCCGACGCGGACCGGGACCATCTGGTCGCGGAACTCGAGCAGGCACGTACGGCCGGCAGCGACATCGATTACGACGTCCTGGAAGGCGCGACGACACGTTCGCTCGAGCCGCTGCTGGGGGCCGCCGTTCGGTCGGGTGTCCGGATCCGGGGCCAGCGGTACATCGATCCGCCGCGCTTCGTCGATGCCCTCGCCACATCGGTGCGGGAGCGTGGCGGGGAGATCGTTACCTGTTTCGACGCGGTGGAAGTGCGCGACAGCGGCGGTGAGGTGGTGGTGTCTGCCGCCGACGGGGACGAAAGGCATGCCGACGCAGTGGTACTCGCGACCGGTGCGCGGTTGAACGCGCTTGCCCGCCCGTTCGGGGTGCGCACGCCGGTCCAGGCCGGTCGCGGGTACAGCTTCAGCGTCCAGCCCGCGACGTTGCCGAAGAACCCGATCTATTTTCCGGCGCAGCGGGTGGCCTGCACTCCGCTGCACGACCGGCTGCGCATCGCCGGAATGATGGAGTTCCGCAGTCCCGACGCCCCGCTCGATCCGCGACGGATCACGGCGATCGTCGACGCGACCCGTCCGCTCCTGCCACGGATCGACTGGGACGGGCGGCACGAGGAGTGGGTGGGTTCCCGGCCCTGCACCGCCGACGGCCTGCCCCTGATCGGATGCACACGTTCACCTCGGATCTTCGTCGCAGGCGGGCACGGCATGTGGGGTGTCGCGCTGGGGCCGATGACGGGCCGGATGCTGGCGGATGCGATTACGGGACAGCAGGATCCGTTGCTAAAGTATCTGGATCCGCTTCGGTGACCGCCGTATCGAGTCGTGTATCCATGCCGTCGAGCCAGCTGAGGACGGCACGTTCGTACGCCACTCCGAATTCGACGGTGGCCGCCGGATAGTCGGGCAACGAGTGACCCGCGAGGAGTTCTTCGTATTCGGCGAGTTGCCGTTCGTGCTCAGAGCGATAGTGGGCGAGTATCTCGGCGAGCCGGTGGGGCGGCAGATGGTCGGCGAACGCGACTGTGAGCAGCAGCGGGTGCCGGATGTTCTCCGGTCCGGGCTCGCGTTCGAGCCAGGCGGTGAATGCCTGCCGTCCGGCGTCGGTCACGCTGTAGGGCTTACGTTCTCGCGGTCCCTTCTCGCCGGCTTCGACGAGTCCGTCGCGTTCCATCGCCGCGAGTTCCCGATACACCTGACTGGTGGTCAACGACCAGAACTTTCCGATGCGCATCTGCGCCGTGGTCACCAGATCCCAGCCGGTCTTCGGGCCCTCGTGCAGGAACCCGAGTAGCGACGCTGCCGTGGCATTGAGCGGGCGACCGGCCATCGATTGATTCCTCTCCGCAGGGGGTTGACATTCCACTGTGGCATATCCACCATGGAAACCACGACATTCCACAATGGAATCTTCTCCGGAAGTCTCCCTCGGGAGCACCTCCCCCGGACCCCTGGAGGACCCTATGTCCACCGACAACCTGCGGCTATCCGATTCCGAACGCTCACAGCACGTCGAAGAGCTCGCGCAGCACGCCGGATCCGGCCGCCTCACCATCGAAGAATTCGAAGAGCGGGCAGGCCGCATCTACGGGGCTAGAACCGCCGCCGAAGCCCGGAGAGAATTCACCGATCTGCCGGTGAGCACATTGCCGGCACCCCGAAACCCACGGCTCCGCACGCGGCCCCACCTCACGCCGAACCAGCGAATCGAGTGGTCGGTGTGGCTGGGAGTGGGTGCGATCAACATCCTGATCTGGGGGATCATCTCCCTCGCGACCACATCGATGATCTACCCGTGGCCGCTCTGGGTGATCGGACCGTGGGGCCTCGCACTCCTCGGCCGCACACTGCTCGGCATCGACAGCTCACCGCACGCGATCGCCCTTCGTCATGTGCGCGCCCTCAGTGCCCCCTCCGGAACTTACGGAAATCCCAGCTTGCAATCGACTCGGGAGTGACCCGGAGCCAGGCGTGCCGCCCGTCCGCAACGAATTCGTGTTTGCCCGTGTACTTTCGGGCGAAGGCCAATTCGACGCCGTGGAGCGCGCCGTCCGGATCCGTGCCGCGAGGCACGTCACCGACCACCCTGACGGTGCCCCGGATCTCCACCCCGCGGAGATCTCCGAACTCCTCCCCTCCGTCCACCACGACGGCGATACGAGGGTCACGCTCGAGGTCGGTCCACCGCTGACTGCGCACCACCGAGTTGAGCCATACGAACGTTCCGTCCCACACGAACCACAGCGGTGCCACGTGCGGGCTGCCGTCCTTCCCGACGGTGGCCGCTCGGCACGTCCGCTCCTCGGCAAGAAAAGCGTCGACCTCTTCCGGAGTCATGGCGATCGCGCGACCCCGTCGCTGCTGCCGGACCACTTCACCTGACGTCACCGCATACCTCCCGAGAATCATATTCTTGATTTTGAGATAGATGCTCTCATCGAGGCGCTCGCGGCACAACGCCCAGGACAGGAGGACATGTTCGATGCCCCTTCACCCCTTGTTCTCCGCGCCGCGCGTCCCGTCGGTGACCAGTGGCGGACGCTCGCCGAGGAACGAGGTAGCGGAGAGCGGTTCGCCCCCGCCCTCGCCGAACATCTTCCCCTCGCGGCCCGCCGCTGGAGCACCTGTGCGGTTGCCGCGGGCACACCGCTGGCGCGTTCGGTCCGGTTGGATATGTCCGGACAGATCCGTCTCGGATCGTGGCGACCGTTCACTGCCGTCCAGCTTCTCGTCCCGGCAACGGGATTCATCTGGGCCGACAACGAGGATCGGGCCCGTACCGGCATCGGGTTACGACCGGTTCACCGCCGGAACCGGCGAGATGCGCCGGCGAACGGGCGGAATCATTCCGGTGGTGTCTGCCACGGTCGCGATGTCGGTGACAGTGCCGCGGGCCGACTTGCCGGGCAGAGCATCTTCGTTCCCACCGCGTTCCCCCTCGCACGGTGGGCCGTCGACGCCGAGCGCAGTTTCGACGGCATCACCATCGCCTCGCGAATCCGGGCGGAATGGGGCACCGGCGACGGCTCGGACGTGAGTTCTTTCGTGCCGCGATCTCGGACGCGCATTTCTACTGAGTGGACCCGTCGCCGGCACGAGAATTCGATCGAGTCGCGAATTCCGCCAATTCTGGCAAAATGCATTCCCTGATCGCTTCCAGGGAACGCGAGGGCGATATGAGCAAAGCTTTTCGATATTCGATGGGGGCCGCACTCACTGTGGCGGTGGTATCGATCGGCACCGGGACGAGCGTGGGAATGGCTGCCGCACAGCCATTTCCGCTTCCTCCGTCCCAGGAATCGGAGGTGTTTCCGCTGCCGGACCCCGACCCCTTCTATGCCGCGCCCGAAGATCTCGCGGCACACCGGCCCGGGGATGTGCTGAAGATCCGGCAGCTCCCGCCGTCCTACTACTTCCCGGGCAGTGCGCTGTGGGAGCTTCTCTTCCGCACCACGGATTCCCAGGGGCGGCCGATCGCCGCGAACACGACCTATGTCCTGCCCTCGAATCATGTGCAGGACGGCCCGTTGCTGTCGTATCAGCACATCATCAATGCGCTCGGCCACAAGTGCAAAATCGCCACCGCGCTGTACACCACCGAGCCGTTGAACCAGATCCGCGAGGCTGTGGGCTTGAACATCGCGCTCGGGCGCGGGTGGGCCGTGGCACTGCCGGACCACCTCGGCCCCCGGATGGCCTACGGCGCAGGGAAACTCGGCGGTCAGGTCACTCTGGACGGCATCCGAGCGGTGCAGAACGTGCCCGAATTCCAGGTCACGAACAGCAAGGTCGGCATGGGCGGCTACTCCGGCGGGGGGATGGCGACGGCATGGGCGGCGGCGCTGGCCCCGACCTACGCTCCGGAATTGGACATCATCGGAGCCGCCGCAGGCGGAACTCCGATGAACCTGGTCAAGATGGGCGAAGCGCTCGGGACCGAACCGCACCCGGCGTTCGGCCTCGCGATGGCCGCGGCGCTCGGCCTCGAACGGGAATATCCCGAACGTGTCGAGGTCACCGACCGCCTCAACGACAACGGTCGCCGGATGCGCGGACTGATCGGCAACGGCTGCACCAACGAGATCATGTTCTGGGGTGCCGGCCGGAGTGCAGCCGAGATGACCGACAACCAGCAGAACTTCATGGACCTGCCCGAAGCCAGGAAGGTGCTGGAGGAGAACAGTCTCGAACTGTACCCACGCGTTCCGGCCGCTCCCCTGTTCGAATGGCACAGTCCCACCGACGTGCTGATCCCCGTCGACTCTCTCGAGAACACGCTGACACGCTATTGCGGCGCCGGAGTCGCGGTGCAGTCGCTGCTCACGGCGAGTCCCGACCACCTCTCGGCCGCAGCCCTCGGACTCCCGCCCGCGCTCGACTGGCTGGACGCCCGATTCCGCGGCGAACCCGCTCCGGCCGATTGCTGACCGCCTCGACAACCGCGGCAGCGATGCCGCGCGCGGGGTTGCGGCGGTGACCCGCAACACAGTGTCCGCTACGATCGGGTCTTCTGTAACCGGAGGTATCAGGTAACGATTCCTGGGGTACACCCGGATGGAACCCGACCAAATAGGAGCCGCAAGTGTCCAAAACCCTCGAAGCCACTGTAGAGATCGCCGCACCTCCGGAGCGTGTCTGGACCGTCATCTCGGACCTGAAGCGCATGGGCGAGTGGAGCCCGCAGTGCCGCAAGATGATCATTCGGGGTGGCACCGTCGCGCGCGGCACCAAAACGATCAACATCAACAAGAAGGGCCTGCTCGTGTGGCCCACCACCTCCAAGGTCATCGCCTTCGAACCCGGACGCGAACTGCGGTTCCGCATCAACGAGAACCGGTCGATCTGGTCGTTCACCCTGGAGCCCACGGCTACCGGAACGCGGATCGTTCAGCGTCGTGAAGCACCGCAGGGCACCAGCAAGGTCTCGCAAACCCTCATCAAATACGTTCTGGGGGGCAGCGAACCGTTCGACGACGACATGATCCAGGGAATGAACGCGACCCTCGCGCGCATCAAGAACGAGGTCGAAGCCGGCGCCACCGTCTGACGCTTCCGCTCCGCGCATCCCCGACTTCGCTCACGTACTCTGTGGTAGCCCGAGGCCTTGCGGCCGGGTAGCCCGCGGCCCCACGGCCGTGGCGACACACCGAACGCGACACAAAAGAGGAGCCGTGGCACGTAAGCCGTCCCCCGCCGGAGAAGCCCCCACCAGCGGTGTAGCCCACATCGTCGACCTGGTCCGGCACGTGATTCCGCCGCTCCACCCCGGAGGCGTCCCGTTCGTCGCCGCGCCTCTGGCGGTGGCCGCCCTCGGCCGCCGCCACAAGTGGGTGCGGCGCGCGGGCCTGGCGTCGGCGGCCGCCACAGCCACGTTCTTCCGCCATCCGCATCGGGTACCGCCGAACCGGGTCGGAGTCGTCGTGGCGCCGGCCGACGGCGAGGTCGCGCTCGTCGATACCGCACCGCCTCCGGCCGAACTCGGCCTCGGCACAGAGCCCCGCCCGCGGGTGAGCATCTTCCTGTCGGTGCTGGACGTGCACGTGCAACGCAGCCCCGTCGGCGGCACCGTACGGAAAGTCGTGCACACACCGGGCAAGTTCCTCTCCGCCGACCTCGCCGATGCGAGCGAGGTGAACGAGCGCAACAGCATGCTGCTCGAAACACGGGACGGGTGCGAGGTCGCGGTCGTGCAGATCGCCGGCCTGCTCGCACGCCGGATCGTGTGCGACGCACAGATCGGCGACACTCTTCCGATCGGCGACACGTACGGCCTCATCCGCTTCGGGTCGCGCGTCGATACCTATTTCCCGCCCGGGAGCACGCTGCTCGTGGAGCGCGGCCAGCGCACAATCGGCGCCGAGACGGTGATTGCGCAGTTGCCGACTACGCCGCTGTCGTGAATCCTCCCGGTCCGGCAGTCCGCCCGGCCCCGGTTCGGAAGACCCGTAACCGGCCGCAAGTGGTCCGCCTACTCCCCAGTGTCATCACGATTCTCGCGTTGTCGGCGGGCCTGTCGGCCGTGAAGTTCGCACTCGACGGACAGCTCGGCACCGCCATCGGACTTGTCGGCGCTGCCGCCGTCCTCGATTCGCTGGACGGCCGCATCGCTCGCATGCTCGACGCAACGAGCAAGATCGGCGCCGAACTCGATTCGTTGTCCGACGCCATCGCCTTCGGTGTCGCGCCCGCCCTGGTGCTCTACGTCACCCTGCTCGACGGCAGTGCGTTCGGCTGGATCGTCGCGTTGCTGTATGCGGTGAGCATCGTGCTCCGACTCGCCCGATTCAACACACTCCTCGAAGACGACAGCGTGCCGGCGTATGCGCGCGAGTACTTCGTGGGTGTGCCGTCTCCCGCGGGCGCGCTCGTCGCGCTCACTCCGGTCGCCGCCTACATCCAGTGGGGTGACGGCTGGTGGTCATCGATGCCGCTCGTCGCGGTGTGGACCCTGATATCGGCAGCTCTGATCGTCAGCCGGGTGCCCACCCTCGCGATGAAGTCGGCATCGGTGCCCGCGCGTCTGGCTGTGCTGCTCCTCGCCCTCGTCGCCGTCGCGGCCGCTGCGCTCGTCACGTACCCGTTCGTCCTGATGCTCGTGCTCGTGGGCTGCTACCTGCTGCACATTCCCTTCGCGATCCGCTCCAACCGATGGGTCGCGGCGCGGCCCGAGACGTGGGACATCAAGCCGGCGGAACGACGCGCGATGCGTGCCCGTACCCGCGCCGCTCGGCCCCACCGAGCGGGCGCCCGCCGGGTGACCACGACAGCGCGGTCGGCGACGCGCCTGGGCCTGCGTCGTCCCCGCGGGGAGTGAGCACGTTCTAGGCTCGGCGCGTGACCTCTCCACAACTCGCGCTGACCGTCCGACTCAACACCTCCGCGGCCGACGCGCGCCGCGGCGTCGTCCGCCTCCACGCGGAGGCGCTCGCGGCTCTCGGGATCCGGGAATGGGATGCGATCGCACTGGTGGGAGCGCGGCGCACCGCCGCGGTCGCGGGGCTCGCGCCACCCGGGACACCCACGGGCACGATCCTGCTCGACGACGTGACGCTGTCGAACACCGGACTCCGAGAAGACTCCACGGTCGTCGTCGAACCCGTCACCGTGTACGGCGCGCGCAGCGTGACGGTCACCGGATCTGCACTCGCGCGACAGTCGATCTCCGACACCACCTTGCGGCAGGCGCTGCTCGGCAAGGTCCTCACCGTCGGTGACGCGGTCTCGCTGCTCCCCCGTGACCTCGGACCGGGAACGAGCAGTGCCGACACGTCGCGGACGCTGTCCCGGACGTTCGGGGTCGCGTGGACGTCGGAACTGCTCACCGTGGCCACGGTCGATCCTCAGGGTCCGGTCAGCGTGCAGCCCAACAGCGCGGTCACATGGCGAAGCGCAGCCGGCACCGGTGGCGGCACCGCTCCCGTCGCCGTCCACGACGTGGGGAGCACCCGCATTCCCGACCCGGCCCCTTCCGCTCCGCCGCCCCCGGTGGAGGACCTCGTCGGCGTACAGCCGCAGGCCGCCAAGCTCACCGAATGGCTCACCCTCGCACTCGACGAACCCGAACTGCTCCGGACGCTCGGTGCGTCGCCGCACCTCGGCGTACTGGTGACCGGCCCCGCCGGCGTCGGCAAAGCGACGTTCGTGCGCTCGGTCCTCGCGAGCAGACGGGTCTTCGAACTCGACGGTCCCGGCATCGGAGCGCTCGCGGCAGACGAGCGCCTGCGCCGGGTCTCCGCCGCCGCACAGGACGTCCGCAGCGGAGGCATCCTGCTGGTCACCGATGCGGATGCGCTTCTTCCCTCCGACGCCGAGCCCGTCGCCACGTTGATCCTGGAGGAACTCCGGCGCGCGGTGGACACCCCGGGTGTCGCACTCGTCGTCACCACCGCCCATCCCGACGACCTCGACGCTCGGGTCCGTGCACCCGAAATCTGCGATCGTGCGCTGTCGCTGCCACTACCCGACGGCACCACGCGACGCGCGTTGCTCGAGGTGCTGCTGCGCACGGTTCCCTCGGCAGATCTCGACCTGTCGGCGGTCGCCGGCCGTACCCCGGGTTTCGTCGTCGCGGACCTCGCCGCACTGTGCCGCGAGGCCGCACTCCGCGCGGCGTCGCGCGCGAGCCGCGACGCGGACGAGCCGAAACTCACCCAGGACGACCTGATGGGTGCCCTCGAGGTCATCCGTCCGCTGTCACGATCGGGAACCGAGGAGCTCGCGATCGGCA
Organism: Rhodococcus sp. NPDC058639; assembly: GCF_042717545.1. Taxonomy (NCBI): domain Bacteria; kingdom Bacillati; phylum Actinomycetota; class Actinomycetes; order Mycobacteriales; family Nocardiaceae; genus Rhodococcus; species Rhodococcus sp. NPDC058639. Next base: position 263,713 of record NZ_JBHXRF010000008.1, read on the forward strand.
GCGTCAGCCTCGACGACGTCGGTGACATGGTCGAAACCAAGCAGGCACTGACAGAAGCCGTGCTGTGGCCGTTGCAGCATCCCGACTCGTTCGCCCGGCTCGGGGTCGATCCTCCGCGCGGTGTATTGCTCTACGGGCCGCCCGGCTGCGGCAAGACCTACCTGGTCCGGGCGCTCGCCGGCACCGGCCAGCTGAGCGTGCACGCGGTCAAGGGCGCCGAGCTGATGGACAAGTGGGTCGGTGCGTCGGAGAAGGCCGTGCGCGAACTGTTCCAGCGTGCCCGCAACTCCGCCCCGGCGCTCGTGTTCCTCGACGAGGTCGACGCGCTCGCACCGCGGCGCGGGCAGAGTTCGGATTCGGGTGTTGCGGATCGGGTGGTCGCGGCACTGCTGACCGAACTCGACGGCGTGGAACCGCTGCGGGACGTCGTCGTGGTGGCCGCGACGAACCGTCCGGATCTCATCGATCCTGCGCTACTGCGTCCCGGCAGGCTCGAACGGCTGGTGTTCGTACCGCCGCCCGACGCCGAGGCCCGCGCCGCCATCCTCGAAACGGCCGGCCGGTCCGTCCCGCTGGCCGACGACGTGAACCTTGCCGACCTCGCCAGGCAACTCGACGGGTATTCGGCGGCGGATTGTTCCGCGCTGTTGCGTGAGGCCGCGCTCGCCGCGATGCGCCGCAATGTCGATGCCGCGGTGGTGACCTCCGAGGACATGGCCGTGGCGCGCGACAAGGTGCGTCCGTCACTCGACCCGGTGCAGGTCGAGCACCTACGCACGTACGCCGAGGGTCGCTGACATGTCTCCCGCCTCGACGGCCGTGCGGCTCGCCGATCCGGTGTCCACGCTCGCCGCGGTAGCTGCTGCGGCTGCGGCCGTCATGGTGCTCGCCGTCGGTGACTCCGTCCTGCCCGCGGGCACGCGCAACGACTACGCGCCGGTGATCGCCGCGGTGCTCGCGGTTCTGGCCGCAACCGGGTTGCAGCGGTCGGGTTCGCGACGGACCGCATGGGCAATCGGGGCGGGCGCTGTTCTGGTGCTCGGCTCGGTGCGGTACATCGTTCCGGTCGACGCGTCGTCCGAGACGCTCACCGCCGTGGGATTCGTGGTGGCCGCGACCACCGGTGTGCTGCTCGGCTCGGCGGCCGCCGGGGCGTGGGGTTCGGCGAGCGGCCAATGGGCGCTCGTCACCGGGGCCTGGTCGGCTTTTCTCACGGCAGCGGCCGCCGGCGCGGTGGTGCCGGTAGCGGTGATGCGCTGGACCGTGCCGCAATGGCTGCTGGTGCTCGCCCTCGTCGCGCTGGTCGCTGCCGCGATCACCGCCCGGCCCGGGATGCGCGTGCAACGGCTGGACCCACGGGTGTCCGTCATCGCGGTCGTGGCCGCCGGTGTCCTCACACTCGGTTACCGGCTTCTCGGTGATCTCGTCACGTCGCAGGCGGTCGAAAGCGCCGTGCGGATGTGGCTCGTCGTGGGAGCGGCCCTCCTTGCGATCGTGATCGCAGCCGAGATCACCGCACGTCTCCTCCCGCCGGGCAACGACCGGTTCGTACTCGCCGCCACCGGGGCAGTCGCTGCGGGATATCCGATCGTTGTCGAACTGTGGGCGGGCGCACCGCGGTGGGTTCTCCTGGTCACGGTGGGTGCCGTGCTCGTGGGGGTTCGTCTCGCCCGGTACTTCCCCAGCCCACTCGCCGGGTTCACGGTAGCGACGGTCGTGTCCGTGGCCGCGATCTGGTTTCCCGAAGAGATCGGCGAGGGAATTCCGCTCGTGGTGCGTGTCGCGCTCGTCGCCGCGGGGACCGGTCTCGCCCTCGCCGCGTCACTGCCGGGATCGGCGTCGATCGCGGCGCTGGGCCTGGCACTCCCCGTGCCCGCGGCGGCGGTGATCGGAGCGGTGTGGGTATTGCCGGCCGACCCACGGTGGATCGTGCTCGCGCTCGCCGCGACCGTCGGCGCATGTGCGTGGCAGGTGCGGTAGCCCGATCCGTAGCCGATCCGGGTGCCCGGGCGGCTCTTCAATTCGATGACGGGTACATCCAATTCGGCGAACTGCGCAGGCACGTCGTGCGAAGGCTGTTCCCACCCGATTCGCAAGCGTGCGAAGCCAACCGTTAAGATGGATTCATTCCGTTTCGCCCATTAGGAGCGGAACGAACGCATGTCGGGGCGTCCCGCGTTTCGGCATTGTGCCGTATTTCTTGACAAATGTGTTACGCCGCATAGTCAGATACCGCCGCCTGGCTCGACCCCGACGGAGTGCCTTTTGCTCGCCATACTCTTCGCTCACGCGGTAGCCGCTCTGCTGGCACCGTCTCTGGTCAGAGTCATGGGGAGAAACGCCTTCCTGCCGTTGGCACTCGTACCGCTGGGCAGCCTGGGCTGGGTCATCGCGCACTGGGGAACCGAGCAGCGGGTGCAGATCCCCTGGGCGACCTCGTTGTCGATGGATATCGACCTCCGGTTCGATACTCTCGCCTCGATCATGTGCCTGCTGGTGCTCGGCATCGGATCGCTGATCCTGCTCTACTGCTCCCGGTACTTCGAAGACGACGAACCTCGGCTCGGACTGTTCGCCGCCGAGATGGTCGCCTTCGCCGGAGTGATGTTCGGCCTGGTCGTCAGCGACAACATGCTGCTGCTCTACATCTTCTGGGAACTGACGACCGTGTTGTCGTTCCTGCTGGTCGGCCACTACGCCGAGCGAGCATCGAGCCGCCGTGCGGCGACGCAGGCCCTCCTGGTCACCACCGCCGGCGGTCTCGCAATGCTCGTCGGCATCATCATCCTCGGGCAGATGGTGGGCAGCTACAACCTGTCGGCGGTCGTGGAGGCCGCTCCACACGGCTGGCTGGCGGGCGTCGCCATCGTGCTCGTCCTCATCGGCGCACTGTCGAAATCGGCCGTGGTCCCGCTGCACTTCTGGCTGCCCGGCGCGATGGCGGCACCCACCCCGGTATCCGGTTACCTGCATGCCGCGGCCATGGTCAAGGCCGGCATCTACCTCGTCGCAAGGTTGGCGCCCGGCTTCGCGGACAGTGCGGCATGGCGACCGATCGTCATCGGTCTCGGTCTCGCCTCGATGATCCTCGCCGGCTGGCGAGCGTTCCGGGCCTTCGACCTCAAACTGATCCTCGCGTTCGGCACGGTCAGTCAGCTCGGCTTCCTCACCGCACTCGTCGGGATCGGCAGTCGTGAAGCGGCGCTGGCCGGGCTCACCATGGTGATTGCGCACGCGATGTTCAAGGCGTGCCTGTTCATGGTCGTGGGCATCATCGACCACTCGACGGGCACCCGCGACATCCGCAAGCTCGCCCACCTCGGCAAGGCGACGCCGGTGCTCGCCGGCATCGCGATACTGGCGGCCGCCAGCATGGCCGGTCTACCACCGCTCATCGGGTTCGTCGCGAAGGAAGCTGCGCTGGAGGGCGCACTCGTCGCCGACGTCCTGCCCGAGTGGGCGAGGGTGGCCACCACCGCCGGCATCGTGGTCGGTTCGATCCTCACGCTCGCCTACAGCATCCGGTTCATCTGGGGCGCGTTCGGCCGCAAGCAACTCAAGCGCCCGAGTCCGGCGGTGCAGAACGTGCACGCCCCCGGGTGGCTTCTGATGTCGGCGCCTACCGCGCTTGCCGCCGCCGGTCTCGCCGCCGGGTTCGGCGCGTCGTGGATCGACAGGCTGGTCACCCCGTACGCCGACACGCTGCCGTCCGGGCTCTCGAAGCCCTACCATCTCGCGCTGTGGCACGGGCTGACGTTGCCGCTGGGTCTCACGGCAGTGGTGATCGCCGGCGGTACGGCACTGTTCCTCGCGCACCGCACCATCGCACGACTCAAGTTCGAACATCCGCCTCTCGGCAACGCCGACCGGATGTACGACGCGACGCTGCGCGGCATGGACCTGCTGTCGCTGCGGCTCACCGCCTTCCTCCAGCGGGGTTCGCTGCCGCTCACCCAGGCGACGATCCTCGTCACGCTCACGTTGCTCCCGACCGTTCTCATGTTCGTGTTCGGGCTGGGCACGATGCCGGAGACGCGCCTCTGGGACACCCCGTGGGAGCTGGCGGTCGGCGTGATCGTCGCCGGTGCCGCGATCACCGCAACCGTGCTGCGCAACCGCCTCGGCGGCGTTCTGGTCGTCGGTGTCACCGGTTACGGTCTCGGTCTGCTCTTCGCGATGCACGGAGCGCCCGACCTCGCCTTGACGCAGTTCCTCGTCGAGACCGTCACCCTCGTGATGTTCGTGCTGGTGCTGCGGAGGCTCCCGCCGGAGTCCGACCCGGCAACCGATGCCAAGAGCAGGCTGCCGCGGGCACTGCTCGGCATCGCGGTAGGCCTGGTCGTGACGGGTATCGGTGCCTACGCGGTCGCCGCGCGCAGCGCCGACCCCATCTCGTTGCTGCTTCCCGACGCCGCGTACAACATGGGCGACGGCAAGAACGTCGTCAATGTGCTGCTCGTCGACATCCGCGCCTGGGACACCCTCGGTGAGATCTCGGTGCTGCTGGTCGCCGCGACCGGCGTCGCCAGCCTGGTGTTCCGAACCCGTCGCTTCGGCACCGCGCCCCGCGTGTCGGATGCGCCCGCCGCGCAGCTCGATGCGGCATCGGCGAACAACGACACGACGTGGCTGCTGGGCGGTGACCTCATCGATCCGCGATACCGGTCCCTGGTCCTCGAGGTCACGACCCGTCTGGTGTTCCCCACCATGATGGTGCTGTCGGTGTACTTCTACTTCTCCGGGCACAACGCCCCCGGTGGCGGTTTCGCCGGCGGACTCGTCGCAGGCTTGGCGCTCGTGCTGCGTTACCTGGCCGGAGGACGCTACGAGCTCGGAGAGGCGGTTCCCATCGACGCCGGAAAGATCCTCGGTCTCGGTCTCACCCTCGCCGCCGGCACGGCCCTGGTGTCCGTGCTGCTCGGCGCCCCGGCGCTGTCGTCGGCGACCCTGCAGTTCACCCTGCCGGTGCTCGGTGACATCAAGATCGTGACCGCCCTGTTCTTCGATCTCGGTGTGTACCTGATCGTCGTCGGGCTGATCCTCGACGTGCTGCGCAGTCTCGGCGCGCGACTCGACGCCGAGGTCGTGGGGGCGAAGCGATGATGACCGCGAATCTCACCTTGATGGGCATCGTCGGCGTGTTCGCCGCGTGCGGTGTCTACATGCTCCTCGAACGCAGCATCATCAAAATGCTGCTGGGGCTGCTCCTCATCGGCAACGCCATCAACCTGCTGATCCTCACGCTCTCCGGCCCGTCGGGCAAAGCCCCGATCGTCGGCACCGAGAGCGACTTGCACGAGGACATGGCCGACCCGCTCGCCCAGGCGATGATCCTGACGTCCATCGTGATCACGATGGGTATCGCGGCCTTCGTGCTGGCCCTGACATACCGGTCGTACACATTCCGTGCTCGCGACGAGGTCGAGAACGACCCCGAAGACACGTTGGTGTCGCGGCGGCGCAGCCCGGCGGACGCCCCGGTGCGCGACCGCTCCGACGACCCGCTCACCGGCGAGCCCAGCAAGAGTGGCGACGCCTTCGACGCCGAGGGCAACCCGATTCCCCTCGAGGCACTCACCAACATCGAGGATCTCGAGGTGTACGAAGACCTGCACGACGGCGATTTCGACGACCCCACCGACTCCGCGTACGACCCGATCCACACGGGTGCGGAACCGCACGGCAGCGGTTCGGGTGAGGACAGCGACCGGCACGACGACACGCACGGAGAGGGAGATCGCCGATGATATTTACTTCGGCCGCCCTCATCCCGCTGCCCGTCCTCATCCCGCTGCTCGCAGCCGCCGTCACCCTGATCCTCGGCCGCCGGCCGCGCGCCCAGCGCGGAATCACCGTCTTCGCCCTGGTCGCGACTCTCGCGGTCTCGGCCGCGCTGCTGTACTTCGCCGACCGCAACGGCATCGAAGTGATGCAGGTCGGCGGGTGGGAAGCGCCGATCGGTATCTCGCTGGTGGTGGACCGTCTCGCGGCCTTGATGCTGGTCGTCTCGGCGATCGTGTTGCTGTCGGTGATGCTCTTCGCCGTCGGGCAGGGCATCCACGACGGCGACGAACAACAGCCGGTCTCCATCTTCCTGCCGACCTATCTCGCCCTCACCGCGGGCGTGAACATCGCGTTCCTCGCCGGGGACCTCTTCAATCTGTTCGTCGGATTCGAGGTACTTCTCGCGGCATCGTTTGTGCTGTTGACCATCGGGGCGAGCGCCGACCGCGTCCGGGCCGGTGTCTCGTACGTGATGGTGTCGATGGTGTCGTCGATGGTGTTCCTCGCCGGCATGGGGTTCGCCTACGCCGCGACGGGCACCTTGAACCTCGCGCAGATGGCCGTCCGGATGGACGACGTGCCCGAAGGCACCCGTGCGGCGATCTTCGGCGTCCTGCTCGTCGCGTTCGGTATCAAGGCGGCGGTGTTCCCGCTGTCGTCGTGGCTTCCCGACTCGTACCCCACCGCTCCCGCACCCGTCACCGCCGTGTTCGCCGGGCTGCTCACCAAGGTGGGCGTCTACGCGATCATCCGTGCCCACACCCTGCTGTTCCCCGGGGGTGAGCTCGACGGGGTCCTGATGGTGGCGGGTCTGCTGACGATGATCGTCGGTATTCTCGGCGCGATCGCCCAGAACGACATCAAACGTCTGCTGTCGTTCACCCTGGTCAGCCACATCGGCTACATGATTTTCGGTATCGCGCTGTCGTCCGAGACGGGCCTCGCCGGTGCGGTGTTCTACGTGGGTCACCACATTCTCGTGCAGACGACCCTGTTCCTCGTCGTCGGGCTCATCGAGCGGCAGGCCGGTTCGGCGTCGCTGCGCCGTCTCGGCGGACTCGCGCTCGCCAGCCCGCTGCTTGCGGTGCTGTTCCTGATCCCGGCGCTCAACCTCGGCGGGATTCCGCCGTTCTCCGGGTTCATCGGCAAGGTCGCGTTGTTGCAGGCCGGTGCCGAGGACGGTTCGGTTCTCGCGTGGCTGCTCGTCGGCGGCAGTGTGCTGACCAGTCTTCTGACCTTGTACGTCGTGGCGCGGATCTGGACGAAAGCGTTCTGGCGGGCCCGCGCCGACGCTCCCGAAGGCGAACTCGCCGATATCGGTCCCTCCGCGCTGATCGACGAATCCGAAACGGACATCCTTCTCGAGGAGCGGGAGGACGTCGGCAAGATGCCCCGCGCGATGCTCGTGCCCACCATCTGGCTCGTGGCGATCGGCGTGTCGCTGACGGTGTTCGCAGGCCCGCTGCTCGACATCAGCCACCGCGCCGCCGAAAACCTGGTGGACCGCTCGGTGTACATCGAGGCCGTGCTGGGAGGTGACGGACGATGATGATGAAACGCGCCAATGTCGTCAGGCTGTTCGTGCTCGGCTGGATGACCTTCGTGTGGGTGCTGCTGTGGGGCACGTTCAGTATCGCCAACATCCTCGGCGGACTGGTCGTGTCGATCATCGTCATGGTCCTGCTGCCGCTCCCGCGCGTTCCCGTCGAGGGCAGGGTGCATCTGTTGTCGGCAGTCCGGCTGGGCGTGTACATCTTCATCGAATCGATTCGCTCGACCGTGTCTGTGGGCTGGCTCGCGATCCGTCCGGCGCCGCCTCCGGTGACCGGTGTCCTGCGCTGCCGCCTGACCATCAAGTCCGACCTGGTGCTCACACTGTGGACGGACATCATGAACAACATCCCCGGCACGATGGTTCTCGAAATCGACCAGGCGCGCCGCATCGTGTACGTCCACGTCCTCGACGTGAGCACCGACCGCGCAGTGGCGGATTTCTACCGCTCGGCACGACTGATCGAACGCCTCCTGATCAGGACGTTCGAGCGCGATTCCGAATGGCAGCCGAGCCCCTGGCGAAGCGGAACGGAGAGTATCTGATGACCGTGATGCTGGTGATTTCCGGCGTGCTCTTGTTCGTGTCGGCAGTCCTGATCTGTTACCGGGCCTTCGGCGGCCCGAATTCCCTCGACCGGCTGGTCGGCGTCGACGCCCTGCTGGCGATCGCGATCTGCGGCCTCGCCGTCTGGGCGGTCTACAGTCGCGACACCACCGTGGCTCCCTCGATCGTCGCGTTGGCGCTCGTCGGATTCATCGGGTCGGTGTCCATCGCCCGCTTCCGGGTGCGTGACGAACAATGAGCACATTTTTCGACCTGATCGGTCACATCCTGATTCTCATCGGGGCAGTCATCTCGTTCACTGCGGCGATCGGAGTGGTGCGCTTCCGCGACACCCTCTCGCGAATGCACCCCGCAACGAAGCCTCAGGTGATCGGGCTCCTCTTCGTGCTCGGCGGGGCCATGCTGATCCTGCGCGGGTCGGTGGACATCTGGATGATGGCGCTCGCCGGCATGTTCATGGTGCTGACCGCACCCGTGATCGCGCACCGGGTGGGACGCATCGCCTACCGGGAACAGCTCGGCCGGGACGGTCTGCTCGAAGAGGAGTTCCCCGGCGACGGAACCTGACCGGCGGCACGTCAGGCGCGCAGTTCGCCGACCAGCGAGTCCACCACGGCAACGAGGTCGCCTCCGGATTCTTCCGCGAGACGTCGCTGCCGTTGATACGACGCTCCGCGCACCGGAATGTCTGCGACCTTCGCCAGTTCGTCGGCGCACCCGAGGCGGGCAGCGGTCGGCGTGATCTGCTCGAGCAGGTCGTGCAGATCGTCGGTGACGAGGCGTTCGTGACATTCGGGGTCCAGGATCACCTCCGCCTCCAGCCCGTACCGCGCCGCGCGCCACTTGTTTTCCTTGACGTGCCACGGCTGCAGGATCGGAAGGTCTTCACCGCGTTCGAGACACTCGTCGAAGTAGACGACGAGCGAGTGGACGAACGCGACGAGTGCGGCCAGTTCGGCGCGGTTGGTGATGCCGTCGAAGACCCGCACTTCGATCGTGCCCCATTTGGGAGCGGGCCTGATGTCCCAGTGCATCCCTCCCGGAGTGTTGATGACCCCGGACTTGAGTTGATCCTCGATGAAGCGTTCGTACTGCGCCCAGTCGGAGAAGTGGTAGGGCAGACCGGCAGTGGGCAACTGCTGGAACATCAGCGCCCGGTTGCTGGCGTACCCGGTGTCGTGTCCCGCCCAGATCGGCGACGACGCCGACAACGCGAGCATGTGCGGATACTTCACGAGCAAGGCGTTGAGGATCGGAATGACCTTGTGCGGTGACGACACGCCGACGTGGACGTGCACCCCCCAAATCAGCATCTGCCGGCCCCACCAGCGGGTGCGATCGATCATTTCGTCGTAGTGCGGTGCGCTCGTGACGATCTGGTCCGTCCACTGCGCGAACGGGTGGGTGCCCGCGCACATCAGGTCGACACCGTGCGGGTCCGCGGCGCGGCGCAGCAGCGACAGCGATTCGGACAGGTCGTCGACCGCTTCCGCCACCGTGTCGTGTACGTCGGTGACGAGTTCGACCGTGTTCCGCAGGAACTCCTTCGTCAGACGCGGTGTCTCACCCGCGATCCTGCCGACGGAGTCGAACACGTCCGACGCACTGTTCGACAGATCGCGGGTGGTCTTGTCGACCAGGGCGATCTCCCACTCCACGCCTACTGTCGGACGGGGAGAACCCGGAAACTCGACTGCCACGGTTCGATCCAACCACAAGGGCCCCGCGAACCGATCATGCCCGCGGGGCCCTGTGAGTGGAATTACCGCGCTTGCGGTGTCCGGGGGAACGTCACTCGATCACGCCGCACGAGAGGCGGGCGCCGAGGTTGTCCTCGTGCACGACTACCGAGGTACCTTCTTCACCCTGCAGATCCTCGAGGGTGAACGCGTTCGTGGTCACGGTCGTGGTGGCCGTTCCGTCTTCGTGGACGACGACCGACACCAGGTCACCGCTCTCCGGGACCGAGGTGCTGCCCTCGACCTGCAGGTGCGGGCCGGCGGACAGGAATGCTCCCGGCGCGCCACCCGTGGGAGCGACCGACTCGGGTTCGCACTTGCCGACCGCGTGGACGTGGACACCGTGGTAGCCGGGCTCGAGGCCCTCGACGTCGATCGTGACCTGGACGTCGCCGTCCTGCTCGGCGAAGGAGACGGTGCCGGCCGAAGCGCCGTCCACCGTCTTCAGGTCCGCCGTGAGAGCGGCCGCACCCGCGGAGGCGCCGCCCTGCGCGCTGCCGGCCTGCGCTCCGCCTGCTCCGGATTCGCTGCCGTGGGAGTCCCCGTGGGAGTCGCCGGGGGCAGCGGAGCCGGTCCACACGGGCGGTGTCGTACCCGGCACGTCGGTCGGTTCCTCGTTGTTCGAGCACGCGGTCAGGCCGACTGCAGCGATCGCGACAATCGGGGCCAGAGCACGCCAAGACATGCGACGGGTGGAACTGGAGACCATCAAACCGCTCCTTCGAAGTGCCGAAAAGTAATCCGATCATAGCCGGGGCCCCGAACGCGGCCTTGCCCTGTTACGGGAACGTCCGTCGGGGACGACGGCACCGCCTCGTCTTGCCTACGACGCAGCGACGATGACGATCACGCCCGCAGGCTCGTCGGCGAGGTCGGGAAGACGCGGTTGCGCCGTGACCCCGAGCGCATCGGCGACTTCGAGCGCGGTGGCCTCCTCACCCGGTGTCGTCCCGTAATAGACCGCGGTCCGGCTGACAGTGCCGTTGCTGTAGTTGCCCGTCTCCGAGATCGTGAAGCCCTCGTCCTCGAGAAGACTGGCCGTCTGGGCGGCGAGACCGGCGACGTTGCTGTTGTTGAGTACCCGCACGGGTGCCGGGGTTGCGGGCACTGCCGCCGCCGACGATCCGGGGGTGGTGGTGGCCGGGGAAGCCGACGTCGCGACGGGCGGCTGCGCTGCGTTCGGCGCCGCCGATGCCGCGCTCCCGAACGCACTCGCGGCCGACGCCGACGGAGCGGCCTCGGAGGGTTCGCTGCTCGCGGTGGTGGTCGCGTCGTCGTCGGAGCCGCCGAGTGAAGCCATCCCGATCCCGGCGAACAGAATTGCGAGGGAGATCAACACCATCGCGAAGGCCCGGAGGGGTGGCCCCGACGACGAGGGTGCTCGGTTGGGTTTCTCGGCGGTTCTGCTCACGCGTTCGACCATAGTTGGCCGACGGTTCGCTCGCTGACGCTCGGCTAACGCGTCGTTTCGAATCCGAGGCGTCGTGCGGCACGTGCCTTCTGCCGGCTCGCCCGCAGCCGACGGAGTCGTTTGACCAGCATGGGATCGGCGGCAAGAGCTTCCGGCCGGTCGACGAGCGCGTTGAGCACCTGGTAATAGCGGGTCGCGGAGAGCCCGAACAGTTCCTTGATGGCTTCTTCCTTGGCGCCGGCGTACTTCCACCACTGCCGCTCGAAAGCCAGAATGTCGTGGTCGCGCCGGCTCAGGCCGTCGTCTCCGACCGCATTCGGATCAGCCGCGCCGACGATCTCGTCGTCACTGCGCTGGGCCTCTGCATCGGACCGGCCCCCATCGTGCGCTGCTGCGCCGTCCATGTCACTCCTCGAAGCTCGGATCACTCGGGCGACAATTACACCTGTGTGTTTCCGACCGTAATTCAACCACGCTGTTCCGACACGTACCGGCCCGACGAGCGCCTCAGCCGCGCGCACTATCCTGTTCCACCATGGCCATTCTTCCGATCGTCATCGTCGGCGACCCCGTGCTGCACAACCCGACCGAACCGGTGACCGAATCCCCCGCCGAGCTCGCTCAGTTGATCGCCGACATGTACGAGACGATGGATGCCGCGAACGGGGTCGGACTCGCCGCCAACCAGGTCGGCGTCGCCAAGCGCCTGTTCGTCTACGACTGCCCCGACCGGGACGAATCCGGGCACGTCGCGCGCCGCCGGGGAGTTGTCGTCAACCCGGTACTCGAGACGTCGGAAATCCCCGAGACGATGCCGGATCCCGAGGACGACCTCGAAGGGTGCCTGTCCGTGCCCGGCGAGAACTTTCCGACGGGCCGCGCCGAGTGGGCGAAGGTCACCGGAACGGACGCCGACGGCAACCCCGTCGAGATCGAGGGCCACGGGTTCTTCGCGCGCATGCTGCAACACGAGGTCGGCCACCTCGACGGGTACCTCTACGTCGACGTGCTGATCGGCCGCAACGCGCGCGCAGCCAAGAAGACGATCAAGCGTGCCGGATGGGGAACTCCCGGCCTGACGTGGATGCCCGGAACGGTCGAGGATCCGTTCGGGCACGACGATGACGACTGACGAACCTGCCGTACCCGCAGTACCGCTCGGGAGCCGGGTGGTGCTGCGCTATCGCTTACCCGCGGGATACAGCCATCCCATGACGGATGTGATCGGCGAACTCGTCTCCGTCGATCCGGTCGTGGCGGTGCGCACCGCGGACAAGCGACTCGTGCAGGTCTCGCCGAGTGCCGTGGTGGCCGTGAAGCAGATCGCCACACGGCCGATCCGTACCTCCGAGATTCGGTCCCTCGAACATGCCGCCGCAGCCGGATGGCCCGGCCTGGAACAGGAGTGGATCGACGGCTGGTTCCTGCGGGCGGGCGGCGGTTTCACCGGCCGCGCCAACTCGGCGACCCCGATCGGGGCGCCCGGCACCGTCGCAGACCCTGCCGATCCCGAGGTGCGGGCACGCCTGCGCGACTGGTTCGCCGCGCGCGGTCTTCCGCTGCGTCTCCTCGTCCCCGACCGGCTGGCCCGCGTTCCGCAGGGCTGGCCCACCGGCGACAGAGTGGTCGTGATGGGTGCGGACCTCGAGAACGTGCCGCTGCCGGAGGGGCCGGTACCCGTCGCGGTCGCCGGGGAACCGGACGAGGAATGGTTGTCGCTCTACAGGAACGGCACGGCGCCCCCGGTCGCGCAGGCCGTGCTCGGCGCCGTCGCCGCGGGCACCCTCGGATTCGGCCGGATCGGAGCGCCCGGGCAACCGCCCCTCGCCATCGGGCGGGCCGCGGTGACCCATGCCCCGGACGGACGCCGCTGGGTGGGTCTCTCCGCGGTGGAGGTCGCCCCCGAGCACCGGCGCCACGGTCTCGGGACCCTGCTGTGCGGGTCGCTGCTCGCCTGGGCCCGCGACGCCGGCGCTACCCATGCCTATCTGCAGGTCCACGACGAGAACGTGGCCGCGCGCACGATGTACCGGGAACTCGGGTTCGTCGACCATCACCACTACACCTACGCGACCGAACCCCCGGCCCCGGCGTCCGCCGATCGCGCGTAATCGTCGCGTCGTACCCCTGACCTAGAGTGTGGGCGTGCGATTGGCAACGTGGAATGTGAACTCGGTCCGGGCCCGGACCGACCGGATCGTCGACTGGATGCAGCGGACAGGCACCGATGTGCTCGCCATGCAGGAGACGAAGTGCAAGGACGAGCAGTTCCCGAAGGAGCGGTTCGAAGAACTGGGCTACGAGGTCGCGCACGTCGGGTTGAGCCAGTGGAACGGCGTCGCCATCGTTTCCCGCGTCGGCCTGGACGACGTGCAGGTCGGGTTCGAAGACCAGCCCGGCTTCTCCAAGGATCCCGAGATCTCCCCCGCGCTCGAAGCCCGCGCGATCGGCGCGACGTGCGGCGGTGTGCGCGTGTGGAGCCTGTATGTACCCAACGGCCGCGACCTCAACGATCCGCACTACGCCTACAAACTCGACTGGCTCGCGAAACTGCGGGCCGACGCGCAGGCGTGGCTCTCCGCCAACCCCGATCAGCAGATCGCCCTCGTCGGCGACTGGAATGTCGCACCCACCGACGACGACGTCTGGGACCCCGGATTCTTCGAGGGCAAAACGCATACCTCGCAGCCCGAGCGCGACGCCTTCCATGCGTTCGCCGATGCCGGGTTCACCGACGTGGTGCGCCCGCATGCGCCGGGCCCCGGGGTGTACACGTACTGGGACTACACGCAGTTGCGGTTCCCCAAGAAGCAGGGCATGCGGATCGACTTCGTGCTCGGTTCTCCCGCGTTTGCCGCGCGGGTCACCGGCGCCGAGATCGACCGCAACGAGCGCAAGGGCAAGGGCGCGAGCGACCACGCTCCGGTCATCGTCGATCTGGCGGACGAACCCGCGTAGCGAAGTCCCGGTGGCGCGGAGTTCGGTGACACGGAGTTCGGTGACACGGAGTTCGGTGGCACGGCGGTCAGGAACCCGCCCTGCGCGCGACCGGACCGGGCGAGACCACGACGTTCTCGTAACCGACGTGTGAGTCGAGGTAGCGCTGGACGTAGGTGCAGATCGGCCGGACCCGCCAGCCGCGTTTCCGTGCGATATCGAGGGAGCCGCCCACCAGGACGGCCGCGAGTCCGCGGTGACCGAAGTCTTCCACGATCACGGTGTGCATGAAGTCCACGATCGGATCGCACGGACCGGGCACTCCGGATGGGCAGTTGGTGTCGTAGTAGCCGAGTATGCCGACGAGGTCTCCGTTGAGCCGCAGTTCGAAGCGGTTCTGGTCGGCGTTGTCGGACACATCGGCGCTCGGCGTACTGGTGTCCAAGAGCATCTCCAAGCGGTTTTCCTGATCAAACTGTGACCTGGACCACTATAGAACACGTTCCTGTCGGAACCTTCGGGCGCCCATATTTTCGTGACGGGCCCGCCGTGGAGCCGCTGCCGAGGGTGAGCCCCCACAGCCTCGGTAGGGTAAGCGCCGTGGAACTTCTGCCCTTGTCACCTGCCGGTGAAACGCCGGTTCGCGCCCTCACCATCGCAGGCACCGACTCCGGTGGCGGCGCCGGCATCCAAGCCGACACCCGGACCATGGCGATGTGCGGTGTGCACGCGTGCGTCGCGGTCGCCGCGGTCACGGTGCAGAACTCGGTGGGAGTGGAGAGCTTCCACGAGATCCCTGCCGAGACCGTCGCCGCACAAGTTCGGTGCGTCGTCGACGACATCGGCGTCTCGGCTGCCAAGACCGGAATGCTCCCGTCCACGTCGATCATCGAGGCCGTCGCCGCAGTGTGCACCGAGATGGGCATCGGCCGCGACCTGGCGGTGCCGCTCGTCGTCGACCCGGTGTGCGCTTCGATGCACGGCGACCCGCTGGTTCATGCCGATGCGCTCGACGCGATCCGTTCCGTGTTGATCCCGCGGGCCACCGTTGTCACCCCGAATCTGGACGAGATCCGTCTCATCACGGGCATCGACGTGGTGGACGATCCGTCGGCGCGGCGCGCGGCCGAAGCCCTGCACGCGCTCGGTGCGCAATGGGCCATCGTCAAGGGCGGGCATCTGCGCACGTCGTCGTCGAGCACCGACCTGTTGTTCGATGGGGATCGTTTCCTCGAATTCACCACTCCCCGGATCGACACGGGCAACGATCACGGCGGCGGCGACACCCTGGCCGCCGCGATCGCCTCGGCCCTCGCGCACGGCCGGTCGGTCCCCGACGCGGTGGCGTTCGCGAAGGAATGGATCACCAAGTGTCTCGAATGGTCGTACGACCTGGGGCGCGGCCACGGACCGGTCAACCCGTTGTGGCGGCTGCAGGAGAAGTGACCGCGGCCGGTGCCGGTTACTCGGTGAACGCCTCGCGCGCCTGCACTCGTGCGTCGCCGACGGGCACCCCGTCCGGTCCGTCGACCGACAACGCGTAGAACGCCGTGCCGTACCCGACCGACGCCGCGGCTGCGGCGAGCGCGGCGCGGTCCACGTTCGCGACATCGTCCTCGGCGGTGTGGTAGTTCGGGTCGAATGCCTCGCCGCCGGTACCGCCCCACAGTTCCGCCTGTTCGGCGGTCTTCTCATCGTCTGCGCCGCTGAACACCCCGCCGGCGGGAATGCCGACGGCGACGAACGGTCCGTAATCGGATCTGCCGTCGAAATCCGTGCCCGACACGGTGATGCCGCGCTCCGCGAAGAATTGTGCGAACGTCCGCTCGATCCCCGCCGAGCCCTCCGGTCCGGGACCTTCCCCTTCGCCGTCGGAGTCGTCTCCGTCGAAGACGAGATATCCGGGGTTCGGGGAGCCGAGCATGTCGAAGTTGAGATACAGCGCGATGTTGCGGCGTTCGTCGTCGGACAGTCCGTCGACGTAGCGAGCGGATCCGACGAGCCCGACTTCTTCCGCTCCCCAGAATGCGAAGCGCACCTTGTTGGCGACATCCGGTTCCGCGCCGAGTTGCAGTGCGGTTTCGAGCACGGAGGCGACCCCCGTGCCGTTGTCGTTGATGCCGGGCCCTTCCGGGACGCTGTCGAGATGTGCCCCGACGACCACCACATTGTCGGCTGCGCCGGTGGAGGTCTCGGCGATCACGTTGCGCGAACTCTGCCTCTCGGTCGTGGTGTCGAGAGTCAGCTTCACGGAGGATGCCCCTGCGACCGTGTCGGCGTCCTGCCGGGCGAGTCCTCCGACAGGTATCCGCGGTTTCTCGTCCTCGGTGAGCCCCGCACCGGACAGCGGCCCGTCCTCGTTGTTGACGACCAACACCGCAGCCGCTCCCCGATCCGCGGCGACCTGCTCCTTCACCGAGAACGTGCATGCACCGCGGTCGACGAGTACCACCGATCCGGAGACGTCGAGGCCGTCGTAGTCGGTGGGCTCACAGCCCGGCGTCTCGTCGGACGGAACCCGCACGGGCCGCACGGTCAGTCCGTCCGGACCGGTCGAGGGCGAAAAGCCCAACGCGCGCACGCTCACGGCGGTGCCGTCGATGTCGAGGGTCTCGGTCTCCACGTCGAACCCGGTCACGTCGAATTCCGGTGTCTGCACGTCGAACCCGGCGTCGCGCAACCGGCCGGCGACGTAGTCGACACTCGCGTCGTATCCGGGGGTGCCGAGCGCGCGGTTGCCTTCGTTCTCGTCCGCGATGCGTTCGAGTTCGCTCAGATGTGCCGTGACCGCCTCGATCTGCACCCGATCGGCGATCGCGTACGGATCGAGCGACGAGGGTGCCTGCCCGCTGTCGGAACCAACGCTGTCGGAACCAACGCTGTCGGAAGCCCCGCCGCTGGCGCCACTGCTGTCGGCACTGTCGTCGGCCGCGCATCCCGCGACCGACAGGACCGCTACCGCGATCGACAGCCCCGCCCGTCCCCACCGTCCGCGCGCCATGGGCAGAGCGTAATCGACCGGTGGGGTCCGCGCGTGGTGCTCAGGCGTCCCGCTTGTTCACCACGACCAGCGACACCGCGAACACCACAGCCGTGAAGACCGCGAAGTACACGAGGGAACCCCATGCACCCCAGTGGAATTCGATGCCCTGCTCCATGCTGAGGAAGTTGTTGGCGTTGGCGAAGGGCAGGAACGGCTGGATTTCACGCCCGACCGATCCGAACAACCCGAACAGCGATTCGATGAGCAGTGGCCACAGCAGCAGCAACGCGATCGTCCCGGCGGACTGGCGAAGCAGCGTACCGACACCGATCGCGAGCACCACACAGAGGAACGCGTAGAGCGGGATTCCGTAGATCGCCCGCCACGCCGGCTCGCCGCTGAGCACGAGATCTCGCCCGGCATCCGGTCCCGCCAGCACCTTCGCGAGAAGGAACGACGCGAGACCGAGCACCCCGGTGAGAATCGCGCCGAGCACACCGATGAGCGCTGCCTTGACCGTCAGAAGCAGCGTCCGGTTGGGCGTGGCCTGGAAGGTCGTGCGGATGACGCCGAACCGGTATTCGCTGGTGACCGACAGTGCTGCCAGGATCATCAGCACCAACACGCCGAATCCCGTGACACCGCTGACGGCGACATCGACGGTGGGATAGAACTGCACCAGTTCGTCCTCCGCGGTGAGCGAACTGCGCGCGACGGAACCGAGCACCGCGGCCAGGCCCAGCCCGAGCGCGACGATCACCACCGTGCACCACAACGGCGACTGCACCGAGGTGAGTTTGATCCGTTCGGCCCGCAGCGTGTCGAGCACGGTCCCCGCCATCACAGTGCGCCTTTCATGACGTCGTCGGTTCCGGTGCCCTGGAATTCCACGTGTCCCCCGGTGAGTTTCATGAATGCGTCTTCGAGCGACGCGTTACGGCTGGACAGTTCGTGCAGCACAAGTGATCGCGACGCGGCGAGTTCACCGACCTCGGCGATGCCCACGTTCGGCACCAGCAGCGCCCCGTCCTCTTCGCGGACGGTGTAACCCCGCTCGGTGAGGGCACCGCGCAGCTCGTCGGCAGAAGGACTGCGCACCACGACGACCGATTCGGAGGCCCGGTCCACGAAGTCCTTCACCGACGTGTCGGCGATCAGGCGTCCCCGCCCGATGACGACCAGATGGTCGGCGGTCTGTGCCATCTCCGACAGCAGGTGGCTCGACACCAGCACGGTGCGACCCTCTGCCGCGAGGGCGTGCATGAAGCGCCGGATCCACATGATGCCCTCCGGGTCGAGCCCGTTGACGGGCTCGTCGAAGAGCAGCACCTGCGGGTCGCCGAGCAACGCCCCGGCGAGACCCAGCCGCTGCGACATGCCGAGAGAGAACCCGCCGGCGCGCTTCCCGGCGACCTCGGTGAGACCGACCTGGCGCAGCACCTCGTCCACGCGGGAGGCCGGCAGGCCGTTGGACGCCGCGAGCCACCGAAGGTGCGCACGCGCCGTCCTGTTGGGGTGCACCCACTTGGCGTCGAGGAGCGCTCCCACCGTCTGGAGCGGCCGAGTCAGGCTGCGATACGGCTTGCCTCCGATGAGCGCGCTGCCCGAGGTCGGGCGGTCCAGGCCCAGGATCATGCGCATCGTCGTCGACTTCCCGGCGCCGTTGGGGCCGAGGAACCCTGTGACGATGCCGGGGCGGACCGTGAACGTCACATCGTCGACCGCGGTCGTGGACCCGAAGGTCTTGGTCAGTCCGGTCACTTCGATCATGGGCCCTACTCTGCACGATCGGGAACGCGCGCGCAGCCGCCACCCCGTCGTCAGGGTTCGAGAGGCGACGACGCCTGCGCCCAGAACCGTTTCGGGATCCGTCCGGCATGGCGTGCACGGAATCCCGCTTCGACCGCGTGCCGCATCGCCGATGCCATCAGCGCGGGCTCTTTCGCGCGCGTGACCGCGGTTGCGAGGAGCACTGCGTCGCAACCGAGTTCCATTGCGAGCGCGGCGTCGGATGCGGTGCCGATTCCGGCGTCCAGGATCACCGGCACCCCGGCGGCCTCGACGATCATCTCGATGTGATGCGGGTTCGCAATGCCCAAGCCCGTCCCGATGGGCGAGCCGAGCGGCATGACTGCGGCACAGCCGATGTCCTCGAGCCGGCGCGCGAGCACGGGGTCGTCCGTCGTGTACGGCAGGACCACGAATCCGTCGTCTACCAATTGTTCGGCAGCCGCGACCAGTTCGATCG
Organism: Rhodococcus sp. NPDC058639; assembly: GCF_042717545.1. NCBI lineage: Bacteria > Bacillati > Actinomycetota > Actinomycetes > Mycobacteriales > Nocardiaceae > Rhodococcus > Rhodococcus sp. NPDC058639. The sequence continues at coordinate 282,934 of NZ_JBHXRF010000008.1, forward strand.
CGTCGGGGAGCAGTGTCCGCTCGTCGGCGATGACTTCGAGTTTGACCCAGTCGGTCTCGAGCGCCTCACGTGCGAGTTGCGCGGTGAGTACGGCTTCCTTCGCGCCGCGGCAACCGGCGGTGTTCGGCAGCAGAGCGATCCCGAGCCGGCGCACCAGATCGAGGACACCGGTGCCCGATGTCGGATCGACGCGGCGCATCGCGACGGTCGTCAGTTCGGTTCCGGAGGCGACCAGCGCGTCCTCCAGCGCGGCGAGACTCGCCGCTCCGCCGGTTCCGGTGATCAGCCGGGATCCGAAGGTGCGATCGGCAATGGTCAACGGGGGCAGGTCCGCGGCCGGGTCGCCGGGGAGGCCGCTGGGGAAGTCAGCCACCCTGGACCGCCGTGAGAATCTCGATCTGTGCGCCCGCGGCCACCCGCTCGCCCCAGCGGCTGCGGGGGAATACCACGCCGTCGACTGCGACGGCGAGGCCCTTCTCGGGCAGTCCCATGCTTGCCAGCAGTTCGGACATCGTCGGTGCCACCGCGAAGTCTTTGTCCTCGCCGTTGACGGTGACGCCCACCTGAGTTCGGTTCGACTGAGTTCGGTCGGTCATTGCGCTACCACTTCCGTAAATCGTTGAGGGGAAGCATGCTTCACCTCGGGCAAGGGATCTTCGGACAATTCGGCGAGCACCGCGTCGACGGTGAGGGGTGTGAGCAGCACGCCGTTGCGGCCGTGTCCCGTCGCGGCGATCACGCGCTCCGACAACCGTCCGATGAGCGGAAGGTTGTCCGGTGTCATGGGGCGCAGTCCCGCGCTCGCCTCGTGGAGTTCGTACTCGCCGATCGCCGGCAGCAGTGCCTCCGCATCGGCGATCAGGTCGCGCACCCCCGCGACCGTCACCTGCGTATCTGCCGCCTCGTACTGGGTGGCACCGACGACGAGACCGTCACGGCGGGGCACCAGGTAGGCGGGTCTGCCGTGGACGTTGCCCCGAATGGTGCGCTCCGGAAGCGGGGTCGCTCCCGGACGCATCCGCAGCCGCAGGATCTCACCCTTGACGGGCCGTACCGGCAGGCCCGGCCACAGTCGGGAGGAGGCGGAACCGGCCGCGAGCACGACGCGATCGGCGGCGAGGTCGGCGAGGTCGGCGAGATCGGCGACCGGTGCCTCGGAGAATCGGACACCGGCATCGGTGGCGGCACGACGCAGGGCGACGACGAGCGCGCGGTTGTCCACGGACAATTCCGCCGACGCGAGCAGACCGAGTCGGATGCGAGGTCCGAGGGAGGGTTCGAGGTCGCGCACCTCGGCGCGGGAGAGCACCCGCATCTCATGACCCTGCGCCTGCACCCACTCGGCGACCGTGCGCAGGTCCGCGGCGTCTGCGGCGTCGAGAGCGACGGTCATCGACGCCGTGGAGGTCACCAGGTCGATGCCGGTCCCGGACCGGAGGAGTGCTGCGAACTCGGGCCAGCGCTGCAGCGACGCGGCACCGAGTTCGAGGACGTGACCTTCTCCGGGCCACCCTTCGGACAACGGGGCGAGCATTCCGCCTGCCACCCAGGACGCACCCGAACCGGGATCCGGATCGTGGACGGTGACGACGTACCCCGAGCGGGCCGCGCGCCACGCGATCGACAGACCGATCACTCCGCCACCCACGACTGCCACTGTTGTCATCGGTCCACCTCACTCCCTGCGCCGGCATGATCCGGTTCAGGTCATAACGGTCGGGGCCGGCAGGCCCCCTCTCAGCCCCGTGTACCTCGGGACTCCCGTGTCGTATCTCGTCTACCCGAGAGGTTACCGTCTTGACCGTGACCACCTACCGCGGCAACCATCCCGACCCCCGTGGGCGTCTCGCGACCGCCCGGCTGTACCTGTGCACCGACGCGCGCCGCGACACCGGCGACCTCGCCCGATTCATCGACGAGGCGCTGACCGGCGGTGTCGACATCGTTCAGCTGCGCGACAAGGGTTCGGCGGGTGAGAAGAAGTACGGCAGGCTCGAGGCACGTGACGAACTCGCAGCCCTGTCCATCCTGGCCGACGCATGCGCGCGCCACGGTGCGTTGCTGGCGGTCAACGACCGAGCCGACATCGCCCTTGCCGCGGGTGCCGACATCCTCCACCTCGGCCAGGGTGACCTGCCGGTCGAGCATGCGCGGAGCATCCTCGGCGACGACATCGTGATCGGCCGTTCGACCGGCACCCGCGGGCAGGCGTCGCTCGCCGACATCGAAGAGGGCGTCGACTACTTCGCGTCGGGTCCGGTGTGGGACACCCCGACCAAACCGGGTCGTCCGGCAGCCGGCCTGAACGTGCTGCGAGAGGTCCACAAGTCGCATCCCCGCAGGCCGTGGTTCGCGATCGGCGGGATCGATCTCGAGCGGCTGCCTCAGGTCCTCGACGCGGGCGCCACCCGGATCGCCGTCGTGCGGGCCATCACCGAGGCCGCCGATCCGCGCGCCGCAGCCGCCGCGTTGAAGGCCGCGCTGCCCACACCGTGAACGACGCGCTCTAGAGCCACGCCAGGACAGCGGACGGGGGCAGTGCCACCGCGCTCTCCGGAAGCCGCTCACGAAGGCCGCGGTCGGCGGTGACCACGACCGTCACACCCGGATCGACCGCGGTCGCGGTGCATGCCGCGAGGCGGGCCAGTTCGTCGTCTCCGCTCCCCTCGGCGGTGTGCACGGGAATACGCGCGTCGTCCGTCGCCGCACCGCGCGCGGCTCCTTCGAGGACCGCCTCGACCTGCGGCACCCATCCGAACAGGCCGTCCGGAAGCTCGACGGTCCGGGGAAGGACGGCGGCAAGATTCGCGAGCAGAGCACTCGTCGCCCCAGGACGATCCCGCCACCAGCCCGTCGGCCCGGTCGAGCCGAGGACATTCGCGGTGTCGAGCAACATCCGTACCGGGCGGGTGCGCAGGGCGGGCCACGCCTCCGCGAAGCCAGCGTGCAACGGCATCTCGCCGACCTGCTCTTCGGGCACCCAGCGAAGTTCGGTGCTCTCGCCGTTGAGCGTGGTGTCGAGCGGAGCAGCGGCGTCGGCGACGACCGTGGTGTAGGTCCACCCGCCCTCCGACCCGGAGGTGACCCGCACGGCACGCACGGCGAGTGCCGTCACCTCGATACCGGCCTCCTCGTGCGCTTCGCGGACCGCCGCGTCGACGGTGCTTTCGTGCGAGTCGCGAGCGCCGCCCGGCAGTGCCCACGTCCCGCCCTGATGACTCCACGCCGCGCGGTGCTGTAGAAGAACAGCGGGAGTCCCGTCCGGAAGCGGCGCGCGCAGGAGCAATCCGGCGGCACCGTGCCGTCCCCACCGCTTGTCACCGTCCGGCCCGACGGCCCAGCCGTCCCCGTCACCGCGCATCCTGTCCGCTCCCTGGTCCCAGCCGTCACGGAAGTGCTCGGGCGACGAGATCCCGTGTCCGTGGTCGGCACATTCTTTCGCGTGCTGCTTATATGCTCCACAAAACCGGCAACCTGAGAAGGGGGGTTATGCGGTGGATATTCGCCTGACCCCTACTGTTCTACCGGTCGAGAACCATGACCAGCGTACCGAGGATCCCAAAAACCCGGTCCTACGCGCTGCCCGCCGGCACAGCAGCACGTTGCAGTCCACTCCTGTGCTCTTCGCGGTCCTCGCGGGCGTGCTCGCCGTCCTGCTCGTCGCGTCGTGCGTGGTGACGGTGCAACTCGTGGGCGCACGCCAGGACACGCACGGCCGACTCCTCGCGACGATCGAACCGCTCGCGAACGCTTCCCAAAACCTGTACAGCGCCCTGTCCGTAGCAGACGCCGCCGCGGTGACAGGGTTCATCTCCGGGGGCATCGAGCCCGCCGAGGTTCGAGAGCGTTATCTGGACGCCCTCGCTGAGGCCTCCGACCATCTCGTGGTCGCCGCGACCGGTCTCACCGCGGACGAGGCCGACAGCACCCGCAACCTCACCGAGATCGGACGCATGCTGCCCGTGTACACCGGGCTGATCGAGACCGCACGCGCCAATTCGCGCGGCGGCAATCCCGTCGGCTCCGCCTATCTCGGTGAAGCGTCGTACATGATGCAGTCCGTGTTGCTTCCCGCGGCGCAGGAACTGCAGTCGGAAGGGGTCGCCGCGGTCGAGGCCACTCAACGTGCCGCGGTGCGACCACCCTGGCCGGCGATCGGACTGCTACTCGTCACCGTCGCTGCACTCGTCGCGGTTCACATGCTGGTCAGCCGCAAAACCCGGCGCACATTCAATCTCGGTCTGCTGGTGGCCATCGCCGCCGCCGGGTCGCTGCTCGCCTGGCTGCTCGTCGCGGGACTGGTGTCCTCCGACGCCACCGAACGCGCACTCGAACAGGGCGCCGAACCACTGGCGGTCCTCACAGAGAGCAGAATCCTCGCCCAGCAGTCACGCACCGCCGAAACGCTGCTGCTGGCGCAACGTCACACCACCGGTGCGTACGACGGAACGTACGACGAGCGGATCACCCGCCTCGGTGATCTTCTCGAACGGTACGGCGGCGCCGACCCGACCGAAGCCGGGGTCGAAGCGGTACAGCGTGCGCAAGCAGCCCGTGACGCGTGGATCAATTCTCATGCGCGCACGACGGACGCTCTCGAACGCGGCGACTACGAGGCCGCCGTCGTCCTGGTGATCGGACCCGGTCCGGACGAATCGACCGCACAGTTCACGACACTCGACGACGCCCTCTCGACCGCCATCGCAGAGTCACGTACCGAACTACGCGACAACGAGTCCCGTGCCTCCCGCACGTTGTCGGGGCTCGTCCCGGCCGCGGTGATCCTCGTCGTCATTGCACTCACGGGAACCGGAATCGGACTGTGGCGACGGATCAGGGAGTACCAATGAGATCGCGCCGCCCTTCCGTCTTCGTCGCTGCACTGTGCGCCGTCGCTGCTCTCGTATTCTCCTGCGGCACGCAGCCTTCCGCTCGTCCGTCCGTCGTCGAGACCACCGAGAGAACATTTCCGCTTCCGGAGGGCGCCGAGATCGCCGAACCGTCCGGGCCGACATCCGCTTCACCGGAATGCGGCGATCCCACAGCGAGCCTGCGCCCGAACGGCGCCGACTCCGGGCCCACCCTCGACGCGATCCGCGCTCGGGGCCGCCTCATCGTCGGGCTCGACGCCGGGAGCAATCTGCTGAGTTATCGCGACCCCACCACCGGTGACATCACCGGCTTCGATGTCGACATCGCTCGGGAAATCGCCCGTGATCTCCTCGGCAGTCCCGAACTGGTCGATTTCCGGATCCTCAGTTCCGCCGAGCGCGAGGAGGCGCTGCAGAGTTCGACGGTGGACATCGTGGCGAAGACGATGAGCATCACGTGCGCACGTCGCGAACTCGTGGACTTTTCCACGACCTATCTGCGCGCCGAGCAACGCGTGCTCGTGGTCAGGAATTCCGGGATTCGCAACGTCTCCGACCTCGTGGGGCGACGCGTGTGCATCGTCGACGGCACCACCTCGCTCGAGCGGATGCGCGAGGTACAACCGTCCGCGTCGATTCTGACGGTCCCGTCCTGGGCGGACTGCCTGGTGGTGCTCCAGCAACAGCAGGTCGACGCCGTGAGCACCGACGACACGATTCTGGCGGGCTTCGCCGCGCAGGACCCGTACGTCGAAGTCGTCGGAGATTCACTGCGCACGGAACCGTACGGAATCGGGATCACCCGCGGCAACGACGACCTGGTTCGGTTCGTCAACCGCACACTGGAACGTATCCGCTCGGACGGCACCTGGACCGCACTCTACGACAGGTACCTTTCGGTACTGGGGCCCGCGCCGGAGCCACCGGCACCCACGTACGTGGATTGAGGAAGTGATGTCCGCCAACCGCCCACCCGACGACGCAGACCCCGCTTCCGCGAACGCGCAGAGCGAGACCGCGCCGGGGCAGGGAACGCAGCGTGCCCCGCTCCTGGACACGGGCCGGTCCGAGCGCTCGATGCCCTCTCAGCGTTCCTCGAGCCGGCGTACCCGGCCGCGCGGAGCGGGCCGTCGGCGGATCGCAGGACTGGTCGATGTCCCGGTCGCTGCGCCACAGGACCCGATGCACGCCGTTCTGCGCACGCCGCATGTCGCGGAGGGGAAACGGTTCTGCTGGAAGTGCGGCGAGCCGGTCGGGCGCAGCACTCCGTCCGGCCCGGGACCGACGACGGGCACCTGCCCGCGGTGCGGGTCGCCCTACTCCTTCACCCCGGTCCTGCGGCGCGGAGATCTCGTGGCGGGCCAGTACGAAATCCAAGGGTGCCTCGCGCACGGCGGGCTCGGCTGGATCTACCTCGCTGTGGACCGCAACGTCAGCGATCGGTGGGTTGTCCTCAAGGGTCTGCTGCACTCGGGTGACGCGGAGGCGCAAGCCGTCGCGGTCGCCGAACAGCAATTCCTTGCAGAGGTGAGCCACCCGAGCATCGTCCGCATCTACAACTTCGTCGAGCATCCACTCCCCGACGGCACGCCGATGGGCTACATCGTCATGGAGTACGTCGGCGGGCACACGCTGCGGGAAGTCCTCGACACGTACCCCAAGCCACAACGGATGCCGGTGGATCAGGCCATCGCCTACATGCTGGAAGTTCTTCCGGCACTGCAGTATCTGCACGACATCGGGCTCGTCTACAACGACCTCAAACCCGAGAACATCATGGTCACCGACGAGCAACTCGAACTGATCGACCTCGGCGCCGTGGCGGGCATCGAGGACTACGGGTACCTGTACGGCACCCCCGGATATCAAGCGCCCGAGATCGTGCGGACGGGTCCCACCGTCGCCAGCGACATCTACACCGTGGGCCGGACTCTTGCGGTGCTCACCCTGGAGATGCCGTCGGAGAAGGGCCGCTACCTCGACGGACTGCCCACACCGGCGCAAGCTCCGTTGCTCGCCGAATTCGACTCGTTCCACCGCCTGCTCCTGCGCGCGACGAACGCGGATCCTGCTCTGCGGTTCTCGTCGGCCGACGAGGTTGCCGGTCAGCTCACCGGAGTGCTCCGCGAAATCCTGTCGCAGCAGACCCGCACCGAACATCCCGGGTTCTCCACGATGTTCAGCCCGCAACGCACGACCTTCGGCACCGACGAGGATGTGGCCCGCACCGACGCGCTTGCCGACGGCGTCGACCGCACGGTGATGCTCTCCCCCCGCGACGTCACCGCGGCGCTGCCCGTGCCGCTGCTCGACCCCGCGGATCCGAGTGCCGCTCTTCTCACCGCAGCCGTGCACAGCGAACCGCAGCAGACCCTCGACTCGTTGCGGCACGCGCGAGACAACGGACTCGAGCGCGTGTCCGGGACCACCGACGCCGCGTTCTCCCGCGAGATCACTCTCGCCGAAGTGCGGGCCAACCTTGATCTGGGGCGCGGCGAACAAGCCATCGAGATCCTCACCCGGCTCGAACGAGAGATCGGCGCCGATTGGCGTATCGACTGGTACGCGGGTAACGCTGCCCTGCTGCAAGCAGACTACGAAGGCGCGTTCACCCGCTTCGATCGGGTGCTGCAGGCATTGCCGGGTGAGCTCGCACCCAAACTCGCGCTGGCCGCCACCGCGGAACTGACGCTCGAACATTGGGAGAGCGACGATCCCGCGTCCTGGCGGACCTTCTGCGAGAACTTCTACCGCACAGTGTGGCGCACCGATCACAGCGTGGTCAGTGCTGCCTTCGGCCTCGCCCGCCAACTCGCGGGCAGCGGCAGGACCGGCGATGCGGTCGACGTCCTCGACCAGGTTCCCCACACGTCTCGGCACCACAACGTCGCGAACATGACCGCGGCGCTGATCCTGCTGCGTCACGGCAACATCGACGAGCTGACCGATGCCGACCTCGTCGACGCCGCACAGCGTGTGTCGTCGTTGCCGGCCGACGAGAGCCGCGCCCTGCAGATGCGCGCCCTGGTGCTCGGCACCGCCCTCGAATGGGTCCGGGCCGGCCGATCCCCCCGGCGTGACCACGGCCGGATCCTCGACAGCCGGTTCACGGAGAACGGCCTGCGCCGGGGCACCGAAGCCGCCCTTCGCGAACTCGCCCGCAAGTGCCCGGAGCGCGCGCACCGTTACACCCTGGTCGATCTCGCGAATGCCATCCGGCCCCGCAGCCTGATCTGAGGGGCCGACGCGTTCTCCCTATCGACGACCGAAGGCGCGCGTAACCAGCCAGCCCTCCACCATGCCGGCGAGAAATACCGCGGTGACTAGACCGTATTTGCGCGCAGGCGCGGGGAGCAGCGCCATCGCGTCGAACTCGCCGGCTGCGAGGGGAGCAGCGGCCGCCGGAGCGGTCTGCAGACCGGCGGGAGTCCGGGGGGTGGGTGCGGTTCCCGCCGCGACGGGAGTCGCCTGCGGGCTGCCCGCCAGCATGGCACCGAGGTTGACGGCGAACTGCTGCAGCACCTTGTTCGACACTGCCACGATCGCGCCCTTACCGAAGGAGACGATCTTGCCGCTGATCACCAGGTCGGTCCGGAGGGTCAGGCGCGAACCTGCGCCTCTCGGCTCGATGGTGATCGCCACTTCCGCCTCGGCGTCGCCGTTGCCGTGCGAGTCGGCACCCTTCGCGGCCAGCCTCAGCGTTTTCGCGTCAGGATCGATTTCGAGAAAGCGGATCGTGCCGGAGTACGACGCGCTGATCGGCCCGACCTTGACCTTCACTCCTCCGAGAAAGGTCTCACCGTCCTTGCCGGTGATCGCAGCGCCCGGCACGCAGGTGGCGACTCGTTCGACATCGTCGTTGATCAACCGGAACACGTCGTCGGCGGACGCGTCGATGTCGAGCGTATTGGTCAGTAACACAGCAGTTCTCCGTTTCGGGGACAAGCCTCAGGACTTCGGGCAGGCGGCGCACCGACGTTGCTCGGCGCACGCGTCGATTGCCTCCACGATGGTCTGATAACCGGTGCAGCGGCAGTAGTTCGAGGCGACGACCTCGCGGATCTCTTCCTTGGTCGCGTCCGGGTTCTCGGCGAGGTAGCCCTCGGCGAGCATCAGGAATCCCGGGGTACAGAAACCGCATTGCAGACCGTGATGATCGGCGAACGCCTGTTGCATGTCGCTCAGCGTGCCGTCGGTGTTCAGCGACTCGACGGTGCGGATCTCCGTGTTCTCGACCTGCGCCGCGAACGTGAGGCATGCCCGGGCGGGCTTGCCGTCGATCAGAACGGTGCAGGCCCCGCACACTCCGTGTTCGCAGCCTACGTGCGTACCCGTCAGCCGCAGGTCGTGCCGCAGCACGTCCACGAGAGTGCGGCGTGGCTCGGTGATCACCTCGTGATCGACACCGTTGACGGTCAGTTCGATCAGTTGTTTGTTGCTCATGCGATCTCCTTCCGCAGGGCGCGTTGCACGGCTACCGGCGTGATCGGCGTGTTGTCGAGTTCGACTCCCGTTGCCCGCAGTCCGTCGTTGACGGCATTGAGCACCGCGGCAGGCGCGCCGATCGTGCCACCCTCACCGGCACCCTTGGCGCCGGATTCTGTGAACAGACAGGGTGTTTCGAGGTGGTGGATACCGATCTCGGGTATCTCACAGGCCGTCGGTACCTTGTAGTCGATGAAGCTCGCGCACAACGGGTTGCCGTTGTCGTCGTAGGAGACCTGCTCGAACAGTGCTCCCGCGATGCCCTGGGCGATACCGCCGCGGCACTGTCCCTCGACAACCTTCGGGTTGATGGCGACTCCGCAGTCCTCCACACAGAAGTACCTGAGGATCTCGACTTTTCCGGTGCCCTCGTGCAGTTCGACCACGACACCGTGGGTCGCGTTGGAGAACGTTCCGTCGTTGAACACGTCGAAGCTCGCCGTCGCGGACAACCCGGGATCGACCCCTTTGGGCAGCAACTGGGCACGGAGGTAGGCGACGTCCGCGATGTCCCGGTGGGTGACGAACTTCGAATGGTCGTCGATCTGCCGGACACGACCGGGTGCGAGTTCGACGTTGTCGCGGCGCGTCTCCAGCAGATGCGCCGCAATCTCGCACAGCTTCTGGCCCAGTTTATCTGCCGCGACCGACACGGCGCTCCCGCCGATGGTGATCGAGCGCGAAGCGAACGAGCCGAATCCGTAGGTGATCCGGTCGGTATCACCTTGCACGATCTTGACCTGTTCTACCTGGACACGGAGACGATCTGCGACGATCTGCGCCATCGTGGTCTCGTGACTCTGACCGTGGTTCATCGTGCCCGTGGTCGCTGAAACTGTCCCGGAGACATCCATGCGGATCTCGGAGATATCGAATCCGGGCACGACTTTCATCTTCCGTGCTGCGAATGCCGTGCTTCCATAGCCAGTACGTTCACTGAAACATGAGTAGCCGATACCGATGTGCCGGCCCTCCGCTTCCGCGCGTTCCTTGAACTCGTACCAGCCTTCATCGCGCAGGGCTTTCTCACAGGCGTTGAGCGCCTCCAGGTAGGAGCCGGGATCGTAGGTCACGTTGTTGATCCCCGTGTACGGGAACGCCGTGATCACGTTGCGACGCCTGATCTCCACCGCGTCCAGGCCCAACTCCCGGGCAGCTCTCTCGAACAGCCGCTCCATGACCATCACGTACTGGGGCCGGCTCACTCCGCGGTACGGGGCAGTCGGGGTCTTGTTGCTGAAGATCGAACGTCCCCGGACGCGGTACGCGGGAACCTGGTACACGCCAGGCATTTCTGCCGACGCCATCAGAGGCTCGATGCCGGCCGTGAACGGGTAGCACGAGTACGCGCCCATGTCGCAGATCACGTCGGCGTCGAGCCCCAGAATGTGCCCCTCCGCATCGAACGCCGCCCGCACGTCGTACTGTTGTTCACGCGCCAGGAACGACGCGGTCAGGGCATCCTTACGGTCCTCGATCCACTTCACAGGGCGCCGAAGTTTCAATGCCGCTGCTGCTACGGCGATTTCCTCGCGTCCCACCACGCATTTCTGTCCGAAGCCCCCTCCCATGTCCGGAACGATCACGCGGACCTGCTGCTCCTGGAGGCCGAGACAGTGAGCTGTGACGGTGCGTACCTGGTGAGGTATCTGTGTGCAGATGTAGATGATCAACTGTTCGTCGCGATCATCCCAATGGGCGATGCAGCCCCTGGTTTCGAGCGGAAGGGCGTTCTGCCTACCGGTACGTGACTGCACCGACACGACCGTGTGCGCGGCATCGAAAATCTCGTCGATGCCCTCGGTGGCGAACATCTGCACGTCGACGACCGTGTTGTTCACTGCTTCGTCGTGCACCAACGGAACGCCGGCCGAGAGGGCTTGGTCCGCGGACGTGATCGCGGTGACGGTCTCGTATGCCACGCGGGCTGCTTCGAGTCCGTCCTCGACCGTGTAGGCGTCGTCGGCGACGACAAGAGCCAGAGGTTCACCGACATACCGCACCCGGTCACTGCTCAGAATCGGCATGTCGGTGGGAACGAACTCCTCGAGTGGCCGACTCAGCTCGGCCCGGATCGGTTTCAATGCGAGATCGGGGGCGGTGAACACCGCACGCACACCGTCGACGCCGAGGACATCCGACACGTCGAGCGCGGTCACCGAACCCGCGGCCACCGTGCTGCGGACGAACTGGGCGTGCAGCAGACCGGGCATGGAGATGTCGTCCACGAATCGGCCGCGGCCGGTGAGCAACCGCGGGTCTTCCCTGCGTGCTACAGATCTGCCTACGAACTTGGCCTGGGTGCCCTCCCCATGGCTGGGTGCAACGGTCGTCATGACGAAACTCCTTGGGAGACCAGTGCGTCTTTACACGCTCGGGCCACCAGCGTGCGGACGAGGGTACGGCGATAGTCGGCGGTGTACGCGCCGTCGTCCTCGAGTTCGAGCGCGTCGGCGGCGGTCTCGGCACAGTCGTCGAACGTGCCGCCGGCGGCGAGTACCCGTTCGGCCTCGGGTGATCGCACCGGCGTGGCCCCGACGCCACCCAGTGCGACCCTTCCGCCCACCACCTCGGCGCCGCGGAGGTCCAGCGAAACGGCTGCTGCGACGATCGCGAAGTCGCCCTGCCGTTCCGCGAACTCCGTTATCGCGGCGTGAGGAGCCGGGTTCGGGAAGACGATCTCGACGATCATCTCGTCGAATGCCAATTCGGTGGAATAGAAACCGAAGAAGAACGAGCCCGCATCGATCGACCTCCGTCCGCGCACACTCTCGACGACGATCACGGCGTCGAGAAGCACTGCGAGAAGGCACCATTCCGCTGTTGCGTCGGCGTGCGCGATACTCCCGCCCACTGTGCCCCGCGTCCGGATCGGGTAGTGACCGACCCACCGCATCGCTTCGCTGAGCACCGCGAAGTCTGCATCGAGGCCCCCCGACTCCACTTCGAGATGCGTGGTGAGCGCGCCGATGTGGAGCCCCTCGTCGTCCCTGCGAACGTAACGCAGCGCGTCGAGTGCACCGACGTCGACGAGGTGAGCCGGGCGGGCCAGACGGAAGTTCATCATGGCGACCAGTGACTGACCGCCCGCGATGATCTTCGCGTCCTCACCCAGATCGGCAAGCAACCGGAGTGCGCCCTGTACGTCGCGTGCGCGGTGATAGTCGAATCGTGCGGGCTTCATCAGACCCGGACCTCTCCACCGACGGTGTCGGGGGTTCCGCCGCCGACAGCGGAATCGTCTACGAGCGTGTCGAGTTCACGGTTCTTGGTCTCGGGTGCGAAGTACGACATCCAGAGAACAGCGAACACGACGAATGCGGTGACGATTCCGAAGGTGAGCGGCAAGCCGAGGATCGGCCACATCACCGAACCGAACAGCAACGGTGCGAAACCTGTCGCGATACGGCTGACGGACGAGGCGTAGCCGAAGCCGGATGCGCGGATCGTCGTCGGGTACAGCTCGGAGACGTAGCAGTACAGCACCGGAATCGTGAGCTGGATGACGAACCCGAAGATTCCCAGCCAGATCAGTGCGGCAGACTGCACGTCCAGCATCATGGCGAACAGCACCAGCGCGACACCGGCGACAGGTCCGGACAACCCGATGACCCATTTACGTCCGAACACCTCGACCAGCAGCGCAGAGGTGAGCACGCCGACGATTCCGACGCCGGTCATCAGAGTGGTGCCGGCGAAGGCCGCGAATTCCCCGTAACCCTCGGCCCGCAGGATCGAGGGCATCCAGCTGAGCGCGGCGTAGTAGAGCAACATGATCGAGACGAACAGCATCCACGCGGTGGCCGTGATACCGGGGCTGTAGGTCCAGACGGACTTGAGCTGCGTCCAGCCGGCCCGCAGGCCGCCGGGACCGCGCGACTCGGTTTCCGGGACGATGACGTACTCGACCACCGGTGCCCCGGTGCGCTCGACCATGTCGTCGATGACCGCACGAGCCTCTGTCTCGCGGCCGACCTTGGCGAGATAGATCGGTGACTCAGGAATGCCGCGTCGCACCCAGAAGAGCAGCAGCGCAGGCAGAACCATGAACAGCAACATGTATCGCCAGCGCACGTCGCCGTCGATCGGCACGAGGAGCGTAGCGACCACGCCGCACACGGTGGCACCGATGGGCCACCACACGTCCATAGCCGAGAGGACCTTGCCGCGGATCTTGCGTGGCGAGAACTCGCTGACAAGTGCGTAGTCGACGGGGATACAACCACCGAGGCCGAAGCCCGCGAGGAAGCGGAGCAGAATGAAGACCTCGAAGTTCGGCGAGAAAGCGCCGAGCACCGAGAACAGCGCGAAGATCAGCAGCGTCAAGGAGAAGGCACGCTTCCGCCCCATCCGGTCGGCGAGAGTGCCCCACACCACGGCACCGACTGCCATGCCAACCAGGTTTCCGGTGGCGACCAGGCCCCGCTCGGCGGTAGTCAGATCCCAGTAGGTGCCGAGCAGCGGCGTCAAGAACCCGTTGAGTGCGACATCCCAGGCATCGAACATGTACCCGAGACCGCCGATGATGAAGATTTTTCCTTGCACTCCCCATTTCCAGGGGAGCTCCTGTACTACTTGGTCACCAGTTTTCATCGCAACCCTCCGGCGCGGATATGTTTGCGCTGCATCCGATTCGCTATCGGACGAACGCGTAGTGGAATTTCTCGTCGTCGCTGTCGTCGAGCGGTGTGCCGCTCCAGAGCCAGTCGTACGAGATATCGGATTCCCCAGAGAACGACGCCAGTGTCGCGTCCCGCAGCTGTTGCTCGGGTCCATCGGGTAGGTGATAGAAAGTCTTGTTCTGCAGGCTTGCATCCTGCACCATGCGAGCGTGTCGCGCACGACGGGATACGTAGCGCGCCAGCGCTTCGTCGATTCCGGCGGCGGTTACCCGGCCGAGTTCTTCCGCGAGGACTGCGGCGTCCTCCATGGCTTGCGAGGCGCCCTGGGCCTGGTAGGGAAGCATGGCATGGCACGCGTCACCGAGCAGGGCGACCCGGCCTTCGACCCATCTCGGATCGGGCCTGCGGTAGTACAGGGCCTGGCACAGCACGTTCTCGTCGGCCTTGGCCATCATGGCGAGCGCGCGGTCGTCCCAGCCGGGGAAGGCTGCCATCAGCTCTTCGGGCCCCACCAGTCTGGGTCCTCCGTCGCGCACCTCGTCGGTGCACGGGACGAGCGCGACGATGTTGAGGTACTCCCCGTCCCGGATCATGTAGTGGACGAGGTGGCGGTCGGGGCCGTACCAGATCGTGCTCTGGTAGCGGTCCACGAGCCAGCGGGTTGCGGGATCCTTGACGATGCGGTCTCCGGGAACCAGTGCGCGGAAGGCCATTTCGCCCGAGAAGACCAACGTGTCCGGTAGGCCGATGACGTCGCGCACGGTCGAACGGATGCCGTCTGCCCCGATGACCACGTCGGCCTCGTATCGTCCACCGTTCGACGTGACCGCCACCGGGCGTGAGGGATTCGTGCGGTCGACGTCGACCACCTGCGCGTCGGTCACGAACTCCACGATGGGCCCGGGGCCCTCGGGGTCGAGGCACTTGACGTGGATTGCCGAATGCAGATCCGCGCGATGGTAGTGCCAGTACGGCGCGTTGAATTTCTCCTTGCAGTACTCACCGAGCGAGGTGAGCGCGACGACCTTGCCGTTCTCCCATCGGCGTCGCACCTGATCCATGGGCTCGGTCTTGATGGCCTCGAGTTGGCGCCGCATTCCGAGACCGATCAGAATCCGGCTCGCGTTCGGGGCGGTCTGGATGCCCGCGCCGACTTCGCCCAGTTCGGCCGCCGCCTCCAGGACGGTGACCTGCAGGCCGCGATGACGCAGTGCGAGTGCCGCCGTGAGTCCGCCGAGCCCTCCGCCCGCGATCACTACTTGGATGGGTGCCATGTCAGTTCTCCACCAATCGGCCTTCGGTGACGACATCGATGCCGTCGATGGACACGGTGCACGAGCGCATTCCGATGTCGAGATGCGCGTAGGAGTCACGCCCGAGAACGGGGTGGGGTCCGGTCGACCAGAGGAAGCTTCCGGCGAACGCCCGGGCATCCATGCCCATGATGTCGTCCTTGCCGTACATCGCTGCGGCGAACCAGTCGCCCGACTTCATCAGGCCCCAGCCCATGTGCGAGAGGTACCGGGCCCACTTGTCGTTCGAATCGGCGAAGAACATGTTCAGCAATGCTGCTTCGGCTCCCCCGGTGACCTCGTCGATGTGGCCGTTCGTCACGGTCAGGGTCGTGGGCTCACGGACGTATTCCTTGAAGGGCAACAGGATGTCGCCCTCGGACAGGACGATCCGGCCGTTGGAGATTTCGGGCCAGCACAACACCATGGTGCTGGGCCAGTGATCCCATCGTCCCTTGTCGTCCGCGAAGCCGACCTGGAACTCGGGCTGCGAATTGCGCAGTTCCACTGTGAGATCGGTGCCGGCCTCGTTGGTGATGCGCATGATCGATCCCTGCCGGACCAGATCGACGCCCGCTTGTACGCGCTCCTTGTCGCCTTCCTGGGGCATATTGCGGATCAGCACGTCCGGTGCGTCGCAGACGAAGATGATGCGGGTGCCGGAGGCAAGGATCTCCTGCTGGATGGGTGCGTGGATGAACCCCTCGCTGGTGAGGTCGACGACGAGATCGGCTGCCTTGAGCAGGTTCTGCGTCGCCACACTGTTCATCACGGAGACCAGGCCGGGGCCGGCACCGGTGTGGGTGCTGGGCATCGGCGCGGCGCTACCTCCCGGGACGGTCGCCGACAGCACCTGAGCGCCGAGACTCTGGGCAGCACCGAACGCAGCGGCAACGTAGTCGCCGCGACTGGCCGGTTCCGCCAGGATCACCACTTGTTCCCCGGGCCGGACCTTGCACAGTTCGAGCTGGCGCGTGAACGCGCGCAGCAGATCGGCTGATCTCAGGTCGAACATCTCAGTTCCTCTCCAGTGTCTTCTCGGTGGTGCTCGTGTGCCCGGCTATTCCGCCGAGACGTAGCAGGTCCTTCAGGTACGGGACTTCCTGGCGGGCTTCGGAAAGCGAACTACGGGTGACGACTGCCGCAACGGCACCGACGCTCTCGTCCAGCTCGGCGATCGTGCGGCCGCGTGGACCGACGATGACGCTGTGTCCGGCGAACCGCGGGCCACCGCCCGTACGGCCGGTGAGGCCGGCCGCGGCGACGACGACCCCGTTCTCCAGTGCTCGCGATCGCGTCAGCAGCTTCCACACGTGCAGGCGCGGATGACCGAATGCCGAGGGAATCGCGATGATGTCAGCTCCCCGTCGTGCCAGGTCCCGCACGGTTTCCGGGAATCCCGCCTCGTAGCAGATGACCACGCCGATGGTTCCGAACGGTGTGGGCACGAGGAGCCCGCTCTGCGCGCCGGGGGTGAACACCGAATTCTCCTGTCCCCACAGGAATCGTTTGTGCCCGAGTGCGAGCAGTCCATCCGGACCGACTACCAGGGAACTGTCTGCGACCGTTCCTTCCGGGGTGCGGTGCGGCAGTGCGGTGACGAGGACGGTGCCTGTCTCGGTGGCCAAGTCGGCCAGTGCGTCGGAGGTTCTGCCGGGCACCGTTTCCGCGACGGACGGGATGTCGCCCTCGAGGTCGTATCCGCTGGCGAAGAACTCGGGAAGAACGATGATGTCCGAGCCCTCGGCTGCGAGTCGGCGAACAGTTACCGCGACCTCGTCGATGTTGCGCTGCCACCGTCCGGGGCGCGACTCCGTCTGCACCACTGCGATATTGATGGTGTCCACGTCGGAGGATGCTTCGCGTGCGTCCAGTTCACCCGCGGCGGTCACTGCGCGACCCTGTTCATGTCGGTCGTGTAGAACGGGCCGGCGAGGCGGCCGAGAAAATGGTGTTCGAGGGTGTCGACGTGCAGGTTCTCCGACAGGACACCGGGCCGGGACGTGACAGTCGTGACCGTCCCGAGTACGAGGGTGTCGGTGCCGAGTTCCACTTCCTGGAGCAGTGCGCACTCCAGTGAGATGAGCGATTCCAGCACCGACGGCGCCGACACGGAGTGCGACGCGATCGGTGTCGCGCCGGAGAGGGCGAACTCGTCGACGTCCGGCTCGACGGTGGCGAACGAGGCGGTGACGGCGTCGGCAGTGTCGGCGGAAGGAATGTTCACGACGAAATTTCCGGTCTCGCGAATGTTGACCAGCGTGTCCTTCGGCTCGCCCGGTGCCCCGATGCGTTCGCCGATGGAGATCATCAGCGTGGCGGGATTCCGGGAGGCGACGGTGAAGAAACTAAACGGTGCGAGATTCCGGACCCCCGCGGCAGAGACGGTCGAGACCCACGCGATCGGCCGGGGTTGCACCGCGCACGACAGCAACTTGTACACGTCGCCTTCGGTCATTGCACCGACGTCGTAGCGGGTCCGGTCCGCGACCGATACGCGGTCACCGCTCTGGGAAGTCATACGGGAAGCCTCTCCTCCGAGATGCGCAAATGGTTGTGCAACCGATTGCGTAAGGAGAAGATAGATGCAGCTCGGACTAATTGTCGAGCTTTCGTCGCGTATCCCGAAAGCTTTCACATTGCCGTTACATGCGTGTCACAATCCGCCCCGTCACCGGGCCTCGAGCCCGCCCCGGGCGGTGTCCACGCTGGATCCCGCCTCGCGAGGCGGCCCGTAACCTTCGCTGGTCCCGTCGACGATCTGCACCTCGTCCTCCCACGGCACCCGGTAACGGCCGGACACGAGGTCGCTCATGTAGGTGTAAGGGCAATCCGTCGCTCCACCTGCGAGAGCGGTATATCCGCGGTGGCCGAGCTGGTAGATGTTGTTCTCCACGCCCCACTCGCGCCGGGCGGCATCAGCCCGCGCGGGCTCGATCGTCGCGGTCACGACACGGTCGGGGGTGGAATCTCCGCGCTCGACGATGGTTCCCTCGAAGTCGCAGACCATCGCCTCACCCATCGAGGGAATGCCATTACCGTCGTGTCCCGCCAGACACACCGACGCGGTGTACGCGAGGTTCTGGAAGGCATTGGCTTCGTTGGTGATCCGCCAGGACTGCTTCAGGGGGAACTTGTAGCCCGCGGTCCGCAGCAAGACGTTGGCGCCTCGGTAACTCGCCTCGCGCGCGACCTCGGGAAACATTCCGTCGTGACAGATCAGCAGCGACAGCACCGAGCCCTTCGGTCCCCGGCACACCGGCACACCGATGTCGCCGGGCTCCCACGGCTCCTTCGGGGTCCACGGATGCAGTTTGCGCACATAGAGTGCGATCTCACCGGCGCTGTCGACGACGATCCCCGAGTTGAACGGCGCCCCGTTCGGATTGCGCTCCATCACGCTGAAACACCCCCACACGCCGGCATCCCGGCAGGCGAGACGCAGCCGCTCGACCTGCGGACCGTCCAGGTCGCACATCAGTTCGTCCCGGGCCCATCCGGACTTCCGGAGTCCGTGCAGCGAGTACTCGGGAAAGACCACGAGGTCGAGGGCGGAGAACCCGTCCTTGGCGGCGCGCAGTGCCGCGACCACCCGATCGGTGGCCGCGTCGACGTCGGCCATTGTTTCGACCAGCGGAACCCGCTGCTGCACCAGGCCCAAAGTCAGGGACGATGGGGACGGATTGAGGCCTCCGAGACCGGTCATATGCACTCCTTTGCCGTAGCAACGTGTTGCGCAATCGATTGCACGCGGTGCTAGCTTAGGGGCCGAGCAAGACCACGGCAGCACTGGCGGATCGGCGGAGGGAGCGACCCTGGTGAAAAGGACGTCGGCAAACGTGACGTTGAAAACGGTCGCCGAAGCTGCGGGCGTACACATTTCGACCGTGTCACGTGCATTGCGACGCGTGGCGGCAGACCCCCGGTCCGCCACCGAAAGCGACCTCCGATTGTCCCGTCTCGCTCAGGAGTTGGGGTACGTACCCAACCCCAACGCAGCAAGCCTGACGACGAAGAAATCGACCGCTTTCGGTGTCCTCGTCCCTCACCTCACCGACATCGTCCTCTCCGCCATGTACGACGCGATCGAAGACACCGCCAACCGGGCAGGGTACGAAACCTTCGTCGCGAACACCCATGACGATGCTGCTCGGCAACGCCGACGGATCGATCTCCTCCTCGGACGCAACGTCGACGGCCTCATCTTCGGAGACGCTCGGCTCGACAACGCAAACCTCGACGAACTCTCTCGGCGCGGAGTGGCGTTCGTACTCGTCAGCCGAAGATATCCCGGAGCGCTGTCGGCGACTTGTGACGACAGCCTCGGCGGCCGTCTCGTCGGGGAGCACCTCGCCCGCCTCGGTCATACCCGGGTAGGGATCATCTCCGGACCGCGGTGGGCCAGCACAGGCATCGATCGACTGGAAGGTTGCATTGCGGCACTGAACGACGCCGGAATCGAGGTGCCGGCCCCCTACGTGCGCGAAGAGGGATTCGATCCTGCCGCCGGAAGGCGCGGAGCCGAAGCGCTGCTGTCGCTGCCCGAGCCACCGACCGCGATCTTCGCCGCGAACGACTTCAGCGCGATCGGCGTGCTCGGGGTCCTGCGGGAGCGCTCGCTGCGCCCGGGACAGGACATAGGAGTCGTCGGCTACAACGACATCCCCATCTGTAGCGAACTGACCGTACCTCTCACGACAGTGCACAGTCCCCACCGGGAGATCGGCATGCACGCGGCCGAGATGCTGCTCGCAGTCACCCACGGATTACCGGCGTCGTCGGTGGCATTGACTCCTCGGCTCGTCGTTCGGCAATCCACCGTTCCCGCCTAGCCGGTGTACCGGCCGTTACGCGAATTCCGCAGCGGCGCGGGCGATAGCGAGTTCCTCGTTGGTGGGGATCACCAGGACTTCGACCTTCGAATCGTCTGCGGAGATCCGGCGCTCCCCCTTGCCGGGAGCTGCGTTGCGTTCGAGGTCGACCACGATGCCGAGCCGTTCCAGGCCCGCGAGCGCGTCACGCCGGACATCGACATTGTTCTCGCCTACGCCCGCGGTGAAGATGATCTGGTCCGCTCCCCCCAACTCGAAGACGTACGCACCGATGTACTTCCGCAAACGGTGCACATAGACGTCGTATGCGATCTTCGCGTCTTCGTCGCCTTCGTCGATGAGGTTCAGCAGCGCGCGGAAGTCGTTGACACCGGAAAGGCCGCGGAGTCCGGAGCGCCGGTTGAGCAGGTCGTCGATCGCGTCGACCTTCATTCCCGCGACCCGATTGAGGTGCATGACGACGCCGGCGTCGATGTCGCCTGTCCGCGTGCCCATGACCAGGCCCTCGAGAGGAGTGAGCCCCATCGACGTGTCGATCGGACGGCCACCCTCGATGGCCGACGCGGATGCGCCGTTGCCGAGGTGCAGCACGATCTGGTTCAGCTCGGCCTGATCGCGACCGGTGAACGCTGCCGCGCGCTGTGAGACGTATTCGTGCGACGTCCCGTGGAATCCGTATCTCCGGATGTCGTGCTCGCGAGCGATGTTTCGCTCGAGTGCGTACGTTGCGGCTGCTGCGGGGAGCGCGTGGAAGAACGCGGTGTCGAAGACTGCGACATGCGGGATGTCGGGCAGTTCCTCGCGCGCGACCTCCATCCCTATGGCGTTCGCCGGATTGTGCAGCGGCGCAAGGATGGACAACTCGGCCACGGCCTTCACCACGTCGTCGTCGACGAGCGTCGGTTCGTGGAACACGGTGCCGCCGTGAACGACCCGGTGTCCGACGGCTGCGATACCGGCTTCCTGCAGCGGCCTGCCCAGCGTCTCGAGCATGTCCAGCACCGTGCGCAAACCGGCCCGGTGGTCGCGGATCTCGCCCACCCGTTCCTCGGTTCCGGTGGTGTGGTGGAAGATGATCCGCCCCTCCGGCTCACCGATGCGCTCGATGAGTCCGTGCGCTACAGCTTCCCCGGTTTCGGGGTGTATGAGCTGGAACTTGATCGACGACGAACCCGAATTGAGTACCAAGACGGTCCCCGCGGTCAACGAGGTGGATGTGCTCACGATTCTTCTCCCTGCGCCTGAATTGCCGTGATCGCGATGGTGTTGACGATGTCCTGGACCAACGCCCCGCGCGACAGATCGTTGACCGGCTTGTTCAGCCCCTGCAGCACCGGCCCGATCGCGACGGCGCCGGCACTGCGTTGCACCGCCTTGTACGTGTTGTTGCCGGTATTGAGGTCGGGGAAGATGAACACCGTGGCGCGCCCGGCCACCTCCGAATCGGGAAGCTTTGCGCTCGCGACCGTCGGTTCGATCGCCGCGTCGTACTGGATCGGCCCTTCCACCGCGAGGTCGGGGCGGCGCTCCCTGACGAGCGCCGTGGCGGTGCGCACCTTGTCGACATCCGCGCCCGAACCTGATTCTCCGGTCGAATACGACAGCATCGCGATACGTGGTTCGATTCCGAATTTCGCCGCCGTCGCCGACGACGAGATGGCGATATCCGCAAGCTGGTCGGCGGTGGGCGCGGGCACGACCGCGCAGTCGCCGTACGCGAGGACCCGGTCGGACAGGCACATCAGGAAGATGCTCGACACCGTCGACACTCCGGGTTCGGTCTTGATGATCTCGAACGACGGGCGGATGGTGTGCGCGGTGGTGTGTGCGGCGCCGGACACCATTCCGTCGGCAAGTCCGAAATGCACCATCATCGTTCCGAAGTACGAGACGTCCCGCATGATTTCGGTTGCGCGGTCGAGAGTCATGCCCTTGTGCCGGCGAAGCTCGTGGTACTCCTCGGCGAAACGCTCACCGAGTTCGGATGTGCGCGGGTCGATGATCTGCGCACCGGAAATGTCCACTCCGAGCTGGGCAGCGCGCTGCCGGACCGCAGGTTCGTCACCGAGAATCGTGAGGTCCGCGATGTGCCGTTGCAGTACCCGCCCCGCCGCCCGCAGGATGCGGTCGTCCTCTCCTTCGGGAAGCACGATGTGCCGCGGTGCACTGCGGGCACGGTCGATGAGCTGATACTCGAACATCTGCGGCGTGGTGACCGACAGCCGGGGCAGCCGCAACCGCTCCAGCAGGGCGGCAGTGTCGACGTGCTGTTCGACGAGAGCGAGCGCGGTGTCGATCTTGCGCTGCGCGCCGAGCACCATGCGCCCCCGGGTGCGGTCCGCCGCAGAGGCGGTATCGAAGGTACCGAGGTCGGTGGTGAGGATCGGCAGATTCGAGCCGAGACCGGACAGGAGCTGGGCGATGGCGGGGTGCGGGAGCAGTCCGCCGTTCATGATGATGCCGGACAGCGTCGGAAAGCCTTCTGCCGCATTGGCGTTGACGAGCGTCAGGATGACGTCGGACCGGTCCGCCGGTGCGATGACGACGACACCCTCGGTGATGCGTTCGAGAATGCGTTCGGCGGTCATGCCGCCGACCATGATGCGCAGTGCTTCCCGCTGCAGCAAGTCGGGGTCGCCGCTGTAGAGCTTGCCGCCGATCGCGGTCTGCAGTTCGGCGACGGTCGGTGCGTTGAGTATCGCCACTTCCGGCAGGGTCCATACCGGTTCCTTCCGGCCACCGAGTGCAGCAGCGACCTCCTCGAGCGCCTCCGGTGGACACCGGTTGACGACGATAGCGCTCAGGTGCGCGTGGTGGAACGCCAGTTCGCTCGCGCACAGGTCGGCGAGGTGGGCGATCTCCTCGGGGGTGCGGCGCGCGCCGCGGAGCACCAACAACACGGGCGCGTCGAGATTGGCGGCGATGCGCGCGTTATAGGCGAGTTCGCTCGGGTTGGCGATTTCGGTGAAGTCGCTGCCGACGACCACCACGGCGTCGCATCGGTCGGCGACGGCGTGGTACTTGGTCACGATGTCGCCGAGCGCCGTCTCGGGGTCGGCGTGCACCTCGTCGTAGGTCACGCCGACGCAGTCGTCGTAGCTGAGATCGGCGGTGGTGCGCTCGAGCAGCAGTTCCAGGATGTGGTCGGTGTCGCTGTCGGATCGCGCGATGGGCCGGAAGACGCCGACACGGGCGGTGGAAGCGCACAGCGTCTGCAACAACCCCAGGGCCACCGTCGACTTCCCGGTGTCACCTTCCGGGGCTGCGATGTAGATGCTCGATACGGAATCTTCAGCAGCACTCATGGTTGCCACCCTAGTGCGGGGTGCCCCCGGAGAGAGGACACCCCGCAACAACTCGCGTGGGGAACCGGTCAGGCGAGTGCGCGCAAACGCGGCGCCAAATCCCGCTCGAACAACTCCAAAAACCGCCGCTGATCATGACCCGGCGCATGAAACACCAAA